>DAOKYY010000102.1:1550-11407 GCA_035325905.1 Aggregatilineaceae bacterium | reverse complement strand
CAGCCTTGCCAACCGCCGCATTCGCCAGATCATTTCGACAGAGCACTTAACCGCTAATCGTTCTTCTCCCACAGGTAAACCATGTAATCTTGCTCCAGCGTCGGCGCCCCGGCGCGGTGCAGAATCGGCAGCACTTGCGCGCGATGATCCGTCCCGTGGTTGACGACATGGAGCAGAATCTCCCACAGCGCGTTGCTCACCGGCTCCGCCCGCCGGGTGATCGTGTAGGTGATCGTGCGGCTCAGGTCGTCGTCGCTCAGGCCGTCCAGAAAGCTCTTGAAATGCGCCTCGACCTCTTCCCACCGGGCGCGGGCGGCGGCGCGGGTCGGATAATCCTCGTAGACCAGCCGCTCCGGGACGGGCGACCCGGCTATGCGCGCCAGCCAGCGTTCCTCGACGCTGGCGAGATGCACCATATGGTTGCGCACCGAGCCGATGGAATACTCAACCGGCGCGACAAACTGCTCGTCGGTCAGATGATCGATGCATTCCCACACGCGGCGGTGCAGCGAGAAGTGATAGGCGTACAGCGCGCGCAGCATATCGGCATTCATGGCGTGTCCTCTCCTTGTGCAGCGGCGTGGTGCGTGTCCATACGGCGGCCCAGCCAGCCGCGCGGCAGATCGACGTTGAAGAAAATCTGGAGCGGCGTCGCGCCGGGATCGGCCCCGCGCTGCCGCACGTCAATCCGGTCGAGCCATTGGCCCTGGTGATTGACCAGCGTCTGCCCGGACGGCTCCAGCCCCAGGATGCGCATGACGGTGTATTCTTCCGGGATGTCGAGCACGATGAAGGCGCCGTCGGGGTCGCGGCCCGTCCCGGTATCGAGAATGGCACGGATCAGGCCATTGGCGAACGCCTGGTGATGGGCGGCGCGCTCGATGTCCTCGCGCAGGGTGTAGACGTAAGCCGCCGCCATGTGCGCCTCAATGTCGAGATAGCTGGCATTCAGCAGCGCGGTCGCGGCGTCCAGCGCGGCGTCCAGGTCAGCGGCGCGCAGCGCGCCATCCAGCGCGGCGATCAACCCTTTTTGCTGGGTGTAGGGGCGGTATTGGGTGGACTGGGCGTAGGCCATCCGCAGCGCGTGAAAGTCCGCGCCGGCCGGATCGGCCTGGGCGGCGGCGAGCAGTTCGGTATAGCGCGTCATCAGCGGCGTCCTCAGGCAGATAGGCGGTCGCCCGATCATAACGAGGGGGCGGCGGCTGTCAACGTGCCGCGCCGCCAGCGACGCAGCGCGATCACGCTCGCCAGCGCCCATAGCGCCCACCCCGCCGCCGAGATCGCTGTCCCCGCGTAGAACGACAGCGGGCGATACGAGAATGTGACGCTGTGCTCGCCGGGCGGGACGCACACCGCGCGCAGAGCCGTGTCCGCCCGCGCGATCTCAACCGGCTGGCCGTCCACCGCCGCCTGCCAGCCAGGGTAGTATTGGTCGCTGAGCACCAGCACGCCGCCCGCGCCAGAGGTCTTGATTTGCACCGCGCTCGCCTCGTAGGAGACGATCTCCGCTTCTCCCCCGCCGGACGGGCAATCGAGCGCCCGGTCGAGCGTGACCGTCGCGCGCAGGTCGGTCGCGGGGCCGGCCAGCAGCGCGAGCGCCGCGTCGTCGTCCGGCTCGATGATGGCCTCGGTCGCGATCCAGGCGCGGGGGAAGGGGTCGGCCCGCTCGTAGTAAAAGCTGTCGTACGCGATCCCGATCAGCTTGAAATTCGCGGCGTCGTCCAGCGGCCCGGTCGCCAGCACATAGCGCACGCCGAGCAGCGTGTTCAGGCGGCTGTTCGGGTCGTCGGCGTCGCCGAGTTGCTGGAGTTTGTCGAACGACGCGATCACCAGCGGGTCGTAGCCGAGAACGTGCAGGTGCCCGGTCACGCTCGCCCCGTTGAGCGGCCCGCCCCAGGGCAGGCGCTCCAGCACGCGCCCGGCGCCGTCCAGCGGGACGTTGCTACGCGCCCCGGTCCAGATTGGCGCTTCGGGCGCGGGGCCGACCTGGATCAGCGGCAGCGCGCCGTGCCATGCGTCGAGGATCACGAAGGCGGCGGTCAGCGCCAGCGCCCAACGCCCTGCCGTGACCTCCGGCTGCGTCCACAGCCAGAGCGCGATCCACGCGCCCAGCGCGAAGACACCCGCCAGCGCCAGCGCCCCGGCGACCTGGTAGGCGCGCAGCGGCATCGGCTCGACGTGGCTGGCGGCGGCGTACCAGCCGGAGAAGACGATCGCCAGCGCGAACAGCAGCGCGATCGCGCCGGGCAGCCACACGCGCAGCGCCGGGCGCAGCAGCGCGGCGCGGGCGTCGAGCGGCTGGCGTTGCAGGTGGGTGATCAGCAGCGCGGTCAGCCCCGCCAGCCCGATCACGACCAGCAGCAGGGCGCGCGCCGGCACGCGGAACGACGCCGCGCCAGGGACCCACTGCACCACGACCGGCATGATCGCGCCCTCGATTCCAACGGCGTACACCACGCCGAAGGCGACCAGCGCGAGAAAGTACGCGTTCTCGCGGCGCGCCCAGCGGAAGGCGAGCGGGATCGCCAGCAGCGGCAGCAGCCCGGCGTAAGCCGTGTACTCCTCGACAAAGTCTGCGCCCCAATAGAAATACGGCCCGGTCTGCGGGCTGCCGAACAGCCCCGGCGCGAGCAGCGTCAGCAGGTTGGCGGGCGGCAGCGCGTACAGGTTGGCGAAATCCAGCCCCGCGCCTTCGCGCACGGACAGGCGGCCTAGCTCCGCCGCCGGGAGCACCAGACCCGCGCCGAGAATCAACGCGCCGAGCGCGATCGCCACGGCCCGCCAGGTCGCGCCCCAGGCGACGCGGCGGCGCTCGCCGTCCGGCGTCGTGGCGACGTGATAGCCCCACAGCGCGACCCACGCCCAGGCAAGCTGGATCAGCAGCGGCGGATAGCCCGCCAGCAGCGCCGCGCCGAGCACGCCGATCCCTGGCAGCAACGCAACCGGTGTGCGCCGCGCCAGCGCGAAGCGATAGGCGACGATGCCCCACGGCACCCAGCCCGCGACCAGCATCAGGTTGTAGTGCCCGGCGTAGTAGCGCGCCCCGGCCCAGCCGCTCATGGCGTAAATCACCCCTGCCAGCAGGGCGCCACTCTGGCTGCTGCCAAACGCGCGCGCCACCCGCGCCATGCCCCACGCGCCGAGCCAGGTGTGCAGCGCCAGCATCAGCGCCATGCCGCGCTGCGTGTCCGCCAGCCAGACGAACCATGTGCCGGGATAGAGCAGCGCGGCGTGCGGATTACCGGCGAGGGGATGCCCGATGAACTGGTGCGGGTTCCACAGCGGAAGATCGCCAGCGCGGATCATCTGGCCGGTGGCCTGGTTGAGCGGGTAGAACATGTTGACCAGGTCCTTGCCGCTCGGCACGTCGCCGGGCGTCAGCGGGAGCAGAGCCGGTCGCAGCAGGATCAGGGTCAGCGCCGCCAAAAGGGCCGGCAGCAGCCACCGCCGGCCCTCCAACAGTCTCTCCATCCAGAACTCCCGTTTGGGGCGCGCTAGCCGCCGAGCAGCTTGCGCTTGGCCGCGTCAAACTCCGCGTCGCTAAGCTGCCCGTCCCGGTGCAGCTGCGCCAGCCGCTCCAGCTTGAGCACCAGGTCTTCTTCGGGCAGCGTGCCCGGCGCTTGCGGCGCGTGCGCCCGGCGCACCAGGCCCTTGAGCTGCTGAATATACGGCTCGACCAGCGTGAACGATTTTTGGTCGATAAAGAAATGATAAGGGTGCGCCTGCTGCGCCTCCTGATCGAACAGAAAGGTCAGCGTCGTCTCGCTGAAGGGCATCGGATGCTCGCGGGTCGTCACCCACAGGCACGGGATCGGGCGCTGCTCGTGCCGGTACACATCCAGGTCGGTGATCTCGTCGTAGCGGCAGCTTGCCGCGCCAAAGACGTGCAAAAAGATCAGGCGCGAATCGAGCGCGACCAGCGCCCCGTGCTCCGTCAGCGACAGCTCGACCGTCTGCATCCGCTGCCAGTCCGGTCGCGGGTTCTGGTTCTGGACGCAGAACAACACCTGCTCACCTGGTTGCAGCAGGGATTCAAAGGTGCGCCGGTCGCTCTCGCGCAGGACCTCGACGCCGCCCACCGTTGTCGTCATAGCTCGTGCCACCTTTCCGCGTAAGGATGTTTTCTCCTCCGGCTCGGCGCGCCGGCCCCTCACGCAACGAGCGAGTTGGGAGGCGCGTGCCCCCATTATATGAGCGAACGCCGCGCCGTACATCAGTCGTTTGGCGGATGCTGGTTAGCCTCGACGGTGCGCTGCAAGCCGCTGATCAGCGCCTCTTTCTCGGCGTCGGTCAGCCGCGCCGCCGGGTTGCCGAGGCGGTAGGTGCCGGGCGGCATCGCCCCGCTGTGGATCTCGTTCGCGATCCGCTCGGCCAGCGGCTTCGGCGCGAATGGCTCGTCGGGGTCGATCCCAATCGCGTGCCGGTCCCAGTCCGAGAAATTGAGCGCCTCGCGGCCTTCGCTGACATCATAGGCCAGCACCCACGAGATCGGCGCGATGCGCGCGTACCAGGGCCAGCGCGTCTCGTTGCTGTGGCAGTCGTAGCACGCCTGGACGGCCAGAGCGCGCGTTTCGGGTGAGTCCCAGACCGGCTCGCGAACGACCGGCGGGTTGCTCTGCGAGACGGGCAGAAGCTGGATCGCCGCCGCGACGATCAGCGCGATCCCCGCGTTGATCGCCAGCGTCGCCCGCCACCAGCGGCGGTCGGGGTGCGTCGGAAGTCGGGACGGGATCAGGCGGCGCACGGCAGGTCCTTCCGGGGAATGGCGCTACACAAATGGAATTGGCCCCATTATAGGGCGTTTGACGAAAAAGCGGGATGGGTCCGTTGTTTTCGCCTCATGAAAACCTTCACGGATTTTTCGGATTTGGCGCGCCAGAGCTGTCCTATACTGTTTCTAGGGTCTGCCAATCGATGTTCAGGGAGAGAAATCATGACGCGCACAAAAATATTATTCGTTTTGTTGTCGCTGGGGCTAATTCCGGCGCTGGCTGGCTGCATGAACGCCGACCAGGCCACGATTTACTGCGATGCGTTTCAGGTTGAGGGCATTATCGGCGATATTGTGACGCCCGATGTCGCCAATCTCGATACGAACGCCGACGGAACCGACGACGCGCTCCTGGTTGTCGCCACTGTGACCCGCCTGGATACTTCCGAAGTTCTGTACCATGCGCCGCGCGTGGTGATCCCCGTTGGGCAGAGCGTGGACGGAATTGGTTTCACATCGGATGCGTTCAGTTTCCCGGCGGTGCCAGAGGGGACGTCGCTTTTGGTTCAGTATACTTCGCAGATTGATTTCTCCGGTTTTCCCTCGCCTCCGTTTCCTTCCGGCTCGCAAGAGGTGCCTCTGCTCGTGTACAACGGCGAGTGCGTCGCCCGGCCTGACGCCGCCAGCGACGAGTGGTCGCCGGGCGATGGACGCCTCAACCCTGACCGCTACGCTTACGCGGCGGTCTACTGCGACGCGGAGAACGAGCAGATTGTGGTCTGGGGGATTAACTCGCCGGGCGCGGGCGACCGCAATGATGGATCGGGCTTCCCGGCGCTGGCGGTGCCGTATGCGGACATACCCCCCGCGCCCGCCGATGCCAGCGTGCTGATCGCGCAGTATGATCGCGTGCGCCTGTATCGCAACATCCAGGGCGAGCTGGTCGTGATCGCCGGGCCAGACGCCGAGGGCAAGGAGTACGTCGTGCTGTGGGACGCGTGCCCGCCGCGCTACGTGCAGCGGTTCATTCTGCAAGGGGACCACTTGCAGCGCACCCAGTAGCGCGCAATCGAGGGACGAAAAGGGCGGGGCGGCTCACCGAGAGCCGCCCCGTTTGCGTGCGTTGCCTGCGGCAGCAGGTCAGCCGCCGTTTTTGACCGGCTGCCACACCTGCCAAACCTTGCCGACCAGGTCCGGGCCGGGCTTGAGCGTCGGCTGGCCGGGCGTCCACCCGGCGGGCAGCACCTCGCCCGTCGCGCGGTTGTGCTGGAACGCCTGGACCTGCCGGATCAACTCGGTGATGTTGCGGCCCACTGGCGGCGTCATGACCTCCATCGCCTGGATTACGCCGTCCGGGTCGATCAGGAAGCGCCCGCGAATGTCTACCCCGGCGGCCTCGTCATAGACGCCGTACACCGTCCCGATTCGTCCGCCGGAGTCAGAAAGCATCGGGAACGGCACGCCGCCTTCGACCATCTTCGAAAGCTCTTCTTCCTGCCAGATTTTGTGCGTGAAATGACTGTCGGTGCTGACCGAGAGCACATGAACTCCAAGCGCCTGAAGCTCGTCATAGTGGACGGCAACTGCCGCCAGCTCGGTCGGTCAGACAAAGGTGAAGTCGCCGGGGTAGAAGCACAGCAGCACCCACTTCCCGGCGTAGTCGGAGAGCCTCACCAGCTTGAAGGCGCCCTGATGAAAGGCGGTCGTCTCAAAATCCGGGGCGGCTTTGCCTACACGTGCGATCATACGTTTCTCCTCCTGAGGAACCGGGGATACAGCGCCTGCGCCGGCTTCGTCTGGAGCGACGAGCGGTCCCGCCGTCGGCGGGCGGGCGCAGGATTCGAGGGATTGAGTCATCACACGCTCCTTGCGTTTCGCCGGCCGGACCTGGCGTGAGCGTCGCGGCTGGCGCGTCCTTCACCTACCCTGAGTATAGAGCGTTTTGTGATAAACGGCGCAATCTCAAGCGCGTGGTAACACGGCGCCGTAAAATCGGGGGTGTCCGACTTCGGGGCACGTGATTTATCATAGGCGGGTCTTTTCTCAAAGTGGAGGGTTTGGAGAATATGGGACGGCTGGAGAACAAAGTGGCGCTGATCACGGGCGGGGCGCTCGGCATCGGGCGGGCGACGTGCGAGCTGTTCGCGCGCGAGGGCGCGACGGTCGCCGTGACCGATATTCTGGAGCGCGAAGGGCAGGCGCTCGCCGGCGAGATCGCGGCCAGCGGCGGACGCGCGGCGTTCTGGCGGCTGGACGTGGCGAGCGAGGCCAGCGTGCGCGAGACGGTCAAGGCCATCGTCGAGCGTTTCGGGCGGATCGACATCCTGGTCAACAACGCGGGCCTGTCCGGCGTGGACAAGCCGACGCACGAGATCAGCGAGGAAGAATGGGACGCGGTATTCGCGGTCGATGTCAAAGGCGCGTTCTTCTGCACCAAGCATGTCGTGCCGGTCATGCTGGCGCAGGGCGGCGGCTCGATCGTCAACCTCTCGTCGATCTACGGCGCGATCGGCTCGGCGGACGTGCCGCCCTACCACGCCGCGAAGGGCGCGGTGCGCCTGATGACCAAGACCGACGCGATCTATTACGCGCGGCAGGGTATCCGCGTCAACTCGGTGCATCCGGGCACGATCATGACCGAGCTGGTCAAGGGCATGGCGCTCGACGCGCCGGAGGGCTACGAGGCGTACATGGAAGGGCGCAACCGCATCCACCCGATCGGCCACCCCGGCGAGCCGCTCGACGTGGCGTATGGCGTGCTGTACCTGGCCTCGGATGAAGCGAAATTCGTCACCGGCGCGGAGCTATACATTGACGGCGGCTACACGGCGCAGTAGAGGCGGTTCCGCGCGCCTGCGCGGCAAAGCGCAGAATCGTGTATGATCGAGCCGGGCGAGGGAACTGAGGCTCAGCGCGAAGGACAGCTTATGATCAACCGGGTGGAAGACGAGCTGGTTGACCACATGCGGCGTGTGATCGAAGCGGCGCTGAGCCGCGATCTCGGCATCCCGGTCTCGCTGGACGAGAGCATGCCGGCCCTGGCCGCCGGCGCGTTTCTGGAGCGGCTGGCCGCGCACGTCGGCGCGCGCCGCGTCCAGGAAGCCTTCGCCGGAAGCGACTCCGCCGAAGCTGCGCCCGGCTCGCGGGGCGATCCTGACGGGCGGCACCCGCGCAACCGCCTCAACGATCTGACCGGCGCGGAGTGGCTGTGGTTCACCAAGTCGGTGATGCGCACCAGCTACCCGTCGATTCTCGGCCACGAGCTGCGCAAGCGCCAGGGGGGCAACAAGCCGCCCCAGCTGATGCAGGAGCTGATCGAGTTCTTCAGCAAGCGTGGCGAGCTGGTGCTGGACCCGTTCGGCGGGGCGGGCGGGACGGCGCTCGGCGCTTACCTGGCCGGACGGCGCTCCGTGAGCATCGAGCTGAACCCGGCCTCGATCGCGCTGTATCACGCCGTCTGCGCGCAAGAGGGACTCACGCCGCATCCGTTCATCGAAGGCGACTGCCGCGAGGTGCTGCGGACCTTCCCGGATCACTCGGTGGACTTCATCGCGACCGATCCGCCCTACAGCCCGGAGCTGGAGCAGACGATGTCCGGCGACGAGGCCAGCACGCTCTATGGCTACTCCAACCGGCGCAGCAGCTACGTGCCGTACAGCGACGACCCGCGCGACCTGAGCAAGTGCGGCTCGTTCGAAGCGTTCTTCGAGGCGCTGGACGGCGCCGGGGCGCAAATGCTGCGCGTGCTCAGGCCGCGCCGCTACCTCGCGCTGATCCTGCGCGACGCCTACCAGCGCGGCGAGTACATCCACACCTCGGCCATTGTCGCGGAACGCTACCGCGCGCTCGGCTGGCGCTTCAAAGGCGAGAAAATCTGGTACAGCACCGGGACGCGCATCCGGCCCTATGGCTATCCGAGCGCCTATGTGCCGAACATCATCCACCAGAATATCCTGATCTTCCGCAAGGACTGAGGCGCGCGGGCGTGCGCTTGGCGCGCGACGATATTTGACCTAAAACCAGGGTAGGACAAGGCGCACACGGGGTACGGTCTGAGATGACGCTTCCCACCAACCAGCAGTTGGGTCCATATGAAATCCTGGAGCCGATCGGCAGGGGCGGGATGGCGACCGTCTACCGCGCGCACCAGCCCAGCATGGACCGCGATGTCGCCATCAAGATCATCAGCGCGGAGCTGGCCGCCGAGCCGGAGTTCGCGGAGCGGTTCGAGCGCGAGGCGCGCATCATCGCCCGGCTTCAGCACCCGCACATCCTGCCGGTCTTTGACTTCGGGCGCGAGGGCGAGATGACCTACCTGGTGATGCGCCTGATGGAAGGCGGCAACCTGGCGCACGAGCTACGCGGCGGGGCGCTGCCGGTCAAGCGCGCGGTCGAGCTGACGCGGCAGATCGCCTCGGCGCTCGATTACGCGCACCTGCGCGGCATCGTGCACCGCGATCTCAAGCCGACCAACGTCCTGCTCGACAACCTCGGCAACGCCTACCTGACCGATTTCGGAATCGCCAAGATGCTCGGCGGCGGCCCGACCACCGGCCTGACCGCGACCGGGGCAGTGATGGGCACGCCGACCTACATGGCCCCGGAGCAGTGGCGCGCTGAGCCGATCGATGGCCGGACCGACATTTACGCGCTGGGCGTGATTGTGTACCAGATGCTGGTTGGACAGGTGCCGTTCGCCGCCGAGACGCCGCATGGCCTGATGTACCAGCACCTCGATATGGAGCCGCCGCGCCCGCACAGCGTCAAGCCCGATCTGCCGCTCAGCATCGAGCCGGTGATCGATAAGGCGCTCGCCAAGCGCCCGGAGGACCGCTACGCCTCGGCGGGCGAGCTGGCCGCCGCATTGGAGCAAGCGATCCAGCAGCCCGCGCGCCTGCCGGAGCAGACGCTGTTCGAGGCCGGGCGCAGCGGCGCGACCGCCGCCGAGCTGGACGCGCTCGAAGATCGCATGGCGGAAGAGGAGATGATCCGGCACGGGGCCGGGACCGGCGCGCCCGACGAGGCGCCGACCATGCCCGCCGATCAGGCGGCTCCCGCGCCGCCGACCATCGCCCCGCCGCCGCGCTATGTCCCGCCGCCGCCAGCCCAGCCGGTCCAGCCGCCGCCCACGTATCAGCCGCCGGTC
>DAOKYY010000102.1:0-1450 GCA_035325905.1 Aggregatilineaceae bacterium | reverse complement strand
CAGCCGCCGGTCTATACGCCGCCCTACGCGGGCTACGAGTACGAGCCGGAGCCGGAAGGGATGCGGCTCGGACGCTGGCTGTGGGGCATCGCGATCGCGGCGGCGGTGATCGTCGCGCTCGGCGTGATCGTCGTCGTGGCGACCGGCTTGCTCGGCGGCGGCGACGAGACTCCGCCCGCGACGCCGACCGTCCCGGCGGCCTCGCCCACGCCGCTCTACCGGCCCAGCGCCGCGATCCAGTCGCCGCCCAATAACACGCAGGTCAGCCTGGGCGATACGGTCGAGATTCAGTACACCGTGCGCGATACGCAGGGCCTGACGCGCGTCGAGCTGCGGCGGCTAAACCGCGTGATTATGTCCACGCCGATCGGCGGGCAGCAGCTTTACCAGGGCTACTTCACCTACGAGCCGGACAGCACCGGCACGCACACGCTCGAAGTCGTCCCCTGGCGCGACGACGTGCGCGGCGACCCGGCCAGCGTGACGCTCCAGATTGTCGCGGATTAAGTCGGGGCGTTGGGCGGGCGCGCTCAGCCGCTCAGGAGGCGCGCCATCGTCGGGCCGTCGATGTTGCCGCCGGAGAGGATCACGCCGACGCGCCCGCTCGCCTGGATCGCGCCGCTGAGCAGCGCCGCTACGCCGAGCGCGCCCGATGGCTCGACCACCAGCTTCGCGCGGTAAAACAGGAAGCGCACCGCCTCGACAATCGCATCCTCGCTGACCGTCCGCATATCGTCCACATATTCGAGCACCAGCGGGAACGTCACCGCGCCGAGCGAGGGCGTGCGCGTCCCGTCGGCGAGGGTCGGCGGGTTGTGGACGGTGTGCAGCGTCCGCGTGTGGAACGAGCGTGTAGCATCGTCGGCAAGCTCTGGCTCGATCCCGACCACGCGGCACTGCGGCGCGAGGCCCTTCGCCGCAATCGCCGACCCGCTGAGCAATCCTCCGCCGCCACACGGCACCAGCAGCCAATCGAGCGACCCGGCGTCCTGAAGCAGTTCGAGCGCGGCGGTGCCCTGCCCGGCGACGATGTTCGCGTCGTCATACGGGGGAATGATCGTGTAGCCGCGCTCGGCGGCGAGGGCTTCCGCGATTTGCTGGCGGTCGCCGGTGGCAGGGTCGTAGGGCACGACGCGCGCGCCGTAGCCCTCGGTGGCGGCGCGCTTGATGGCGGGCGCGTTGTCCGGCATGACGACGGTCGTCTGCGCGCCGAGCAGCCGCCCCGCCAGCGCGATCGCCTGGGCGTGGTTGCCGGACGAGTAGGTGATCACGCCGCGCGCGCGCTGCTCGCCGGAGAGCAGGCTGATCGCGTTGAACGCGCCGCGAAACTTGAACGCCCCGCCGCGCTGGAAGTTCTCGCACTTGAGCAGTATCTCGGCCCCGGCGAGGGCGTCCAGCGTGCGCGAGCGGTGGATCGGCGTGCGGTGCGCGTGCCCGCGCAGGCGCTCAG
>DAOKYY010000101.1:0-11648 GCA_035325905.1 Aggregatilineaceae bacterium | reverse complement strand
GTCGCGCGTTGGCTTCTGACCGGGGGTCGTGTATCATCAGGCCCGACTGGTTGCCTGAGGTGTGCATGCGTTCGCCTAGACTGATTCTGTTATGGTTATTGGCCGGCGCGTTTCTTTTGGTGGCGAGCGCGTGCGCACCGGAGCCGGTCGCGCGCCACACGCCAGCCCATGTCTCGCAGACGCCCGATCCGGCCCGATCGCTGGCGCTCCCGACGCCACTCCCGGTCAGCTCCCAGCTCGCGCCCGCGCCTTCCGCCCTGCCGGGGCCGGATGCCGAAGCGCCAGAGGAAACGCTGGACGCGGCGGGCGCGGCGCCCGCGCTACGCTACCGCGTGCAGGCTGACCTCGACTGGACGGCGCGGCGCGTAGCGGTGGAGGAATGGATCGACTTCCACAACAGGACCGGAGCGCCGCTGCGCGAGATCGTCTTCAGCGTTGACATCAATGGCGATCCAGATCGTTTCGCGCTGAAGCGCCTTGAGGCGGGCGCGGGCCTTGAACTGCATACCTACTCACTCGACGACACGCGGCTCACCGTGTCGCTGCCGCAGCCGCTCGCGCCAGAGGGCCTGCTGACCTTGCGCCTGAGCTACGACCTGGCAGTGCCGCCGATTGCCGATGGATACCGCTTCGGGCACCTGGGGTATCTCGGCTACAGCGACCGCCAGTTGAACCTGGGCAACTGGCTCCCGCTGGTCGCGCACCACGATCCGGTGCGTGGCTGGATCTGCCCGCTGCCGCACACGGTCGGAGAGCACGCCGCCCGGCCGCTGGCCGATTTCGATGTGACGCTGCGCGTGAAGGGAATGCCGGAGGGGCTGTCGGCGGTAGCGCCTGGTGCTGCGAGCGGTGGCAAGGGCGAATGGCGCTTTGAGCTGACCGGCGCGCGCGAGATGACCATTTCGCTCTCCGACCGTTACGAGGTGCAGCGCGCGACCGCGCCCTCCGGTGCCGAAGTCGTGCTGTACACGTTCGCCGAGCCGGGGCGCAGCCCGGATGCCGCGCAGCATGCGCTCCAAACCGCGACGAACGCGCTGGGGCTGTTCGAGAAGCTGTTCGACCAGCCCTACCGCCATGAACGGCTGATCGTGGTCGAGGGCGATTTCCCGGACGGGATGGAGTTCAGCGGGCTGGTTTTTGTTAGCAAGGACTGGTTCCGCGCGTGGCAGGGCGTGCCGAATGACTGGCTGACGCTGATCACGGCGCACGAAGTCGCGCATCAGTGGTGGTACTCGGTCGTCGGCAGCGATCAGGGGAATTCTCCTTATCTCGACGAGGCGCTGGCGATCTACAGCGAGTTGCTGTATTTCGAGCGATTCCTGCCGGAGCATGTCGCGTGGTGGTGGGATTTCCGCGTCGGCGCCTATGAGCCGAGCGGGTTTGTAGACTCGCCGGTCTACGACTTCCATTCGCCGCGCGCCTACATCAACGCAATCTACTTGCAGGGCGCGCGCATGATGCAGTCGCTGCGCGAAGACCTGGGCGATCTCGCTTTCTTCGGCTGGCTGCAACGCTACGCGAACCAGATGCAGGGACAGCTTGCCACCCCGGATGACTTCTGGGGCGCGCTGACTGGTGATGAGTATGCGGCGACGCTGGGCACCCGCCAGCGCTATCTCCGCAACGCCAACGTGCTGGCGCGCTCGTCCGATCTCCCCTGACCGCCGGGGCAGGGCGCTGTATCCAGGCCCCGGCGCACTTTCCCCCAAACCAGATTTCGACTAGGATACGGGCGTGGCGGGCGCTTTGTGTGAGCGCAGCCTTGCGTCCGGTGCTCTGTCTGGCAGGAACCTCAATGCTTGCTTCCGTAACTTCGTGCGCCATCGTCGGCCTGGAAGGCGATCTGGTTCAGGTCGAGGTGGACTTCAACCCCTACGGGATGCCCGCCTTCACCGTCGTCGGGCTGCCCGACGCAGCAGTTCAGGAAAGCCGCGAGCGCGTTCGCGCCGCGATCCGTAACAGCGGGCTACAGTTCCCGAACAAACGCTATACCGTCAACCTCGCTCCGGCGGATCTCCGCAAGGAAGGTCCCGCCTACGATCTGCCGATGGCGCTCGGCGTGCTGGCGGCAACGGACCAGGTCCCGCTCGAAAGCCTCGCCGGCGCGGTGTTCGCCGGCGAGTTGTCGCTGGACGGCACCGTCCGGCATGTGAGCGGCATTTTGCCGATCGCGCTGCGTGCCGTCGAGGAAGGGTGCGAGCGGCTCTATGTGCCCGAGGACGATGCGCGCCAGGCGGCGCTGGTGCGCGACATCGAGATCATCCCGGTGCGCTCGCTGGGGCAGCTCGTCGAGCACCTCTACGACTTGCAGCCCATACCTGCCTTCGTCCGGCAGGCGCTTGACCTCAGCGTGCCAGCGGGGCTGGACGGGCTGACGGACTTCGCCGACATCAAGGGGCAGGAGCACGTCAAACGCGCGCTGGAAGTGTCCGCCGCGGGGGGTCACAACGTGCTGATGACCGGGCCTCCTGGCGCGGGCAAGACGTTGCTGGCGCGGGCGATCCCCGGAATCCTGCCGGCGATGTCGCTGGACGAGGCGCTCGAAGTCACACGCATTTACTCGGTGGCTGATTTGCTCCCGCATGACACGCCACTGATCCGCGTGCGTCCCTATCGCGCGCCGCACCACACCGTCAGCGAGGCCGGTCTAGTCGGCGGTGGATCGTGGCCGCGCCCCGGCGAAATCTCGCTCGCTCACCGGGGGGTGCTCTTTCTAGACGAGCTGCTTGAGTTCGGCACCCATACGCTGGAAGTGCTGCGCCAGCCGCTGGAGGACAAGGTCGTCACGATCAGCCGGGCGCGAGTGGCGCTCTCGTTTCCGGCGAACTTCATGCTAGTCGGCGCGATGAACCCGTGCCCGTGTGGGTTCTATGGCGACCCGGTGCGCGAGTGCACCTGCCCGCCGTCGGTCGTGCGGCGCTATCAGCAAAGGTTATCCGGCCCGCTGCTGGACCGCATCGACATCTATGTCGAGGTGCCGCGTGTTGACTACGACAAGCTGACCGACGAGCGGCGCGGCGAGCCGTCGTCCGCTGTGCGCAGCCGCGTCGAGGCCGCGCGCGAGCGGCAGCGAGTGCGCTTCCGGGACGAGCCGCGCCTGCAATCGAACGCCGACATGGGGCCGAGCGATATCCGCCGCTTCTGCGAGCCGGAGCCGGCCGGCAAGCAACTGCTCAACATGACGCTACGCCAGATGCAGCTCAGCGCGCGCGCCTATCACCGCATCCTGAAGCTGAGCCGCACGATCGCGGACCTGGCGGGCAGCGCCACGATCGAGGTGACGCATATCGCCGAAGCGATCCAGTACCGCCCGCGCCGGGCGCAGTGAGGTGCGCCGGTGAGCGCCGGAATGGGGCGCGCGAGGTTCCGTCCGCTGCTGGCGCGTGGCGCAGCGTACAGTGTGGGGATGTACGCGCTGCTGATCGGCGGCACCTTTACCGGCGTCACCGTCAGCCGTTTGCAGCGCATCAGCCTGTCCGTCCTGACCGCCGTCATCCTCGCGTGGCTCATCGTGGTGTGGCGGTCGCCGCAACAGACCCGGCCGGGTGCGCCCTTCGGCCCGCTTTACGCCGTCTGGGCGGTCCCGTTCGCGCTTTCGACCCTGGCCCATCCCTTCGGTCGCTCGCTATTGGCGCTGTGGTACATGGCGCTCTACGCAGGGGTGTGGCTGGTGTTGGGCGACCTGCGGCAGCGGGGCGTCGCGAGCACCGCATTCTCCGACCTGCTGGTGATCGCCGCCCTGCCGCTGATCTACTGGGCGCTAGCGCAGGCGCTGCCCTGGTTTCCGCGTTGGTGGGCGGCGCGCGACCTCGGCGTGCCGTTCTACCCGGCGCGACCGGTCGGCACGCTGGGCAATCCCAACCTGCTTGGCGCATTTCTGGCGATCGCGCTCCCGTTTGGGCTGGCGCGCTTGCTCACGCTCCCGGATCGGGCCGGACGCGCTCTGATGGCCGGATGGCTCGCGCTGATCCTCGGCACGCTATACCTGACCTATTCGCGGGGGGCGTGGCTGGGCGCTGCGGCGGGCGTGGCTGTCTTTGGAGCGCTCGCATTTTCGCGCGGGTTGCGGCGGTTTAGCGTCTGGCCGAGTGCAGATGGCGCGCGCCGCCATTTGCGCTGGCTTGCGGCAGCGGCGGGCGTCGCCGCCATCCCGCTGGTGCTGGTGGCCGCGAGTCTGGCATCGCAGGCGTTCCAGTCTCCACAGCGCGAGACCGGGGCGCGCCTCGGCTACCTCGCGCTGGCGCTGGATCGCTTCGCCGCGCGGCCCTGGACCGGGATCGGCCTGTTCACCTTCGGGCGAGAGCTTTCCGCTGCAGAGTCCATCCCGCCGGAGCAGCCGCACGCGCACGCGCACAACCTGGTCGCGACGGTCGCCGCCGAGCTGGGGGTGCTGGGTCTGGTTGCGCTGGCGCTGACCGCCGCCTGGATTATTTACGCGCTGCGACACAGCCTGAACAGCGCCGGGAGCCGGCAGGCGCGACTCAACTCGGCGGCAGCCGCAGGCGCAATCACCGCGATCGCGGTGCACTCGCTGGCGGACATGCCGCTTATGGCTCCTTCACTGACCCTGTCGGCGCTGATCGCGCTGGCGGCGGGTATTTTTCCGGCTGGGCCTGAGCGCCCCCTGCCGCGCTGGCGGGGGGCAGCGTCGCGCGCCGTGCTGAGCGCGTTCTGGATCGCACTGCTAGCGACCGGCTGGCTGGCCGCGCGCACTTCGGCGCGCTACGAGCGCGGCTTGAGTCTCGTCGTGGCGGGTGACTTTCGCGTGGCGCTGGCAGACCTTCGCGCGGCGGCGGACGCGCAGCCGTGGAATGCGCTCTATCGCGCCGAATACGCCTACGCGGCGGGGCTGGCGGCAGGGCAGGGGGATACCGAGGCGGCTGCCGAGGCGGTGGCCGCCTATCAGCAGACGTTGCGCCGCGAGCCGGATCAGGCGCTATGGTGGGCAAATCTGGCGGCGGTGGAATGGGGAAGAGGGGACCGCGCCCAGACGCTCGCAGCGATGCGGCAAGCGGTGGCTACTGCGCCGGAGGCGCCCGATCTGTGGCTCAACCTGGGGCGGTTTGCCGAGGCGTCGGGCGATCATCCGGCCGCACTGCGAGCCTATCGCCGTGCCTTGCAGCTTGCGCCGCGTCTGGCCTCGGCAGTGTATTGGCGCGCAACACCGCTCCGTCGTGTGGCGCTGGCGACGGGGTCACGTGGACCGTATCCAGAATCAGTAGCACGGCGTATCTGGCTGGCAGGCGACGAGAGCGGCGCGGTCGAGCTGCTGCATCGGAAGATCACGCGCGATCCCACCCAGCCCCGGCCCGCCATCGAAATCGCGCGGCTGGCGCTGGAAACCGGTCAGGTCGAGCGAGCGGAGGCCCATCTGCGCGCGGCAGAGGCGCTGCACCCGCTGGGAGCGGATGCGGCATGGATCGGGCTGTTGCGCGCCGGGATCGCAGCCCGGCGGAGCGATTCGGCGGAAGCCGAGGCGCTGCGCGCGCACGCCGCAGCGATCGTTACGCCTGACACGACGGGGCACCGGCTGATGTACGGCGGAGATATCGCCCAGTTCCAGTTCCTGAGCCTGACCGTTCCCGGCAAGCTGCTCCCGCAACTGGTCGTGCTGGGGCCGGATCCGTCAGCCGCGCAGGCCGCACGCGGCGCAGACTGATGCGCTATCCGCCGGGCGCGAGGAACTGCTCCGTGGCGGCGAGATCTTCCGGCGTGTTGATGTTGCGGAACGAGCGCCCTTCGGGATCGATGTGCGCGTATTCCGGCTCGTCCACGAAGCGCGTGTTGATCGCGCCGAAGAACGCTTTGATCTGAAGCTTCTGCTCCAGCAGACGGTGATGTAGCGTGGCCCGGCAGGCATTGGCATAGAGCGCGTGTAACCCCTGCGGCACGCCCTCGAAGCGCGGCGCGATGGCGTCGTACGGACCTCCGTCCTCAGCCGCGCGCGCGACGAGGAAGCGCAGCAGGTCCGGGTTCAGCAGGGGCATATCGCAGCCGACCACCAGCGTGTAGGGGGTCAGGGAGCGCATGAGCGCGGAGTAGACTCCGCCCAGTGACCCAGCGCCGGGGATCACGTCGGCGACGAGCGGCAGGCCGAGGGCGCGGTACGGTTCCGGCGTGTTGGTGACAATGAACGTGGACGCCTGCCCAAGACCGGCAATGCGGTCGATGACATGCGCGATTAACGGGCGCCCTTGTAGCTCCACGAACGACTTGTCGGTGCCCATGCGGCTGCTGCGACCGCCGGCTTGAATGGCGACTGTGAAGGCTATCATTGGCTTCATACGGGATGTTCGGGACGATTGTTTTGGCGAAGTATAGCGTGCGAACCGCGCGCAGCCTAGATAGCCGTACCGGGTAGGAGCCGCTATAATCTGCCTGAATCCGCCTGGATTGGCCGGAAACGGAGTGCATCGTGGCTGACACAATTGAGCTTGACGGCATTAAGGTGAGCAACAACGGAGGTGCGCCGGATCGCCCGCGCCGCCGCCCGGAATGGATTAAGGTCCGCGCGCCAAGCGGCGATACCTATGAAATGGTGCGCGGGCTGATGCGCAGCAAACAGCTTCACACCGTCTGCGAAGAGGCGATGTGCCCCAATATCGGCGAGTGCTGGGGCAAGGGGACGGCGACGTTCCTGATGATGGGTGACACCTGCACGCGGTCGTGCCGGTTCTGCGATATCAAGACGGGGCGGCCAGCGCCGCTGGACTGGCAGGAGCCGAACCGGATCGCCCAGTCAGTCAAAGCGATGGGCCTGCGCCATGTTGTAATTACGAGCGTCAACCGTGACGAGCGCCCTGACGGCGGCGCGCCGATCATCGCGATGGTCATCCAGCGCATCCGTCAGGTTCAGCCGGGGTGCAGCATTGAGGTGCTGATTCCCGATTTCAAGGGTAAGCGCGACGCGCTGAAGATCGTGATGGACGCGCAGCCGGAGATTTTGAACCATAACGTCGAGACGGTTCGCCGGTTGTTCCGCGTGGTCCAGCCGCAAGATCGTTATGAGTGGGCCGAGGCCACCCTGACGAACGCAAAGGCGCTCGATCCGCTGGTGCTGACCAAAAGCGGGATCATGGTCGGCCTGGGCGAGACCTTCGAGGAAGTGGTCGAAACGATGTCGGACCTGGCAAGCTGGGGCGTGGATATTCTCACGATCGGCCAGTACCTCCAGCCGAGCAAGCAGCATATGCCGATCGATCGGTACTATACGCCTGAAGAATTCCGCGAGTTGAAGCGCATCGGGACCGAGGAACTCGGTTTCAAGTGGGTCGAGTCTGGGCCGCTGGTGCGCAGTAGCTACCGTGCTGACCAGCAGGTGCGCCAGTTATCCCAGCTTAACTACATTCACATGCGCGGGGTCTAACACGGAGGAACGCGCTTAGGAAACCGGCAGGCGCCTTTCACAAACGCTTGCCGGTTTTGTATTCAGGAACTTCGCGTAGTCATCGCACTCAAACTAACCCAAACAACCATAACACAAACAAGAGAAGTAACATATTAACAGATATAATACAAATATAACTCAGCAACAGCCTCAACTATGTCTCAATAATCTTCTCATCGATCAACTGCTGCTGAACACGCTGCCCGCGCGGATCGAACGCAAAAAACGGCGCGTGCATTTGAAATTCCATATCCTGCATCGCGCGGCCCGCACGATTTTTCTCAATCGTAAACACCACCCAGTCACGATACTGCCGCGCCTGATAGGGGTTAAAGGCCACATGCTCCTTCGACAGAATGTGATACTTGTTATTCATAATGATCGCGATATCACACTCATAGTCCAGCGCCGAACTGCCACGCAGGTGAAACAAGTGAAGCCGATTCGCCCGCAATCCCTCACGATCCGCCGCAACAATCGACCACACCGGCACCCCCAGCGCCAGCGCCATATCCTTCAAGCCCTCAACAATAATCGTAACCTTCTCTGCCTCGTCCGTCGCGCGCTCTGGATGAATAGCAACCTTCTGCAAATAGTCTACGAATACCGTCACATTCCCGCCGGTCGCATCACACAGCCGCGCCGTCATCTCACGGATAGCCCGCAGCGTCGTCACCGCCGGGCTGGCCTTGACCAGAATCAGCCGATCGGCATACCGATTCATCCGCGCCAGCGCCATCGCCGTCCGGCTGTTCTCACGCAGAATGGATTGAAGCGAGCCGCCGCCGTCCACCCCGCCGCGCAGGGTGCTTTTCGCCCGCTCGGCAATGATAATGTCGTACAGGTCCTTCAGACGCGTGCCGTCCTTCAGATCCACCTCAGGGGGGTTAATGCTCTCAAGGCAGAGCAGGCGGTTCATCAGGTGCGTCTCGGTATGCTCGTACGACAAATAAAACGCGAACTGGCCCGGACGCATCGCTATGTTACGCGCGATCTGCAATGTCGCGATCGTCTTGCCAATCCCCTGCGCGCCGCCCAGCAGGATCAACTCGGTTTTGCGCAGCCCGCCGCCAATCATGCCGTCCAACGGATCGAAACCCGTAGGCAGCGGCACGTACTCGGTCAGGTCGCCGCGCACGACCATATCATTGGCTTCATTCATCACCTGGGCGAGCGTGCGCGGCATGTGCGCCATACTGCGATTGGGCCGCCCTCGCGGCACCCGACGCGCCACATCTGCGGGAGTGGAGTCAGCCACCTCGTCATCTCCAGGTGAGCCAGACGACACAGGCACAGAGGGTCGATCCGCCATGTCATCATGAAACCGTCGCGTGGACATCCCAACCGTCCTTCTCCCCAAAGCAGAACTGGATGCATTGTACTGTCTGACCGTAAACCGCGCAATTACCGGGGCCTCAACGTCCATAATGGTACCGGAAGCCAGCCATCCAGAAGCGATCCTGAATCCTCTCAATCGCCGCCCTGATGTGATATACTGCGAGCACATTCACAGGCGAGCAGCAAAACTTCGGACAGGCAGCTATGGAGCGCGTCGAAATCGACCCGCACGCACAAGAAACGATCGATCTGAGAGACCCGGCGCTGTACATCAACCGCGAGCTGGGGATGCTGGAGTTCAATTATCGCGTGCTGGAAGAAGCGCTCGACCCCACCGTCCCGCTGCTCGAGCGCGTGAAATTCCTGGCGATCTTCGCGAACAATCTGGACGAGTTCTTCATGATCCGCGTCTCCGGCCTGCGCGAGCAGGTCGCCGCCGGGGTCATCGAAACGCCTCCTGACGGTTTGACGCCTACCCAGCAACTCGCCGCTATCCACAAGCGGCTGGTGCCGATGCTGGAGAGCCAGTACACCTGTCTGCGCGATGAAATCCTGCCGGAACTCGAAAAACACAACATTTTTATCGCCCGGTACGACAGCCTGCCCGCCGACCGAAAAGAAGTGCTCCAGCAATATTTTGACCGCGAGATTTTCCCGGTGCTCACACCACTGGCCGTAGACCCCGGCCGCCCATTTCCGCATATCTCCAACCTGAGCCTGAACCTTGCGGTCTTGCTGCGCAACGCGCTCGGCCAGCAGCGTTTCGCGCGGGTCAAGGTTCCACAGCCGCTCCCTCGTTTTGTGCCTATCCACGAGATCACCAAGAAATACACGGGCAAACGGGGCGGCAAGCGGCAGGTCTTCGTGCTGCTCGAAGAAATCATCTCCGCGAACCTGGGAAAGCTCTTCCCCGGTATGGAAATCCTGGAATCACATCCTTTTCGCGTCACACGCAACGCCGACATGGAGATCGAGGAAGACGAGGCATCTGACCTGCTCGAAACGATCGAGGCAGGCGTGCGCCAGCGGCGGTTTGGCCGCGTCTGCCGGCTTGAAGTTCAAGAAGACATGCCGCAATACCTGCTCGATCTGCTGAAGGGCTACCTCAACATCGACCGGTCCGATATCTACCGGGTGGACGGCCCGCTCGGTCTCAGCCAGCTCTTTGAACTGGCGGAGATCGACGCGCCGGGGCTGAAGTACCCGCCGTTTGTGCCACGCCGCCCCGCCGAACTGACCCCAGGCAAGGACATCTTTTCCGTGCTGCGCGAGCACGATATTCTGCTACATCACCCCTACGACTCGTTCATGCCGGTGATCGAGTTCATCCGCAGCGCGGCACACGATCCGAAGGTGATGGCGATCAAGACAACGTTGTACCGCGTTGGGAGCAACGCCCCGATCGTGCAGGCTCTGCTTGAGGCGCAGGAGAACGGCAAACAGGTAGCCGTGCTGGTGGAGCTTAAGGCGCGGTTCGACGAGGAAAACAACATCGTGTGGGCGCGCAAGCTCGAAGCGCAGGGCGTGCACGTCGTCTACGGGCTGCTGGGGCTGAAAACACACTGCAAGGTTGCGCTCGTCGTGCGGCGCGAAGATGACGGCCTGCGCCGCTACGTCCACTTCAGCACCGGGAACTACAACGCCACGACGGCCCGCATCTATACCGACATCGGCTTGCTGACCAGCCGCCCCGACCTGGGCGCTGACGCTTCTGAGATTTTCAACCGCCTGACCGGGTACGCGCCCGCGGCGCAATACTCGAAACTGATGGTCGCCCCGGAGCACTTGCGCGAGCAGCTCGACGCGCTGATCGTCCGCGAGATCGAGCACGCTCAGCACGGCCGGCCTGCGCGGCTAATCTTCAAGATGAACGCTCTGGTAGACAGCCACTTTGTCCGGCGTCTCTACGAAGCCTCGCGCGCCGGAGTGAAGATCGATTTGCTCGTCCGGGGAATTTGCTGCCTGCGACCGGGCCTGCCGGGGATCAGCGAGAACATCCGCGTGCTCAGTATCGTCGGTCGTTTTCTGGAACACAGCCGCATCTACTACTTCGCCAATAACGGGCATCCCGAAATCTACATGGGCAGCGCCGATCTCATGCCACGCAATCTCGACCGTCGCGTCGAAACCATCTTCCCAGTCGAAGACGAAGCGATCAAGGAGCGCATCGTCAACGAGATTTTGGCGATCCAGATGGATGACAACTTGAAGGCCCGCGAACTTCAGCCGGATGGCAGCTACCAGCGGCTGAAGCCGAAAGAGGGGGAGCCGGGGATCAGCAGCCAGAACTGGCTGCTGGAGCAGACGCGTAGCTCAGCTTAACGCCCGGCCCGCACTTCGAGCGTTACGCCATCGCTAATCATCTCGACCGTTCCATCGCGATCGGTCCTGTACACCCGCTGCGTCCCGATCTGGCCCAGACGCTCGATCACCGTGGGGTGGGGCAGGCCAGTCGGGCTACCGGTATCAACCGCCACGACGCCAATCTCCGGGCTTACTGCCGCCAGAAAACGCGCGGTGTTCGCGCGGTCGCTCCCGCTGCCGGAAAGCTGAAAGACCGTGCTGCGCGGGTAGTATCCAGTTTCAAGCAGCGCGATTTCTTCGGGCGCGCCAAAATCTGCCCAGAACAGAAAGGACGCTTCGCCGTAGGTCACGCGCACGGCTGCCGCTTTAGCGGCTCCCGGCATCAGCGCTTCGATCCGGACGCCATCGTCAGTCGCAAGCACGTGCCCCGGCTGGAGTCGTACCAGCGCGGCAGCGGCTCGGTCCAGCAATCCGGCGAAGTCGTCGCGTGTCCCGGCTGGCGCAGCAAACAAAAGCGCGCGCGTCGAATAGCGATCAAACAGCGCCGCCAGCGCCGCGTTTTCATCGTCGTCGTCGCGGGTGAGGATCACGGCATCCAGCGAGCGATCCTGGAACGGCA
>DAOKYY010000100.1:0-11953 GCA_035325905.1 Aggregatilineaceae bacterium | reverse complement strand
CAACATGGAGAGGGGCCGGGGGTGAGGTAAACCGGCGCCGGGCTGCTATGCCAGAAACTTTCGATAGTTCACAAAGCAATCGAGCAGATGCGGCAGTTCGCGCGCCGGACTGATAGGCCAAAACCGTTCAAGAGATCACATAGCGCTCAGTAGCCCTGGCTAACCGCTAACTGCTAACCGCTCATCGCTGTTAAAGGAGGTTCGCATGAGAGACGCTGTCATTGTCGCGGTAGCGCGCACGGCGGTCGGGCGCGCGAAAAAAGGCACGACGCGCACCACCCGGCCGGAGGCGCTCGTCGCGGCGGTGCTGCACAGCCTGCTGGAACAGTCCGCCGGGCGGCTCGACCCCGCGCTGATCGACGACTTCATCCTCGGCTGCGCCATGCCCGAAGGTCCGCAGGGGCTGAACCCCGCGCGGCTGATGGCGCTCCAGGCCGGGCTGCCGGTCAGCGTTCCGGCCCAGACCGTCAACCGCTTCTGCTCCAGCGGGCTTCAATCGATCGCGATCGGCGCGGAGCGGATCATCGCCAACGGCGCGGACGTGATCATCGCGGGCGGCGTCGAGACCATGAGCCTCGTCCCGATGACCGGCTTTCACATCAGCCCCGACTACGCCACTACCTTCGATCAGCCGGAGATGTACATAGGCATGGGCCTGACCGCCGAGCGCGTCGCGGAGCAGTACGGCGTCGCGCGCGAGGACCAGGACCGCTTCGCCTACGAAAGCCACGCCAAAGCCGCCGCCGCAACCGACGCCGGGAAATTCATCGAGGAGATCGCGCCGGTCCGCTTCGAGCAGGTCACGCTGCGCGACGGCGAGCGTTACGTCGAGCAGATCGTGTTCGACACGGACGAGCACCTGCGCCGCGACACAACGCTCGAAGGGCTGGGCAAGCTCAAGCCCGCGTTCAAGCAGGGCGGGACCGTCACCGCCGGAAATGCCAGCCCGCTCAGCGACGGGGCCGCCGCCGTCCTGCTGATGGAAGGCGAGACCGCCGCGCGCCTCGGCTTCACGCCGCTGGCGCGCTTCGCCGGCTTCAACGTGGCGGGCGTCGCGCCGGAGATCATGGGGATCGGGCCGGTCGCCGCCGTGCCGCGCGCGCTCAAGCGCGCCGGGCTGGCGCTGAGCGACCTCGACCTGATCGAGCTGAACGAGGCGTTCGCCGCGCAAGCCCTGGCCGTGATCCGCACCCTGGAAATGGACCCGGCGCGCGTCAACGTCAACGGCGGCGCGATCGCGCTGGGGCACCCGCTGGGCTGCACCGGGGCCAAGCTGACCGTCCAGCTGCTGCACGAATTGAAGCGGCGCGGCGGCAGGTATGGCATGGTGACGATGTGCATCGGCGGCGGCCAGGGCGCGGCAGGGATCTTCGAGCGGCTGTAGGCGCGGCGTCCCGCTAGCTGTCCGGGTCATCAATCGTCACCGCGAAGGCGACGCGGGCGCCGCTCGGCCCTGGCGCGTCGATCCGAGCGATGATGGCGCGTAGCGCGGCGCGCACCCGGTCGGCTTTGTCTTCGCCCAGCCGGTATTCGAGGTAGCCCGCGAAATCGCCCTCCGCGAACGCGCCGAGCAGCGACGCAGCAGCCAGCCGCATCGTGCCGGGCGGGTAGAAGCGCCCCGGATGCAGAAACGGCGCGACCGGCAGCCGCGCGATACGGTGTAGCGGGCGAAACAGGTTCGGCTTGCTGACCAGCTCCGCCAGCGCGTCGAGCGACACTGAGGAGGCCGGGCCGCGCGGCGGGTCGAACACCAGCCGCCCGTGATAGCGCGCCCGGCCAAACCCGTCATAGAGCGCCTGCGTCTCCGGCGGCAGCAGGTCGTAGATGCGCGCCATCAGCGCGACCGAGGCGGCTTGCAGCTCGTCCTGGCGGCGGTGGCGGTTTGCTGAGACCGCGACCGGCGGCAGCGGCGGCCCGATCCGCACGCTGATCGCGGGGCGTCGCAGCGCGCGGAGCGCGTCCCAGGCGCGGTACGTCCCACCCAGGCCGATCGGGACAATCGCCGCGCCGGTCATCTGCGACAGGTAGGCGACGCCCGGCTTCACGTCGGCGATCGGTTTCTCCCAGGTGCCGCCTTCGGGGAACAACGCCAGCCGCCCGCCGTCTTTCAGGACCGCCGCCATCCGCTTCAAGCCCTCGCGATCCACCGCGCCGCGCCGGGCGCGAATCAGCCCCAGGTGGTTGACCAGCCACTCGCCCGGCTGCTCCAGCGGAAAATCGCCTGGCCCGACGAAGACCGTCTCTGGCGGCAGCAGCAGAAAGAACAGCATCGCGTCAAAGGTCGAGAGGTGGTTGGCGGCGTAGATCACCGGGCCGGGCGTGGCGAGATGGCGCTCGCCCGACACCTCGAGGCGGGTCAGCGGGCGCAGCGCGGCGCGTCCCGCCGAACGCAAAATGGCGCGCAGCGCGCGGGTGCGCGCGTTCACCAGCGCAGCAGGCATGGCGCTCTCCTTGCCGCTCAGGGGCCTTTGCCCAGGACCAGCGAAACATCGCCAAATCGCCCTGCGGCGCGGTACAATCGGCCTCGTTGCCGGTATTGGGCAGAGAAATTCGGGCCACGAGGGGGCGGCATGCAGGACGATATTCGCACCACGCAGGAGATTTTCGGCGATCTGTTCGGCGGGCTGGCGAGCCTCGGCGCGCGCGGGGTGGACGGCTTCGTCATCGCCAAGGCGCTGGCGCGGCTGCTGATCCAGCAAGGGATCATCTCGCGCGAGACGTTCATCGAGACTATGCGCCAGGTCGCCCGCGAGGAGCTTGAGGAGTCGGATGACATCAACAAGTTCCTCGACACGACCTTCGCCCAGATTCTGGATCAGCTTGAGGAGCGGGCCGAGCGCGGGCGGAAACGGCGCTAGCGCGACCCCGCCCCGCTCCTGTTCGCCACCACGCCGTCCGGCGATCGCTCGCGCGGCGCGGCGCGTTGCCCCCTGCTCCTGAAACGCTGCCACCTGTCCGATCTAGTAGCACGCCGCCGCCATCGCATTCAGCACGACCTGACGGTCGGGCGCGCCAAAATCGGTGGGGAACGGCGCCAGATACGCCCCGATGATCGCCCAGTTTGGCGCGCGCCAGGGATCGAAGTTCAGCCGGAAGCAGCCGCGATAGGCCACCACGCTCCCGTCCGTGTGGAAGCCGAACAGCATCACCGGGATGCGCCCCGCTTCATAGGCGCTCGCCGCGCCGTACTGGTAGCCGCCGAGAAACATCGCGACCTCGGTCGTGTTGGCGAAGCCGGAGACGAACTGGTAGTAGGTCTGCGGCGGGTTGCGCCACAGGCCGTAGGCCGTCGCATAGTCCCGGTTGTTGATCGCGTCGTAGTACAGGCCGAGCAGGCTGTAGACGCTGGCGAAGTTCCCGGCGGCGTCGAAGCGTGTGGCGCAGGATGTGCTCTTGATCAGCGCGTCGGCCCCTTCCAGCGTGGGCACGTAGTTCAGCGGGCGGAGGTTGGCGCTGGCAATCGACCACAGCGCCATCCCCGACGCGCCGCCCGCGCCGCCACCATAGCGCAGGTAGTAGCAGCCGGTGTAAGCGGCGACGGTGCCGTTGGTGCGGTAGCCATAGAGCACGGACGGCACGCCGCCGACCAGCGTGTTGGCGTCCCCCGGCTGCAAGCCGCCGAAATAGCCCTGCACGCGCTGGGTGTCGCCATACCCGGCGACGAAGGAGTCGTAGGCCTGCGGAGGGTTGGCCCACTCCGCGTAGGCCGCGCCAAAGTTGCGGCTGTTGATCAGGCTGTAGTAGGCGTTCATGTACTGGCTGGGCGAGAGGAACCCCCCGGCGCTCGCCGGTTGCGCCCCGGCCAGCCCCAGCCCAAGCGCCAGCGCCAGCATTCCCAGCGCCAGGCGAAATCCGAATCGCGCGGACATCCCAAGCACCTTTCTCCACAATCTCTCACTGTCATTATACGCGAACCTGCCCGCGACAGCGGGGAACGCTTGCGCTACGCTCCGGCGGCGGAACGGGTACGCTGCGGCGCGCGTCCAGGCCGGGGCCGATCCCCTCAAATGTGGGGCAAGCGGCGAATCGCGGAACGGCTATACTCAATGGCGTGCAAACTGGATCATTTCGGAGAAGGCATGGCTCGCAGACAGCACCTTGCGCCCGAAGCGGACACCCGCCTGCCCCGCTACGAGTGGGCCTTCGACGAGCAGGGCCGCCCGGTCGCGATTGAGCGCGCCGAGCGCGGCCGGACGTATTTCTGCCCGCTATGCGGCGGCAAGATGATCTCGCGCCTGGGCGAGATTAAGCAGTATCACTATGCCCACGAGCTTGAGACTGACTGCCCGCCCGAAGCGGTTGCGCGCGTCGCCGCTGCCCGCTGGATCGCGCTGCGCCTGCAAGACTGCCTGGCGCATCGCCAGGCCGTGCGCATCACGTGGCCCTGCCGCCTGTGCAACCAGCCTCATTCCAGTGACCTGCTCGCTGGCGTGGCGGAGATCCGCGAGGGGCGCACCTGGCAGGGCTGGACCGCCGACCTGACGTTGCTGGACACGGCGCACCAGCCGCGCGCCGTGATCGCGCTCGGCCCCTCCGAGCCGGGCGCGCTGCGAGCCTACGCGACGAGCGCGATCGCGGCCCTGAACGTCACGCCCGAACGCCTGCGCGGGCAGCCGTTCAGCCTGCCGCACCTGCTTACCGGCGCGACGATTTACGGCGGCGTCTGCCCGACGCAGCAGCGCCTCGGCCAACAGGGGATTGCCGCCGATGTCCCGACGCTGCGCGCGCTGCTGGCCGCCGCCGCGCTGCGCGAGCCGTACTACGCCTATGGCTCCGTCGAAGATCAGGGCAGCGTGCAACACATGCTGACGCTCGGCGAGCGCGCGCTGTGGCTGCCCCCGGCGCTGTGGCAGCGCGCGGTCGGCGGCTTGCTCCACACCATTAGCCCCGCGCTGCAAGTGGTCACGCAGGAGTGGCCGCAGAGCGGCGGCTCGACCGTGGCGCTCTACTACGTCACGGTCAAGGGGCCAAGCCGCGAGGCGAGCGCGGTGGCGGTGCGCCGCTTCGCGCCCGGCGAGCCGGTCCAGGCGAACCTGGCGTCCGTCTCGCTGCGCGTGCCGGAGGTCGCCGCGATCCAGATCGCGCGGGGCTTCGCGCGCGGCTGAGCAGCGGGACGGCCCGCAGGGTCCGCGCCGTACCGCCGTCCTCTTGCCGCCGCGTGCGAGCGCCCCTAGAATAAGGGCAGCGCGCCTCGGCGAGGGAGATAGCAGACATGGGGTCTGACAGGGCGTCCGAACTGAACGACCGGCTGCAACAGGCGATCGCGCTGATTCAGGCCGGGCGCCCCGACGAAGCGCGCCGCCTGCTGGAAGCGATCGTCGCCGCCGACCCGGCGCAAGAGCTGGCCTGGCTGTGGCTGGCGAGCGTCTCGACCGACCGCGCCGAGCGCATCGCTTTTCTGGAGCGCGCGCTCGCGCTCAACCCCGCCAACGAAACGGCTCGCGCCGCCTACACGCGCCTGACCGGCGAGACGCCGCCTGAAGCCGCCCTCGGAACGCCAGCGCCCACCCCTGCCCGCGCCGCGATCACGCCCGGCACGCTGCTGATCGTGATGGCGGTCGTCGCGGTCGCCGTCGCCGCGGTGCTGGTCGCGCTTTACCTGCGCGACTCGGATGCAGAACCGCGCGAAGGCTCTCCGGCGGCAACGCTGGCGCCGCTCATCTCGCCCACGCCGAGCGCGGTCTTCTCGCTCACGCCGAGCGACACCCCCTGGCCCACCGGCACGCCGGGGCCGTCGCCGACCCTGGTCTGGGACAGCGCCCTGCCGACCTGGACCGCCGCGCCGACCAGCACGCCTGCCCCGACCCGCCGGGTCGCCACCTGGACGCCGCGCCCGCCGAGCGCCACCCCAGCCATGCCGCCGCCACCCCCGCCCCAGACCTCCCCTAACGCGCCTCAGGAGACGCCCGCGCCGGTCGAATCGACGCCCACCGAGGGCAGCGCAGCGGTACCCGGCGGGCGAGTCACAGCGATTACGCGAAGAAACTGGTCGCTATGAGAGAAAAACGAGTATACTAAAGCTATGCATCACGCCGCGTCACATGCTACAATCATTTAGTGTGCGCCACGCGGCGCGCTTACCTGAATATGGGTGTCGATCATTAGCAAGGAGAGCATACCGTGGCAGACATTGAGTTCTACGACGTGAAAACTCGCAAAAAGGTCAAGCTTCCCGAGTCCGACGTGGTGAAGACGACGTTCACCACCAAGAACGGCCAGACGCGCTACGGCCTGCGGGGCAAGACCAAAGACGGTCGCACCCTGACCAAGTTCATCAGCAAGGCCGACTGGGACGCGTCCAAGCTCAAGCAGGGCTAGCGCTCTACGTCCAGCACTCACGAAACCCGCGCCGCTCGTTGGTGCGGGTTTTCGTTTCGTGGCCTCGGCCAATCGTGTCAGCGATCAGTCTGCGGAGCGCGCCCGGTGATCGATTCGTCTTCCTCTGAAAACCTGGTTGAGCTGCTGCGCGAAGCGGGGCGCGTCCACCACCAGGCGTTCGCTGGCGTGGACGGCGAAGACCCGGACTGGCCCCTGTGGTACGCCAGCTATCTGCTGGAACGGCTCCGCCTGCGGTTCGGCCCCGACCTGACGCGCAGCGAACTGGTGACGGCGCTGGTGCTCGCCGCCGAGGACCACGCCCGCCAGGCGCCCGATACCGAGTGGGCGGTCCACTACGCCCGCTTCTTAACCGAGCGCCACGGCCGCTAGAGGCTGTTATGCACTTCGTGGTCTAGTGTCCAGGCCATCCCCCATCCTTCCGACCTGCGGCCGGCTTTCCGGGGGATGGGGGGCTTTTCTCGGATGCGAGTTCATAACACGCTCTAGCGCCCCGGTTGTGCAGATCGCTCCGCCGGTCGCTATAATCTGGCGACAGCCGTCCGGGAGCGCAGTTTCGCGCGCCCGCGCGATGCCGGGTGCCTGGCACCCACCTCGATCCTCAATCCAACGGAGTTCAGAATGGTCAAACGGGTATCTCTTAGTGTGGCGCTTGCCATGGCGCTGGTATGGACGCTGGCGGCGGGGCCGCTGGCGCAGGCGAGTGAGCTGGCGCCGGTCGCCGTCGAGCTTCCCCGGCAGGAAGCGGGCGATCCGCAGACGTATACGGACGAACTGCTCGGCCTGACGGTCTCGCTGCCCGAAGGCTGGGAAGCGGTGTCGGGCAGCCAGGATTACGACCTGGCGCTGGTGTCGCCAGACGCGCTCAGCGGCGGGCAGGGCGCCTTCATAACCCTGCTGCATATTCCGGGGCTGGGGCCGGATACGACGCTCGAAAGCGCCCTGGAGCCGCTCGCGAGCCAGGTCGAAGGCAGCGTCGCGCCGGTCACGGCGGGCGCGAACGAGGGCTTCGGCGTGCGGGTCGCCGACGAAGCGAATAACAGCGTGCAGCACCTGATCCTGTTCCCCTACGGCGAGCAGGGCGAGGTCTTCTACATCCAGGCGGTGACGCCCGCCGATCAGGAAGAGGCGCTGCTGGACATCCTCAACAGCCTGGAGCTGAACCCGCCCCAGCCCGACTACGCCGCGATTGACGCCGCCTGGCAGACCAGCCTGGCCGAGAATGGGCGCCTGGTCTATGGCGAGGCGGACGCGCCGATCGAGCTGGTCGAGTTCTACAGCTTCACCTGCCCGCACTGCGCCAACTACAGCTTCCCGCTCAACCGCCTGATCGCGCTCGACGTGGAAGACAATGGCCGCGTGCAGGTCGAGCTGGTGCCGGTAGCCGGGGACGAGCTGGCCGCGCGCGCCACGCACGCGACCTACTGCGCGACCGAGCAGGGCGCGGGTTACAGCGCATACAAGACACTCTTCGCCGCCTCGATCAACGCGGGCCGCGAGTACGCCTACAGCGAGGAAGGCATCGCGGAGCTGTTGGGCGGGCTGGACGCCGGGCTGGATATGGACGCGCTAAACGCGTGCATCGCCGAGAGCCGCTACAGCGCGGCAATTGACGAAGGCCGGACGCGCTTCACCGATTACGGGCTGACCGGCACGCCGACCGTTCTGCTAGGCACTGCCGAGGCCGAGGTACAGCCGTTGATTCTGCCTGACGGGCAGGTGTGGAGCGGGGCTATTCCGGTCGAGCTGCTGCGCGAGATCTTCACGCTGATCACCGAGCAGGGCGTCCCGCTGGAAGATACGATCAGCACGCTGATGAACCAGGGGCAATAGCCTGTCCCGGCGCTGGCCGGTTCCATCACCCGATCATCATCTGCGCGAGGGGCCGTCTGGCCCCTCGCTGCCGTGTGCGCCGGGGGATGAGGTTCGCCTTTCGCTCACCGCTCACTGCTCATGACTAACCGCTCCAAATGGGCCGGGGGTGAGGTAGCCCCGCCTGCCGCGCCACAGAATCTTCCCGCGTTCAGCGCCGCCATAGAGATTGCGTCAGGGGACACCTGGCTCTAGCCAGGCGGGGAATGACGCTTGCCTCCTTTTATGAGTTGCCTCTCAAACGAATGTGCCGTACACTTCCACTCAATGCGGTCAGGCATCACGCGATAGAAGGAGCATAGCCTCAGCGCGGCCTGATGCGGCCCTTTAACAATCGAGTGTCGGCGGTTGGGCAGAGAAAGCGTTCTGCCCGTAAAACACCCGACGTAGCTAAGAGAGAACACTCATTTGCTGGCCCGGACGGGGCCTTCAGGGCAGAACGTGGAGCGTTGGCTCGTGCGTGCCCTGAGAAGCTTCCCGCTTTAGCGGGGAGCGTCGTCACGCTATACTAAAGCGGATATTCCGCTGACCGCCGGATGAGGCCCCTATGAGACTCCAGAATCTCCAACTGAACCGCGTGCTGCGCGCGGTCCTGATCGTGACCGCCATCGCCACCGTGCTCAGTTTCGGCGCCTGCTACTGCTTCCTGATCGGCGAGCTGGTGGACGAGGTGGACCCGGAAGCGGACCTGAGCACCCAGCAGGAGCAGCTTCAAAAGCGCGCGCCGGAGATTGTCGAAGAAGTGCTGCGCGATCCCCCTCCTGGTCTAAACTTGCTGTTCCTGGGGCAGCTTGGCTTGGTTGTGCTGCTGGCGTTCTGGCAGAGCTACTGGGCGGCGCGCGGCGCGACCTCGCCGGAGCAGGCGGGCGGCTACGGGCTGGCGGTCGGCGTCGGCGTGCTGGTCACATACGGGCTACTGCTGCTGGTCTTCGGGCCGATCTCGTTCCTCTACAAGTTCGCGTTCTACGCCGCGCTGCTGGCGGCGACCATTACCGGCGGGCGGCTGGCCGGGCAGCGTCTCGACCGCTTCGGCCCCACAGCCGATAAGTCCAAGCGGTTCGACGCAGCCCCGTTCGGCGGGCCGGGCTACGGCCCGGTGACGCCCTCGTTCGCGCCCGGCCAGCTCAGCGGCCCCACGCCGCGCGCTGAAAACGCGCAGGTCTATTACAACATGGGCGTTTCGGCGGCGATGGGCGGGCGGCGCGACGAAGCCCGCCAGCATTTCACGCGCGCGCTGCAAATCGACCCGCGCCACCTGCTCGCCTGGCTGGAGCTGGCGAACCTGTCCGACACGCCCGAACAGGCGTGGGACTACATCCAGCAGGCGCGCGCGCTCGAGCCGAACCATCCCAGCGTGATCCAGGCTGTCAACCTGATCTGGCCGCAGATCGCGGACAAGGCCGCCGGGGGCGCGCCGCCGCTCGGCCAGCCGCCCTATCGCGGCGCCCCGCCGGACGAGCCGGGCATTATCCGCTCGCAGATGCCACCCCAGGCGCCGCCCGGAACGGAAGTCGTGCAATTCCCAATCGAAGCGCCGCCGGAATTGACCGAGGGCAACGCCGGGGAGCTTCCGCCGAGGCCCGACGACGAGCCGGGCGAACCGCCCGCCGCGCCTGATCAGACCTGACGGCGGCGGGATGCCTGTTGCAGCATCCCGGCGCCGCGCCGCTCATCCGCATCCAAGACCCTGACCGGAGGCTGCCATGAGTTCACCCCCCCGCACCGATCTGCTGCTCCGAACCATCCGCCTGGCCCGCGAGCTTGAGAAAGGCGGCTTCTACAACGCCGCCAAGCTGTTCTGGGCGGCGGCGTTCTCGCGCGAGCTTCGCGCGGCCAACGATCTGCCGCTGGACGGCGGGCCGGGCCGCCTGCTGGACGAGCTGGACGCCGTGATCGCGGCGCTGGAGGCGGCAGGCGCCGACCCGGCGGTGATCGCGGCCATGCGCTCCGGCGCGACCGGCGTCCGCGAGAACCGCACGATCACCTGGGAGGAAGTGCCCGCCGTGGCGGTCTGCCGGGCCTGCGGCGCGATCCAGCTTGGCGAGGCGCGCGCCTGCCCCGCCTGCGGCGCCGACGCGCTGACGCTGCGCCAGGTCACGCCGATCTGGTTCTTCGACCCGCTCTCGCCTGACGAAGTGCTGGCCGCGCTCGAAGCCGGCCCGGCGCGGCTGGGCGCGTTTGTCGAGGGGCTGAGCGCCGCGCAGCTCAACCATCCGCCGCAGCCGGGCGAATGGTCGATCCGCGAGACGCTATGGCACGTGCTGGTGGCGGAGCAGTTGTTCGCCGGGCGGGTGCAGAAGCTGCTGACCGAGGACAATCCTCTGCTGTCCGGCATGGCGTCGTGGACGGTCAGCGGCGAAGGCGATCTCAGCGCGCACGACATCCTCGACCGCTACCGTGCGCTCCGCCAGGAGACGCTGAGCCAGCTGCACGCGATCGATCCCGGCGACTGGTGGCGCACCGGCATCCACGGGGAATGGGGGCGGGTGACGCTGTTGCAGCAGGCGACCTACTTTGCCCGGCACGAGCGCTCGCACTTTGCCCAGATCGCCGGGGCGCGGCAGGCCGCCGAGCCGCTAGGCTAAGGGCCGGGCCACGCCCGGTTCTGCGCGGATGGCGGGAGGTGGTCCCGCCCGCATTGAGGAGAAATCGACGTATGGCGCTGTTCGACAAGCCCCTGGAAGAATTGCGCGTGTACAAGCCGGAGCGCACCGAGCCGGCAGATTTCGACGCGTTCTGGCGGCACACGCTGGACGAAACGCGCCGCCATCCGCTCGACCCCTGCTTCGAGCCGGTTGAGCCGCTGCTGCGGACCGTCGAAGTCTTCGACGTGACCTTCTCCGGCTACGCCGGGCAGCGGATCAAGGGCTGGCTGGTGTTGCCGCGCCAGCGCGAGGAGCCGCTTCCCTGCGTGGTCCAGTTCATCGGCTACGGCGGCGGGCGCGGGCTGTATCACGAGTGGCTGGAGTGGAGCGCGGCGGGTTACGCGCACCTGGTGATGGACACGCGCGGCCAGGGCAGCACCTGGCGCAAGGGCGACACGCCCGATCTGCCCGATCTTGGCGCCAACCCCTCGACGCCCGGCTTCATGACGCAGGGCATCTTCGACCCGGCGACGTATTACTACCGGCGCGTGTTCGCCGACGCGGTGCGCGCGGTCGAAACGGCGCGCGCTCACCCGGCGGTAGACGGCGCGCGGATCGCGGTGGGCGGCGGCAGCCAGGGCGGCGGGATCGCGCTGGCGGTTGCCGGGCTGCTGGGCGGCGAGGTGCAGGCCGCGATGCCCGACGTGCCGTTTCTGTGTCACTACCGGCGCGCGACCGAGATCACGGACAAGCCCCCCTACCAGGAGATCGCGATCTTTTGCAGCATCCACCGCGACCGCATTGACACCGTGTTCGACACGCTGAGCTACTTCGACGGGATGAACTTCGCAGTGCGCGCCGAGGCCCCGGCGCTGTTCTCAACCGCGCTGATGGACGACACCTGCCCGCCCTCGACCGTCTTCGCCGCGTACAATCACTACGCCGGGCCGAAACATATCCGCGTCTACCCGTACAACCACCACGAAGGCGGCGCGTCCTTCCAGCTACCGCACCAGATTCGCTTCCTGCGCGAGGTGTGGGCGGGCTAGGGGCTGTTATGCACTTTGTGACCTGGTTTCCAGGCTATCCCCCCATCCTTCCGACTTGCGGCCGGCTTTCCTTCCCCCAGAACGAGGGAAGGAAAAAGCCGGACGGACTCC
>DAOKYY010000099.1:0-12541 GCA_035325905.1 Aggregatilineaceae bacterium | reverse complement strand
GGCGAGCCGCGCGCTCGCCGTTTTTTGTTGCGCGGCGCTTTGTGCAAAAGGCCGGGGCTGGCGCCGCGCATGGATCGAAAGACCGGGCTAAAATCGGTCAGAAGGCCGAGGCGCCGGCGCCCGGTTCCCGGTATGATTGGAGCGATTGAGGAGTGTCAGGAGCGGAACACGGCGATGACCAACCGAGTCGGCCAGCTTTCACCCCGATGGCAGATGGCGCTGGCGCTGGTGACTTTATACGTCGTCTGGGGATCGACTTACCTCGGTATCCGGCTGGCAATCGAGACGATGCCGCCGTTTCTGATGGCGTCCGCGCGGTTCCTGATCGCGGGCGGCGTGCTGTACACCTGGATGCGGCTGCGCGGCGTTCCCAACCCGACGCGGCTGCACACCCGCTCCGGCCTGATCATCGGCGGGCTGCTGCTGCTCGGCGGCAACGGCGGCGTCACATGGTCGGAGCAGTACGTCCCGTCCGGGCTGGCGGCGGTGATGATCGGCGCGGTCCCGATCTGGACCGTGCTGCTGGACTGGCTGCTGTTCGGGGCGCAGCGCCCGACGCGCCGCGTCGCGCTGGGGCTGTCCGGCGGCTTGCTCGGCGTGGGGCTGCTGGCCGGGCCGGGTACCCTGTTCGGCGGCCAGAGCTTCAACACGCTGGGCATTGTGGCGCTGCTGGTGGCGACGCTGACCTGGTCGGTCGGCTCGCTGTATTCCCGGCGCGCGCCGCTGCCGCGCGTGCCGTTGATGGCGACCGGCCTGGAAATGCTGGCGGGCGGATTCTGGCTGGGGCTGGCGGGGACGCTGACGGGCGAATGGTCCGCGCTGGACGTGGGCGCCATCTCGCTCAAGTCCGCCCTGGCGCTGGTCTACCTGGCGGTCTTCGGATCGCTGCTGGGCTTTACGGCGTATGTCTGGCTGCTGCGCCACACGACGCCTGCCCGCGCGACGAGCTACGCCTACGTCAACCCGGTCGTGGCGCTGGCGCTTGGCTGGGCGCTGGCTGGTGAGGACGTTGGCGCGCGCACAATCATCGCCGCCGCGATTATCATCGGCTCGGTGGTGTTGATCACGTCGTCGCGCGGCGAAAGCGCCGTGCGGGATGGGGCGGCGTTCGAGCCTGCATCCGAGCCTGCTCCGACGCAGGCGAGCGTTACGGCGCAGGCGGTTGGCTCCATGTCGTGCGACTGAGCGCCCTAGAGGCTGTTATGCACTTCGTGGTCTACTTTCCAGGCACTCCCCCATCCTTTCGACCTGCGGTCGGCTTTCCGGGGGATGGGGGGCTTCTCTCGGACGCCAGTTCATAACACGCCCTATCGCGCCGGTTACGCCAGGTCCGGCGCTTTCTGCGCCACGAACACGACGCGCGCGGGCTGCTCGCGCGCCGGGTCGAGCGGCTGCATGTCCGGCGAGAGCAGCGCCCGCAGCGCGAACCCGCTGCGCTCCAGCACGGTGCGAACGGCCTGTACCGGGTAGCCGCGCGCGGTGTGCTGCTCGTCGGCGCGCTCCCACCCGGCGTCGCCGCGCCGCCAGATCGTGTAGTGCGTGGCGCGGCTGAGCGTCTCGAAATTGAAGCGGGGCCGCGCGATCACGGTCAGATCGCGCGCGTCGTCGTAGAGCATCAGCGGGCCGGATTGCGCGCTGGCGGCCAGCCCGCCGATCGTTTCCAGGTCGAAAATCAACAGCCGCTCGTCGTCGAGCAAGCGGCGGATCGCGGTGAAGACCGCTTCTAGCTCGCGCAGGCTGCTGGCGGCGTGGAGCGCGCCATCGACCGCAAGCGCGAGGTCCACCAGCCCCGACAGCGCGTCGAGCGCGCCCAGGGTGTAGCGCACGAACTCAGGCGGGCTGCCATCGACCCACTCGCCCGTGGCGTAACGTTTCTGCGCGAGGTCGATCAGCGCCGCGCTCTCGTCCACGCCGATCACGCGGTAGCCCTGCTGCGCCAGCCACCAGCTGGTCGCGCCGGTCCGGCAGCCGATGTCGATGACGCGGCGCCCGGCCCAGTCGTTTTCGAGGGCGTAGGCGAGGTAGCGCGCGGCGGCCCGGTTCGCATAGTCGGCAAAGCCCGCCCGGTCGTAGATCGCGGCGAGCGCGGCGAAGGGCGGCACCAGCGGCGGAAGATCGTCGTTCATGGCGGCTCCGGCAGAGTCACTCCATCAGGCGGGCGGCGGCGTGAGCGATGCGTAGCTGAACACGGTCTCGTAGGGCAGCGAGTAGATCACGACGCTGCCATTGGTGTAGTTCTCGACGTTGAAGGCCGGGTCGGTGATGATGTAGTTCTGGCTGCCCGCGCCGGACTTCAACGGCCCCAGGTCAAGCTGCAAGCGCGCTACCTGGTCGAGATCGGATTTGGTCGTCGGGTTCGGATAGGCGCTCAGCAGGACGTGCAGCTCCGGCCCGCCGACCGCCTCGAAGCTCTCCAGGCGCAGCAGCCGCCGCCCATCCGAGAGCCGGTAGAGGCTGGCGGTGCCGAGCGCGCCGCGCACCGGGTCGAGCGTGACGAAGCTGCCGCTCAGCAGCATGGTCACGCCGGATGGGTTGGGGTCGATCAGGGGCAGGTTCGGCTCGTCGAGCGGCTCCGGCGTGACCAGCCGCGCCGCCACGAAATCGACCGCCATCTGCCGGTCGCGGTCGTACATCTCGCTGTAAATCTCCTGCGCCTCGTTCGCCAGCGAGAAGAACTCATCCGGGAAGGGCGCTTCTTCGACCGGCTCCTCGATGTAAGGCGACAACTCCCGCAGCCAGAGCGGGGAGAGGAACAGGGCCGCGACGACGAGCGCCCCCAGCAAGAGCAGCCCCCAGGCGGGTCGTGTGTTCATGGATTACCCTTCGATGGCACGCGCGCCCGCGTGCGAGTCTCGCGCCGATCATAGCGGACGCGGGGCGATCAGGCCAGTCGCGGGGGTTCCCCTTGCGAAAATCGGGGGCCGGGCCTATTGACAAAAATAGAACATCCGTGCTATCATGAGAGAGCATCGATGCCTGATTGGCCCGCCAGGAGACGCGCATGAGCCAGGATTTCTCGCGCCCGCTGCCCCTCGCCGCCGTCCGCGCGCTGGCGCTCGCCGCGCAGCGCCTGATCACTCCGCTGGGTGCCACCGGCCCCGCTACGCCGGAGGCGATCTACGACACTGTCGAGCAGCTTGGCTGCGTGCAGATCGACACGCTGCAAATGGTGCGCCGCAGCCAGTATCTGGTGTTGTGGAGCCGCCTGGGGCGCTACGACCCCGCCGACTTCGACCGGCTGATCTACAACCCGGCCGGGCGGCGACTGTACGAATACTGGCAGCACGCCGCGTCGATCATCCCGCTCAGGCACTACCGCTACAGCCTGCCGATGATGGCGCGCTTTCAGAACGGGCATGGCTGGTGGCCGGAGTGGAGCCGCCAGCCGGAAAATCGGCGGCTGATCGAGCACGTCCGCGCCCGGATCGACGCCGAGGGCGGTCTGCGCGCCGGTGACTTCCAGTATGACGGGCCGCAGCGCGGGCCGTGGTGGGACTGGAAGCCGACCAAGCACGCGTTGGAGCACTTGTATAACGCCGGGGAGCTGATGATCGCGGACCGGCCGAACTTCCAGCGGGTGTACGACTTGCGCGAGCGCGTGCTGCCGGACTGGGTCGATACCACGCCGCCGACCCACGAGGAAATGTTGCGCTTCCGGCTGGAGCAGGCGGCGCGCGCCGCCGGGATCGCGACCGGCGGGCAGATCGCCAGCTACGCCTATCTCAAGCGCGGCGAGTCGGCGCCCGCGCTGCGCGCGCTGGTCGAGCAGGGCGCGCTGGTCGAGGTCGAGACCGAGACGCTGGGCGGGGCAACCGCGCCGATGCTGGTCCACCGCGAGACGCTGCCACAGGTCGAGCAGGCGGTGGACGGCGCAATTCGCGCGGGGCGCACGACCTTTCTCAGCCCGTTCGATAGCCTGTTCTGGGCGTCCGGGCACGACGAGCAGGTGTGGGGCTTCCGCCAGAAGCTCGAAGCGTACACGCCCGCGCCGCAACGAGTCTGGGGGTACTTCTGCCTGCCGATCCTGCACCGTGACCGGCTGGTCGGGCGTTTCGACCCCAAGCTGGAGCGCAAAACCGGCACGCTGCGCCTGCTGGCGCTGTACCTGGAGCCGAGCGCCGCGCCCGAAGACGGCCTGGTCGCGGACGTGGCGGCGGCGCTGCGCGACTTTCTGGCGTTCCACGACGCGACCGATCTGGTGATCGAGCGCAGCGATCCCTCCGAGTTCGGCGACCGGCTGTTGGCCGCGCTGTGAGACGGGGCGCGGCGACCGTTCGAGATAGCGCGGCGCTGCCCCGGCGTGATCGGCTGGCTGCCGAATGCCTCTCGTCTACGGCGCGCGATGGGAGCGCGCCCTGTCCTCGTGTGATGTTTGTTCGATTTACGTCTTCTTTTTAGTACAAATCCGTCCTATACTGACCGCATCCGAGGAGAGAACGAGCCAGCCGAGGATCGCTGCCATGTCCGACATATTCGTCAGCTACAGCCGCGTGGACGAGGAGTTTGCCCACCGCCTCGCCGCCGATCTCGACCGGGTCGGCGCGCAGGTCTGGCTGGATGTCGCCGCCATTCCGGCGGGCGTCAAGTGGAGCACGGCGGTTCAGCAGGGGCTGGACACCTGCCGGATCATGCTGGTGATCATCTCGCCTGACTCGATGGCCTCGCGCAACGTCGAGGACGAGTGGCACAGCTATCTCGACGACGGCAAGACCGTCATCCCGATCCTGTGGCGCCCGGCGCGCGTGCATTTCCAGCTCCGCCGCATCCAGTACATCGACTTTCACAACGAGGACTACGCGATCGCCTTCGAGCACCTGCGCGAGGAACTGCTGCGCAACGGGATTCAGCTCGCGCCCCTGCCGGAAGACGCCGCCGCTCGCCCGTCGCTCGCGCCGCTGGATCAGGGCGCGCAACCTGAGGCGCGAAAGTCGCACCTGCCGATGCCGCCGCGCACGCCGACTCCTGCCCCAGCGTTCGCGCCGACGCCCAGCCCGATCCCGGCGATCCAGCCGGACTCGACGCTGATGAGCCACGCGCTGACGACCTTCCGGGCGCGCCACTGGACCATTCAGTCGCAGACGCCCGGCAGCGCGGTGCTCGAAGGCTGGTCGTATGGGACGCCGCAGCAGCGGCGCGTCAACCGCTGGCTGATCATCGGGCTGGCAATCGTGTTCGGGGTGGTGGGCGGCGCGATTGCCGCGTTCATCGCATCGAAGAACTATCGCAAGTACACCGTGCAGCTTAACGCTCTGCCGGACGGCACGCTGGGCGTTTACGGCGACCTGGGGCAGTACACGGTCTCGCATCCGGGCGACGTGCTGTCGCTGGCGGGTTATGTCGAGGTTGACCGCTACGCGTTCGGCGGGCGCGCGCCGTGGGTATGGGGCATCGGGATCGGATTGGCGACGAGCTATTGCTGGCTATCGGCGTGGGGCGCGATGTTTAACACCGCCGGGCCGTATTACTACTAGCGCCCGGATATGGGCGGCGCGCTAAGGTTGATCGCTTTCTCCCTTCAGGGCCGCCAGCCGCGCCTTGACCCCGGCCTCGTAGCCGATGTCCTTCGGCTGGTACCAGCCGGGCGGCGCCATGCCTTCCGGCAGATATTGCTGCGCGACCCAGCCGCCGGGGTAGCTGTGCGGGTAGCGATACTCGGTCAATTCTCCGACTGCGCTTTCCATCGCCTGCTGGTAATTGGCGCGCGCCGCGCCGTAGATGTTGCCGGACTTGTCGCGCAGGGCGAAGGGGACCGCGCCCGGCCCGACCTGCTCCATGTGGTCAAGCGCCTTCCAGAACGCGCCCGCGCTGTTGCTTTTAGGCGCGGTCGCCAGGTAGATGCAGGCGTGCGAGAGGAAATACTGCCCTTCAGGCATCCCGACCCACTCGAAGGCGTTGGCCGCCGCCGAGACCACGACCAGCGCGTTCGGATCGGCCATGCCGATATCTTCGCTGGCGAGGATGTACATCCGGCGCAGGATGAAGCGCGGGTCTTCGCCCGCGTGCAGCATCTTCGCCATCCAGTAGAGCGCCGCGTCCACGTCCGAGCCGCGCACGCTCTTGATGAAGGCGCTGACGGTGTCGTAATGCTCGTCGCCGCCGCGATCGTAGCGCACGGCGCGGCGCTGGATGCTTTCCTGCGCCACGTCGAGATCGATCAGGATCGCGCCGCCGGGGCCGGGCGGGGTGGTGCGCGCCGCCAATTCGAGCGCGTTGAGCGCGCTGCGCGCGTCGCCCTGGGCCACCTGCGCCAAGTGGCGCGCCGCCTCGTCGGTCAGGCGGATCGGCTCCGCGCCGAGGCCGCGCCGGGTGTCTTCCAGCGCGCGATGCAAAATCTCGATCACGTCGTCGTCAGTCAGCGGCACCAGCTGAAAGACGCGGCTGCGGCTGATCAGCGGGTTAACCAGCGAGAAGAACGGGTTTTCGGTGGTCGAGCCGACCAGCACGACTGTCCCATCCTCGACGAACGGCAGCAGGCCGTCCTGCTGGGCGCGGTTCCAGCGGTGGATCTCGTCGATGAACAGGACCGTGCCCTGGCCGTACATGCCCATGCGGTCCTGCGCCGCCGCGATCAGCTCGCGCAGCTCTTTGACGCCGGAGGTGACGGCGTTAAGCCGGCTGAAATGGCGCTTGGTGTTGTTGGCGATGATGTTCGCCAGGGTGGTCTTGCCGCTGCCGGGCGGCCCCCAGAGGATGATCGAGGTGAGCTGGTCGGCTTCGATCGCGCGGCGCAGCAGGCGGCCCGGCCCGATGATATGGTCTTGCCCGACGAACTCGTCGAGCGTGGTCGGGCGCATACGGACGGCGAGCGGGGCGTTGGAGTGCTGGCGCTGCCCGCGCGCGTAGTCGAACAGGTCAGAGGACATCATCACCTCGCCATGGGGCGGGTTGCGCCGCCCGTTGCCCGGCGCGCCGGGCGCGGTCAGCTGGGTCGAAATGTGCGCGTCAAGTATAACGCAGCAGAGGCGATGTGAGGTATGGCCTACCTCACCCCCGGCCCCTCTCCAACGTGGAGAGGGGAGAAAAGCGGCAGCGGGACGGGTTTGAAGTCCCCTCTCCGCGCCGGAGAGGGGATTTAGGGGTGAGGTAAACCTTGCGAAGCGCCGCATTCGCTAGATCATTTCGATAGTTCACATTAGCGTCCTAGCGGGCGATGGCAGACTTGGCTTCGGCCTGCCGCCGGACGACGCGACCGCCGGGCAGCAGCCGCGCGGCGACCAATGCCAGCAGCAGGAAGAGCAGGCTGGTGCTGGTAAACAGGCTGCGCAGGCCGAGCCAGCCGACCAGCGCCGCGCCCGCCAGGGGCGCCGTGGCGCGCGCCGCCGACATGATCGCCGCTTCCAGCCCGTAGACCGCGCCTTCCTCGCCCGGATCGGTGTAGGTCGCCAGCAGCGCGCTCAGCGTCGGCATCAGGCCCCCGGCAGCGAACCCGGTCAGGGCTTGCAGCGCCAGAAGCTGCCAGACCGCGCTCACCTGGCTCTGCGGCAGGTAGAACAGCGCCGCCGCGACCGCCGACGCGATCAGCACGCGCTTGTGCCCGATCCGGTCGCCCAGCCGCCCCAGGTGGATCGCGGCGACGGTCCCGGCGATGGCCGCCAGCGCGGTGATCACGCCGGTGATCGTCGCGACGCCCGACTCGCCGGACATCAGCTCGGCGACAAAGAGCGGGACGAACGGCATGATCACGCTGCGCGCCAGCTCGTTCAGAAAGCGAGCGGTATAGGTGGGCAGGACACCCGGCATCGAGATCACGTGCCGCCAGGCGCGCAGAAAACCGGGGCGGCGCCCGGCGGCGGCTGCCGGGAGCGGTGTGAACTCCTCATCCACCAGCCTCCAGGCGACCAGGCCCGCGATCGCCAGCAGCGCCGCCGTGACCAGGAACGCCGCGCCGAAGCCAAAGGCGTCCGCCGCCACGCCGCCGATCAGCGGGCCGACGGAGTTGCCACCCCACAGCCCGACTTGCAACAGGCCCAGCGCGTAGCCCGCCCGCTCGCGCGGGACGATCGAGGCGATCAGCGCCGTGATGGCGGAGATTACGCCGGACACCGCACCCTGCGCCGCGCGCAGCAGGACGAGCTGCTCGGCGGACTGGGCATACGCCATCAGCGCGGTCACGACGGCGGCGCCGAGCGTGGCGCGCACGACCATCGGCTTGCGCCCGTGACGGTCGGCCAGCGCGCCCCAGATCGGCGCGGTGAGCATCATGGTGATCGCCGCCGACGAGAACACCAGCCCGGCCAGCAGCTCGGTGCTCAGCCCGGAGTTGGTGCCCAGCTCTTCAACGTACAGGGTCAGAAACGGAAAGATGCTGGAGAAGCCAATCGCCGCGACAAACTGGACGAAGACAAGCAGGTAAAGCGTGCGTTTCCATTTTTCCATGCGGTTTCGCAACTCGGAATGGCGGTCTCACCGGCCAATCCTACCCCTCTGCCGGGCGCATGACAAGCCGCGCAGAAACACACCGGGCGTCTGCGAAAGACGCCCGGTGCGAAGACTGCTCGGCAATTTGCCGCTGGCCGCTTACCCGGCGCAGCGCTCCAGCGCCGTGAGGTGCTGGTTCAGCGACGCGTCGCGCAGGTTGGTGAAGACCTGGGTCAGATCGGGATATCCCGCGACGGTCGCCAGCCACTCGTCGTACAGTCCGGCGTTGTCGCTCTCGACTCCGGCAGCCGCCGCGCAGGCTTCCGTGACCGAGCCGAACACGGGCGTCTCAACCGCGACCGGCGCGGGCACGTCCAGCCCGTAGCGGGCGAACATCGCCTCGTGCGCGGCCATGTGCTGCTGCGCGGCGGCCAGCAGGTTCGTGAAGGGCCGCACCGCGCCAAACTGATCGATGATCGCCTGATAGGTCATCGCGGCGCGGTACTCGTCCTGCCAGCCGGCGGTCATCGCCTCGACGACCTCAGCAGGGACCTCGCCCGGCACCGCTGGGGGCAGGTTTTGCAGGCAGCACTGCGCCTGAACGCCGAAGCCGCCGCGCCCGAACCTGCTCGCGCCGCCCGCGCCGTACTGGTTCCCCAGCGATCCGGCTTGCTGCCCGCCCCACGCCGGGTTGATCTGCATCTGGTTCTGCGCCCGGTTCTGAGCCTGGGCGCCCTGCCCGGCCGCGCCTTGACCGGCGCCGCGCGGGCCGCGCCCGCCGCCCGGCCCCTGCGCCGCCACGCTATCCGCCAGGAATGCCAGCGAAAGTCCGGCGACCAGCGCCGCTACCACGATCACGCGCCCGATTTTCAGTATCTGTTGGCGTGCCATCTCATTCTCCTCACTGCTTACGGTGCGTACAACTGTGCCTAGCATAGAAGGAGAATGTGTAGAAATGATGAAGACACTGTGGAAGGATTGTGTGCTGCGCGCGGCGTATCAGGGCTGGCGCGCGGCCTCGTAGGCGACGAGATCGTCTTCCAGCGCCGGGGGAAAGAGCGTGCGGCGGAACAGCACGATGACGATCAGCCCCAGCACGACGCCCACCCACACCTGGAACAGCGAGATCAGAAAGGTGGCGGTCCCGGCGTCGGCGCGGGACAGGCCGACCACGCCGGTCAGCATCGCGCCGACGGTCAGCTCGCGCCCGCCCGCGCCGCCCGGCATGGCCGACAGCGCGGCGACAATGACCGAAAAGCCGAGAATGAACACCGCCTGCGCGAACAGCGTCGCCGAGCCGGGGACGCCCAGCCCGCGCAGCAGCAGGTAGAACCCGACCGCGTCGCTGAAATAGGCGCCCATGCCGACCAGCGTCATCGGCGCGAGGTGACGCAGCTTGAGCAGGTCGTAGCTGGATTCGTACAGCGTGCGGATCGCGCCGTGAAAGCGCCCGACCAGCGGCCAGCGCGCGCTGCGGTCGATCACGGCCAGGGCCAGCGGGCGGACCTGCACCAGCGCGATCCCGGCGACCAGGGCGGCGGTCGTCCCGACCAGCACCGCGACAGCGTACCCGGCGGACAGGTCATTGCCCGGCAGCGACCCGGCGACGAAGGCCAGCCCCAGCGCCGCCAGCAGGATCACCGCCAGCCCGTCGACCAGCCGCTCCATGAAGATCACCGGCGCGCTGCGCGAAAACTCGACGCCGGTCAGGTGCTTGAGGACCAGCGCCTTGAGCACCTCGGCCAGCTTGCCAGGGCTGACGGCGAGCGTCAGCCCGGCCAGCCACAGGATCACGCTGTCGCGCTCGCGCAGGGTAGGCGGCGCGCTGGCGGTCTCCGGGGCGGTTGGCCCGCGCCAGGTGGTGCGGACGCCGATCACGCCCAGGAAGTAGCGCCATTCAAAATAGCGCAGCGCCCAGTTGACCCCTTTGAGCGCCAGCACGGGCACGAAGGTGACGAGCGGGAAATGGTCGAGCTTATCGCGCAGCGTTCCGGCGCCGGTCACGAGCACGACCGCGATCAGCGCGAGCGAGATGAACAGGATTCCGGCCGCCACCTGGCGGCGATAGCTCTGCATAGCGTCTCTCTCGGTTCCAACGCGCGGCATTGTAGCAGACCGCCGGGCGCGCGCCAAGCGCGGATGGGGTGGCGGGATCGCGCGCAGCAGGCTATGATGGCGGGCGTCTCGCCTGACGTGCGCCCTCTGGGAGCTGGGTCATCCCATGACGTTCCGCCGCTTCTTCGCCCTGGCGCTGGCCGGCGTCGTGATTCTCGCCGCCTGCGGACCCGCTGCCGAGCCGCTGCCGCCGTTCCCGACCGCGATCCCGCGCACGCCGATCAGTGGCGAGGGGCCGCCCTGCGCGATCGTGGAGTGGGTACCGCTGCACGATATCCGCCTGATGTGCTTCGAGATTCTGCTGGACGAGGTGCCGCGCCCCGAAGCCGCGCCCACCCTCGGCGCGATCGCCGCTGCGCCGGACGGCACGCTCTACCTGCTCTACACGGCGGCGGGCGAGGTGCGCGCCCTGCGCGGCGCGGACGGCGACGGCTTCTCCGAAGCGCCGGACACGGTGGCGTCCGGGCTGGCGTTGCCCAGCGCGCTGACGGTCCACGACGGCGCGCTGTACGTCGCCGGGCCGGAGGGGATCACGCGGCTGGACGACGCCGACGCCGACGGCATTTTCGAGACACAAACCGCGCTGGTCGAATCGCTGCCCTACGAGACGGGTTTCTGGCCGGGCGCGATCGCGGTTGGGCCGGACGGGCGGCTGTACGTCACGGTTGGTGGGAACTGCCTGCGCTGCGAGGGGGAGGGCGCGCGCCCTGGCCGCCTGCTGAGCTACGCGCTGGATGGCAGCGACGAGCGCGAAGAAGCGACCGGCTTTTACCGGCCCGGCGGGCTGGCTTGGCATCCCCAGACCGGCGATCTGTGGCTGGTCGATGGCGGCGGCCCGGACGCTCCGGCGGAGCTGAACCGGGTGGTGAGCGGCGCGGATTACGGCTTTCCCGGCTGCCCCGGCGACCGCGCGCTGGCCGCGCCGGAGTCGGCGGAGTGCGCCGGGACCACGCCGCCGGCCGCGCTGCTTCCGGTCCAGAGCGGCCCGGCGACGATTGCGTTCTACACGGCGGAGGCGTTCGCTTTGTGGCAGGGCGATCTGCTGGTCGCGCTCGGCGGCTCGTGGAGCCTGCCAGAGCCATCCGGTTACGCGCTGGCGGCGCTCGATTTCGTGGGGGACGCGCCGGCCGGCGCGCTGGAGATGATCGTGCCAAGCAGCGCGCCGCCGATCCAGTTCCGCTCGACGGCGGCGATCTCGCTGGCCGGGCGCGGGTTCTTCCCGCAGCATCCGGCGGGCGTCGCGGTCACGCCGGAGGGCTGGATCGTCGTCGCGACGCAGGAAGGGCGCGTTTTCCGCGCCCGCCCGCGCGTGCCCGGTCCTTAGCGGGTATACTCGTTTGCGCGCCGCGCCTCGTTCGCTCTGAGGATGAACATGACTGATTTCGAAGATACCGGACCGGCGCTCCCGGCCTCGCCAGAAATGGCGGAAAAGCTCGCCGCCAACCGCGCCGGTCGCCTGACCGCTGCCCAGCGCCGGACCGCGCTGATCACGGGGTGCGTCGCGCTGGCGCTGCTGCTGTGCCCGCTGGCGATGCTGTTCCAGCTTGGCGCGGTGCTGCTGTCCGAAGGGGTCTCGCTCACGGCCGGCGGGGCGCTGGCGGGATTGCTGGTGCTGGTCTTCTTCGCGGTCTTCGCGGCGATCGTTTATACGAGCGTCAGCCTGTTTCTGCCGGAAGCGTTCGCCGCCCGGCCGGTGCGCTGGGCGCGCGGCCCGCTGCGGATCCATCTGTCGTCCGGCCACCGGCCCGAGCTACCGTTCTCGTATGTGATCGAGGACTACAGCTTCGCGCCGTATGTCGCGCCGCCAGATGTCGCGATGCGCGTTGATGCGCCGTATATCGTGTATTATTCGGCGCGCAGCCGCCTGCTGCTGAGTCTCGCCGCGCTCGACGCGCCCGACGCCGACCGCTGGCTGCCGGAGAGCAGCGATTATGCAGATAGCGATTAGTTCTTAACTAAAGGCTAACTGCCAATCGCTAAGTGCTCTGCCGAAATGATCTGGCGAATGCGGCGGTTCGCAAGGCTGACCTCACCCCCGGCCCCTCTCCATGTTGGAGAGGGGAGAAAA
>DAOKYY010000098.1:11179-12740 GCA_035325905.1 Aggregatilineaceae bacterium | reverse complement strand
ATGGCGTCTTTGTTGGCGCTCACCTTCACCAACGCTCTCTAGCAATCAAGGTATATACTTGTAGTGTTCGCACATGGGTTAAGACGTGGCAAGAGACCTCAAAAGTGAAGTTGTTATAAGCAACAAAAGAACTTCATTGCGACGCCTGACCCAGGCTCGCGCGCCAGTGTAGGTGGGCCGCGTGGCGCGTGATCAGTCCCGTGCTCGCCAATGACACGAGCAGCACCAACAACAAGGCGGAAAATCAAGACCATGGAATGGGAGAATAACCACCAGGCAGAGGACGAGCAGCCGGAGGAGCAGCAGCCGGAAGGCGAGAGCTTCGCCGAGATGCTTGAGGCAACGTTCGACTACGCGCCGCCCCGCCGGGGCGAGATCCGCGACGCGACGATCATGCAGATCGAGTCGAACGAGATCATCGTGGACATGGGCGCCAAGCAAGACGGCATCGTCACGGCGCAGGACCTGGAGCGGCTCGATCCCCAGTACCGCGCGTCGCTCAAAGTCGGCCAGCAGGTCCCAGTCTACGTGCTCAACCCGCGCGACAGCGACGGGCAGCTTGTCGTCTCGATCAACATGGGTCTCCAGCAGTACGACTGGAACAAGGCTCGCGAGCTGGTTCAGAGCGAAGACGTGGTCGAAGTCACCGTCACGGGGCACAACCGGGGCGGCATCCTCGTGCGCTGGAACATGCTGGAAGGCTTCATCCCCTCGTCGCACATGGTCACGGTCAGCGCCGGGCTGCAAGGCAACGAGCGGCGTGAGACGCTGAACCACCTCGTCGGCCAGAAGCTGCACGTCAAAGTGATCGAGGTCGACCAGGACCGCCGCCGGCTGATCTTCTCCGAGCGCGAGGCGCAGCGCGAGTGGCGCGCCCAGCAGAAAGCGCGCCTGCTCAGCGAGCTACACGAGGGGGACGAAGTCACCGGGACCGTCACCGGCCTGCGCGATTTCGGCGCGTTCGTCAACCTCGGCGGCGCGGATGGCCTGATCCACGTCAGCGAGCTGGCCTGGCACCGCGTCGATCACCCGCGCGACGTGCTCAAGGTCGGCGACCAGATCAAGGTCTACGTGCTCAGCCTCGACCTCGACCGCAACCGGATCGCGCTCAGCCGCAAGCGCCTGCTACCGGACCCGTGGGATGACGCGCTGGAGCGGTATCACGAAGGGATGCTGGTCGAGGGCACCGTCACGAACGTCGTGGACTTCGGCGCGTTCATCGCGCTGGACGACGGCCTCGAAGGGCTGCTGCACTTGAGCGAAATGGGCGACGGCACGCTCAAAGAGCCGTACAGCTACGTCAAGAAGGGCGACCGGCTGCAACTGCGGATCAGCCGCCTGGAGCCGGATCAGCGCCGCGTGGGCTTCACGCAACGCTGGGGCGTCGAAGCGCCGGACGAGCCTGCGACCGCGGCCCTGCCTGACACTGATCTGCCGGAGATCGAGCCGCCAGAAGACGAGGTGCAGGAAGCGCCCGCGCCGGAGACCGCCCTGCCCGACATCGACCTGCCGGAGATCGAGCCGCCAGAAGACGAGGTGCAGGAAGCGCCCGCGCCGGAGA
>DAOKYY010000098.1:0-11079 GCA_035325905.1 Aggregatilineaceae bacterium | reverse complement strand
CTGCCGGAGATCGAGCCGCCAGAAGACGAGGTGCAGGAAGCGCCCGCGCCGGAGACCGCCCTGCCCGACATCGACCTGCCGGAGATCGAGCCGCCAGTCGAGGCAGTTCAGGAGGCGCAGCTTTTCGAGGAGGGCGAGCCGGAGTCGGAAGAGTCTGAGTCGGACGACGACGATGACGACGACGATGACGATGACGACGATGATGACGACGACGATGACGATGATGACGATGACGACGATGACGACGACGATGATGACGACGACGACGATGACGATGATGACGATGACGACGATGACGATGACGACGATTAGCCCTTGTCTGCGCCGCTGAGTCGCCGCGTCGCAGTTGCGAGCTTCAGGCCGGGATGCGCGCGCATCCCGGCTTTTTCTTGCCTGCTTTCGGCCCGGCGTTAACCGCTGTGTATGGTAATTGTTCAAATCTTCCCGAATAGTTTGACAAAGACGCCGACGCCGGGCTATAATGCGCCGCGACTCTGGAAAGGAGGGCGCGCTCGCGCGGAATTCGCTTGTTCGCTGGCAGATTGACTCGGCTCGTTTCGGCCCCCGATCATAACCCAGATTTTTTCGCAAGCGTTGGCGCATCGCCCCTAGATCAAGCCGATCCAAACAGCTAAGCCGGTCCCGCCCACAAAACGTGGGCAGCCGGTTTTTTTGTTTGCCTGACCAGGGTTAAATCAAAATGACCCCTGGGGGGAATAGACAGACACGCTATGACAGAATTCACTCAGCACAGTTCCACCGACTCAGCGGAAGAGATGGACTTCCTGGCGCTGCTGGAGCAGTCCCTCTCAATCGAGCAGCCGACGCGCGGGGATATCGCCGTAGGCACTATTCTGGCGATCGACAACATGGGCATGCTGGTCGATCTGGGCATGAAGCGCGACGGCATCGTGCCACGCAGTGATCTGGAGCGCCTCGGCGACGTGACTTACAAGGTGGGCGACGAGATTCCGGTCATGATCGTCCGCACCGAGGACGAAGAAGGCAACATGATCGTCTCGGCGACCAAGGCCAAGCAGAACGAAGACTGGATTCGCGCCGAAGAAATGATGGCGAGCGAGGAGATCTATACCGGCGTGGTGGCCGATGCCAACCGTGGCGGCCTGATCGTCCCCTTCGGCGAGCTGCGCGGCTTCATCCCCGCCAGCCATGTCGTGGAACTGGCGCGCGGCCTGAACGAGGACGAGCGCAAGGACAACCTGTCCGGCATGGTCGGCCACAAAATCTCGGTGAAGATCATCGAGGTCAACCGCCGCCGCCGCCGGCTGGTGCTCAGCCAGCGCGAAGCCCAGCGCGAGATGCGCGACGCCCGCAAGGACAACCTGCTGGAGTCGCTGGCCGAGGGTGAGGTTCGCAAGGGTGTTGTCAGCGGCCTGCGCGATTTCGGCGCGTTTGTCGATCTCGGCGGAGCTGACGGTCTGATCCACATCAGCGAGCTGGCGTGGCACCGCGTCAAGCACCCGCGCGAGCTGCTGGCGGTCGGCCAGGAAGTCGAAGTGTACGTCCTGCGCCTGGACCACGAAGGCCGCCGCATCGGTCTGTCGCTCAAGCGGCTCCAGCCGAACCCCTGGACTCAGGTGGACGACCTGTACCACGTCGGCCAGGTGGTCGAGGGCACGATCAGCCGCGTGACGCAGTTTGGCGCGTTTGTCAGCATGGACCCCGGCATCGAGGCCCTGCTGCACGCCAGCCAGATTTCCGACCCGCCGCCCGCCGATCCGACCCACCTGCTGCACGAGGGGCAGATCATCCAGGCGCGCGTGATCAGCATCGAGTCGCACCGCCAGCGCCTCGGCCTGACGATCCGCGACGTGGACAATGGCGATCTGCTCGACAGCGCCGAGTTCGAGCCGGCGGTGGACGAGGTAGACGCCGGCGAAATTGAGGCTGGCGAACTCGACGGCGAGCAGGTAGAATTGGCCCCGGTTGAACCCGGGGTCGAAGACGAGCCGATTGCGGCGCACTAGCACCTGAGCGCGTAACGACCAACGGGCAGGTTCTTCATCGACCTGCCCGTTTTTTCAGCCCGGCATAACCGAACACGAGACCAACACAGAAGGGTGGTGAAACTGCATGGCGCATGTCGAGCTGCAATCTGGCGAATCGCAGGAGCAACTGCTCAAGCGTTTTCGCAAGCAGGTCGCCAAAGACGGCATCCTGAGCACGGTCCGTCGCAAGCGGTGGCACGTCTCCAAGAGCGAGCTACGCCGCATCCAGAAGAAAAAGGCGATCCGCCGTGCCCGGCGCAAGCAGCGCAAGTCGCGCGGCTACTAAGCCTCGCACACCCTGTAGGTGAGGACTGCGGCGCCGGGCCGTGTGGCCCGGCGCTGATCATTCTCCATTCCGCACCAGCCCCTCGCCTCAGCGAGCGGGCCTGGGACAGAGAACGGGAGCAGTATGGCAAAACAAGCAGACGACAAGATTGAGATGGAAGGCACCGTTGTCGAGGCGCTGCCCAATACCCAGTTCACCGTCGAGCTGGACAACGGGCACAAGGTGCTGGCCTACCTGTCCGGCAAGATGCGTAAATACTACATCCGCATCCTGCTCGGCGATCGCGTCCGGGTCGAGCTTACCCCCTACGACCTGACGCGCGGGCGCATCACCTATCGCTACAAGAAGGGCCGCCGCACGGACGAAGACGACGAGGAAATGTAGCCGCCGCGCTCGATCCGATCCGCAGCCGTGGGACGGCTCCGCCCGCCGGAGCCTTTCGGCTGTCCGATGGCCGCGCCCTCGCTGGCCCTCGCCCCCTCGCCTGACCCGCCCATCGACCCATCACGCCGCACAGCGCGCCTCACGCGCCTGCCGGTGATTCCCAGCTTCTAGTTGTCGGGCACGCCCCCCGGCGGCATATTGGACGGGATGCCGTGCAGGCCGCGCTCGATCTCCCAGGGGTAAACAATGTAGGCATCGGTGATCGCGCCGTAGAAATCCGGCTCGGACTTGCGAAACAGCGAGCGGTACGGGTTGAAGTGAAAGACGCAGGTGTACGCCGTGCCGCCCGCCGCCTCGCAGCGGCTCTTGACGGCGGTGCTGGTGCGCCCGCTCCCCCACACGTCGTCCACGATCACGATCCGCCGCTCGGCGACCAGCTCGTCGTCGGGGAACTGCAAGAATGAGGGCCAGACCAGCAGCCGCGCTTTGTCGTCGCGATCCAGCTCGCGCGGAAAGTCCACTGCCGCCGTCAGCACATTGGTGATGTCGAGCGCCTCGCTAAGCAGCCCGCCCGGCACAATCCCCCCACGCGTGATCATGATCATCGCGTCAAACGCCCCGGCGGAACGGAGTTGGGGTAACAGCACGTCCACCAACTGATCGACATCGTTCCAGGTCAGCCACTCCTGGCGTAAAGGCCGGCGCGAGGGGTCCATGTGGGCGCATCCTTTTCAGAATTCGGATCGGGTCCGGTGGCCGTGGGGAATACCGGGAACAGGGGAACCCTGCGGAAATGCGCGTCCCGGCGCTTCCGTCCTGGCGACACGGCCGGCGGGCGTCACGGTGATGCAGTGTGCTCTTGCTTGCACCCCGAATTATGACGACAGTTGATCCTAAAGTCAAAGCGCCCGGCATCGAGTGCGCGTCGGGCTGGCCGGGTTTCGCCATGCTTATCGCGCAGCATGGGCTTGCAGCGCCGCTTCAGGTGGCGCATAATCGTAGGTGACTGGACGGCCCGTCCTGCAAAGGAGATCGCGCTTGAAGACACGCGGGGAAAAGAGCATCGAGGCGCTGACCTGGGCGTCGGTGGTGATGTGGCTGGGCTTCGCGCTCATCATGCACCTGCTCGACTACGCCTGGCTGGTGCTGATGGTGCTCGGCATCATCCTGCTCAGCTCGGCCATTTACCAGCGCAGCCGGGGCTGGCACACCTCGCTGATGATCTGGATCGGCGGCGTGTGGATGGCGATCTTCAGCGTGATCGAGGTCACGAACGAGATTCTCACCGCGCTGAGCACTGACGGCCGGGGCCTGGAGATCGACTTGCTGGTGTATCTCGGCATCGCGCTGATCTCGATGGGGCTGGCGGTCGTGCTGCGCCATCTCCAGCCGCCGAGCCTGGCCCAGCCCGGCGCGTCTCAGCGCGCGGCGCGCGACAGCCAGGAGCGCGCCGCGACCATCGTTCCGCGCCGTGTGGCGGAAGATTACAGCTCCGGCTATTTTCCGCCGGATGGCACGGTTCAGAGCGTGCGCAGCGGGGCCGAGCCGCAGCAGATCACCGGCCCGTCCCGCGCGCGGGCCATCGCCGAGCAATCCACCGCCAGCCGCCGCGCCCGTCCCGTGAACTCCGGCGCCGGCCAGAGCTGGACCCAGTCCGCGCCAGTCCCTCCGCGCGCCACCAGCCGCCGCGCGCGCCCGGCCCAGCCCCCGGCTGCAACCCCTTCTGACCTGGAAGCGCGCGTCGAGGATATCATCCGGCGCAGCCGCGAGCGGCGCGGCGGCGCTTCGGGCGACGATCTGCCGTACTAGGCCGCGCCTGTTACGCCGAGCGATTCAGCACGATCAGCGCCGCGCCGAGCAGCGCGAAGACGAAGTACGTCCCGGCGACGGCGATCTTCACCCGGCGCTCGCCGTGCCGCTCGATATGAGGCGCCAGCCGCTCCACGTCATAAAACATCTTGACGTTCGCCAGCGTGCCGACAAACCCGGCGACGCCGCCGAACATAATCAGCCAGTCCAGAAAACTCATCGGGATTCCTGCTTTCTAACTCTTTCCGACAGTCGTCATCCACCCAGCAAGCGCACCGCGCCGACCACCGCCAGCAGCAAATAACCGGCGGCGGCCACACCGCGCACCGTCCGCCGTCCGAAGCGAGCGATCAGTGTTTCCATCTGCGCTTCGTTGATGAACGGGCGGCGCCCCATCAGGCTGCCGGCGGCACCCGCCAGCCCGACCACCAGCAGCGCCGCGTCGATCCAATCGCCCAGCGTCATCGTCCCCTCCCCAGCGGCTCGCCGCAGATCAGCGCGCAATGCCGCCCGGCGACGCGCGTCAGCACGACGACCGCCGCCCGCCCCGCGCCGCTCAGCCGGAGCTGCGCTTGCAGCGTTTCGGGCGCGATTGGGCTGCCGCGCTTCTTGACCGTTGCCTGCCCCACCCCGCGCTCGACCAGCGCCGCGCGCAGGCGCTTGAGGTGAAACGGCATCCACGCCTCGACCGGCCAGGCCCGCAGCCAGCCAGTGTCGAGCGCATCGTCGCCGGTCAGATACGCGATCGTCTCGTCCAGCCGGTAGAGGCTGGCTTTCACCTCGGCAACCAGCTCGCCAAACAGCCCGGCGCGGATCACCGCCGGGTCCGGCTCGTAGAGGTAGGCGCGCGGCTCGCTCAGCGGCGGCGCGGGAAGCCCCATAGGGGCCAGCGTCGCGGCGTTGCCGTCCGCGTCCAGGCGCGTGGCGCGCCGCCCGCCGAAGCCGAACGCGCCGGTCCACAGCACGGCTTCCTTCAACTCCCCGGTCACGCTGATAAACTCGACGCCCGCGCCTGCGCCGGTGTAAGGTGACAACTCGTCGAGCGCGACGCCGGGCGATAACTTGACCGCCAGCGCGTCGAAGGCCCAGGCGCGGATCGTATCGAGCGGCGGCTGGTAGTCGCGCACGGAGAAGACGCGCCGCCCTTCGTCGCGCCGCGCCGGGTCGAAAAACGCCGCCGGGACGCCGCGCAGCGGTAGCGGATCGAGCAGGTCCGCCGCCAGCCACCCGGCGTCGCGACCGTAGGCGCGCACGTTGGCGCGCGCCAGGCGCAGGCGCAGCGGGTCGCAGTCCAGCCCGACGACGCCCACGCCGGGCAGCGCGGCCAGCGCCAGCGTGTCGCCACCAATGCCACAGCCGAGGTCGGCCACGCGCACGTACCCCGCCTCGGCGAAGCGGCGCGCGCGCCAGCCCGCGATAATCTCGCCGCTGGCCTGCTCCAGCGCCTCCGGCGTGAAGTACATCCCCCCGGCCCGGCTGAACTTGGACGCCGCACGCTCGCGCAGGCGCGCCAGGGTCAGCGCGGCTCCCGCCTGCTCCGGCGATAGCTCGCGCCGCAGGGCGTTCAGCAGGGCCAGCGTGCGCGCGTCGCTCAGGTCCTGATCGGCAAGCCCCCCCAGAACCCCGCTCCCTACCGGTCCGAGCAAAAACGCGAGCGTGTCCTCGTTCAACGCGAAAGCGCCCATCGAAAAAACGGGCAGGTCCACCCTTCCGGTCGCCTGCCCGCTCATCCTTCGCCCGAAGCGCCGCTTAACCGAGCTGGTTAACCAGCGTCAGGAACTCGTCCCATTCCTCGCGCAAAAAGTACAGCGATCCCCAGTCCAGTTCGACCTCAATCGCCTCTTCTTCGTCTTCCTTGGTCGGCGGCTCCTGCGCGGCGTCACGGATCAGGTCGATGAACTCTTCCCACTCTTCCTGGAAGAAGTGGGCCGTCACCGGGCCAAGCTCCAGATGATAGGTGCGCTCGCCGTCCGGTTCCTGGGCGGCCCAGGCGGTGTAATTCTCCGTCTCAGCCAGGGTATCGACCGGGATTTCGCCGTTACTGTTCATGCGGTGTCTCTCCTCTTGCTCGCAGGGGTCTTAGTCTTCGCGCCAGGCGCGCCCGGTTCGCCGGATGCGCGGTGCGCGCGGGTATCTCGCACGTCGTCACATGGCCTCGCCATGACGATGGCTATTGCTGATTGTCGTTGTTCCGCTCGAATTTGTCTAGGGCGCGAATCACCTCGGCCAGCGCGAGCAGGCTCGCGCCGCTGTGCGCCTGGCCGTCCAGCCCTTCGACGTGAAAGCGGCGCTCCAGCGCGTTGTTCTCGAAGCCGCTGCTCGCGATCACCGCCTCAACGCGCGCGGCGATCGTCGCGCGCCGCGTCGCGTCCCAGCCTATCACGGTTCTGGTCCAGTTCATGCGATACCCCGCCACGATCCGCTCCTCGCTGAGCGGCTCTGCGCGCTTTCCTTGCGGCTTCGAACGCCTGCCGCGTCGCCATCGGCTCAAAAAACCGGCCATTCGCCGTTCCTTTTCTCGCGTTGAGGATCAGGAGCCGCCGGGAGCCGAATCCGGCCCCGCCGCGCTGGTCGAGGGGCTGATCTGGCGGCTGCGCACCCGCTCGATCTCGCCGTCGAATGCCTGGAAGCGCCGGATCAGGAAATAGCGGATCAGGCTGTAGACGAACCCGCTGCGGCGCGTGGCGGGCTGCGCCACCATCGGAAACACGTCTTCGTCGAGCAGCTTGCCGCGCAGATAGCGCAGCCCCAGGCGCAGCGTCGCGACCGTCGGCGCCGCCAGGACCACGCCCAGCAGCCCCACCAGATTCGCGCCGACCATGATCGCCACCAGCACCACGAAGGGATGCAGGTCCAGACTGCTGCCGAGGATGCGCGGCACCAGAAAGAGCGCCTCAAGCTGCTGGATGCCGACATACGCCAGGGCCACCACGAGCGCGTAGACCAGGCCCGCGTCGAGGCTCGCGATCGTGGCGCTCGGCGTGACCAGCGCGAACAGGATCGCCGGAATGGACGACAGCGTCGGCCCGATGTTCGGGATGAACTCCAGGAACCCGGCCAGCAGGCCGAGCACCAAAGGCTGCGGCAGGCCGAGGATCAGCGCGACCAGCCAGGTCGCCACGCCGACCGAGAAGCCAAGCAGAAGCTGGCCGCGCAGGTAAGCGTTCCAGATCAGGCCCAGCTCGTGTAGCAGCCGCTCGACATCACCCCGATAGCTCTCCGGCACGGCGTTGACGAAGTAGTCCACGAACCTGGGGCCGTCGTGCATCAGGTAGAAAATCATGACCAGCACCAGGACCGAGTTCGTCAGCAGCACGACTGCGCCGCCCAGCACCCCCAGCCCGGAGTCGGCGATGGTCAGCAGCGCGCTGCGCAGCGCCTCGGTGAAATTCTCGGATTCGCCCGCCTGATCGCCGGACGAGGGCATGACGACCGATTGCAGCTCTTCCCAGGGGACGATGGTATAGCCGCCGACGGTGATCGGGCGGCTGAGCCACGCCTTGAGGTCCTCTTCCGCCGACTGCGCGAGACGGGGCAGCTGATCGGCGAACTCGCGCAACTGCGCGATCGTGGCCGGGATGATCAGAACGAAGAACAGCGCGAAGACGCCGAGGACGATCACCCAGCTGATCAGCACGCTGATCGTGCGGCGCACGCCTGGGCTGCCAAACACTACAATCCGGCGCTCGACAAAGCGCACGATCGGAGAGAGCAGATAGCCCAGCACGACCGCGAGCAGGATCGAGGTCCACACCGCGGAGCTGATGTCCCGCGCGACCATTACCATCAGGACCAGCACGGCGACCGCGACGATGCGCTTGGTGGCCGTGCTCCACGGCGGACTGGTGAGCGTGGGCAGCTTGTTAGTGGACACGATCTTGTTCCCCGGCCTGCTGGCAAGTCCCTCTACAGTCAATTCTAGCGCGCCGCCTGGCGAACTGCGAGGGCGATCTCCGGCGGGCCAGGGGTGCGGTGAACTTGCTGGCGCACGACGCGTTCTAATCCGCTTGCGCCCGGCGGCGCGCCAATCTGACGGTTGGGCGGCGATAGACCTGCGGCGCTGACGCGCGGCGGCGCGAATTCTCCCTCAACGAAAAAACTCTCTTGGCGGATAGTATTTGGGCTGCTACAATGAACAACAGTGGAGTGAGATCAAGCGAGCGCAAGAGACGGCGGCGCGTCAAAATAGTTTTGAATTAGCGTGCCGGATGGCAGTCCTCCTCACCAAGCGGACACACGAAAAACGATTTTTCGGTGCTGCGCGGCGCTAGCGGTGCGTCAGTAGGTGCGGATGCGCTATTAGACGATTGCCGGGCTGCGAGTTTCCCTGAATCTCGTTTCTCGAATCGATCCCGCTTGATCCCGCGCTTGCGTCTCTCGTCACGCGCGCAGATCGCGCGCTCCACGCTTGTCTCGTCACGATCATCAGGCAGCCGGAGTGGTTTCGTCGCGGCCCACCTGGCGTATTAGGAATTATGCAAGCGACACGAGGTTTGAATGACTGCCTATCTGATTGTTGATGTCGATGACCTGTTGCAGCGGCTCGATTCGCGGGGGGTAACGCTCGACATCCACAGCGCGGCCTCGGCGCTGATCAACAGCGCGGTGCTGGCGGCGGGCCTGAAGGCGAAAGAAGAATTATCGGCGATCGCGGTCGCGGACTGGAATCGCTACCGGCGACCAAGCGGCAGCGCCGGGATCAGCGTCCAGCAGGTGTTTGCCGGCGAAAGCTACGATCTCTTTAACGTGCCCAATCGCAGCGTCGTGGCCGACGCGCTGTATGAGCACTATTTCGCGGGCGAGACCGAGACTGTTGACGAGCTGATCGTTGCCAGCACGCGCGCCGACCTGATCAGCCTCGTCCCGCGCGTGAACACCACCAGCCGGAGCCGCGTCCGCATCTGGGGCGACGAGCCGCCCGAAGACATGCCCGGCGTGATCTTCCAGCCGCTGGAAGCGATTCTGGGTATCCCTAGCAAGACCGTCGCCCTTTACATCGACTTCGAGAACATCTCGATCAGCCTCAGCGAGCAGGGCTACATCCTCGACATCGACCAGTTGATCGAGGGCATGGTCAAACAGGCGCACTCGCACGGCCAGGTGCACCGCATGGCGGCCTACGCGCCCTGGGGCCAGCGCGGCAGCCTTGCCCCGCTAACCGACCGGACGGGGCGCGAGGTCTCCGACGAAACGCCGAGCCGCCTCGCCCGCGTCAACATCGACCCTGTCTTCAGCCTGCCGGGCAAGAACAGCGCGGATATGCGCATTGCGAAGGAAGTGCTGGACGACAGCGCCGCGCCCGACAGCGCCGACGTGTTCATCGTCGCCAGTGGCGACCGCGATTTCAACGAGGTCTTCAGCGCGGTCCGCGCCCGCAACAAACAGGTCGTCGTGTGGGGCGTGCGCGGCAGCACCAGCCGTTTGGTCGAGTCCAACCCGGCGCTGCTGGTCGAGTACGTCGAGGATTTCTGCCACCTGCGCCGTCACGCCGATGTCTACGCCGCGCAGCCAGCCGCCGCGCTCCACGAGCCACCCGCGCCTGAGGAGCCGGAGTTCCGCCCGTCGCAGTGGTCGAGCGTGCTGCTGCACCTCGACTATCTGCTCAACCAGGCCGGGACCGATATGGTTGACCTGGATGACCTGGTGTGGCGTCTGGTCGATGTGCACGCCGTGCCCAACGAAGACCGCGCACGCGACCTGGTGACTCAAGCGGCAGCGCACGGGCTGGTCATGATCGACCACGACGTAAACCTGGTCGGGCTGCACAGCGAGCATCCGACCGTTCAGAACACATTCCTCGTGCGCGACCGGATCGTCCATCGGGTCGCGAACACGCTGCACGTGCGCGGCTGGGAGTACGTCAACTACGGCTTCCTGCTCAAGGGCATCGCGATGGACCACGGCCTCGAAGGGCCGGGGCTGAATACCTCAGACGCCTGGCGCTCCGAGTGGGTCGATTTTCTGGTGCGCGAGGGCATCCTGGCGCGCGAGATGGTCCCGCACCGCCACAACCCGGAGGACCTGGTCCCGGTGATCAAGCTCGCCAGCCAGGACATGGCGAACGCGATCAACCAGGTACCGGGCGTGACGCCGGAAGACATCGATATGATGATCCGGCGCATTATCGTCAGCGTGGAGCAGTTCACCAGCTTCCGGGGGTTCGCCTGGTGCCCGCTCGGCAGCCTGCACCGCCGCTTGCGCCCTTACGATCCGAGCACCAGCTTCCAGCAAGCGGTCGAGGAGTTGATCGAGGCCGGGGCGGTCGAGGTAGCGGAGTACGACAACCCGCAGAGCGAGTACAAGACCAAAGGGATTTCGCTGGTCGAAGACGCGCCGCACGTCTACGCGGTGCTGGCCGACCGCAACGAGGTGATCCGCATCCTGCTGGAGCTGTACGAGCAGCGCCTCCCGATCACGCGCGAGACGCTGCTTGAGCGGCTGAGCATGGACGACGACGAGATCGACCTCTGGCTGTCGATCATGCAATCGGAGAATGTGCTCAAGCCGGTGCCGGGCCAGCCGAGCGTGTACACGCTGTTCCGCACGCATCACACCGTGATGCAGGTCGCGGGCGACCCGGCGGAGCACTAG
>DAOKYY010000097.1:0-13302 GCA_035325905.1 Aggregatilineaceae bacterium | reverse complement strand
TTCGCCAGATCATTTCGACAGAGCACTTAAGGGTTAGCGGTTAGCCCTTGGCTAAGAGCTAACCGCTAATCGCTAATTGCTTCAAGAAATGATGGTATGATCAGAGTAGCAGCGCCGGCAGCAGAGGAAGGTCGCGTGCATGAACCGCATCCTCGGTATCTGCATCCTGCTTGCCATTCTGGTCGGCGGCGCCCGGCCCCTGATCGCTCAAGATAGCGCGCCGTGCGCCCCAACGCAGTACATCACACAGCACCTCGATGACCTTGCGGTCGTCTGCTTCGACCCGGCCACGCCCGAAACAGGCGTGTATCACAACGCCGACGAGCGTTTTCCGCTGGCGGCGACGCTGAAGATCGTCATCCTGGCCGCCTATGCCGAGCGGATCGACGCGGGCGAGGCGGCGCTGGACGACACCTTCCCGGCGGATGCGCTGGACGCCTACTTTCTGCCGGGCAGCGATACCGGCGCGCACGCGCTGTTCGCCGAGGAGATCATCGCCGGGCGGCGCGAGCTGACGCTGGACGACCTGCTCGGCGGCCTGATCGTTTATAGCTCCGACGCGGTGGCCGATTTTCTGCTCTCGCGCCTGGACAACCGGGCGATCGTATCGCTCTACCGGCGGCTTGGCCTCGCGCACACCGACGCGCCGTTCGGAATGCTGGGGTTGTATCTGGTGATGAGCAACCATGAGACCGGCATCGCCGACCCGGAGCACTTGAGCAAGGCTGCTTTCTGGAAGGAGCACGCCTGGCTGGCGGAGAAATACCTCACCGACGCGGCGTGGCGCGAGGCGGAGCGCGCCTATCGCGCCCGGCCGGACAGTGGGCTGCCGGACTACGCGGCTCAGGCCGCGTTCCTGTCCCGCTTCGGAGCGCACGGCACCGCCGCCGAACTGACCGCGCTGATCCAGGCGGCGTATTCCGGCGAGACGCTGGCGCCCGGCGCGCAGGAGATTATGCGGCGCTATCTCGATTGGCCGCTGGCCGGGGTAACGCCGCTGGACGCGCAGTTCGCCCATTTCGGGGCCAAGAGCGGCGCCTGGCCGGGCGTGCTGGCCGCGACCTACTACACGATTGATCACGCCGGACAGGCCACCGCGCTGACCGTGCTGCTGCGCCATATCCCGCCGGAGCAGTGGCTGGGGTGGCTGGCGACCTTCGGGCCGCTGCAATTCGAGCTGGACGCGATCCGCACGCGCTGCGGCGTAGTCCAAGAGTCGCTGGCGGGCTAGCTCCGGCGCGAGGATGGCATCGTGGTAGATCTCGGCAGCGAAAACCTGGCGCACGACGACCCGGCGCGCGATCTGTACAGCGACGGCGACAAGCGGCGGATGCTCGCCCTGGCGCGCGAAACGCTGGAACTCAGCACGGCCACGCGCCAGACGCCGCCGATCGACCTGGAGACGCTGCCGCCCGCGCTGCGGCGCCCGGCGGCGTGCTTTGTATCGCTGCATCGGCGGATCGATGGCGCGCTGCGCGGCTGCACCGGGACGCTCGTCGCGCGCCGCCCGCTGGCGGTCGAAATCGTGGAGATCACCGTCCAGACCGCCTTTAACGACCCGCGTTTTATGCCGGTCAGGGCTGCCGAGGTGCCCGATCTGCGGATCGAGATCAGCGTGCTGACGCCGCCAGAGCCGCTGGCGTTCGACACCCCTGACGACCTGGTCGCCAAGCTGCGCCCGCATATCGACGGCGTGACGCTGCGGCTCGACGCGCGCCGGGCAACCTTTCTGCCGCAGGTCTGGGATGCCTATCCCGACCCGGTGATCTTCCTCGGCCTGCTGAGCGAGAAAATGGGCTTCGAGCCGGACGCCTGGCGCGACCCGCACCTGGAAGTCGACACCTATCAGGCGATCGTCGTCGAAGAGCCGTAGCCCCGCCGCCTGCCCCACGCCCGGCTGACCGGCCTTGCATCCCCCCGGTCGTCTGCTACAATCGGACTTCTGGAGCAGACATGATGCGACGTTCAATCCGAACGGGCGGAGCCTCCGAGCTTCGCGTATCTTCATCTCGCGCTTTCGCTCGCCACGCTGTGGCGATGCTGCTGATTCTGCTGGCGTCGCTGGCCCTGGCCGCCTGCGACGAGGAGGATTTGCCCCCGATCGAGCATGTGCTGGTCGTGACCGCCACGCCGGAGCCAGGCACGATCCTGCTCGTGATCACCGTCACGCCGGACCCGAACGCGACGCCGCTCGCGCAGAATACTCCCGCCACCGCCGCGCCAAGCAGCACGCCCGCTCTCAGCCCGACACCGCTGGCCTCCGCCACGCCACAGCCGACCGTTACGCCGCTCCTGATCGCGTCGCCCGGCCCCAGCCCGTCGCCGGCCGGCCCGCTGGTCACGCCGACCGGAGCGCCGGAGCTGTTCCCGACGATGGTCGTCGCGGACGTGCCGATCGCGGAGCAGGTCTTCGAGCACGGGCGGATGTTCTGGATCAGACACAATCGGCAGATCTGGGTGATGGTCGCCAGCCAGGATGACCCGAACCGGGGCGACTGGTTCTGCTATCACGACAACTTCGAGGAAGGCGAGCAGGAGCTGGACCCCAGCCTGATCCCGCCGGACGGCCTGTACCAGCCCCGGCGCGGCTTCGGCAAGCTGTGGCGCACACGCCCGGACCTGCGCGAGGCGCTGGGCTGGGCGCAGACGCCGGAATTCGAACTCACCAGCAGCTACCGGTACATCGCGGGGGGCGAGGTGTCAGGCGACGCCTACTTCCCCGGCCCCGGCGAGCACCGCCTGACCACGCTCTACAACGACGTGATCTCGTTCTTCGAGGGTGACGTGCGCGGCGATTGCCAGGGCGGAACCTGGCGCCTGACGCCCGCGCAGTAGGTCCGCGCTGATCCGCGCCACACGACGCGCCGCCCGCAGGCGGCGCTTTGATTCCTCGCCCGCGCGCTACCTTATGCGCCAATTTCGTATATGGTATAGACAGATCACTTGGCAGACTGTGCACAGCGAGAGAGGCTTGTCATGCGCGAGTGGCAGCTTACCCAGGCGTCCCCGATGGCGCCGCGTATCGCCGCCGACGCCCGCACCGGGCGCACCAACCTCTACGACGATCAGGTCTGGCAGCTCCGGCTCGGCCAGCCGGACGAGCCGGCGGTGACGCTGGAAACGCGCTACGGCGGGCGTGTCGGGCTGGCGCGCGTCGTCCCGGTCTGGACGGTTGGGCGGCGGCAGGTGATCGAGACGCACGGCTATCACCGCCCGCCCGCGCTGGCCGCCTTCGCGCCGGATTATCTGCGTGTCACCGCCGAGCCGGCGCTCAGCCTGCGGGCCACGCTCGAATATTGGGCGATGGAGTCGCAAGCGGTCGGCGGACGGATCACCTGCCGCAACGCCGGGCAGCAGCCGCTCTCCTTCCACCTGGCGATCGCGGCGCAGGCGATCCGCCAGAACGAGACGCTCCGCGCCGTGTTCCTCTCGCTCGACAACGGTGGCACGGCGCTCCAGCTCGGCCACCTGACGCACCTCCAGCCGGTGCTGCTGGTCGAAGGCGGGACTGGCAGCGGCGCTAACCCTCGGCTGGGCCGGACGCTCGACCTCGCGCCGGGCGCGGCGGTGACGCTGCGCTGGGTGCTGGCCGGGATGCCAGAGCGTGGCGAATCGCTGGCGCTGGCGCATCGCTGGCTGGCCCGCGACTGGGACGACGAACTAGCCGCCGTCGAGCGCCGGGCGCAGGCTGCCCCGCAGATCGAAACCGGCGATCCCGACTGGGATGCCGCGCTCGCCTGGAGCGTCCAGGCCGTGCTGCGCAGCTTCCTGGCGGCGACCGGCAACCTGCCGCATCCGTCGCCGGTCAGCGCGCGCCTGCCCGCCACCGGCTACGCGGTCGGCGGGACGCTGGCGGGCGGGTTCAACGCGGCGTGGGGCGGCCAGACCGCGCCGGATGCCCTGCTGATCGCGCCGCTGGTGGCGCTCGCCGCGCCGGACCTAGCGCGCGGGCTGGTGTCGAACTTTCTGGCGGTCCAGCGCGACGACGGCTGGATCGACGCCAAGCCGGGTCTCGACGGGCAGCGCGCCCAGGTGCTCGCCCCGCCGCTGCTGGCCTCGCTGGCGCTGGCCGTCTACGACTACACGCGCGACGATGCGTTCCTGGCGGACTGTCTGGACGGTCTGGTGGCGTTCTTCCGGCGCTGGCAGCGCGCCGACGTGGACCGCGATCAGGATGGCGCGCCGGAGTGGCAGCACCCTGACCAGGGCGCTAACACGTCCAGCCCGACCGTCGCCGCCAACCGCCGCTGGTCGCAGGGCGTCGATATTTCGGCGGTCGAAGCGCCCGACCTGCTGGCGTATCTCGCGCGCGAGGCGGACGCGCTGCGCCGGGCCGCCGAGATCGTAGGCCGGAGCGAAATCTCGGCCCACTTCGCCGATCAGCACGCGGCGCTGGTGGATCGGCTGCGCGAGTTTTGGAATGGCGAGCGCGGGGTGTTCGAGTATCGCGATCGGGATACGCACGCCTGCCCGACCGGCGACCTGGTCTTCGACGCCAAGGGCGACCAGCCGCTGCGCGAGCGCCTGCCGCTGCCGCAGCCGAGCCGCCTGCTCCTGCGCGTGATCGGCGGGCTGAGCCATCGTCCGAAGCTGACCTGCGCGATTGAAGGGATCGACGCGCGCGGCCAGGGCGCGCACGAGACGCTGGACGCCGACGCCTTCGAGTGGTATCGCGGCATGGGCAGCGCGACGACCCGCACCGTCTGGCAGACCCTCACCAACCTCACCTTCAGCGGCCTGAGCCGGGTCTACAAGGTGCAAGCCAGCACGCTCGACCTTTCGCAGCACGACCTGGGGCTGCTGATCCCGCTGTGGGTGAGCGCGCTGGACGGCGACCCGGCGGCGCGCACGCTCGCTCTGCTGACCGATCCGGCGCAATACTGGCGCGCCTTCGGGCTGGCGAGCTGCCCGGCGGGCGGCCCATTCTATGACCCGACCGGCGCCAACGGCTGCGGCGGGGCCTCGGTGCGCGAGATGGCGCTGCTGGCCGACGCGCTGATCGACCGGGGCGCGCTGGACGCCGCCCGCGATCTGTTCGAGCGGCTGATCGGCGCCCAGGCGCGCGGCCTGCGCGAGCGTCACGCCTTCTACGGGGCCTACGACCCGGACACGGGCGAGGGCCGGGGCGAGATCGATCCGCCGACCGGCGCGGTCCCGTTCGGCTGGTTCGCGCGGCTGATGGGCGCGTTCGTGCTGGGGTCGAACGCGGTCGCCATCACCGGGCGCTGGGCGCTCGGCGAGCGGGCGGTGATCTGGACGCAGCACGGCGTCCGGCTGGAACGCTCCGCCGCCGGGACAAAGATCGCCTTCCCCAGCGGGCACACGGTTGAGCTGCCCGCCGGCGCCGAGCCGCAGATGGTGCGCGATCCAACCCCCACGCCGGAGCCGGAGCCAGCGCCCGCGCCTGCCGCCGACGCGCCACCCGCGGAGGGCACGCCGCCTGAAGACGGGCTGCTGCCGGACATTGACTGAAGCGAAAAGCAGCGAAGAGCAGCTAACAATAGAAAGCGCCGCGAGAGATAGAGCCGGCCTGTCTTTCGCTGCTCACTAGCTGCGATATAGCTGGTTCGCGCTGATAAGATATAATCCCCGGCCAACCATTCACCCACCTCACCAAAGGAGCACGACCGTTGAAATTGTTCGTGCCTGGCCGTATCTGCCTGCTTGGCGAGCACTCCGACTGGGCGGGCACGTACCGGCGCTTCAACACCAATATTGAAAAGGGCTACGCGCTCATCACCGGGACCAACCAGGGCATTTACGCCGAGGTCGAGCCGCACCCCACCTCGCTGATCCTGACCTCGACCTCGCCCAACGGCGAGCGGCGCGGCCCATATGAGATCCCGATGGAAGCCAGCGCGCTGTTTGAGGAAGCGCAGAAGGGCGGCTTCTGGAGCTACATCGCGGGCGTCGCCTACCAGATTCTGACGCACTACCACGTGCGCGGGCTGGTGATCGACAACTATAGAACCGATTTGCCCGTCAAGAAGGGGCTGTCGTCCAGCGCCGCGGTCTGCGTGCTGACCGCGCGCGCCTTCAACCGCGTCTACGACCTGAAGATGACGACGCGCGGCGAGATGGAGATGGCCTATCAGGGCGAGATCACCACGCCGTCGCGCTGCGGGCGCATGGACCAGGGCTGCGCCTATGGCGACCGCCCGATCCTGATGACGTTCGACGGCGACCGGCTGGACGTGACCGAGATCCCGGTCGGGCAGGCGCTCCACTTCGTGATCGTGGACCTGCAAGCGCAGAAGAACACGATGGAAATCCTGACGCGGCTCAATCAGTGCTTTCCACTGGCGGACACGCCGGTCGCGGCGGGCGTCCAGAAGCTGCTGGGGCCGATCAACAAGCGCAACGTCTTCCGCGCAATCGACGCGCTGCGCGACGGCGACGGGGCGCGGCTCGGCCACCTGATGCAGCAGGCGCAAGGTTTTTTCGACCGTTACGCGCCGGGCGCCTGCCCCGACGAGCTAAAAGCGCCGGTTCTGCACCGCGTGCTGGAATATCCACCGATCCAGCCGCACATCTGGGGCGGCAAGGGGGTTGGCTCGCAGGGCGACGGCACCGCGCAGTTCCTGGCGCGCAGCGAAGAAGACCAGCAGAAGGTGATCGAGATCATCGAGCGCGAGCTGGGGATGCCGTGTCTCAAGCTGACGCTGAGCAGCGGCACGAAGGTGCGCAAGGCGGTGATTCCCGCCGCCGGGTTTGGCACGCGCCTGTTCCCGGCGTCGAAGGCGACCAAGAAAGAGCTGTTCCCGATCATCGACCGCGACGGCATCGCCAAGCCGGCGATCCTGCTGATCGTCGAGGAGGCGCTCAGCGCCGGGCTGGACGAGGTGATCATCGTCGTGCAGGACCACGACCTGCCCGCCTTCCAGGAGTTCTTCAACGAGCAGATCTCGATCGAGAACTTCAATAAGCTCTCGCCACAGTTCCAGGCCTACGCGCGCCGCCTGCTCGACATGGGCCAGCGCGTGCGCTTCGTCCTCCAGAACGCGCAGGAAGGCTTGGGGCACGCGGTCTGGTGCACGCGCGAGGTGGTCGGCAACGAGCCGTTCCTGCTGATGCTGGGCGATCACATTTACCACTCCTACGGGGCGCGATCGTGCTCGCGGCAGGTGGTCGATGCCTTCAACCGGCACGGCAAGAGCGTCGTCGGCTTGCAGCGCACGCCCGAAGATCAGATTCACACCGTCGGCACGGCGACCGGCGTCTGGATCGAGCCGGACGCGCTGCTGTCGATCACCGAATTCGCCGAGAAGCCGACACTCGACTACGCGCGCACCAACCTGCAAGTGCCTGGCCTGCCGGACGATACCTACCTGACGATCTTTGGGCAATACGTCATCCGCCCGCAGATTTTCGACTATCTGGGCGAGCACATCGAGAACAACGTCCGCGAGCGCGGCGAGTTCCAGCTTACGTCGGCGCTCGACCGGCTGCGGCGCGAAGATGGCTTCCTGGGGCTGATTGTCGATGGCCGGCGCTTCGACATCGGCATGCCGGAGTTCTATCTGGAGACGCTGCAAGCCTACCGGCGGTGAGGCTCGCCCCGCGCGAGCAGTGGCGTAGAGGAGCATGGCAGACGAACAGACGGCGGGCGCCGCGCAGCTTGAGTTCGTGTTCCAGCACGCCGCGACCGGCATCCTGCTGATCGACCGGGACGGGCGGCTGGCGCGCTGCAACCCGGCGGCTTCGGCGCTGCTGGCGCTTGGCGACGAGGCGCGCGGCCAACCGCTCGACGACCTGTTCTTGGAGCAGCCCGCGCTGCTGGCGGCGCTCAAACAGCCGGACGCGGCAGGCGCGCCGGTCACGCTCGGCAACCGGCGCGAGCTACGGCTTACGCTGACCAGCCTGCCGGATGGGACACGCTTGATTCTGGTGGACGACGTCACCGCGCAGCGGGCAATCGACGCGGGACGCGCCGCGCTGGTCCGGCAGGTCGCGCACGACCTGCGCAACCCGGTCAACGCGCTGATCGGCTTCGCCGACCTGGCCGCGACCGAGCCGAACGCCACGCCGGAGCAGGTCGAGTATCTGGAGCGCGTGCAGCGCATCGCCGAGAAGCTCTATAGCCTGGCCGGGTCGCTGGTGGACCTGGCGTGGGTCGAATCCGGGATGCCGATGGAGCGGCGCCCGGTTCACCTCGCTGAGGTGATCCGCGCGGCGGCGGACGACCTGGGCGACGAGGCGCTGCGCCGCGAGAGCGCCGTCACGCTCGACTTCGCGCCTGGCTTGCTGCCAGCGCAGGGCGACGCCGCGCGTTTGCGGCAGGCGGTCGGGGCTGTGCTGCGCAACGCGCTGATCTACGCGCCGCCAGGCTCGACGGTGCGGGTTCGCGCCGAGAACGAAGGCCGCGCGGTGCGCTGCGTGGTGCAGGATCGCGGCTTCGGCTTCGCGCCCGCCGATCTCCCGAAAGCGTTCGACCGGCTATGGCGCTCGTCCGATCCGCGCGTGCAAGCGATCCCCGGCGGCGGGATCGGCCTGACGCTGGCGCAGGCGATCGTGCTGCGGCACGGGGGCCGGATCGCGATCGAAAGCGCGCCCGAAGCGGGCACCACCGTCACGCTGATGCTGCCCGCCGCCGAAAGCGGGTGAGCCGTGGTCGATCCGCTGCTGGAGCAGGCGCTGGCCTGCGTGGATGACTTCTACGGGCGGATCTTCCGCAACTGGCCGGGCGCGGTGACGCGCGTGGTCGGCGACTGCACGCTCAGCTACAGCGGTGACACGCGGCTGACCGGCGCGAACCATCTCTGGCCGCAGCACCCCGACGCGCTCAACGACGACGTGCTGGCCGATGGCGCGCAGTTCTTCGCGATTTACCGGGCCGCGTGGAGCGTCGTGCTGACCGATACCTATATGCCGGACTGGGTCGAGCGGCTGGAAGCGAGCGGCTATTACGGGCGGTGGAGCACGCCGTTGATGGTCCTGACCGACCCGCCGCTCTACGCCCGCCGCAACCCGTCTTCGCGCGTGGTGCGCGCCACGACCCGTCAGCATATCGCCGACGCCGGGCGCGTGATGTCCGAGGCGTTCGCGTCGGGCAGCGGCGTCAACAACCGCATCGGACGCCCGGAACACCTCGGCGCAAGCGACATCCTGCACTATCTCGCTTACGCTGGCGACGAGCCAGCGGCCTGCGCGACGGTCGCGCTACACGAGGGCATGGCGGGCATCTGGAACGTCGGCACGCGCACCGCTTTCCGGCGCCAGCGCCACGCGACCACCCTGATGATCGCCATCCTGGACGACCTGCGCGGGCGGGGCATCGGCGCGTCGATGCTGATGGCGTCGAGCGCGGGGCTGCCGCTCTATGAACGGCTCGGCTACCGCTCCATCGGGACCACGATCTACTACGGCCCGCCCTTCCGTTCGATCGTTGCGGGCGGCTGACGCCCCTCCGGCCCGCTTGCCAATCGCTCCGCCCGCCGCTACCATAAAAGCATTCGCGCGCCGGTAGAGGCAGGCACCTTCCACACCAGGGCAGCACACGATGCACAAAATCAGCGTATCGGTACCGGCAGTCTGCACCAACCTGGGGCCGGGCTACGACGTACTGGGTCTGGCGCTCAACCTGCGCACGACGGTCGAGATGGCCCTGCGCGAGGACGATCGCTTCGCGATCCAAGTGCGCGGCGAAGGCGAGGATCGCCTGCCGGAAGACCTGTACAACCCGGCGATGATGGCCGCGATCACGCTATTTCAGACGCTAGAGCGCGCCCCGGCGGGGCTGTCCGTGATGTGCGCCAGCCGCATCCCGCTCGACGCCGGCCTCGGCGCGCGCGTCGCGTTGGCCGTCGGCGGGCTGATGGCGGCCAACAATCTGCTCGGCAGCCCGCTATCGCGCGAAGACCTGATTGCGCTGGCCGGGCGGCTATCAGGACGGCCGGAAGCAGTCGTCGCGGCCATGCGCGGCGGCCTGAGCGTGTGCAGCGCGTCCGGCGACCTGCTGTATCGCACGCTGGACATCGAGCCGCTGCTCGTTGTGCTCGCCATCCCGGACCTGCCGCTTTATCCGCAGCGCGGGCGCGACGATCTGCCGCAGGTCGTGCCGCTCGGCGACGCGGTGCACAACATCGGGCGGGCGCTGCTGGTGGTCGAAGCCCTGCGCGATGGCGATTTTGAGCTGCTGGGCGAGGCCCTCTCCGACCACCTGCACGAGCCGTACCGCCGCGCCGACATCCCCGGCTACCACGCGGTCGTCGAGGCGGCGTGCCGCGCCGGGGCCAGCGGAGTCGCGCTGTGCGGCGCGGGTCCGGCGATGGCGGCGTTCGCCGCCCGCGAGCACGCCGCGGTCGAACAGGCGATGGCGGACGCCTTCGAGCGCGCGGGCGTCCCGGCGCGCACGCTGACCGTCGCGGTCGATACGCAGGGCGTCGTGATCAACGTCGTCGATTAGCACCACCAACGAAACCCGGCCCAGGAGACGCGCATGATCCGGCATCCCCTCTGAACGCGCCGCGTTTCCAGCCTCGTGACGGGGCTGGTCGCCGCTCTGCTGCTGATCGAGTTCCTCGACGAGCTGGTCTTCGGCGCGCGCGAGGCGGCGTGGCCCTTCATCCGTCGCGATCTCGGCCTGTCGTACACCGAGATCGGCCTGCTGCTCGCCATTCCCGGCCTGTTCAGCAGCCTGGTCGAGCCGGCGCTCGGCGTGCTCAGCGACGTGTGGAACCGCCGCGCGCTGATCCTGGGCGGCGGCGCGCTGTTCGTCGCCGGGCTGCTGCTGGCCGCGCTCAGCTCCGGCTTTGGCCTGCTGCTGATCGCTTTTCTGGTGCTCTACCCGGCGTCCGGCGCGTTCGTCAGCCTGTCACAAGCGGCGCTGATGGACGCCGACCCGGCCCGCCGCGAGCATAACATGGCGCGCTGGACGCTGGCCGGATCGGTCGGCGTGGTCGCGGGGCCGCTGATGCTGAGCGTGGCGGTCGCTCTCGGCATCAGCTGGCGCGGGCTGTTCGCCGCCTTCGCCGCGCTAACGCTGGTCGCGCTGGCCGGAGCGTGGCGGCAGCCGCTCCATGCGCCGGGCAATCACGCGGCGGCCGACCCCGCGTCCCCTGATGATGAGCCGCCGCTCACCCTGCGCGCGGGATTGCGCGCGGCCTGGGGCGCCGTCCGGCGGCGGGAGGTGCTGCGTTGGCTGGCGCTGCTCCAGTTCGGCGACCTGATGCTCGACATTCTGCTTGGCTTTCTGGCGCTCTATTTCGTGGACGTGGCGGGCGTCTCGCCCGCGATCGCCGGGCTGGCGGTCGCGGTCTGGACCGGCGTCGGCCTGCTCGGCGACGCGCTCCTGATCCCGCTGCTGGCGCGGGTGCCCGGCCTGCGCTATCTGCGCCTGAGCGCGGCGCTGGTCGCGGCGCTGTTTCCGCTCTTTCTGCTGGCGGAGCCGCTGGCGCTCAAGCTGGCGGCGCTCGGCGCGCTCGGCCTGCTGAACTCCGGCTGGTACGCGATCCCGATGGCGCAGCTTTACGCGGCGCTGCCGGGCCAGAGCGGCGCGGCGCTGGCGGCGTCCAACCTGGCGGGGCTGGCCGGGAGCCTGCTCCCGCTGGCGATCGGCGCCGTGGCGCAAGTCGCCGGGCTGGAGGTCGCGCTGTGGCTGCTGCTGGCCGGTCCGCTGGCATTGCTGGTCGGCCTGCCCCAGCCCGGCGTGAGCGCGCCGGTCGAATGACAGCCCAATGGCGGCAATTTGTCACAATTCCATCATGTTAATTGACTTATCGGAATCCCCTTGCTAGACTTATACTCAAGTTTCAGACAACTGATCCGTATCGCACGACGTCAGTGAAGCGCCGACAGGAGATTCTGATGGCCGACGTTCAGCAAGAGACTTCCGTTGAAACCCCGTTTCTGACCGTGACACCTGTCGCGTTGACGAAGATTCGCCAATTGATGGAAGAGCGCGATCTGACCGGCGTGGCGCTGCGCGTGTTCGTGCAGGGCGGCGGCTGCTCCGGCTTCTCGTATGGGATGGCCTTCGAGCCGAATTTCTACCCGCAGGACCAGCGCCTCGAAGTGGACGGCGTGCAGCTTGTGATCGACCCCAACAGCCTGATGTACATGCATGGCTCGGAGATCGATTACGTGGACAGCCTGATGGGCGGTGGATTCGCGATCAACAACCCGAACGCGGTGTCGACCTGCGGCTGCGGGCACTCGTTCCGCACCAACGACGACGCGGCGGACGATGCTTACGGCGACGGGGGCTGCGGCTCCGGCTGCGGCTGCGGCGGGCACTAAGCGCCGCCGGTTACACAGCTGCTGACTTGACCGAAGTTCACGAGGCTGGGCTGCACAAGCGCCCGGCCTCGTTTGTTACGCAAACTCAACTCACCCCGGCCTCTCGGTCAGACAAACACCTGGAAGGATAGCGTTTATCTCCCAGCTAACCGCTTCTCGCTAACTGCTTCCAAACGGCAGCGCGCTCACGACGCCGCGCACCTCGCCGCCCTCGCCTCTAACCATCACGACCGTCCCCGGCGCGAAATGCGGGCGCTTGATCACCGCCAGCGCGATCGGGCCGAGCGTGGGCGACACGACCGCCGACGTGACCTCGCCCGCGCCGCGTCCCTCGACCTGAACCGCCGCGCCCGGCAGAACCGGCGCGTCCAGACGCAGGCCCACCATCTGCCGCGTGATCTTGTCGTAGTTGATCTGCCGCGCGATGACTTCCTGCCCCGTGTAGCAGCCCTTCGCCTCCGCGACTGCTGCGCGCAGCCCCGTTTCGAGCGGCGTGTAGGCGTCGGACAGCTCGCGCCCGGCGGCGGGCAGCCCGGCCTCGACGCGCAACACGTCGTACACATCCGGCGCCAGAGGGATCGCTCCCGCCGCACGCAACCGGTCTTCGAGCGCATCGACGGCGGCGGGCGGCGCGAGCAGCCGCCAGCCGGGCGCCAGCGCGCTCGACGGCCCCAGCGCGCGCATCGTCCCGCCGGGTAGCTCGAACTCCGCGAGCGTGTCGGGTGCGGGCGGGTCCGCCAGCCCAAGCGCGGCCAGCGCGTCCGGCGCGCCGGGGCCGATCACGTCCACCTGAGCCAGCGTGTCGCTCGCCTCGGTAACGGTCACTTTGTCCAGGAAGAAGATACGCCGCTGCAAGTATTGGGCGGTCGCCGCGCCCCGCCCCGGCAGCGTCACCAGGCCGATCGCGTCAGCCTCCGGCACCAGCCGCCACACGTCGAGAATGCGCGCTGTGGCCGACGTCAGCACGGTCAGCTGCGTGCGGTCCGGCTGAAGCCGCCGCGCGTCGTTGGTCGTCTGCCGCTGCACGAAATCGACTCGATCCGCGCCGCCGACCAGCACCCAGCC
>DAOKYY010000096.1:0-13362 GCA_035325905.1 Aggregatilineaceae bacterium | reverse complement strand
AGCGCCGCATTCGCTAGATCATTTCGGAAGGTCACTTAACCGCTGCTCTTGTTGGCACTCGCTCCCTCACCAGCGTATGACTTACATACGGATATTGTGCGCTTGACGCTGGTGGGAGACGCGCGGTGAAGACGGTATTCAGCCTGTTGAAGGAAACATTCCAGGATTGGAAGGAGGACAAGGCCTCGCGGCTGGCGGCGGCGCTGTCCTACTACACGATCTTCTCGATCGCGCCGCTGCTGCTGGTCGCGATCACGGTCGTCGGCTTCGTGATGGACCCCGGCGACGTGAAGGGCGAGCTGTACGCCCAGGTGCGTGACCTGGTTGGGCGGGAAGGCGCGGACATGGTCCAGACGATGGTGGACAACGCCGCCGCGTCCGACGCGAAGGGCCTGGCGGCGGTGGTCAGCGTGGTCACGCTGCTGATCGGCGCGACGGGGGTGTTCATGGCGCTGAAAGACGCGCTCAACACCATCTGGGAGGTGCAGCCCGCGCCTGGGCGCGGCCTGATCGGGATGATCAAGGACCGGGTTCTGTCGTTCTCGCTGGTGCCAGGGATCGGCTTTTTGCTGCTGGTCTCGCTGATCGTGGACGCTCTGCTGTCGGCAGCCTCGAATTACGCCAACGGCTTGTTTCTCAGCGACATCTGGATCGCGGTGATCCGGGTCGCCAGCCTGGTGGTGTCGTTTCTGGTGATCACGGGGCTGTTCGCGGTGATCTACAAGGTGCTGCCGGACGCCAAAATCGCCTGGCGCGACGTGTGGATCGGCGCGGCAGTGACCTCGCTGTTGTTTACGGTCGGGCGCTTCGCGATTGGCCTGTACATCGGCAACAGCAGCACGGCCTCGGCCTACGGCGCGGCGGGAGCGCTGATCGTCCTGCTGCTGTGGATCTACTACGCGGCGCAGATCCTGTTCCTGGGGGCGGAGTTCACGCAGGTCTACGCGCGGCGCTATGGCTCGCGCATCGAGCCGGAAGAAGGGGCGGTCGCCGTCACGCCTGAGGCGCGCGCCCAGCAGGGCCTCGGCCCCGCCGCGCCGTCCGGCACGCGCGATCGCGCCCGCACGCAACCTCAGCCGTCCGCGCCGCGTCCCGGCGATGATCCCCCGGCGACTTACGTGCAGAAGGGCAAGCCGCTCGGCTACGCGCTGACCGGGCTGGTGGCGTTCTTCCTGGGCGTGTTCGTGAACCGGGACTAGCGCAAGGCAGCAGCGAGCGGTTAGCTCTTGGCTAAAGGGCTAATCTGCTAGCCGCTGCTCCTCCCGCGCCCCCGATACGGCACGTGAATCAGCGCCGCTGCCTTGCGCTTGGACGCTTCGGGCCGCCGGTCGTAGCGGGCGGTGGTCTGCACGTTGCTGTGCGCCAGGATGCGCTGCACTGTCACCACGTCCGCCCCGGCGTCGAGCAAATCCCCGGCCAGCGTGCGGCGCAGATCGTGCGGCGAAAAGTGGCTGACGCCCGCCTCGATGCCGCGCTTGACGAGCAGGTTATAGATCGCCTGGCTGCTCAGGCGGCGCGGCGTGAGCTTGCCCCCCTTGTTGACCGGCCAGAACAGCGGCCCCGACTCATACCCCCGCACGCTGAGCCAGTCTTCCAGCGCGTGCGAGGCGCCGTTCTGCGGGACATGCGCCAGATAGTCCTTGCGGCCCTTCGCCGCCCGCACGCGCAGCGTCTGGTTGGCAGGGTCGTAGTCGGACAGGTCCAGCGCCACGACCGAGGCGCGGCGGATGCCGGTCGCGTACATCAGCGCGATCACCGCCGCGTCGCGCGCCCCGGCCGGGGAAGGGTCGCGCTCGCACGCCTGCATCAGCGCCGCGATCTCGCCTGATCCCAGGTCGCGCCCGGCGGGGAGCGTCGCGCCGCGCACCGCGCCGACATCCCGCGCCCGGTGATAGTCCTCGGCGCTCATCTGGCCCAGCATCCACGCGTGACGCAGCACCTGCCGCAGCGCGGCGAGCATCTTGTTGGCGGTCGTCGGCTGGTAGTGCTCCGCCAGCCAGGCGCGGACGGCGGCGGTGTGCGGGTAGCGCACCTGGCTCCAGTCGAGCGCGAACGCGTCCTGCTTGTCGTTGCTGAGCAGCCAGGCGATCACGTTCAGCGAATGGTGCATGGTGCGCCGCGAGCCTTCCGCCAGCGACGCGAGATAGACCGCCGCCGGGTTGCGGTCCAGCGGGCGCGCTCCGGCGGGCAAAAACTCGCGCTCGGCGGACGGGTTGTAGAGGGAATCATCAGGCATGGGGCAGCCTTTCAAATAGAAATTGACTTATTAGGAAATACCTCTCAACAAGGGATTATAGCGCGTTTCGGGAAGCCCGCTGATTCCTGTGCGGTCGGTTTGCCGAACCCGGTGTACAATTCCGGGCAACCGGGGGCTGCCCATCGGCCCTCGCTGCGCCTGCGTGCCGCCACTCCCTCTGGAACAGGATTCCGTCCGGGCGATGTCCGATCTGATCGCGGTGGTTCAGGCTAGGTCGCCGCTGCTGGCCGCCTTGCCGATTCTGCTCGTCCTCGGCCTGATGCTCGGCGCGCGCTGGGGCGGCCAGCGCGCCGGGCTGGCCGGGTGGCTGGCGGGAGCGATCGTCGGGGCGCTGGCGTTCGGCCTGACGCCGGAGGTGCTGTGGGTCTCGCAGGCCAGAGGGCTGCTGATCTCGCTGGTTGTGCTGTGGGTGCTGTGGCCGGCGCTGATCCTCTACAACCTGGTTGACGAGGCGGGGGGCATCGACGCGCTGGGCCGCGCGCTGGAGGCGCTGGTCCGCGACCCCGGCCTGCTGCTGGTGATCATCGCGTGGGCGTTCAGCGGGATGCTCGAAGGGCTGGCAGGCTTCGGCATCCCGGTCGCCATCGTCGCGCCGATGCTGGTCCAGCGCGGCGTCGCGCCGATCACGGCGGTCGCGGCGGTCGCGGTCGGGCACGCCTGGTCGGTCACGTTTGGGGACATGGGCGTGATCTACGAGACGCTGATCCGGCTGGTCGAGGTCGATACCGCGCGGCTGGCGCTCCTCTCGGCGGGGCTGCTGGGCGCGGCGTGCCTGCTGACCGGTCTGGCGGCGGCGCGCATTCTGGGGCAGGCGCGCCACTGGCGGGCGATCCTGCTGGTGGGCGCGGGCATGAGCCTGGCGCAGTACGGGCTGGTCGCCATCAAGCTCACGCCGCTGGCGGCCTTCGGAGCCGGGCTGGCGGGGATTGTGCTGGCGCTGGCGCTCAGCCACGGCGCGCGCTCGGTCGCGGCGCTGCGTGGCCTGGAGCGGTCGCCATCGCTGCGCGGCGCGGCGGCGAGCTATGGCGGGCTGGCGATTGTGCTGGCGCTGATCACGCTGATCGGGCCGGTCCGCGCCGCGCTGGCCGGGGTCGCCTGGGCGCCGTCGTTCCGCGAAGTCGAGACGGCCGACGGATTCGCCACGCCTGCCGGGGCCGGGACCACGCTGCGCGCCCTGACCCATCCCGGCACGCTGATCCTGCTGGTGGCCGGGCTGAGCGCGCTCGGCTTTCGCCGCGCGGGGCTGAACGGAGCCGGTAACATGCAGCGCGCCCTACGCAAGACTGCCCGCTCGGCCGTCCCGGCGACGATCGGCATTGTCTCGATGGTTGGCCTCTCGGCGCTGATGGAGCACACCGGCATGACGCAGCTGCTGGCCGAGACAACCGCCAGCGCGCTCGACACGGCCTTTCCCCTGTTCTCGCCGCTGGTCGGGATGTTGGGCGCGTTCGCGACCGGCAGCAACAACAACTCGAACGTGCTGTTCGCCGGGCTGCAAGACCATGTCGCCGCGCTGCTGGGGATCGCGCCGAGCCTGCTGGTCGCCGCGCAGACGACCGGCGGCTCGCTGGGCAGCATGATCGCCCCGGCCAAGATCATCGTCGGGTGCAGCACGGTCGGGCTGCGCGGGCGCGATGGCGAGGTGCTGCGCGTGACGCTGCCCTACGGCCTGGCGATCGCGCTGGCGATCGGCGCGCTGACATTGCTCCTGGCCGGGCTGGGGTAGGGGGGAGCGAACTCGTCCGCTGCTCCTGCCGTTTCTTTCTGCTCTCCGCTGTTTCTCGCTGCTCTTTGCCGCTCCTGTTGACACCCCGCCCAAAATGCTATACCCTGAATGGGAACGTTCCCAGTCACTGAAGGCGCACGAGGCGGCAGGTGGCGTCAGCGAAACGGCCCACGATCAAGGATGTCGCGCGGCTGGCCGGGGTCTCGAAGACCACCGTCGCGCGCGTCGTCTCCGGCGAGCAGGACCGCGTCCGCGCGGAGACCCGCGAGCGCGTCCTGCGCGCGGTCGAGATGCTCGCCTACGAGCGCAACGCCGTCGCCAGCAGCCTGCGCACCGATCAGACTTTCATCGTCGCGCTGTCCATTCCCGATATCATGAACCCGTTCTGGCCGGAAGTCGCGCGCGGCGTGCAGGATACCTTCGAGGCGCGCGGCTACACCGTCGCGCTGCTCAACAGCGACTGGGACGCCCGCCGCGAGGCGATTCACCTGCAAACTGTCCGCCGCAACCGCTTCGACGGGCTGGTGCTCAACCCGATCCGCATCGCCAACGCCGAGCTGCGCGCGCTCAAGACGCCGACCGTCCTGCTCGGCTCCGGCGGCGACTTTCCCGATTTCGACTCGGTCGGCAGCGACTCGGCGGGGGCGGTCAGCACCGCGCTGGAGCACCTGATCGCGCTCGGCCACCGGCGGATCGGGCTGATCGCGGGCATCTCGCAGCGGCGCGTCTCGGATACGCGCTACGACGGCTATTTGGAGATGCACCGCCGCCACGCCCTGCCGCTCGACGCGACGCTGATCGTGCGCTGCCCGTACTCGCAGGACGAGGGCGCGGCGGCCATGCGCCGCCTGCTGGCATTGGAGCGCCCGCCGACAGCCGTGCTGGCCGGTAATGACCTGCTGGCGATTGGCGCTTTGCGCGCGGCGCAGCAGGCCGGACAACGCGTTCCCGCCGACCTGTCGATCATCGGCATCGACGACATCGCGGCCAGCAGCGCGACCTCGCCGCCGTTGACGACCGTCGCCAAGCCGAAGTATGAGATCGGCGCGCAGGCGGCCAGCCTGCTGCTCGACCGCATCTGCGCGCGGACGAGCGCGCCGCCGCGCCACCTGTCGCTGCAAGGGCAGCTTCAGGTCCGCGAGACGACCGCGCCGCCTAGAAAAGCAGCGATCAGCGATTAGCCGTTCGCTTTCCAGCCAGCCGCTAACCGCTCATGGCTACCCGCTTGTATTCTTGTGTTTTTCGCCTCGCCTGGGGAACGTTCCCATTCCCTGGCGCGGCGCTGACAAAACGTTACAAGGAGTGCTTATGCGCACGCGGGATGAATTGCTCCGCGCCCCTGATCAGTTTGCCAGCAAAGCGACCGGCTGCCTGCTGGGGCTGGCGGTCGGGGATGCGATGGGCGACCTCGGCCGCAGCGCCGAATATCGCAACCGCTACGGAATGATCACCGACCTGTTCCCCGGCGCGAAAAGCACCGACGACACCGAGTTCGGCCTGCTGACCGCGCGGGCGCTGCTCGACTGCGGCGGCGACCTGACGCCGGACGCCGTGCTCGCGGCCTGGCAGAACCACATCGTGGCGCAGGGCGGGGTCTTCGAGCGGGCGGGCAAGCCATTGTACGGCGCGGTCGAGAATATCAAGCGCGGGATGCAGCCGCCGCTTTCCGGGCGCGACAATGTGCAGAATGACGACGACGGGGCCGCTATGCGCGTCAGCCCGATCGGCGTCTTCTGCGCCGGACAGCCGGAGCGGGCGGCGGCGCTGGCGCGCATCGACGCCGAGATCAGCCACTACGCCGACGGCGTCTGGGCGGCGCAGGCGGTCGCGGCGGCGGTCGCGGTCGCGATGGTGGACGGCACGACCGGGGAAATCGTCCAGGCCGCCCGCCAGCAGATCCCCGACGATAGCTGGCTGGGGCGCGCCTTCGACCGCGCGATGGCGATCTGCGACCGCGCCGGGACCATGCACGACGCCTGGGAGCCGCTCCATACCGAGCTGTGGACGCCGGTCCACTCCATGAGCGCCGAGGCCGTCCCGCAGGTCTTCGCCCTCTTCCGCCTGACGGAGGGTGACTTCCGCCAGGGGTTGTTCTGGGCGTGCAACTTCGGGCGCGACGCGGACAGCATCGCCGCGATCTGCGGGGCGCTGTCGGGCGCGCGGCACGGCGCCGAGGTCATCCCGGAACGGTGGGCGCAGCAGGTCCGCACGGCGAGCGGCGTTAGCCTGCGCTTCGCGCGCGACGAAGACGTGATCGCGCTGGCCGAGGCGCTGGTCGCGCTGGCGATCCGGCGCGGCGAGGCGTAGGAGCGGATGATGGGCGTGCTCACGCGGCGTTTGACGCGAAGCTGGTCCGGGCTGTCGCCTGCCGAGCGGCGCGAGGCGGTGGCCGGGTACCTGTTCATCTCGCCCTGGATCATCGGCTTCATCGTCTTCTTCGCCGGGCCGATTATCGCGTCGTTCATCCTCAGCTTCACACGCTGGAACATCGTCGGCACGCCGGAGTGGGTCGGCTTCGCCAACTACGAGCGCATCTTCACGGCGGACCCGTTCTTCCGCAAGGCCGTTTCGGTCACGCTGCGCTACGCCGCGATCTACCTGCCGCTCGAAGTCCTCTTCGGCATCCTGATCGCGGTCGTGCTGAACCAGAAGCTGAAGGGCATCGGCCTGTTCCGCACCGTCTTCTACATGCCGTACATCGTGCCGAAGGTCGCCAGCTCGCTGGTGTGGGTCTGGGTGCTCAACCCGCGCTACGGGCTGCTGAACACGATGCTGAGCTGGCTCGGCGTCGAGGGGCCGAACTGGCTGAGCGACCCGGACTGGGTGCTGCCGAGCATCGTCATGATGTCGCTCTGGGGGGTGGGGGGCAGCGCGGTGATCTACCTGGCCGGGCTGCAAAACATCCCGGATCAGCTTTACGAGGCGGCTTCGGTGGACGGGGCCAACCGCCTGCAAAAGTTCGTGCGCATCACGCTGCCGATGCTGACGCCGACGATCTTCTTCCAGCTGGTGCTGGGCATGATCGGCGCCTTCCAGACCTTCACCCCGGCCTTCATCGCCGCCGGGCGAAGCGGCGGGCCGCTGCAATCGGGCCTGTTCTACATGCTCTACATCTACAACCGCTCGTTCGAATCGATGCGCATGGGCTACGGCTCGGCCCTGGCCTGGATCATGACCGTGTTCATCATGGCGTTGACGGTGCTGGTCTTCCGTAGCTCCAGCTATTGGGTCTACTACGAGACGGAGCGTAAGAGGGCGCGATGACGCAGTTGACGAGTTCCCCGCCCGCGCGCTCGCGCTCTCTGCTGGGGCTGCGCGGCCTGCGGCGCTTCAACGAAGTGTCCGGCTATTCGGTGCTGATGGTGCTGGCGGCGCTGTTCATGATCCCGCTGTACTGGATGTTCTCGACGGCGGTCAAGTCCCCCCAGCAGACTTTCGCCATCCCGCCGGAGTGGATCCCGGCCCCGGCCCAGTGGAGCAACTTCCGCGAGGTGTTTCAGGAAGTGCCGTTTGGCCGCTTCTACCTCAACACGCTCTTTCTGGCGGGCGCGAACATCGTCGGGCACCTCGTCTCGGTGACGCTCGTCGCCTACGGGTTCGCGCGGCTGCGCTTTCCGGGGCGCAACTTCCTGTTTCTGGTGATGCTCTCGACGCTGATGATCCCGTATCAGGTCACGCTCGTCCCGCGCTTCGTGATGTTCGCCAAGCTGGGGATGATCAACAGCTACTGGCCGCTGATCCTGCCCGCCTTCACCGGCACGCCGTTTCTGATCTTCCTGGTGCGGCAGTACATGATGAGCATCCCGTTCGACCTGGACGAGGCGGCCTACATCGACGGCGCGACGCGCTTCGACGTGTTCTGGCGGATCATCATCCCGCTGGCGCGCCCGGCGCTGATGCTGGTCGTCGTGTTCACGTTCATCGACGTGTGGAACGACTTTTTGCAGCCGCTGATCTACCTCAACGACCCGCAGATGTTCACCGTATCGCTGGGCCTGAGCTTCTTCCAGGGCGCGCGCGAGACCAACTGGAACCTGCTGATGGCCGGGTCGGTCCTGGCGATGATTCCGCCGCTGATCCTGTTCTTCTTCGCGCAGAAACAACTGATCGGCGGTATCTCGGTCGAAGGGTTGAAAGGGTGAGGTTCTGGAAAGTGTCCTATGCGGCGCATGTTGCAGATAAACCGCGCATCAAGGAGGTGGACCGGCGCACGACACACCTGGCGACAGCAAGACCTTTTTCCGGGGTTGAGACTTTTTGAGAGACGCATAAGGAGACGCATCAGATGAACAAGCGCACATGGCTCATTCTGCTGGTCGTCGTGGCGATGCTGGTCCCTGCCGCCGCGACCCAGGCGCAAGACGAACCGGTCGTTACCATCACGTGGTGGAGCACCGAGCGCGGTCGCGACACGGCGGCCACGCGTGACCTGCACTTCCAGCTTGCCCGCGCCTTCGAGGACGCCAACCCGAATATCCGCGTGGCGATCTCGCTCTTCCCCAGCCGCGCCTTCAACACGCGCGTCGCGACCGCGATCGCCGGCGGCGAAGGCCCGGACGTGTGGACGACCTACTACGCCGCCGACGTGGCCGAGCAGGGTTTTCTGGAGAACCTGACGCCCTATATGGAGGCGGACGGCTTCAACCCTGAGGAAGCCTGGTTCCCGATCGGGCAGCTTCGCACGCTCTACGAGGGCAACTACTACGGCGTCCCGCGCGAGGCGTCGGCGGGCTTCATCGCCTACAACAAGGACATCTTCGACGCGGCGGGCGTGCCCTATCCCGAAGAGGGCTGGACCATCGCGGACTATCGCGCGCTGGCGAACCAGCTCACCGACCGCGAGGCCGATCAGTACGGCGTCGGCGCGATCGTCGGCGGCGAGGGCTGCTTGCTGTGGTCCCCGTTCTCGTTCAACCTCGGCACGGACGTGATCAGCCCGGACGGGCGCGGGGTCGTCGGCTACTTCGACACGCCCGAAGCGGCGGAAGCGTGGCGCTTCTGCCTGGAGCTGGTGACTGAGGACCAGGTCGCGGCGCCCGCCGAGCTTCAGGACCAGTACGGCGAGCTGGTCTTCCTCTCCGGCAAGGTCGCCATGCAGTCGATCTCCAACTGGGAGCTTCCGGCGCTGGAGGAGCAGGCCACGTTCGAGTGGGGCGTCGTCGCGCCGCCGCGCTATGACGAGAACGCCGAAGGCATCGCCTGGACCGACGCCTACGCCCACTACATGTGGTCCGGCAGCGATCATAAGGAGCAGGCGTGGCAGTTCATGTCGTGGCTGGCCGGCCCTGAGGCGCAGCGGATGGCCGCCGAGGCGGGCATCTGGCCGCCCAACGGCCCGCAGGTCTGGCAGGAGCTAGGCTGGGACCAGGACCCGGTCCTCGGCGTGGCCTACCGCGAGCTACAAAAGGAGACGCACGTCGCCAACTACCTGCGCTCGCAGTACTTCTGGGACTGCGTCTATCCGGCGTTCGACAACGTGCGCGTGCGCTGGATTCAGAACGGCGAGCGCGACCTGGAAGCGATGCTGGCCGAAGAAGCGGCGACCGCCCAGTTCTGCCTGGACGACGCCTACGGCGGCTAGCGGCTGGCGAGCCTCACCCCGCGCTTTTCGCGGGGTGAGGCTCCTCCTGAATACGGCAGGAATTGACTCGCAAGGACAACAGACGCGGTGAGAGGATAGGCATGGCGCAGCGGACACTTCCCCCGGACTACGACGAGCGCGTCTACGCCGGGTGGCTCGGCAAGTGCATCGGCGTGCGGTTCGGCGCGCCGCTCGAAGGCTGGACCTACGACGACATCCGCCTGAACCTGGGCGAGGTGACGGGGTACCTGAACGAAGCGCCGGGCAAGCTCTTTAAGCCCGACGACGACACCGCGCTGCCCATGATCCTGATCCGCGCGCTGGAAGACACCGGCGCCGGGGCGGACCTGTCCGCGCAGCAGATCGCCGAGGCGTGGCTAAACTATCTCAGCGACCAGCAGGGGACGCTGTGGTGGGGCGGCTACGGCGTCTCGACCGAGCACACCGCCTACCTGAACCTCGCCGCCGGTATCCCGGCCCCGCGCAGCGGCTCGATCGCGCAGAACGGCGCGGCGCTGGCCGAGCAGATCGGCGGGCAGATTTTCAGCGACATCTGGGGGCTGGTCGCGCCGGGCGATCCGGCGCTGGCGGCGGACCTGGCGGCGCGCGCCTCAAGCGTCTCGCACGATGGCAACGGCATCGTCGGCGGGCGCTTCATCGCCGGGCTGGTCAGCGCCGCCTTTGCCGAGCGCGACCCGCTGGCGCTGATCGAGACCGGGCTGAGACTGATCCCGCCGGACAGCGAGTACACGCGCGTCGCGCGCGCCGTGCTCGACTTCTACCACGCGCACCCGCACGCCGCCCCCGGCGACTGGCGCGCCTGCATGGAGTTTCTCAAGGCGAACTTCGGCTACGACCGCTACCCCGGCGAGGTGCACATCATCCCTAACGCGGGCGTCGTGATCATGGCGCTGGCGTATGGTGGCGGCGATTTTGCGCGCACGATCCAGATCGCGAACATGGCCGGGTGGGACACCGACTGCAACGTCGGCAATGTTGGCGCGATCATGGGCGTCGCGCTCGGCCTGGATGGGATCGACTGGCGCTGGCGCGAGCCGATCAACGACCTGCTGATCGCCGCCAGCGTGATCGGCACGCGCAATCTCCTGACCATTCCCCAATGCGCTGACCTGTTCGCCCGGCTGGGGCGCGCATTGGCCGGGCAGGCGGCCCCGGCGCGCCCGCGCTACCACTGGCGCTACCCCGGCTCGACCGCTAACTTTCAGGCGGAGGGCGTGCGCGGGCGGGTGATCGAGCTGCGCCGGTCCACTCTGGCCGCCGCCGAGGGCGCGCTGCAAGCCAGCGTCCGCAAGCTGACCAAGAAGGGCGAGCTGCGCCTCTTCACGCGCACTTATTACCACCCGGCGGAGCTGAGCGGCAACTACTACGGCGCGACCTTCACGCCGCTGATCTTCCCCGGCCAGACCGTCACGGCGGAGGTGTGCGCCGCGCCGGGCGCGCCGGAGGGCTTGCAGGCCGGGCTGTTCGTTTACGACGACCACACCGGGCAGCGGCACCAGTCGGCCGCGCAGCCGCTGGCGCCCGGCGCGTGGCAAACGCTGACATGGCGGATTCCCCGGCTGGACGGCGCGCGCCTGTCGCAGGTCGGCGTCGTGGTGCGCAACCTGGGTGAGCCGTGGGAGATCGGCGCGTTCCATCTGCGCGCGCTTGACTGGTCCGGCCCGCCGGATTACAGCGTGGACTTTTCCCGCGAGCGCGCCGTGGGGAGCGTCGTCAGCCAGTGGACGAAGCTGCGCGGCTATTGGCGGCTGGAAGACGGGGCCTATCACGGCAGCGGGCCGGGCCTGTGCGAAACCTACACCGGCGATCTCGCGTGGGAAGATGTCGCGCTGGAGGTCGCCCTCACCCCGCTGATCGGCGCGCATCACTACGCCAACGTGCGGGTGCAGGGCGCGCTGCGCTCCTACGCGGGCGGGCTGGGGCCGGACGGCGCGCTGGCGCTCTATCGCAAGGATGGAATGCGCTACGAGCGCGTCGCGGCGGCGCCGTTCGTGTGGCGGCATGGCGCGCGCTACACCCTGCGCCTGAGCGCCCAGGGCGACCGCCTGTCCGCCGAAGTCGAGGGCGACGGCCAGCGCGCCGCGCTGACCTGGACCGATCCCGCCCCGCGCCTGACCGGGCAGATCGGCCTCTCGACGTGGGACGGCAGCCACGCCGCCTACGCCGATCTGCGCGTGCGGCCAGTCGAAGCGAGCGAGTAGCGCATGGCGAAGCTGCACGAATACCAGGGCCGGGCGCTGCTCGAAAGCGCCGGTATCTCCGTCCCGCGCGGCGGCGTGGCGGACACGCCGGACGGCGCCCGCCGGATTGCCGCCGAGATCGGCGGGCCGGTCGTGGTCAAGGCCCAGGCGTGGATCACCGGGCGGGCGGCGCTGGGCGGCATCCGTTTCGCGGACACGCCCGGCGAGGCGGCGGATGCGGCCCGCGCCATGCTCGGCCTGTCGCTCGGCGGGTTCGCGGTCGAGCGCGTGCTGGTCGTCGAGCGGCTGGCGATCGCGCGCGAGTTCTACGCCGGGATAACCGTGGACGACCAGGCGCGCGCCCCGGTCATGATTTTCAGCAGCCTGGGCGGCTCCGGCGTGGAAGAGATCGCCCGCCAGCGCCCGGATCGCGTCGCGCGCCACACGATTGACATCCGCCTCGGCCTGCGTGACTTCGAGGCGCGCGAGCTGGCGCGCAAGACCGGCCTGAGCGGCAAGCTGCTGCTCCAGGTGGGCGATCTGCTGCCCCGGCTCTACGAGGCGGCGCGCCGCTACGACGCCCGCGCCGCCGAGATCAACCCGCTGGCGCTGACCGACGACGGTCGCCTGGTCGCCGCCGACGCGCGCTTCACCATTGACGATTACGCCGTCTATCGCCAGCCGGAGCTGGACATCCCGTTCGCCCGCGAGCTGGATCGCCCGCCGACCCGGCTGGAGCAGATCGCGTGGGAAGTCGAGCGCGGCGACTATCGCGGGACGTTCTTCTTCATCCAGATGGCGCAGGGCTTCGCGCCGGGCGAAGGCATAGTCGGCTTTCACGGGGCGGGCGGCGGCGGCAGCATGATAAGCATGGACGCGCTGCACGCCCAGGGCCTGCGCATCGCCAACTTTGTCGATACCAGCGGCAACCCGCCCGCCAGCAAGGTTTACCGCGCGGCCCGAATCATCCTCAGCCAGCCGGGGATCGACGGCTATTTCGCCAGCGGGAGCGGCGTCGCCAGCCAGGAGCAGTATCACTCGGCGCGGGCGCTGGTCAAGGCGTTTATGGAGGAGCCGCTGACCGTCCCGGCGGTGATCCGGCTCGGCGGCAACGCCGAGGAGCAAGCGATCGCCATCCTGGAGCGGGCGCGCCCGATGCTCCTGGCTCCGCTGGAAGGCTACGGCAAGGACGATTCGCCTGAGTTCTGCGCGGCGCGCCTGCGCGACCTGATCGCCAGCACGCCCCGGCCTTCAGCGGCGCGCAGCGACTACGCGGCGCGCGCTGTCCGGGAGCCGTATCGCTTTGAGACGGTGACAGGCGGGACAGTCACCTACGATCACGCGCTGTGCCGCGACTGCCCGACGAAGGTCTGCATCACGACCTGCGTGCCGCAGATTCTCTCGCTCGACGGCGAGGTGCCGGTGCTCAACATCACGCGTGACGACGCGCGGCGCGGCGGCTGCATCGAGTGCCTGGCGTGCGAGGTCGAGTGCTATTTCGAGGGCAACCGGGGCGGCTACATTCACCTGCCGATCCCCGGCCTGGACAGCGGTTAGCAGCTATGTGAACTATCGAAAGTCTCTGGCATAGCAGCCC
>DAOKYY010000095.1:10084-13640 GCA_035325905.1 Aggregatilineaceae bacterium | reverse complement strand
GGCGAGAGCGTGCGCCGCCGGTTGATACTGCGCCCCATCACCGCCGCGATGGCGTTGGCGAGCACGCCGACCAGCACGATCACCAGCCCGGCCACCTCACGTGAGGGGATATTGACCGGGTAAAAGTAGACCAGCACGCCCGCCAGGTAGAGCGCGATTCCGCCCCACTGCGCGCCCGTGATGCGCTCGCCGAGCAGGACAATCCCCAGCAGCGCGACCATCACCGGCGAAAAGCTCAGCAGCAGACTGGTCGTCACGGCGGGCAGACGCTCCAGCCCCAGGAACTGCGCGCCCTGCGTCACGGTGTAGTACACCAAGCCGAGCGCGGCCAGCGTCCGCCAATCACGGCGAGACAGAGTGCGCAGCGTGCGCAGATCGCCGCGCCGCGCCGCCAGCGGCAGCAGGCACACAAACGCGAGCGTATAGCGCAGCCCGGCGAAGGTCAGCGCGGGGATGTCTTCCAGCCCCTGCTTGATCAGCACCCACGAGCTGGACCATAGCAACGTCACGAATAGCGCCTGAAGCACGGCGCGCATGTGGGAAGAAATGGGGAACATCGGATGCACCTCTCGGCCAGGTTCAGGTTTCAGACACGCTCGCGCGCGCCAACCTACCCCCTCTGGCATTTTGTGCCTCAAGGTGCCTGCCGCAGCAGCGGCGTTCTGTCGCGCTCGGTCCAGACCCGGTGCGGGCCGGCGGAACCCTAGCGACCCTTCAGTTGACGGAACACAGGTAAGCATAGCGCAACGAGGGCTGCCCGGCAAGAGAAAGAACGCGGTGTCAGGCGACCGGCTCCAGGTAATAATCGCCGCCCGCGCCTTCCGCCATCCACCCTTCGAGATCGCCCATACGCACCAGCCACCACCAACGCTGCTGGTCGTCGCAGACCGGGCCGCTGATCACGGTGAAGACGCGCCCCGGCTGAAGCTGGCCGAGGTAGTCACCGCCGGTGTGCGGCGCGGCGCGCACCCGGCTCGGCAGCGGCGGCTCCAGCGTGACGCGGCCTTGCTGGCCGGGCGTCAGACGCGGCGGCTGGGCGCCGGGGCAAATCGCCGGGCCGGCATCGACCGGCTCGATCCAGTAGGTGTCGTCGCGGCCCTCGCCGATCCAGCCGCTCCACGCGCCGCCCTGATCCACGCCCTCGATCCGGTACCACGCGATCTCGTCGGCGCACGACGGGCCGTCGAGCACTTGAAAGACCTGGCCCGGCGGAATCTTGCGCTGCTCGGCTCCGTCCAGGCCCGGCGTGGCGCGCACGGTGGTGTTGAGCGCGGGGAGCAGGGTGGTGCGCGCGCCCTGACCGGCCCGCACGCGCGTCTCCAGCCCTCCACAGGCAGAAACTTCGCGCGCCGGCGAGGCAGGCGGCGGCGTGGCGGTCGCGATCGGCGATGGCGGCGCAGCGACTTGCTCGCTCTGCCCGGCGGCGGTGGGCGAAGCGGGCCAGGAGGTCGTGGTCGGGTCGCGCCCGGTGGGCGACGGCTGGTTCTCGGCAATCGCGGGCGGCGTATTGGGCTTGTCGTCCCAGAGCAGATACACCCCTGCCAGCGCCAGCGCGCCGAACACCATCGCTCCGGCGAGCAGCGCGGCCCACCGCACCCGGCGCACCCGGCGCGGAGCGGGGCGTGACGCGACAGGCGGCGCTTTGGTCATCGGCGGTGCCACGACTGGCGGCGCGGCAGGCGGCGTGTAGACGGGCGGCGGCAGGATCGCGGCGGGCGGCGTGACCTCCGCCATGCGGGGGACGGCAGGAGGCGGCGTCGCGGCGCGCGCGATCTGCTCCGCCGTCGCCCTGGGCAGGGGCACGCTCAGGAGAGAGTCCGGCAGTCCGCCGAGCGCGGCGCGGAAATCCTGCGCGAGCGCCCCGGCGTTGCCATAGCGCCGGGCCGGGTTCTTGTCGAGCGCGCAGAGCAGCACGCGCTCGACGCGTTCGGGCAGGGCGGGGTTGACGCGGCGCGGCAGCGGCGGGGTCTCGTCCACATGCTTGAACATCATGCCGAACGGCGTGTCCGCCTGGAACGGCTGCGCGCCGAGCAGCAGCTCATACAACATCACGCCCAGCGCGTAGAGGTCCGTGCGGGCGTCTACGGCTTCGCTGCGCCACTGCTCCGGCGCCATGTAGGCGGGCGTGCCCATCACCGCGCCGGTCGTGGTCAGGCTGCTGGACGTGGTCCCCCCGGCCAGCATCTTGGCGATGCCGAAATCGGTCAGGTAGCAGTTGTCCAGCTCGTCGAGCAGCACGTTGTTGGGCTTGAGGTCGCGGTGCACCACGCCCAGCCGGTGGGCGTATTCGAGCGCCGACGCGATCTGATCCACGAAGCGTCCAATCTGGCGCAGGGTGAGCGACGGCTCGTCAATCCGGCGGGCCAGCGTGCCGCCTTCGACCAGGCGCATGACGAGATACACGAACTCATCGGTGCGCCCGAAGTCGATCACCGGGAGAATGTGCGGGTGTTGCAGGCGCGCAATGACATGCGCCTCGCGCTCGAAGCGCGCGACGAATTCGGGGTTATCGCCGTGCTCCGCCGAGATGACCTTGATCGCGACGTCGCGGTCCATCGAGAGCTGGCGGGCGAGGTAAACGGTCGCCATGCCGCCGCGCCCGATCCGCGCGCTGATCTGGTACTGGCCGAGCGTCTGCCCGGTGAGGTCCGCCATCCCCTGCGCTCCAGGGCTTCGTGTGTGTGTCGCGCGTTAAGCATAGCCCCGGCGCGCGCCGCGCGTCAAGGTGTGGGATTCTTACCCCGGACCAACAGCGCGGGCAGGCGTGTCTTGCTCACGCGGCGGTGTGATGGGTGAGGCGCGGCAGCCGAACCGATGCTGACCGATGCACTATCGTTCGTACACAACGGCTTTCATAGCGCCTCTCCGTTTTATGCTACGGTGATAACCACGTTTCCCTTTTTGCGTCCGGTATCGACATAGCGGTGCGCTTCGACGATCTGGTCCAGTGGATAGGTACGATCAATCACCGGCCGGATCGCGCCTGCTTCCACCAGGTCTTTCACGAACGCTAAATCATCCTGTTTTTCGGACGAAACCCCGGCCAGTGCTTTCTTACCGCCGAACAGCGACGTGCGCAGCATGTAACCAAATTCACGCAGCCCTCCTGCTCCGGCGAGATAGCGGCCGGTGGCAGTCAGCGAGTTCTTGCAGGCCGAAAACGAACTCCTGCCGACCGTATCGAAAATGACGTTGTAGGTCTGGCCGTTTTGGGTGAAATCCTGTTGCGTGTAATCGATGACGTGATCCGCGCCCAGCGCTTTGACCAGTTCAACATTCACCGTGCTGCACACTCCGGTGACTTCTGCGCCGAAGTGCTTGGCGATCTGGACCGCCGCCGAGCCGACGCTGCCCGATGCACCGATGATCAACACGGCCTGGCCCTGCTGGACATGGCCCATGTTTCGGAGGAAGGTCAGCGCGGTCAAGGCCCCATTCGGGATGGCAGCGGCTTCGGCGTAGGTCAGATTGGCAGGTTTAAGCGCTAACCCTGCGCCTTCCGGCATCACCTTGTATTCAGCATAGGCGCCCACCCGCATACCAGCGATCCCAAAGA
>DAOKYY010000095.1:0-9984 GCA_035325905.1 Aggregatilineaceae bacterium | reverse complement strand
CGATGTGATCACAACATGGCCTGTGCGCTGTCCAGATTCGGCGTAGCGGTGCGCTTCAGCAGCCTGCTCTAACGGAAACGTGCGATCCACCACTGTTGTCATTGCGCCCGTCTCGACGAGTTCGCGGATCGTATCCAGGTAGGCGTATCCCTCCCCGGAGAACGCGCAGATCGCTTTTCGACCGCGGGATCGCGCTGTGCGCAGCATGTGAAGCAGGTGTGGCAGTTTGAAGCTGGCGTATAGAATGAGACCATGGGGGCTGAGCGACTTTTTGGCGCGCGGGAAGCTGGTTTTGCCCAGCACGTCGAAAATCACATCGTACTGCTGGCCGTTCTGGGTGAAATCCTCGCGCGTGTAGTCGATGACATGATCGGCCCCCAATGCTTTGACCATATCAACGCGCGCCGTGCCGCATACCCCGGTGACTTCCGCGCCATCATGTTTGGCAAGCTGCAACGCATATGATCCGATGGACCCCGACGCGCCGTTGATCAGCACTTTTTGGCCGGGCCGGATGTGCGCTTTCTTGAGCAGATTCAATGCCATCATTGCCCCATACGGTACAGTTGCAGCTTCTTCATAGCTCAAATTGTCCGGTTTGTGCGTCACCGAACTGGTTTCTCGCATGCAGATATACTCGGCATTCGCGCCGAATTTTGGCCCCAGATAGCCGTAGACCTGATCGCCGGTTTTGAAGCGCGTGACATCCTTGCCAACCGCTTCGACTTCCCCGGCCAGCTCAGCGCCGAGAATGCGAATGCGCGGCTTGCGCAGTCCGAAAGCCAGTTTGGACAGGAGCCAGAGCAGGCCCGGCATATTGAATTTGCGCGGAGTCATGCTGCGAAAATTGCGCGCAGCCAGATCGCCGTACCCAACGGGGCGCGCATGGACTTTAATCAGGATTTCATTGTCTTTCGATGTAGGCTTTTCAACTTCGGCGGGGTGCAAAACTTCTGGCGGACCGTATTGGGTGTAGACAATCGCTTTCATGAGTCCCCCCAAGGTGCCTTTGAATTCGGTTGTGCAACGCTGTTCATACTGATCTAAATGTACGCAAAGGTCATCAGTTAAGTTGCTCCGAATCAGTCCCCGGCGGCGTCCGGCGCGGCGACCGCTCCCGACGTGATCCGGGCGTAGGCGTCCAGCGCGGCCTGATTGTTAGCGTTGAAGGCGAGCGCCGCTTCGATCTCGGCCTGCGCCTCGGCCTGACGGCCCAGCGCGTGCAATGCCAGCCCGCGCCAGAGGTGCGTTTCTTCGAGGTAAGGCGTCGTCGCGGCCACCGTGTCCGCCAGCGCGATCAGTTCGTCGTAGCGCCCGGTGTGATAGAGCGTCTCGAACGGGCCGAACTGGTACCACAGCATCCGAAAGGGCAGCTCCTGGCGGAACGCCTCGTCATAATAGATGGCGGCTTCGTCGTAGCGGCCCAGCTTGGCGGCGGACGTGCCCGCGTTGAACCACGCCCAGCGATCATCGCGCCGCGCCGCCTCGTCCTGCGCCGTCGCGAGAGCGGCCTCGGCGGCATAAGCCGGGTCGCCATACGGGCCGAGGATCGCGGCGACCTCGTCTTCGCGCTCTTGCGGGTAGATCACCAGGAACACGTAATTGAAATGCCGCCACCAGCGGTCGAACTCGCCGTAGGTCGTCGCGATCCCGTCGTAGGTTGGCCCCTGGCCCTGGTAGGTATCGAAGACCCAGATCGTCTGCGCCGCGTCATCATAGCCGATGACGGTCTTGTAGTGGCCCATCCACTCCTCGCCGTCGGGCTGAAAGCCGCTCTCGACGATCACCGGCAGGTCGGCGGTGATGAACGCCGTGATCAGGTCGATAGTGCCGCCATAGCGCCACAGCGCGCGCAAGCCCGGCAGTTCGTCCTGTTCCAGCACGTAGCGCGCCAGCTCGGCGGGGGAGACGTTGCGATCCTCTACGCTCGGCTTGAGCCACGCCTCGGCGGTGTGCTGATCGGGCTGCCAGCCGAAATAGGACAGCGCCATCGTCAGGTTCGCCGGGCCGCAGTTACACCACGTCTGGAACTCGAATTTGAGCCGGTAATGGTCGAGACGGGCGGTTGAGGGGTCTTGCGCGCGGGCCGGAGCCACGCTCAGCGCCAGCCCCGCCAGCAGAACAACCAGCGCAAAGACGGGTCGAAACGGCCTCACGCAGAGCCTCTCGCTCAGTGCGCCATGCTCGGCATGACGGCCTGGCCCGCTTCGACGCGGGCGAGGGCATCTGCGGCGGCGGTGAAGTTGCGGTTGTAGTCCAGCGCCAGCTCAAACTGCGTCTGGGCGTCGCCGGTGAGGCCCTGAGCCGCGTAGGCCATGCCACGCCAATAGTAGGTTTCCTCGACGTAGAGCGTGGTCGCCTCGGTATTGTTCGCGAGGTCGATCACGTCCTGGTAGCGCCCGACGTTATAGTACGCCTCGTAGGGCGCGAAGTGATACCACGTCACGCGGAAGGGCAGCCCCTGCGCGAAGGCGAGGTCGAAATACGACGCCGCGTCGTAATAGTTGCCGAGCTTGGCCGCCGAGACGCCCGCGTTGAACCACGCCCAGCCATCGGACTGATCGGCGGCGGCTTCCTGAAGCGCCTTGTTCAGCGCCGTGTTGGCCGCCCAGCTCACATCCTCGTAGGGGCCAAGCAGCGCGCGCAGCTCTTCGGTGCGCTCCAGCGGGAAGAAGACCAGGAACGTGCGGTTGAAGTGCCGCCACCAGTTGTCAAACTCGTCATAGCTGTAGGTCCGCCCATAGCCGCTGCCGATGCCCAGATAGCTGTCGTAGACCCAGATCGTCTGCGTGTTGTCGTCGTAGGCGACAACCGTCTCGTAGTGGCCCATCCAGCCCAGGTCCTCGACATCGTAGCCGCTCTCGACCACGACCGGGAAACCGGCGGCGATCAGGCGCTTGAGCAGGTCGATCGTGCCGCCGAAGCGCCAGAAGGCGCGCACGTCCGGCAGCTCGTTCTGCGGCGCGTTGACGAAGGCGACCATCTCCGCCGGTGACACGTTCTTGTCTTCGATGGCCGGCTTGAGGAAGCTCGCCGCGCGTTGCTGCCCGTAGCTCCAGCCGAAATAGGATAGGGCCATGGTCAGGTTGGCCGGGCCGCAGTTATTCCAGTCCTGGTAGACGTGCCGGATGCCGTTCAGCCGCGCCGAGGCGGGCGTCTCGCCCTGCGCCAGCGCCGCAGATAGGCTCGACAGCGCGATCAGCGCCGCCAGCAGCGCCGCGAGGAGTCGGGCGCTGGCCCGGTCCTTGAACCGTCCGCCGAGGGGATGGAGTGACGATGGTCCGATGCTCATGGAGGGTTGCCTCAACTGACCGACAGGGAGTGTGTGCCGGGCGCGGACCGCTGGCCGCTGCGGACTACCCTAGCGCAGATGGCGGGTGGTTTCAAGAGCGAGCGGGCCAGCGTAGGGCGAAAAGTGGCGGGGCGTGGGGCGCCGGTGCGCGGCCCTTCGCCCCGCTACACCGCGTCGCTATCAGCCCCGCGCCACGACGTGCAGGGGCCGAATCTTGTAGGTGATGCGCTGCTCTTTGCCGCGCATCTGTGGATTGCGCCCGTAATAATCCGCGTTGCCGGTGTACTTCTTTGAAAGCTGGTTGATCACGTCAAGCGCGCCTTGCTCGGTGCTCTCCGCGACCTCGCCGCGTACTTCGAGAAAGCGATACGGGTTTTGCGGATCAACCGCCAGGACCGTGACCTTCGGGTTCGCCTGCATGTTGCGATCCTTCTGGCGCCCGCGCGCGGTATTGACGACGATGTGCGCGCCGTCATAGGCGCACCAGACCGGCGTCGCCTGCGGCTGGCCGTCGGGCATCACCGTCACCAGCCCGACGACGACTGGGCCGTCGAGCAGGTCGCGGTGAGACTCGGGAATCTGCGCTGCCATAACTACTCCTCATATGACTGTCTGCGGTATAGCACCTTACGGCTCTATAGAGCTATGGAAAGTTATAGCAAGAATCGTTGCCGGTGGGCAGGGCGCGGGTTGACGCGGGCCGGGGCGGGGTGGTATACCGGGGCGGGGCCTTTCAGCGCGATGCACACCGAAAGGATGGCGTAGACAACATGCTCGCTCTCACGGCGCGGACCGAGCGCGCGCTGGTGGCTCTGCTGCTGGCGGCGTTCGTCCCGCTGGCGGTCGGGTTCAGCCTGGGGCCGATCTTCGAGGGGCCGGACGAGATCGAGCACTATCGCTATGTGCGCGCCCTGGCGCGGACCGGCCGCCTGCCGGATGCCGCGCTGATCCAGAGCTTCGACACTGGCGCCTGGGGCGAGTTTCACCAGCCGATCCTGTACTACGCCCTGGCGGCGCTACCCGTTCGCGCGCTCGGCGACGACGGCTTCGATCACTTCGAGGAGCGGCTGAACCCCACCTACGGCTATCGCTTCGAAGTGCCCGGTAACGACAACAAGAATCTGTTTCTGCACGCCCGCGCCGAGCGGTTTCCCTACGCCGAGAGCGCGATTGCGCGCACGGTGCACCTGCTGCGCCTGCTGTCGGTTGCGTTTGGCGCTGGGACCGCGCTGGCAGGCTACGGGGTGTTCCGCCTGCTGTGGCCGGATCGCCCGGACCGGCGTCTGCTGGCGCTGGCGGCGCTGGTCTTTATGCCGCAGTTCGCCTACATGTCGAGTGTCGTCACCAACGACGCGCTCTCGTATCTGCTGATCACGCTCAGCCTGTACCTGCTGCTGCGGCAGGTGCGCGACGGCCCCTCGTGGCGGCGGGCGGCGCTGCTCGGCGCGGTCATGGGGCTGGCGCTGCTGACCAAGCTCAGCGCGGCGTTTCTGATCTTCCCAGCGGCGGTGACGACGCTGCTCGACCGGCGAAGCTGGCGCGGCGCGGCGCTGACCGTCGCGCTGGTGGCGCTGATCGCGGGCTGGTGGTACGCGCGTAACTGGGCGCTCTACGACGACCCGACCGGCGTCGAAGTCCTGTTCCGCTGGTCCGCGCCGTCCGAGCAGATTCGGGACGGCGGCGTGGCGTTCGACATCGGCTGGCAGCGTTTCGGCTTCGCCTACGAGACGTTCTGGGCGCGCTTTGGCGGCGGCAGCGTCGCCGTGTCGAGCGCGATCTACCGCTTCTTCGACGGGCTGGCGGCGCTGGCGCTGGCCGGGGCCGGTTTCCAACTCCTGCGCGCGCTGCGGCGGCCCGTCGTGCCGCAAGATCGGCGCTACGCGGCGGTGATGGCGGTCTATGGGCTGGCGTGGCTGGCGGCGGCGTTCTACTGGGCCAGCCGGGTCTGGTCCGGCAACCAGGGGCGTTTCCTGCTGCCGGGGATCGCCGCCTGGGCGGCGCTGATCGCCTTTGGGCTGGACGCCTGGACGCCGCGCCGCCTGCGCGCCCCGGTCACGCTCGCGGTCGCTCTGGCGCTGGCGGGGGTTGCGACCGTTTCGCTGCTTGGCTACTATCTGCCCGCCTATCGCGTGTCGCCTGCGCCGGAGCAGATCGAGCGCCCGGCGGCGCTGCGCTTCGACGGGCTGGCCGAACTCATTGGAAGCGGACCGGTGTCGCCGCGCGCGCGCCCCGGCGAGACGATTACGCTCTCGCTCTACTGGCGGGCGCTTGGCCCGGCGGACCGCTCGCTGCAAACGTATCTGCACAGCGCGGGATCGGACGTGGTGCGGCGCGACAGCATCCCCGCCACCGGCAACCTGCTGGCGACCGACTGGCGCGCTGGGGAGACGTGGGCGGAGCATTTCACCGTGGCGATTCCTGCGGACGCCGCGCCGCAGCAGGTTGTCCCGCTGGTAGCCGGGCTGTACGACCCGGCGACGGGCGCGCCGATCCCGGCGCGGGACGCGAGCGGGAATGAGGTCACGCCGATTGTGGGGCGGCTGGCGATCAACGGCCCGCCGCAGCCGGGCGAGCCGCAAGCGCGCTTTGGCAGCGGCGTGGGCCTGCTCGACGCGACAATCGACCCGCGTGACAGGGCGGTTGAGGTTTGCCTGACGTGGATCGCGCGGGCGGAGATGGCGACCGATTACACGGTCGTGGCGCGGCTCGAAGGGCCGGATGGCGCGCTGCTGGATCAGCTTGACCGCCCGCCGCGTGAGGGCGCGTATCCGACCGGAGCCTGGGCGCGCGACGAGCGCGTGCGCGACTGCCTGACGCTCGCGTCCGGCGCGCCGCTGCCGGATGGGTGGCGCGTGCGCGTCGGGCTGTACGACCCGGCCACGCTGGAGCGCCTGCCGGTCGAGGATCGCGCCGGGCGCGAGGTAGCCGATTCGCTGCTGACGCTCAGGCCGGATGAGCGGGATAGCGAGCACTAGAACGTGTTATGAACTTGCGTCGAAGAAAAACCCCCATCCCCCGGAAAGCCGACCGGAGGTCGGAAGGATGGGGGGATGGCCTAGAGACTAGACCACGAAGTGCAACAACCTCTAGAACGCGGAGAGATTGATGGCGAGCATCTGGTTTACCTCTGCGCCGCTGCCCGGCCACCTCGACTGGGGCGGGCTGCTGAAAACCGCCCAGGCGCTGCAAAAGCGAGGGCATGACGTGCGCTGGGTCTCGGAAGAGCGCATCAGGCCGCTGGTCGAGGCGGGGGGCGTGCCCTTCAGCGCGATCGCGCACAGCGGCTGGCGCTGGCCGCCGCCCCCGCCACCCTTGCCCGGATCGCTGGTGGCGATGGCCGACCCGGTCGTGGCCCGCTACCAGCGCGCGCTCGACATGTGGCTGGACGAGGTGCTGGTCCCGCGCGGGGTCGAGGCGTTGCGCGCGCTGGCGGACGAGATCGGCGCGCCGGACCTGATCGTGACCGATCCGTTTTTGAGCGCGGCGGCGCTGGCGGCAGAGCTGCTCGACGTGCCGCTGGCCGTGGGAGGGTGGCCCGCCGGGCCGCCGCTGGACGACGATCAGCTTGCCTACGCGCAGCAGCCGGTCGGGCGCGAGGGCGTGGCGCGGCTGGAGCGGCTGTGCGCGCAGTTCGGCCTGACCGGCGCGAACTTCGGCGGCGGGGCGGCGCCAAGCGTGATCAGCCCGCACCTGCATATCAGCTATTTCAGCCCGTACTGGTACCAGGGCGAATCGTTCCTGCCGCAAACTGAGTTCGTTGGCGGGCAGGCGCGGCCCCCACGCGGGCTGACGCCGGACTGGCTGAGCGCGATCCCGGACGAGCAGCCGCTCGGCCTGGTGACGCTCGGCAGCGTTTTCACCGGCGATCACAACTTTTTCGTGTGGGGCGCGCGGGCGCTGGCCGAAAATGACTTCGTCCCGCTGGTCGTCATCGGCAACAACCCCGTCACGCCGGAGCAGAAAACGCTGCTGAAGCAGCGGCTGCCGGGCGGGACGCGCCTGCTCAACTGGGTCGATTTCGATCGCGTCTTCCCGCGCCTGCGCGTGATCCTCCACCACGGCGGGATGGGCACGACCCACGCCGCGATCCTGCACGGCCTGCCGCAGATCATTACGCCGCACGCCGCCGACCAGCGCGGGCAGGCGCGCCGCGCGCGCCAGGCGAAGGTCGGGCTGGAGCTGCGCTCGCACGAGATTCACCAGGGCCAGCTTGCGGCGGCGGTCCACGCGATCACTTCGACGCCGCTGGTTGACAACGCGGTTCGCAGCCTGAAACAGTCCTTCGCCGCGCTGGGCGGGCCGGAGCGCGCCGCCGAGCATATCGAGGCGCTGGCCGAGCGGTTGGAGCTGCGTCGATGAGCTGCCGGGTGAAACGAGCTTTAGGCTGGCTGGCGGCGCTTGCGGCGTTCGGAGGGCTGTTCGCGTTGCGCCGCTTGTGGAATTGGGGCGCGATTCCCGGCGAGCGCCTGCGCGCGCTGCCCGGCGACGATCTGATCCCTGCGCCGCGCCTGAGCACGACGCGCGCGATCCGCATCGCCGCGCCGCCCGCCGCGATCTGGCCCTGGCTGGTGCAGATCGGCTGGCGGCGCGCGGGCTGGTACAGCTACGACACGTTGGAGCGGCTGGCCGGCGCGGCGGACTTCGTGGACGGCGCTCGTTCGGCGCGGCGCATTGTGCCGGAACTACAGGCGTTGGCCGTTGGCGATCTGATCCGGCTGGGGCCAGAGCCGATGCCCGCCTTCGCCGTCGCGCAGATCGAGCCGGAGCGCGCGCTGGTGTTACACGGCGCCGAAGGTGCGGACGGCGCCGGCGCGTCGTGGGCGTTCGTGCTGGAGCCGCACGGTGCCGACGCCACGCGGCTGATCGCCCGCTTCCGCCTGACCTATCCGCCGACCTGCGCCAACCGCCTGCTGTGGGGCGCGTCCGAGGCGGCGCACCTGATCATGGAGCGCAAGATGCTACGCGGAATCCGCCAGCGGGCACAGGCGAGCCTCTGGCGCTGGCAGCGGGAGAGCTAGAGCAGCGCAATCAGCGTTTGCGCCCGACGATCAGAATCTGCCGGATGACGAACGTCGGGTCCCCGACGGGCGGCACGTGCGGCTGCATCCAGTCTGCCACTGGCGGCGGCGCCTGGACCATCATCGCACGCAGGCGGAGCGTGGTCGCCGCGTCACAGCCCATCCGCTCGGACCACTCGCCGAGGGTGTGATCGACCGCGAACGTCTCGACCGTCTCAATCGCCAGCCCCGCCCCGGTGAAGAACCCTTCCCATTCGGCCCGGTTGTAGCTCCACAGATGGCTCGGATCGCGCAGGCGCTCGAAGGCGTTGATGTAGCGCGCCGCTTGCGGGTCGCCGGGCGTGAGCTGATCGACCACGCCGACCGCGCCGCCGGGCCGCGTGACGCGCGCCATCTCGCGCACAAAGCGCGCCACGTCCGGGAAATGGTGCGGCGCGACCCGGCACGTCACCGCGTCAAAGGTCCCCGCGCCGAACGGCAGGTCCTCGGCGTCAAGCTGGACGAAAGTGGCCGAGTCGCAGCCCTGCGCGCACAGGGCCGCCCGCGCCGCCTGGAGCATCGGCAGCGTCAGGTCTCCGGCGACGGTCCACGCGCCCGCTTGGTTAAGCCGCCGCGCGGTGTGCCCGCCGCCGGTCGCCACGTCGAGGGCGCGCATCCCTTCCTGCGGCGCGATGGCGTGGATCAGCCGGTCGAGCGTCGCTCCGGCGGCGTGCGTCGGGGAGTGCACGTAGCCCTGCGCGTGCATGCCGAACTGCTGCTGGGTGAGACGTTTCGCGTCCTGGGTCATATGCTCCCGTTGCTTCCTCGCCACGTTTTGCGAGCATCCGCGCTAACGCAAAGCGGGCGCTTGCGCAAGCGCCCGCCGGACGATCCAGCCCGATCCTAGCGGTCGCTCACGATCCGCAGGATGTACAGGAACAGGTTGATGAAGTCAAGGTACAGCTTCAGCGCGCCGATGATCGCCACGCGGCGGACGGTCGCCTCGCCGCTGCCCATGCCGGACATCTCGATCTCGGTCGCGGCGCGCTTGATCCACTGCGTGTCATACGCGGTCAGCGCGGTAAAGAGGATCACGCCCGCGTAGGTCACGATCCAGTACAGCGCGGAGCTGGCCCAGATCATGTTGATCACGCTGGCGATGATCAGGCCAATCAGGCCCATCAGCAGGTAGCTGCGCATCCCCGACAGATCGACGTTGGTCGTGAAGCCGATGATGCTCATCGCGGCGAACATCGCGCCGGTGGCGAACAGCGCCAGCCAGATATCGGCCAGGCTGGCCCAGAAGAAGATCGTCGCCAGCGTCACGCCGTTGAGCGCGGCATAGATCAGGTAGATCGCGGTCGCGCGCTGCGCGCTCATCTTCATGATGCGCATGCTGAGGTAAATCACCAGCCCCAGCTCGATCACGACCGCGGGTAGCAGCACCGGGACGAGGGCTTCGGTCATCACCGTGGCGAAGAAGATGGCGACGGCGGCGCTCAGCCCCAGCCCCGCCATCATCCACAGGTAGACCTGCTGCATCACCTCGCGCATACTGACGCGGCTGCCGATCACAGCCGCCTGGGGTTGAGGGCGATAAATGTCCATGCCTGTCATTCTCCTACGCACACTGTCGGCCCCTTGCACTTCCATTATACCCGCACCGCTGGCGGTGCGCATGGGCGCCGGATTAGA
>DAOKYY010000094.1:0-13919 GCA_035325905.1 Aggregatilineaceae bacterium | reverse complement strand
TTCGCCAGATCATTTCGACAGAGCACTTAGCAGTCAGCAGTTAGCGGTTAGCTAGAAGCAACAGGCGAAGAGCCGCGTCTGTCATTTCCATGAGCAAGCGGCGGTCTCGAAAACACCGATTTTGGATCTGCTAATGGCTAACCGCCAACCGCTGCTCCTATCATACGCCAATCCGCGCGGCGGCGCGGGGCGCGCACTACGCGGCGGGCGCGAAATGTGCTACGCTTGGCGACGAACACCGGCGCGCAGCGCGCCGATGATTCCGCGCCGCTCTGACAACCAACACGCGACACGAAAATGCCCTGGCAAAAACGACTCGCCGATGCCCTGACCCTCACCCGCCTTCCAGCCGCGCTCGCCATCGTCGCGCTGGGATTTGCCCAGGGCAGAGACGGCCTCGAAGCCGCCTGGCTGTTGCTACTGCTGGCGGCGACGATTGACACGCTTGACGGGTACTTCGCGCGGCTCGCGCCCGGCACGCACACAACCTGGGTCGGCTCGCACGACCTGTTTTTCGATCTGCTCTTTAGCACGGCCCTGCTGTTCTACCTGGTGCTGGCGGGCGTCGCCGGGCCGTATTTCGGCGCGCTGTACCTGGCGGGCTGGGGGATCGTCACCCTCACGACCAACGGCGCGGCGAATGTGCGCGCCATCGCCTTCCAGGGGCCGATCTACCTGCTGACGGTGTGGGCCGCAGGCGACGCCAACCCGCGCGTCTTCGTCTGGACCGCGCTGTGGCTGGCGATCATGGCGCTGTTCGGCGGGCGGCGCTTTCTGACGGTGCGCCTGCCGGTGCTGCTCAGAGACCTGTTTGCGAGCGTCCACAGCCGCTCGCGGAAAAACGATAAGTCCCGCTGACGCGGCGGCTCACTCCGCCGCCGCCAGCGCCTCCGGCAGCGTGAACACCCCGCGATAGAGCGCCTGGCCGATCACCACGCCCGCGATGTCGCCCGCCGCGCGCAGCGCGCGCAGATCGTCGAGCGAGGCCACGCCGCCAGACGCGATCACCGCGAGGCCCGTTTCCCGCGCCAGCGCCGCCGTCGCCTCGACCGCCACGCCCGACAGGTCCCCATCGCGGCTGACGTCGGTGAACAGCGCGTGGCGCACGCCCAGCGCCGCGAACCGCCGCCCTAAATCGGCGGGCGTCCACGCGCTGACCTGTTGCCAGCCGTGCGTCGCCACCCGGTCGCCGCGCGCATCCAGCGCCACCGCGACCGCATCGGCTCCAAAGCGTGACACCGCTTCCCCGGCCTGCTCCGGCTCGCGCACGGCCAGCGTGCCGAGGATCACGCGGCGGGCGCCCGCCTCAAGCGCCCGCGCCGCGTCGTCCAGCGAGCGCAGCCCGCCGCCGAACTGCACCGGCGCGCCCAGCGCCGCGATTGCCCCCAGCGCGTCGAGCGCCTGCCCCGTCTCGCCGAGCGCCCCGTCCAGGTTGACGACGTGCAGCCACTGCGCCCCGGCGTCCAGCCAGCGCGCCGCGACCGCGACCGGATCGTCGCCATGCACCGTTTCGCGCGCCGGGTCGCCATGAATCAGCCGCACGACGCGCCCCCGGCGCAGGTCAATCGCGGGATAGACAATCATAGAGCCATCTCCAGAAAGTTGCGCAGGATGCGCTGGCCGACCGCCTGGCTTTTCTCCGGGTGCGGCTGGATGCCGCAGACGTTGCCGCGCCGCACGACCGAGGCGAAGTCGATCCCGTAGCCGGTCACGGCGACCACGTCCGCCGGGTCGCCCGCGTCCACGTAGTACGAGTGCACGAAATAGGCGTAAGCGCCGTCAGCGACGCCCGCCAGCAGCGGGTCGTCGCGCCGCCGGTGAAGCTGGTTCCAGCCGATGTGCGGGACCTTCGGCCCCGCCGCCGGAAAGCGCGTCACCCAGCCCGGCAGCAGCCCCAGCCCGGCGTGCTGGCCCAGCTCGTCGCTCTCCTCAAACAGAAATTGCATCCCCAGGCAGATACCGATCAGCGGCACGCCCGCCGCGACAGCCTGTTTCAGCGGCGGGACAAAGCCCGCCTGGTCCAGCGCCGCCATGCCACGCCCGAACGCCCCAACGCCCGGCAGCACGATCTTCTGCGCCCCGGCTAATTCGTCAGGCGTGCGAGAGGTCCGCACGTCCGCGCCGAGATGGACGAGCGTGTTGCGCACGCTGCGCAGGTTCCCCGCGCCGTAGTCGATGATGGCGATCGTCACAGGGCGCTCTCATCCTCGCGCCAGCCGCGCACAAAGGCGAACTGCTCCGGCGTCTCCGGCGACTCAACGCCGTCGCCACGCAGCCGCTCGATCGCGCGCAGCGCGTCCTCGGCGGGCTGGCCGCCGCGCGCCAGCCAGCAGCCGACCGTTGTCCCGGTGCGCCCGATCCCGCCCATGCAGTGGACATAGACCACCTCGCCGGCGAACAGCGCCGCGTCAATCGTATCGAGGATGGCGCGCATATGCTCGCGCTCCGGCACGCCGAAGTTGGCGATTGGCAGGCGGACATGGCGCAGCTTGCGGCCCAGGCGTCCCGCTTCTTCGAGCGCCAGCGGCATGTACGGCGCGTACTCGTGCGGCTCGGTCAGGTCCACGAACAGGCTCACGCCTGCCTCGATCAGCGCGCGCAGCTGCGCTCGCGTGTCATTTTCGGAGCGCGCGGCGGGGTACGGCCCGGCCAACAAGCGGCCCGGCTCGACCCAATAGCTGCCCTCAAGCGGCCCAGGCGTAGGAAAAAGTTGGGCATTCATCCGGTCAGCGTTCCTTTCGTGCTGGCGATATCCGTCCGGCGCGGATCGCGCTCGACGGCTACGCGCAGCGCGCGCCCTAGCGCCTTGAACAACGCCTCGGCCATGTGGTGATCGTCGCGCCCATAGAGGACCTCGGCGTGTAGGTTCATCCGGGCGTGGACCGCGATCGCCTCGAAGACGTGCTCGACGAGCGAGGCCGGCATCTGCCCGATCATCGGCGTGCTGAATTCGGCGTGGAAGACCGGATAGGCCCGCCCGCTGAGATCGACCACCACCCGCGCCAGCGCCTCGTCCATCGGGACGTAAGCCGCGCCCATGCGCGCGATCCCCTGGCGGTCGCCCAGCGCCTGGTCGATCGCGCGGCCCAGGCAGATCGCCACATCCTCGACGGTGTGGTGCGCGTCGATGTGCAGGTCGCCGCTGGCCCGGACGGTCAGGTCAAACAGGCCGTGCACGGCGACATGGTGCAGCATGTGGTCGAAGAAGCCGACCCCGGTCTCAATCGCCGCCTGCCCGCGCCCGTCGAGGGCGAGCGACAACTCGATCTGCGTCTCGTTGGTGCGGCGCTCGACCGCCGCCGTGCGTTCAGACATCCGTCTCTCCGATCTCGCGCAAGGCGCGTAGCAAGGCGTCGATCTGCTCCGGCGTTCCCGCGCTGATACGGATACAGTCGCGCAGCAGTGGCGCGCTGTAGTGCCGCACCAGGATGCCGTAGTCGTGCGCCAGCCGCCGCCGCAGCTCCGCCGCGTCCAGCCCGATAACGCGGCACAGCACGAAGTTGGCGCGGCTGGGGAAGGGCCGCAGGTACGGCAGGGTCGCCAGCTCCCGCTCCAACCGCTCGCGCGCCGCGATCAGCCGCTCGACGTTGGCGCGCAGCGCGGGCAGGTCCGCCAGCGAGGCGCGCGCCGCCGCGTCCGCCGCGACATTCACATTATACGGCTGCTTGATCTTCCACAAGTGCGCGATGATCTCCGCCGGGAAGATGCCATAACCGACGCGCAGCCCGGCCAGCCCCGCCCACTTGCTGAAGGTTCGCAGCACGATCAGGTTGGGCGTGTGTGGGACACGCCGCGCGAGGCTCTCCGCCCCGCTGAACTCGATATACGCCTCGTCGAGCACGACGACCAGCGGCAGCGCCAGCAGCCGCTCGACCGTCTCCGGCGGGATCACGCTGCCATCGGGGTTGTTCGGAGAGCAAATGAACAGCAGCTTCGCGCCGGAGTCGCGGGCCGCCGCTTCGATGGCGGGCACGTCGAGCGAAAAATCAGCGCGGCGCGGCGCATCGATCACGCGCCCGTGCGCCAGCGGCGTGTCGAACGCGTACATCCCGAAGGTCGGCGGCGCGTTGACCACGGCGTCGCCCGGCGCAAGGAACAGTTGCAAGATCAGCGCGATCAGCTCGTCTGCGCCCGCCCCGGCCAGGATATGCGCTGCGTCTACGCCCGCGTACTCGCTCAACAGCGCGCGTAGCGCGCGCGCCTCCGGGTCCGGGTAGATATGCGTGGTGTCGAGCGCGGCCAGCGCCGCCCGAGCGCGCGGCGAGGGGCCGTAGGGGTTCTCGTTGGCGTCGAGCTTGATCAGCGCGCTGACCGGTCGTTCAAGCTGCGCCGCGAAGACCTCCAGCGAGGCCGTCGGCGTGTAGGGCGCCAGCGCCGCGATGTCGGGCCGGACGCGGACCTGCCGCACGGCTTCGGCGCGCGAGGAATCGGTCATCGCGCGCTCTCCCGCGCGATGCGCGCTTCGGCGGCGGCGGCGTGCGCGGTCAGCGCCTCGGCGCGGGCCAGGACCGACGCGGCCCGGCTCAGCTCGGCGGCGGCGCGCGGGTCCAGCCCAATCACGCTGGTGATCTTCACGAAATCGAGCACGTTCAGCGGCGAGGCGAAACGCGCCGTCCCGCCGGTGGGCATGACGTGGCTCGGCCCGGCGACGTAATCGCCCAGCACCTCGAACGAGCTTTCACCCAGGAAGACGCCGCCCGCGTTGCGGACCTTGCCGAGCCAGGCCCAGGGATCGCGCAGCAACAGGCAGAGGTGCTCGGCGGCGTAGTCGTTGGCGACGGCGAAGGCTTCGTCGAGATCGGCCACGATCACCGCCCCGCTGCGGCTCGCCAGCGACTGCGCGATGATCGGCGCGCGGCTGAGCGTCTCGACGCGGCGCGCGATCTCGGCGCTGACCCGCTCGGCCAGATCGCGGCTTGGCGTGACGAGGATAGCCGACGCCAGCACGTCGTGCTCGGCCTGGGCCAGCAGGTCCGCCGCCGCCAGGGCCGGATCGGCGCTCTCGTCGGCGATGATCATGGTCTCGGTCGGCCCCGGCAGCCCGTCGATGCCCACATCGCCATAGACCTGCTGCTTGGCGAGCGTCACGAACAGGTTGCCCGGCCCGACGATCTTGGCGACGCGCGGCACGCTCTCCGTGCCATAGGCCAGCGCCGCGATCGCCTGCGCGCCCCCGGCGCGGTAAACCTGGCGCACGCCGCACACCGCCGCCGCCGCGAGGATCACGTCCGGGACCGCGCCGGTCCCCCGGCCGGGCGGGGTGATCACCACGATCTCCTCGACGCCCGCGACCTGTGCCGGGATGACGCTCATCAGCAGCGACGAAGGCAGCGGCGCAGTCCCTCCGGCGACGTACACGCCGACCGACTCGACCGGGCGCACAAGCTGGCCGAGCGAGCCTTCCGCCGCCGCTTCGAGCCAGCCGGTGACGGGCTGCTTCTGGTGAAAGGCGCGGATGCGCTCGGCGGCCAGGATCAGCGCGGCGACGACCGGGTCCGGCGTGCGCTGCAACCCGGCGTCGATCTCCTCCTGCGGGACGGCGAGCGCGTCCAGGGCCGCGCCGTCAATGCGCCGGTTCCAGTCAAGCAGGGCCGCGTCGCCGCCCGCGCGCACGCTCTCGATAATGCGGCGCACGGCTTCATCCGGTGAGACCGGCTCACCGAACAGGGCGCGCAGGCTCTCGGCCAGATGCGGCGGAATCGACACATCGCGCAGCGACGCGCGGCGCAGGATCGTGGCGCGCGCCGCGCTCAGGTCGTCGAAGATCGGCAGGACGGACACGGTGCTCATGAAACTCTCTCCTCGCGGTTCAGGGCCGCCAGCAGGCGCTGATAGCGCGCCGGAAGTTCCTCGAAGATGTACGTGACCGGCGTCACCACGACGCCGCTGCCGCCGATCGCGCGGATCTGCTGGATCGCGGCGTACAGCTTGTCGGCGGACGACACCAGGTTGATCGCCCACCACCCCCCGGCGCCCTCGCGCGTGATCATCGGCGCGACGGTCGGCCCCTGCAAGCCGCCGAGATCGGTCTGGCTGAAGACGCGAGCGGCGACCGCCTCCGCCGATTCGCCGCGCATGTTGGCGAAGATCATGTACTGGCCGCGCGCGCGCTGGTGCGCCTCGATGAACTCAAGCATCTGGCGCGTCGCCTGGAGCACGTCGGGGCGGTCTTGCAGCGCGGCGCGGTTGCCGATCAGGATCGCCTGCGAAGTCAGGATCGTGCCGTCGCTCAGGGGACGCAGGCGGTTCTCGCGCAGCGTCGTGCCGGTGCTGGTGATGTCCGCGATGAAGTCAGCATAGCCGACGGTCGGCGCCGATTCGAGCGCACCGTCCGCGCTGACCACGCGCACCGACTCCGCGCCCGCTTCGCTCAGGAAGCGCCCGACCAGCAGCGGATACTTGGTCGCGACGCGCAGCCGCTCGTTCGCGGCGCGCCGCGCCAGATCGGCGGCGGTCTGCACCTCGGCCCAGTCGTCGGGCACCGCGACGACCAGCGCGCACTCGCCGTAACCCAGCGCGTCGTGGACGGTCACGATCGCGTCCGAGCCGCCGCCGGTCTCGGCCATCGCGTCATAGCCGGTGATGCCCAGGTCCACGTCGCCCGCCGCGACGCTGACGGGGATGTCCCGCGCGCGCTGAAACAGCACCAGCACGCCGGGCAGCGCAGGCAGCGTGGCGGTGTACTGGCGCGGGTTGCGCTTATCGACGCGCAGCCCGCACCCGGCCAGGAACTCGAGCGTTTCTTCTTCCATGCGGCCCTTACTGGGCAGCGCCAGTCGGATTTGCGGTTCGGTCATTGGCAGCGGTCTCCTTCGGGCAACGCGCCCACGGCAAGACAAAAAAACGCCCCTCGGCTGGACCGAGAGGCGTCAGGATGCGGGGTCTAGCGCTCGCTAGGCACGCACGCAGCCATCACCACCGGGCCGAGCGCCTGGGGTGTGGTTCGCATGAGGATGGTGCGCGTGAGCGTGCGACAGACGTGCGTTCATGGCGCTCAGTATAACGACGCGCCAGGCGGCTGTCAACGGCTCCGCCCCGGTCGAAACGCACAAGACGCTCGCCAGCAAGCGGGCCAGCAGCAAAAACGGCTCCCCTGTGGGAGCCGTCTCGCTCAGTCGTGTGTTCAGGCTAGGCGACCGCTGCCAGCACAATCAGCACCATCGCCGCGAAAGGCACCGCCCCGGCGAACACCAGCGCGAACCAACGGTTCTCCCAGCGCAGGTGCATAAAGAACGCGACGACCAACAGAATCTTCAGTGTCGAGAGCGCCGCCAGCGGGATGACAACCGAAAAGCCCAGGTCGCCGCGCGTGTCAAGCACGCTCAGCGCGACCTCGATCGCGGTCACGACCGCCAGCGCGACAAACACGCCGACATACGTCATGCGGTGCGAGTGCGCGCGGTCAGCGCGCGGCGTGGGCCAAAAGTTCCGCTTGAGCGCGATCAGCGGATTGCCCGGCAGCCCCACGCCCGTTCCGGCCGCTTCGGCGGCCAGCAGCTCGTCGAGCGTCACAGCGTCCCGCCGCCAGGCCGGGCCATGCGTCGCCTCGGCGGGCGCGGTTCGCGACAGCCCCAGCCAGACCGGGACCAACAGCAGCAGGTGGCCGATCCCGCCAACGACCAGGCCGAGCGCCATCGCCGCCCAATCGCCGATCCGACGGTCGCTGGCGAGCAGGGGCGTCACCACACCGCCGATGAACGCGCCGCTCGCCACCCACAACACCATCCAGAGCGCGATTTGATCCATCCGTCTTCCTCTCTCGCTACCGGCCTAGTGGACCAGGTAGATCACGGTGAACAGCGCGATCCAGACCACGTCGACAAAGTGCCAGTACAGGCCGAACAGCTCCACGCCGAGATAGTTCTCTGCGGTGTACACGTTCTGCACCAGCGTGCGGTACAGGATGATCCCCATCCAGATCACGCCGCCCAGGACGTGCAAGCCGTGAAACCCGGTCGTCACATAAAACGCCGTGCCGAACAGATCGGCGGCGGTGATGTCGTGGTGCATCAGCTCGTACCACTCGAACGCCTGAATGCCCAGGAAGCCCGCGCCCAGCAGCAGCACGACGATCATCCAGTTGCGGAAGACGCGCCGGTCGTTCGACTGGAGCGCCTCCAGCGCCATGACGACCGCGAAGCTGCTGACGATCAGGACCGAGGTGCCGACCGTCGCCAGCGGCAGGCTGAGAATCTCCTGCGCCTCCTCGAAGCCATCCCGCAGCTTGTAGTACAGAAAGCCGCCGATCAGCGACGAGAAGAACATCACTTCCGATGCCAGGAAGACCCACATCCCGAACTTGCGATCGTTCATGTAGGGCAGCCACTTGGCGCCCAGGTCGAACTCAGGGAAGTGGATCATGCGCCATGTGCCGACGGCCAGCACCGGGATCGCGCCCAGCAGAAAGAGCGGGTTCAGAACGGCGAGCAGCAGCAGCAGCGCCCCGCCCGCGACGATGATCGGCGCGAAGCTGGGCGACGGCAGATGGATGTCGTGCTCGCCGCCGTGACCGTCGCCAAAGTGATCGGCGTGCCCGTTCCCCTCAGCGCCGTGATCGTCGTGGATGACGCGCTCGCGCAGGTCGCCGGGCGCCAGCGTCAGCTCGCTCATGCGGTCTTCTCCCCTTCATGAACCAGCCCCAGACGCGCGTCGCGCGCCGGGCGCCGGCTGTGCACCACCGGAATCTCGGCGAAGTTGTACTCAGGCGGAGGCGAGGTCGTCATCCATTCGAGCGTGTCGCCTTCCCACGGATCGCTCTCCGCCAGCTCGCCGCTGCGCGTGCTGCGAATGAGGTTGTAGACCAGCAGAATCACCGAGATACCCATCAGCACGCCGCCGACGGTCGAGAGGATATTGAGGTCGGTCCAGCCCCGGTCCGCCGGGTAGTCGTACACGCGGCGCGGCATCCCCATCAGCCCGAGGATGTGCATCGGGAAATACGTGATGTGAAAGCCGATGAACAACGTCCAGAACTGCCACTTGCCAATCTTCTCGTCCAGCTTGCGGCCAAACATCTTCGGCCACCAGTAGTACAGCCCGGCGAAGATACCGAAGGCGCCGCCGCCGAACAGCGTGTAGTGGAAGTGCGCGACCATCCAGGCCGAGTCGTGCACCATCTCGTCAATCGGGACCAGCGCCTGGAACACGCCGGTAATGCCGCCGATCAGGAACGACATCAGGAACCCGATCGCGTACAGCATCGAGGTCGTGAAACGCAGCGAGCCGCCGATCATGGTGAAGACCCAGTTAAAGACCTTCACGCCGGTCGGCACGGCGATTGTCATCGTCGAGAAGACGAAGATTGCCTCAAGCTGCGTCGGCAGCCCGACGGTGAACATGTGGTGCGACCAGGTGGTGAAGCCCAGCACGCCAATCGCGATAGTCGAGATCACCATCGCGGTATAGCCGAACAGCGGGCGCCGCGAGAACACCGGCAGCACCTCGGAAATGACCCCCATCGCCGGGAGGATGACGATGTACACCGCCGGATGCGAGTAGAACCAGAACAGATGCTGCCACAGCACCGGGTCGCCGCCCGCCTGCACCGCGAAGAACTGCGTGCCGAGGTTGCGGTCGGCCAGCAGCATCGCCATGCCGCCGGTCAGGATCGGCGTGCCGAGCAGGATCATGAACGCCATCGTGTAGATCGTCCAGACGAACAGCGGCATCCGCATCCAGGTCATGCCCGGCGCGCGCATCCGGGTGATCGTGACGATGAAGTTGACCGCCCCGATCAGCGAGGCGGTCCCGGCCAGCGCCAGGCCGACCAGCCACAGGTCCATCCCGATCCCCGGCGAGAACTGCTTGCTGCTCAAGGGCGGGTAGGAGGTCCAGCCGCTGGCCGCCGCGCCGCCATCCGCCAGGAACCCGGAGTAGACAGTCAGGCCGCCGATGAGCAACAGCCAGAAGCTAAGCGCGTTCAGACGGGGGAAGGCCATGTCCCGCGCGCCGATGAGCAGCGGAACCATGTAGTTCGCCAGCCCCGCGCCGATCGGGATGATGAACAGGAAGATCATCGTCGTCCCGTGCATCGAGAAAAGCTGGTTGTAGGTGTCGGCGCTGACGATCTGCCCGCCAGGGACGGTCAGCTCGGCGCGCATCACCTGCGCCATGACAACGCCGATCACGAAGAACGTGAGCGTCGTCACGACGTACATGATCCCGATTTTCTTGTGATCGACCGTCGTAATCCACTCGAGCAGCTTGCTCTGTGGCCGGTAGGTCGCAGGCTGTGTGATAGTCGCCATACGATGCTCCGCTTCTCCTCTACATACCCCTCTATGCCGCCGCCACGCTCGCCGCTCGAACGTGGCCGGCGCGACTTACTGGCTCTGGAGATAGGCGATCAGATCGGCCAGCGCCTGGGCGTCCAGCTTCTGACCGTAATCCGACGGCATGACCTGGCAGTGGAAGCCCGGCACTTCGTAGTCGCAGGGGACCAGGATCGAATCGCGCAGGTACTGCTCCGCGCTCAGGCCGCCTGCCGCCTCGCCGTGCTCGACCGCGCGCTGGCCCATGCCCGGCAGCGCCGGACCGGCGCCATCCTGCGGGCCGTGGCAGTTGTCGCAGCCCAGCTCGTGGAAGATGCCCTCGCCCGACGCGGCGTCACCGGCGGGCAGCTCGCTGTCCAGGTCGGTTCCAATCGGGACGAAATCCGCCGAGCCAGCCATCTTGTCGGCCAGCCAGCGGTCAAATTCGGCTGGCGGCAGCGCCTCCAGCTCGATCAGCATGTCATAATGCAGCAGGCCGCAGTACTCGGCGCAGTTGCCAGTGTACAGGCCCGGCTCTTTCACGCGCAGCCACTGGGTGTTGGTGTAACCGGGAACCGCGTCCACCTTTCCAGCCAGCTCAGGCACCCAGAAGCTATGCTGCACGTCCCGCGAGCTGATACGCAGCAAGACGTTGCGGTCGGCGGGGACGGTCACGCGCTTGGTCGTGCGCACGCCGGTTGCCTCGTTCTCGCCGATGAAATACTCGTAATCCCAGTTGAACGTGTAGCCGATGACGTTGATCGAATAGTCGGGCGGGGTGGTTTCCTGATCGGCTTCCGCGCGGTAGTCGGTGTCGAGCGCGCGCAGCGTCAGCACGAACAGCACGGTGATGATCGCGAAGGCCAGCACCGTCCAGGTGATTTCGAGCGCGGTGTTGCCGTGCACCTGCTCAGGCATCTCGTCGGCGTGCTTGCGCCGGTAGCGCAAGACCGCGAAGATGATCAGCCCCTCGACCAGCAGAAAGATCGGGATCGCCATCAGCAGCGTAATGTTGAATAGCTGCCACACCGAGTCAATGCCCGCGCCACCCGTCGACGGGCCGTGCGCCGAAGCGATCTGCGGCGCGGTCGCCACGGCCAGAAGACCGGCGCCCACCGCGGCCAGCACCCACCGGATTCGAGCGAATTTCCTCATGCTTGGCTCCACTTGGTTCAACCTCAGCGCATTCCGAATTCCGCGCTGGCAATGGACCTGAGTACGATCGCCAGCTGGCGCCGTTCCGCTCTCAAGGTGCGCCGCCAGTTCGAAGCAGCGGCCTCAACCGAACGACAGGGCACGGGTGGGGGTCGTCACCAAGAGGGGCGGCGGCACAGCGGGAAGGTGACGCATATCCCGGTTTGGGATTTTGCTGCTGAGCCATCTCGACTCATTAAGGCATATTATACTCATAATAATCTAAAATAACAGGCTATCTTCAAATTTTTACCTGTTATCAATTAGCGCGCGTCTAACGAGCTATTAGCTCCCCGTGTCCAGACGAGCGCAGGCGCGGCGACAAGGCGGCCGGCCTCGCCGCATCAGACCGGGCCAGCCCTGCCTGTTACGCCGGCTGGGTCGAACCTGGCCCACGCTTTTCCGGGCCAGAATGGAACCATCCAGTCTGGTCCGGTGTAGTGTTGGCAAAACCCGTGCTGAGGAACCCGGCGTTTGGAATCAGAGCTAATTGTCCACGCGCGAAACGGCGATCACGCGGCCTACGAGACGCTCGTCCGCGAGCACGAAGCGGCGGTCTTCCGGCTGGCGTACCTGATCCTGAGCGACGCCGACGCCGCGCAGGATGTGGCGCAGGAGGCGTTCGTCCGCGCCTTCCAGCAGCTTGACCGCTTCGACCCGGCGCGGCCGTTCCGCCCCTGGGTGCTGCGCATCACGCGCAACCTGGCGCGCAATCACCGGCGCTCGCTGGGGCGCTATGTCGCCGCCCTGCAGCGCGCCGGGTGGGCCGCGCCGCGATCGTCCGCCAGCGCCGAAGCCGAGCAGCTCGGCGCGCAGGAGGCCCAGGCGTTGTGGGACGCCGTCCGGCGCCTGTCACGTCAGGAGCAAGAAGTGATTTATCTGCGCTACATGCTGGAGCTGTCCGTCAACGAGACCGCCGAGGTGCTGGACGTGCCAGCGGGAACCGTCAAGTCGCGCCTGAGCCGCGCGCTGCGGCGGCTGAAAGGCGTCGTGTTACACGAGTTCCCGCTGCTGGTGGAAGGACGGCTCCCATGAGCGAGCGCCACCCGCCGATCGATCCACCGAGCGAAGACGAGAGCTGGGAGATGCGCGTCGAGGAGTTGGCCCGCCGCCTGCGCTACCCGCCCACGCCGGACATCGCGGGGAAGGTCCGCGTGCAGCTGGACCGGCCCCATGCGCGACGGCTGCCGCTACTGATCCGCGCGGCGGCGGTGATCGGCGTCACGCTGCTGCTGGCGGCGCTGCTGATCCCCGATCTGCGCAGCCGCGCGCTGGAGTTCCTGCAACTCGGCGCGGTCCGCTTCGTGGAGCCGGCCGGCACGCCCGTCACCACGATCGCGCCCCCCACCTCAGAGCGTGCCTGGGTGCTGTCCTTGCCCGGCGAAACCACGCTCGACGCGGCGCGCCAGGTGGCGCCATTCCCGCTCCGCCTGCCAACCTACCCGCCCGATCTCGGCGCGCCAGATCGCGTCTTCGCCCCGGAAGGCCCGGTCGATACCGTCGTGCTGGTCTGGCTGCAACCGGACGATCCTGGCGCGGTGCGCTTTAGCCTGCACGCGCTCGGACCCGGCAACGCCGCGCTCAAAATCTCGCAGGCCGAGCTAACGACGGTCGCCGGGGAGCGCGCGGTGTGGGCGGCCGAGCCGCACGAATACCTGATGTCGGTCGGAGACGGCCCCCCCGTCTTGCACACCATCACGGCGCCGGTCCTGATCTGGCAGCAGGACGGCATCACGTACCGTCTCGAAGGCGATCTGACGCTGGACGACGCGCGCCGTATCGCCGAATCGTTGGAGTGAGCACAGGAGAAAGTCTCATGCGCACACGGATTGGACTGGTCGTTCTGCTTTCACTATTGATCGCGCTGGCGCTGCCGGGTCTCGCATCTGCCAAAGGCCCCGCCCAACGGATCACGATTGTCGGACCGGGCCTGGAAGGCGAGCTGGAAATCGTGAACGACGCCGCGCTGCTGAACGCCCTCTCGATGACAATGCTAGAGGACTTCATGCAGCCGGTCGATCCGCCCGCGCGGCCTGCGCCCGGCTTCGAAATCACCCGTTTCTACGAGGCGAATACCGGGGGATACGTCCCGTTCGATGTCGTCGTCTACCATCCCGCGCCGGAAGGCGAGCCGGGCGCGATCTACTATGACGGCATCGTCAACGGCTCGTCGGAGTACGACGGACGCTGGTTCCGCACGAACCCGAAAGGCGAAGCCGCGCTGCGCGAGGCGCTGGCCGCGCACGGCGCGAATCTCGATCTGACCGCTGGCAACACCGAGCCTTATCTGGCGCTGGCAAGTTCAGGCGGGGCGTTGCGCCTGCTGGACCCTGCGACGCTCGAAACCGCCGCCGCGTGGCAAATCGGCGCGTCCGAGGTGACGCTCGTCCGCGCGACTGCCGCGCCGCGTGGCGACGCGCTGTGGGTTGAGGCGCTTGAGGGCCGGGGAGCGCGGGGGACCTTGCGGCTGGACCT
>DAOKYY010000093.1:0-14314 GCA_035325905.1 Aggregatilineaceae bacterium | reverse complement strand
AGGGGTGAGGTAAACCCTGCGAATCGCCATATTCGCCGGATCATTTCGAAAGGCCACTTAGCAGTTAGCGGTTAGCGAGAGACAAAAACAGCGCCGGGAACCTCATTCCTGGCCCCTTTCCGTTAACGGAGAGAGGAAAAGGGGACGAGGGTTAAGGGGAGAGGTCCGCCTCGCGGCGAACGGCGCGCCTCACTTGTGCGTGCTTTCACAAATATGCCATCCGGCAGGATTTACCACGTCAAGCGCCACTGGTCAGACCCCCAGGCCCTGCTAGCCTATAGGTTGAGGTTAATGGCGCTCGCGCAGACCTTCACGCGGTCTGCCGGGCCTGCTTCGACAAGATTTACGTGTTCTCAACGGAGCTAAAATGAGCCTGTACATTCTCCCCAAAGAGCGGCTGCCGGGGTTTGTCGATAACCTGCGCGCCGGTTTCCGGGTGGTGGGTCCTGTCCGCACGGAGACCGGGTACGCTTTCGACGCGATCCACTCGGCTGATGAGCTGGCGCTGGACTATCCGACGACCATCTTGCCGCCCAAGAAATATCTGCTTCCACAGCGCGAGACCCTGTTCACCTTCCACACCGGGACCGACGAGCAAGGCGCGCGGCAGATCGACGTGCAGCCTGCCTTTGAAGACGTGCAGCCGACGGTCATCCTCGGCGTGCACACCTGCGACATGCACGGCATCATGCTCTACGACAAGGTGTTCACCGAGGGGTATCGGGACGAGCACTACGTCGCCCGGCGCGAGCAGACCTACATCGTCGGGATCGAGTGCCTGCGCCCATGCGACGACGCGTCGTTCTGCAAGGACATGGGCACGCTGACCGCGCCGCCGGTTTACGACCTGCACATGACCGCTGTCGATGGGATGTATCTGATCGACACCGGGACGGAAAAGGGCGAGCGGCTGCTGCTGTCGAACGTCGAGGTGCATCTGGCGACGACCGAGGACATCCGCCGCCTGAGCCAGACCCTGTCGGCCAAGTGGCCGCACTTCCGCCACCGCCTGAAGATGACCAAAGACCAGATTCCGTCCCTGATGACGATCAACTACGGCTCGAACATCTGGGACACGCTCGGCGAGCGCTGCCTGGCGTGCGGATCGTGCACGAATGTCTGCCCGACCTGCTTCTGCTTCGACGTGCAGGACGAGGTGGAGTTGAACATGAGCGACGGGCGGCGGTCACGCATCTGGGATTCGTGCCAGCTTCACGAGTTCGCGCTGGTGGCTGGCGGGCACAACTTCCGGGGCAGCAAGGCGTCGCGCGTCCGGCACCGCATGATGCGCAAGGGTAAGTACATCCAGCAGGTGCACAGCATCACGGGCTGCACCGGCTGTGGACGCTGCCAGCGGGCGTGCCTGGTGGACATCACCATCCCCGGCACGCTGAACGCGCTCTACGACGAGATGCAGATCGACTTGAATCCGGCAGCAACGGGGGCGTAGCATGTTTGAGACAGCACCCAACCTGGTGACGACCACCACCCCGCGCCCGACGAACGGGCATAGCTCGATCTATCTGCCGACGGTCGCGCAGGTCGTCGGCGTACAGACCGAGACCGTTTTCGAGAAGGTCTACACGGTGCGGCTGCCCGGCGGCCAGAACCTCGGCCACCGGCCCGGCCAGTTCGTGATGGTCTCGATCCCCGGAGTGGGCGAAGCGCCGATCAGCGTGATGTCTTCGCCCAGCCGCACCCACGACACCTTCCGGCTGTGTATCCGCAACGCGGGCGACCTGACCGGCGTGATCCACGACACGGTGCTGCCCGGCGACTCCATCGGGATTCGCGGCCCGTTCGGGCGCGGCTTTCCGCTGGAAGTCTTCAAGGGTAAAGACGTGCTGGTTGCGCCCGGCGGGCTGGGCATGGCCCCGGCCCGCTCGCTGATCGACGAGATTCTCGACAACCGCGACAAGTACGGGCGCCTGGTCGTGCTGTACGGCGCCAAGAACCCGTCCGAGATCCTGTTCCGCGAGGAGCTGCGCGCCTGGCGCCAGCGCGACGACATCGAGCTGTTTGTGACGGTGGACCGGCCCGACGAAAGCTGGGTCGGCCACATCGGCGTGATCACGCGCCTGTTCCCGCGCGTCCAGATCAACCCCTTCAAGACGGTCGCGATCACCATCGGCCCGCCGGTGATGTACCGCTTCGTCGTGATGGAGCTGCTCGGCAAGGGCCTGACGCCCGACCAGATCTGGATGAGCTTCGAGCGCCGGATGAAATGCGGCGTCGGCAAGTGCGGACACTGCCAGGTGAACCACCGTTATAGCTGCCAGGACGGCCCGGCCTGGACCTACGCCGAGGCGCTGGCTTTTGAGGAGGCGCTGTGATGGCGGCTAAACCGAAGATCGCCTTCTTCGACTTCACAAGCTGCGAAGGCTGCCAGTTGACGGTCGTAGACGCGCTGCAAACGCATCTTGGCCTGCTCGATCTGGTCGAGATCGTGCAGTTCCGCGAGGCGATGTCCGAGCGGGGCGAAGATTATCAGATCGCCTTCATCGAAGGCTCGTGCACGCGCGAAAGCGACGAGCCGCGCCTGCACGCCATCCGCCGGCAGGCGGCAGTCGTGGTCGCGCTCGGCGCTTGCGCGCACCTGGGCGGCGTCAACAGCATGAAGAACCGCTGGTCGATCGAGAACGTGCAGACCTACGTCTACGGCAAGCATGGGCGGGAGCTGTACGAGAGCTACCCGGCGCGGCCCATCTCGGCGGTGATCGAGGTCGATTACGCCATTCCCGGCTGCCCGATCGACCGCTTTGAGTTCGTCCGGTTCGTGCAGAAGCTGCTCCAGGGCCGCAAGCCCAAGCTGCCCGATTACCCGCTGTGCGTCGAGTGCAAGCTGGCTGAAAACGCGTGCCTGAACAAGCTGGGTCAGCCCTGCCTGGGGCCGGTCACGCTGGCGGGCTGCAACGCTATCTGCCCCAGCTATGGCGACGGCTGCGAAGCCTGCCGGGGGTTCGCGCCGGAGGCGAACTTTGCGCACATGCGCGAAATCTTGCAGGGGCACGGCCTGCCGGACGTCGAGATCGACGCCCAGTTCACGATGTTCAACGCGTACCAGCTCAAAGCGATGGGCGCTAACGCGCCGCTGAGCGCGGGCGCTGGCAACGGCTCGCGCCGCCGCGCCGCCGACGCGGAGAAGCTGCCCTCGTCCACCTTTGCCGCGCCGAAGGAGTCCTGAATCGATGACTAAGAAAGCAACCCAACCGGCCCCCGGCGCCCAGCTTCGCATCAACGTGCATCATGTCACGCGCGTCGAAGGGCACGGCAATATCGTCGTGGATGTGCGCGACGGATCGCTGGAACGCTGCGAGCTGGAGATCATCGAGACGCCGCGCTTCTTCGAGGCGATGCTGCGCGGGCGGCCTTACACGCAGGCGTCGCACATCACCAGCCGCATCTGCGGGATCTGCGCCTGCGGGCACGCGACCGCCAGCCTGCGCGCTTCGGAGCGCGCGCTGAACGTCCGGCTGAGCGAGCAGACCGTCTTGCTGCGCAAGCTGATCATGCACGGCGAGATTCTCGACAGCCATATCCTGCACGTGTACATGCTGGTCGCGCCGGACTTTCTCGGCGTCGGCAGCGTCATCCCGCTGGCGACCAGCCACCCAGAGGTGGTCACGCGCGCGCTGCGGATGAAGAAGTTCGCGGGCGATCTGTGCGCGGCGTTCGCCGGGCGGCACACCCACCCGATCGCGATGGCAGTCGGCGGCTTCACGCATTTTCCGTCGCGCGTCGAAGTCGAGGCGCTGCGCGCGCGCGCCGAGGCGCTGCTGCCGGACGTGGACGCCACGGTCGAGCTGTTCGCCACGCTGCCGTGGCCGCAGTTCGAGCGCGAAACGGAGTTCGTCGCGCTGGTCCATCCCGACGAGTACGGCTTCATCGACGGGCAGATTGGCAGCACCGAGCGCGCACCGCTGCCGGTAGATGAGTATCGCTCCGTGACGAACGAGCGGCTCGAAGCGCACTCGACGGCCAAGCACACCGCGCACCGCCGCGACAGCTACATGGTCGGCGCGCTGGCGCGCTACAACCTTAAGTTCGAGCACCTGCACCCGCGCGCGCAGGCGGCGGCGGCTCATTTGGGCCTCAGCGCGCCCTGCTTCAAGCCGTACTACAACAGCGTGGCGCAGGTCGTCGAGATCGTGCACTGCTTTGATGACGTGATCCGCTTGCTCGACACGCTGCTGGAGCGCGGCATCACGCCCGAAGACCCCGCCCCGGTCACGCTGCAACCCGGCGCGCGCGGCGTCGGCGCGGTCGATGTGCCGCGCGGCATCCTGTTCCACGAATACCAGATCGGCGGCAGCGGGCTGATCCAGGAAGCGAACTGCGTCATCCCGACCGGGCAGAATCTCGGCAACATCGACCGCGATCTGCGCGCCCTGGTGCCGACGTTGCTTCAGGAGCCGGAAGAGACGATCACGCACAGGCTGGAGATGCTGGTGCGCGCGTATGACCCGTGCATTTCGTGCTCGACGCACTTTCTCAACGTCGAGTTTGTGGGCAAATAAGGCGGCGCGGGGAGGGGCCAGGCGGCCTCTCCCCGGCCTGCTGCCAGGCGCCGCGTAATGGAGCCGCTACCCACCGGGACGCTGGTCTTGGGCGTGGGCAGCCTGCTGATGGGCGATGACGCGGTTGGCGTGCTGGCCGCGCAGCGCCTGCAGGCGCGCCCGGACCTGCCGCCCGGCGTGACGGTGATCGACGGCGGCACGGCGGGGCTGGGGCTGATCCCGCTGCTGCCGGGGTACCGGCGTATCGTGCTGGTGGACGCCGTGCCAATGGGCCTGGCGCCCGGCGCGATCCGGCGCTTCACGTGGGCCGAAGCGCGCCTGATCCCGCATGATCGCGCGCTCTCGCTGCATCAAACCGACCTGACCGACGCGCTGGTGCTGGCCGACGCGCTGCACATGCTGCCGCCGGACGTCGTGATCTTCGGCGTCCAGCCCGGCCATGTGGAGTGGGATCGCCCGCTGAGCCAGGCCGTCGAGCGTGCGCTGCCCGAACTGATTGAGGCTCTGCTGGACGAACTCAGGAGCAAAGAAAGCCATGGCGCGGAAAATTCTTGTGATTGACGACGACCCCGATGTCCTGCTGGCGACCCGGCTCCCGCTGGAGCGCGAGGGCTACGAGGTGTACGAGGCCCTCGATGAGGTGCAAGGTCTGGAGCAGGTCAAGAGCATCCTGCCGGACCTGATCATCCTCGACGTGATGATGGGCACGCACACGGCAGGGTTCCAGCTTGCGCAGGAGCTGCACGGGCCGGATGCGCCTGCCGCGCTGCGCCGGATTCCGATCGTGATGGTCACTGCGGTGCACCAGACGACGCCGCTGCGCTTCCGCCCGGAGTCGGACTATCTGCCGGTGCAGGCGTTCCTCGAAAAACCGCTCGATCCTCGGCGGCTGCTGGACGAGGTGCGCAAGCTGTTGCCGCCGGAGCAGATCGGCGAGTAAGCCCGCTATGCAGGCGCCTGCCCCCGCCACGCTGCGCCTCTCGGACGACGAGCTGGCGCAGACTGCCCGGCTGCTGATCCGGCTGCGCTGGGTGGCCGGGCTGAGCATCCTGCTGCTGACGGCGGTCGCGCGCTGGGGATTAGGCGTCGATCTGCCGGCGGGGGCGCTGCTGGCGCTCGGCGTCGTGGTGCTGGGCTATAACGCCGCGCTGATGGCCGAGGCGCGCCGCCCCGACCGCCCGGCGGCGACGGCCCGGCGCGCGCTGTGGGGGCAGATCGCGCTTGACTGGCTGGCGATGGTCGCCCTGGTGCATCTCACCGGCGGGATCACCAGCCCGGCCCTGATCTACTTCGTGATTCACGTCGCGCTGGCGGCGACTCTGCTGCCATTGCGTGGCGCGCGCGGCCTCGCGTTGCTGGCGGCGCTGATCGTCGCGATCCTCGCCGCGCTGGAGGCCAGCGGCGCGTTGCCGCACATCGCGCTGCCCGGCCTGGGCCTGGACGGCGATCTTCACCGGCGCGGCGTCCCGGTGCTGGCCGCGCTTTTCTTCTTTTCGACGACGGCGCTGACGGTCGCGGAGCTGCTCGCGCGGCAGGCCGAGGGCCTGCGCCAGCGTGAAGCGCGCATCCGCGCCCTGAACGAAGCGCGCGCGGCTTTTTCCCGCGCCGCCACGCACGAGCTACGCGCGCCGGTCGCGTCCAGCCTGGCGCTGGTCCGTAGCGTCGAGCAGGGATACCTGGATGAACTGACGCCGCCGCAAGCGGTGATCATCGAGCGCGTCGGGGCGCGGCTCGACGGCCTGCGCGAGCTGATCGACGATCTGCTCGACTTCGCCGCCAGCCGTGAGGCGTCGGTCGCGCGCCCGCCGCTGGAGCCGGTCGATCTGGGCGCGGCGCTGGCCGACGCCATCGAGCGCGAGCGCCCGGTAGCGGACGCCAGAAACATCGCAATCCACGCGCCGCCGCGCGAGCCGGTCATGGTGCGCGCTGAGGACACCGGCCTGAGCATGATCTTCAGCAACCTGATCAACAACGCGATCAAGTACACGCCTGACGGCGGCAGCGTAACGATTGGCTGCGCGGTTCAGCGCGAGGCGGGGCAGGTCACGGTCATCGTTCAGGATACGGGCATCGGCATCCCAGCGGCGGATCTGCCGCGCATCTTCGACGAGTTTTTCCGCGCCTCGAACGCCAGGAAGTCGAAGATCGCGGGCACCGGGATCGGGCTGGCGGCGGTGCGCGCGATGGTCGAGCACTATCGCGGCGCGATCGCGCTGGACAGCGTCGAGGGCGAGGGGACGCGCGTCACGGTGCGGCTCCCGCTTGAAGAGCAGCGAAAGGCAGCGAAGCATAGCTAAACGCAGCAGAGTGCAGCAAAAACAGCGGTTAGCGATGAGCAAGAAAAAAGCGCCAGGGCAAGCGGCGCTCGCGCCCCGGCGCTTTTTGTTCGCGGAGCCTCTATGCGCTCAACCCGTCGAATATCAGCCGGTCCCCGACTGCGACCCGCTCCAGCAGGCTCGGCGGCGCTTCGATCAGGTAGCGGGCCGGGCGGGCGGGCGCGTAGTAGGGGCGCCACGGCTTGGCGAGCTTGGCATCGACCACGACGCCGCTTTCGTCCAGCCACACCGCCGCGATCGGAAACCCGACGAAGAACATATGGATCGCGCTCTCGCCTCGGTTTTCGCGGTGAAAGGTGAACAGCAGCCCTTCGTCTTCGGCCAACCGGCGGCGTAGCATCAAGCCGCGCCAGCGCCTGAAGAACGTGTCGGCGGGCGTGGCGCGCGCCAGCACGACCTCGCCGCTCTCGGCGCGACGGATCGCGCGCGGCTGGCTCATCGCGGGATGACCAGCCGCTGCCCGACGAAGATCAGGTTCGGGTTGTAAATGCCGTTAGCGCGAATAATCGCGTCCACCGGCACGCCGTAGATCACGCTGATCCGGTACAGGTTGTCGCCCGGCTGCACGACGTGCGTCACCGGCTGCGCGGGAGGCGGCGCTGGCACCGGCGCGGGCGCCGCGACCGCCGGGACGCGCAGGACCTGCCCGGCGTAAATCAGGTTCGGGTTGACCAGGTTGTTGAGCTGAGCCAGCGTCGCGACTGTCGTGTTATAGCGCGCCGCGATCTCCGACAGGCTGTCGCCGCGCTGCACGACATAGGTCCCCAGCCCGGCCGGCGGCGGGGCGGCGGTCGGGAAGGCAGGCGGCGCGGCGGTTGGGTAGATCGGCGCGGGCGTAAAGGTCGGCGGCTGCGGGAACGCGCCGCTCTTGATCGGGATGACGAGCGTCTGCCCGACGTAGATCAGGCCGGGGTCGCTCAGGCCGTTAACGCGCGCGATCGCCTCGATCGTGCTGCCGAAGCGCTGCGCCAGCCTGCTGACCGTGTCGCCCGCCTGGACGGTGTAGACAATCGAGCTGTCGAAATCATCCGGCAGGACTGGCGTCGCGGTGACGGGACGCGGGGTGCTGGTCGGGTAGGGCGTCGTCGTCGGCGGGATGGTGATCGCCGGGGTAAAGGTTGGCGGCTGCGTGAAGCTGGTGATCGGGGTCGCGCTCGGCAGCGGTGTGAAGGTGATCGCCGGAGTTGGCTGCGGCGTCTGCGAGCCTTCCTGCGTCGGCAGGACCTCTCCCGGCGTTGGCGACGGCGGCACGGTCGGCGGCTGTTGCGGGACCTGGCCCAACGGGTACAGGCCCGCGTCGTCCAGGTAGAGGTTGGTCGTTCCGACGAAGTTCTGGGGCGCGCTGCGGACGAAGACCGTGACCGCTGGGCCGGACGCGGTCGCCACGACCGACAGCTCGCGGTACTGGTCGTAGAACTCGACTTCCTCCGACCAGACGACGTTCGGGCTTTCGGCGCTCACGCCGCCCGTCGGGTCGATACCGACGCTGACCCGGACATCGTTCGGGTCAGCGCTGACGTTCGGATCATCGAAGGTGGCCGACGACCAGACCCACATCCAGACGCTGAAACGCAGCTCCGTCCCGGCAGTGACCGGCACGCGCTGGTAAACGCCGGCGGTGTGCGTGGCGAAGAAGGTGTTGTATTCCTGGGCGGCGCTGCCGGACCGCACGCGCGCCGCCGGGGCGGGCAGGTATTCGGGCCGCGCGTTGACGCTGGTCGGCCCCCCGGTGTCAAGATACCAGGGCTGCCAGCCGTTGGCGACTTGCAGCGTCGCGTCGCCGTTGTGCGTCATGTAGGGCGGCTCGAAGCCGGGGTTCTGGAGCAGGTTTGCGCCCCCCTGGGCATACGCAGGTTGAAGCGTGCCCGCGCCCAGCGCGCTCAGCGCGGCCAGCGCAATCAGCAGCGCCCCGCCCACCAGCCGGCGGACCGTGAGAGAATGCGGTTGTCGCATGAGGCCCCCTTCGTGTTAAGAGATCCATTTAGCCAGCCGAGCGGCTTGTTACGAGAACGGTTGGCGATAAAGGGCTTCATCGGAATGAGTTGGCGCGCGCTGCTCGCCGGAGAAACCTCGCGCCTTAACCCCCGGCCCCTTTTCTCCTTTCCGTGAACGGAGAAGGGCCAGGGATGAGGTTCCGCGCACCGGACCGATACGCCGATCACTCATAATAACTGCTCGCGGCCACTCGCTAACCGCCAACCTCGAACCGCTAATGGCTTAGTTTAGCATGATTCAATTTCCCGCGACGCGCCTGCGCCGTGCCTCGCGCGCCGTCAATCGCGCAGCGCGGCGGCGATCGCGGCGATGTGCGCCGGGGTGCTGCCGCAGCAGGCCCCGATAATCTGCGCGCCCTGATCGCGCACGCGGGCCGCGTACTGGCCCATGATCTCCGGCGTGGCGTCGTAGACCGCCCGGTCCCCTTCCATGTGCGGCAGTCCGGCGTTGGCTTTGGCGACCAGCGGGACGGTCGCGTCGACGGCGCGCATCTGCTCGATCACGCCCTCGATCTCGGCCGGGCCATTGCCGCAGTTCGCGCCGAGCGCGATCACGCCGTGCTCGCGCAGCGCCGTGATCGCCTTTTCCGGCGAGACGCCCATCATCGTCCGCCCGTTGGTGTCGAAGGTCATCGTCATGACGACCGGCGTATCAGGCGCGGCGCGGTGCGCGCCTTCGGCGGCGGCGCGGACCTCTTCGAGATCGGCCATTGTCTCGATCCACAGCACGTCAACGCCGCCCGCCACGAGCGCGGCGGCCTGAGCCTCGAACGCGGCGCTGGCATCGTCGAACGACAGCTCTCCATAGGGTTCCAGCATCTCGCCGGTCGGCCCCATCGAGCCGCCGACGACCACCGGGCCGGGCGCGGCGTCCGCTTCGGCGCGGGCGAGCGCCGCCGCCGCGCGGTTCAGCTCGTCCACGCGGCCCGCCAGATCGCTGCGCCCCAGGCGAAAGCGGTTGCCGCCGAAGCTGTTGGTCAGAATAATCTGCGCCCCCGCCTGGATATAGTCGCGGTGAATCTGGCGGATGCGCTCCGGGTGCTCGACGTTCCAGCGTTCTGGCGACTCGCCCTGGCGCAGCCCCTGTGCGATCAGCATGGTACCCATCCCGCCGTCGGCCACAATCGGGCGCCCGGTATCGAGCAGGGCTTGGAGGGAGCTTTTCATCGCGTGCTGTCCTTTCGTCGCGCGTTACCAGGCGGTGTGCCGCGCAAAGCGGTACTCCGCCCCATTGTACAGCCGACTGCGCGGAACACGATAGTACGGACGGGGTGCGGCAAAGCGCGGAAAAGAGCCGCCGGGGACAAAAAAGGGGCTGGCGGCCCCTCGGCAAAGCGCAATTTCTCCGCGTAGCGCGCCCGCTAGGCCCCTTCGACTTCCACTCCGGCTGCCTGCAAGACGCGCACGACGCTGTCCAGCAGCTCCGACGGCCCGAACGGTTTGGTGATGTAATCGTCCACTTTGGCGATGTGCAGCCCCAGCACTTTGTCAATGCTCTGCGCCTTGGCCGTGACCACGATCACCGGGATCGACTTCATGTGATCGTTGGCTTTCATCTGCTGGTAGACTTCCCAGCCGTCCATGTCGGGCATCATCAGATCGAGCAGCACCACATCCGGCTTGACCGCCGCGATCAGCGCCAGGCCCTCGCGCCCGCCGAGCGCGCCGTGGACCTCGTAGCCGCGCCGGGAGAGGATCAGCCGCACCAGGTCGATCATTTCGCGCTCGTCTTCGACGCAAACTATTCTGATTGTCGGGGCATCACCCATCGCGCCGCTTACCCTCTCCGCTCCGTCTGCCACCCGCCGAGCGGTCTCACAGACCGCCTGATCACCAGTCTACCATAGGCCCTGATTCGCTGTCTATCGGCCAGCGTTGGGCCAGCGGAAGCGGCGCAGGATCGCGCGGGGCTGGGTTTTGATCGACAAGTCTGCGGTATAATGAATGCGACGACGCCGCGCCGGCGTTTCGACAATAGTTGAGGCTGGGATGTTTTCGACCAACCACGATCCGCGACGCGAGAGCGCGCGCCAGGGCGAGGAGTTCATCGCCCTGGTGCATCAGAAAATGAGCCGCCTGGTGCAAGAATTCGCCAGCGGCGAGATCAACCGGACGCAGTTTCACCGGCTGTACGATCGCTACCAGCGCCAGATCGCGGCGGTGGCGCAGCTTCTGGCCGAGTCCGATCCCGCGTTGTGGCGGACGGCAGTGGCGGACGGTGAAGACACGCAGCACCTCAAGAAGCGCCTGTCGGCCAAGCCGATCGGGATGGCCGTGTTCCTGACCGGGGCCGACCAGCCGTTGCAGACCTTCGGCGCGTTCGAGATCGCGCCGGGGCGCATCCGGCCTATGCTGGAGGGCTACCGCCTAGCTGCTGGCGAGGTTTTCCGCGCCGGGATGCGCCGCACCGAGCTGGACGATGGCCGCTGGTTGTGCTTCGTGCCGGGGACGCGCACCACGCTGGTCGCGCTGTTCTCGCTGGAGCCATCCGATAGCCAGCTTGCCACGCTCGACCGGCTGCATCAGGATTTTGAGCAAGCCAACCGTCACGCGCTTGACCAGCGCGAGCCTGATCCGCAGGCGCTGGCCTACCCGTACTATACTTTTGTCCAACGGCGCGGCGAAGCCCTGGACCAGGGCTGATCGCGGCTGGGCGCCGCGTTTTTGATTACTTTTAATGCGCGGCGCAACGCCAACAGAGCGGAGCAAAATAGAACATCTGATGGCACGTGTGTCGGGGTGGTGGGACCGGTATCACTTAGCCGTTGAGGCGACCGCGCTGCTGGTGGGGCTGTATCTCAGCAGCCGGTACAGCTATCTGTTGTTTCATACGGTCGCGGAAGGCTTCAGCATCGTGGTGGCGACCAGCACGTTTCTGTTCGCCTGGAACTCGCGCCGCTTCCTCAAGACCGACCTCTTTCTGTTCATCGGCATTGCGTATCTGGCCGCCGCGGCGCTCGATTTTTTGCACACGCTGGCCTATAAGGGGATGGGCGTCTTCCCGGGCCACTCCGCCGATCTGCCGACGCAGTTCTGGCTGGCCGCCCGCTTCGTGCAGAGTGGGGCGCTGCTGATCAGCCCGATCTTTCTGCAACGGCGGATCTCGGCTCCCCTGACTCTGGCGCTGTTCGGTCTGATCACCGCGCTATGGACCGGGCTGATCTTCGCCGGGCAGTTGCCCACCGCCTATGTGGAAGGCGAGGGCCTGACGACCTTCAAAATCGCCAGCGAGTACCTGATCATGCTGATCTTGCTGCTCGCGGCAGGCGCGCACTACCGGATGCGGGCAGCGTTCGCCCCCCAGACCTTTGCCTTGCTGTTCGGCTCGATCCTGATCACAGTCGTCGCAGAGCTGGCCTTTACGCTGTACACGGGCGTCTACGGCCTGGTCAATGTGCTCGGCCATTTCCTGAAGATCATCGCGTACTTTCTGATCTACAAGGCTGTGCTCCAGACGGGGCTGGTCAACCCGTTTGATCTGCTCTTTAGCAACCTGGAGCGCGCGGAAGAACGTTATCGCGCTTACTTCAAGAACACGCCAAACGGGCTGGCGATCTTCGAAATCGAGCGCGAAGGCCACGCCCTGGACTACGCCCTGATCGAAGCTAACCCATCGCTCGCCCGGCTGGCCGGGGTTCAACCGGACCGCGACATCGGCGAGCGGCTGGGCGACCTGCCGCTTCCGCTTGACTACGCGGATCTGCTGGAGATGTTTCGGAAGGTCCAGACCCAGCGCCAACCGGTGCGCCAGGAGCTGCCATCGACCGACGGCAGCCGCACCCTTCGCCTCTCGATATTCGAGTCCGGCCATGACCAGATCGCGATGATCCTGGAGGATGTGACCGAGCGCAAGCGGTCGGAGACGGTCTTACAGGAGAGCGAGGCGCGCCTGCGGACCGTGCTCGAAAATATGCCGGTGCTGCTGTTCGCCACCGATGGCGCCGGGCGGATCATCGCCTGGAACCGGGAATGCGAGCGCGTCTCCGGCTACGGCCAGGCCGAGGTTCTCGGCACCCCGGACGCGCTAGTCATGCTGATCCCCGATAAAGCGAGCCGCCAGCGCCTGGCGACTCGCGAGCCTGCCCGCCAGGAGCCGTACCGCGACCAGGAGGTCCTGCTCGTCTGCAAAGACGGCTCGCAGCGCCATATCGCCTGGTCGAGCGTCGCCGAGCAGTATCCGGTGCCCGGCTGGGCAAACTGGGTCGTCGGAGTGGACATCACCCAGCGCAAGCTGATTGAGGCGCTGGAGCGCGAGCAGCGCCAGCTGGCCGAGGCGCTGCGCGACATCGCCAACGCGCTCAACAGCGCGCTCAGCCTGTCACAGGTGCTCGACCGCGTGCTGGCGAATGTGGAGCAAGTTATTCCACACGACATCGCCAAAATCCTGCTGATCGATCCAGAGACCGGCGCCGCGCGCGCGGTGGGCAGCCGCACGACGGACCCGGCGGTGCAGGACGGGCTGGCGGACCTGTCTTTGCCGGTGGACACCACGCCGCACCTGCTTGCGATGAAGCTATCTCGCCAGCCATTGATTGTGGACGATATTCAGACCGAAACGATGATGCGCCTGACGTACGATGTTTACTGGCGCGCGTACCTGGGCGCCCCGATTCTGCTTGAGAATCAGGTGATCGGGTTTATCGGCCTGGGAAGCTGGCAGCCGGGCTTCTTCAACGAGAGCCACGCTGCCCGCCTGGAAGCCTTCGCCGGGCAGGTCGCGATCGCAATCCACAACGCGCGCCTGCTGGAGCGCGAACGGTCCGTGATCGCGGCCCAGGAGCGCGAGCGGCTAGCGCGCGATCTGCACGACGCCGTCAGCCAGACGCTGTTTTCGGCCAGTATGATCGCGGAAGCTCTGCCGCGCCAGTGGCAGCGCAACCCCGAAAAGGCGCTGGCGCAACTGGCCGAGCTGCACCAGCTCACGCGCGGCGCGATGGCGGAGATGCGCGTCCTGCTGCTGGAGCTGCGCCCAACCTCGCTGCTGGAAGTCGATCTGCCGGTGCTGCTGCGCCAGCTTGCCGAGGCGATCCGCAGCCGCAAACGGATGGCGATCAGCGTGGACATCGACGGCGAGTTCCCGTTTGAGCCGGATACCAAGCTGGCGCTTTACCGGATCACGCAGGAGGCGCTGAACAACATCGCCAAGCACTCGCGGGCCACCAAAGCCTCGGTCCAGCTCCGGCGGTGCGAGGAGGGGGTCGAGCTGGCGATCGAAGACAACGGCGCGGGCTTTGACCTGGACGGCGTTCAGCCGACCAGCCTGGGGCTGAACATCATGCGCGAGCGCTCGGATGAGATTGGCGCGGAGCTGATCATTACCACGCGCCAGGGCGAGGGGACGCGCTTGCACCTGTTCCTGCCGCGTCAAGAGCAACGCGAGGCAGCTAGAAGCAGCTAAAGACCGCGCAAAGCCGCTCAAAAGCGGTATTTAGCTGTTCCTTGCTGCTTTTCGCTGTTCTTCGCTGCT
>DAOKYY010000092.1:10752-14681 GCA_035325905.1 Aggregatilineaceae bacterium | reverse complement strand
ACCCCCGCCGACATCATAGCGGATCGAGCGCCAGATTGCCAGGGCGCGCGCCGCGGTCGCTTTACGCCCGACCCAGGCGGGACCAATCGCCGGGGCCGCGCACGCGCTCGTCGCCGCGCCGCCGTGTGATCGCCAGCGCGTCCAGCCGCTCCAAAAAGTCGATTGCGTAGCGGCGCGTCGTCCCGAAATGGTCGCGCAGCAGCCCGACGTTGAGCGCCTCGCCGCTTTCCAGCCGCTCGCGGGCGAAGGCGATCCACTGGGCCAGCACGGCGGGCGTCAGGATCACCTCGCTGCTGATGCGGACCAGCTCGCCGCGCTCGAGCAGCCCGCTCAGCACGGCGTCGCCGACCCACTCGCGGGCCTGGGCGACGGTTGGCGGGGTGTGCGGCTGCTCCTCGAAGGCGCGCCACAGCCGGGCGAGCGTCTCTTCCTGGGCCTGGCTCAGACGGACGCTGTGCTCCGGCAGGCGGATCGCGCCGCCTTCCGCCAGCGCGACCGCGCCCTCGCGCGCCAGCCAGTCGAGCGCCGCCGCGAAGGCGTCCGGCTCCAGGCGCAGGCGGCTGCGCAGCGCCTCCGGCGGCATGCCGAGCCGCAGTGGCTCCTCGGCGTGGAAGCGCGCCAGCACGCGCCGCGCCTTGTCCGCCAGCCGCGCCCAGCTTTCGCGGTGAATCGCCCAGCCGCGCCCGTCGAGCCGCAGGTCGCCGCGCTCGACCGCCTGCGCGACGAGTTCTGGCGGCAAATCAAGCGACCCGGCGCGGACCGGCCCGCGCTCGGCCGCCAGCTTCAGCAGCGCGATCGCCAGCGGGTCGCCAGAGGCCAGCGTCTCGAAACGGGCAATCACCTCCGGGCGGGCGCGCTTCCAGCGGCGGCCCGGCGCGGCGTCGAGGATCACGCCGCCGCCGATGGTCTCGGCAGGCGAGGCGCGGCGCACGATATAGCGGTCGCCGGGCGCGGCGACGAGCGGACGCTCCAGGCGGATCTGCACCCAGCTTTCCTCGCCGGGCAGGATGCGCTCGCGGTCCAGCACGCGGACATGGCCCATTGCCTCAGCCGCGCCAAGAAACACCTTGACCGCGTCGTCATGCTCCAGGGGGCGCTGCGCCTCCGGCAGAGTGCGCAGCCGGGCGTCGAGCAGGGGGGTGGGGCGCCACGCGCCGGGCAGGCCAAGCACGTCCCCGCGCGCGAGATCGCTTTTCTCCACGCCGCGCAGGTTGACCGCTACCCGCTGCCCGCGCTCGACGTGTTCCAGCGTTTGCTCATGCGACTGCAAGCCGCGCACCCGCGCCCGCACGCCTCCCGGCTGGATTTCGACTTCCTGCCCGACGTTGAGCGTGCCGCCGAGCAGCGTCCCGGTCACGACCACGCCGAAGCCGCTGATCGTGAACACGCGGTCAATCGGCAGGCGCGGGCTGCCGGTGTCCGGGCGCGGCGGCAGACCGTTGAGCAGGTCCGCCAGCGCGGCGACGAGATCATCCAGCCCGGCGCCGGTCCGCGCCGAGACCGGGACAATCGGGCGCCCTTCGAGGACCGTCCCCTGCACCACGTCGAGAATGTCAAGCTGGACCAGCTCCAGCCAGTCGGGATCGGGCGCCAGGTCGATCTTGGTCAGCGCGATCAGCCCGGCCGGGATGCCGAGCAGGTCGAGGATCGCCAGGTGCTCGCGCGTCTGCGGCATGACGCCTTCGTCGGCGGCGATCACCAGGATCGCGGCGTCGATCCCGCCGACGCCCGCCAGCATGTTCTCGATGAAATCGCGGTGGCCCGGCACGTCCACGATCCCGACGCGCTCGCCGGTGGGCAGGTCCAGCCACGCGAAGCCGAGGTCAATTGTCATCTCGCGGCGGCGCTCTTCTTCGAGGCGATCCGGGTTGATCTGGGTCAGCGCGTAGGTCAGGGTAGACTTGCCGTGATCGACGTGCCCGGCGGTGCCGATGACGTGCATGGGCTACAGTTCCTTCAGCGCGGAAATCAGCGTGTCGTCCTGCTCCGGCAGCACGGTGCGCGGGTCGAGCAGCAGGCGATCCTCCGCCACGCGCGCGATCACGGGCGGATCAGCCTGGCGCAGGCGGGCGGCGGCCTCGTTCGGCTGCGTGACGCGCGGCGCGAAAGCCCAGGTCGGCAGGGTCTCGCCCGGCAGGCTGCCGCCGCCAATCGTCGACTCGGCCCGCACGATTTCACCGGACACGGCGTCCGCCCAACGCTCGGCCCGCGCCCGGATCGCCTCCAGCGGCAGGCTGATCATGCGCCAGACCGGGACGCGCTCCAACGCTTCGCCGCGCCGGTAGTGCTCCAGCGTGGCGTCGAGCGCGGCCAGCGCCAGCTTGTCGGCGCGGATGGCGCGCGCCAGCGGATGCCGCCGAAGCCTCTCGATCAGGTCAGTACGCCCGACGATGATCCCGGCCTGCGGGCCGCCGAGCAGCTTGTCCCCGCTGAACAGCACCAGGTCCGCGCCCGCGCGCAGGCTGTCCTGCACCATCGGCTCGCGCGCCAGCCCGAAAGCCGAGGTGTCGAGCAGCGCGCCGCTGCCGAGATCGTCCAGCACCAGCAGACCGCGCTCGCGCGCCAGCGCCGCGAGTTCGTCTAGGGGGACCGTCTCAGTGAAGCCGACCACGCGGAAATTGGACGGGTGCGCGCGGACGATCACGGCGCTCTCCGGCGAGATCGCGCTCGCGTAGTCGCTCAGATGCGTGCGGTTGGTCGTGCCGACCTCGACCATGCGCGCCCCGCTCTGGCGCATCACGTCCGGGACGCGGAACGCGCCGCCGATCTCGATCAGCTCGCCCCGGCTGATGATCGCCTCGCGCCCGGCGGCCAGCGCGGTCAGCGCCAGCAGCACGCCCGCCGCGTTGTTGTTGACGACCATCCCGGTCGGCGCGCCGGTGACTTCGCGTAGCAGGCGCTCACTGTGCGTGTCGCGCAGGCCGCGACCGCCCGCGTCCAGATCGTATTCGAGCGTGCTGTAGCCCGCCGCGACCGCCTGCATCGCCGTGATCGCCTCGTCGGAGAGCGGCGCGCGGCCCAGATTGGTGTGGATAATCACGCCGGTCGCGTTGATCACCGGTCGAAGGGTCGGCTGTGCGCTCTGTGCGAGATGCGCTTCCGCCTCGGCGAGCAGCGCAGCTTCGCTGGGAAGCGGCTCGCCGCGCAGCAGCGCCTGGCGCGCCGCCTCGACCGCCTGGCGCAGCGCCTCGACGGCCCGCGCGTGGCCGTAGCGCGCGGCCAGGTCGTCCCCGGCGCGCAGCAGCGCGTCAATGCTCGGCAGGTCGCGGAAAGAGGTCATAGGCGGAAAACAATGCAGTGACTCATGCGAGCAAGTCTAGAAATTCCTCAACGGTCAGCCCTGATTGGCTAATGATTCCGCGTAGTGTCCCGATCTTGAGCGTCTTATGATTTGGCACGCTGACGCGTTTCCACGGTTCGCGCTGAATGAGAATGAAGTGGCTGCCGCGCTGACGGTCAATCACGAATCCGGCACGTTGCAGCGCTTTGACGCACTCCCAACCAGAAATCTGAGGCAATCTGCTCACGCAGCATCCACAATAATCAAGGCACGATTCAAGTCATCTTCTGGCACTGGCTCACCATGAGCAACCATGCTTTCAATGAACAGTTCAATCGCCTCGCGGATGTTTTCGATCGTTTCTTCCCACGTCTCGCCCTGGCTGATGCAGCCGGGCAGGCTGGGAACGGTCGCGTAGTAGCCACCCTCCTCAGCGGGCGTAATAATTACCTGGCGCATGGGGTCCCTCCATGTTCGAGTGCGCGGATTCTAACCCGCCGGCAGGCGAAAACAAAACGCCGGGCGCACCCCACCACGCGCCCGGCTCCTAATGGCACGACGTCACTTAATGCGCGTCGTGCGGGGCGTGATGCGCGTGGTTGAACAGCGGCAGGAAGCGCAGCCCCAGCGTGAACATCGTCAGCGCGTA
>DAOKYY010000092.1:0-10652 GCA_035325905.1 Aggregatilineaceae bacterium | reverse complement strand
CGTGGTTGAACAGCGGCAGGAAGCGCAGCCCCAGCGTGAACATCGTCAGCGCGTAGCCGAGCACGCCAATCGCCACGCCCCATTCCGCCAGCGAGGGTGTGTACGGCTGGACCGCGAACAGATTCGCCGCGCCGGGCGACCAGTCCATCGGCACGACCAGACCGGACAGCGTGACGTTCCAGCGGTTGGCGATCACGCCGCCAATCGCCAGCAGCCCGGCCAGCATCACCCACACATCCTGGCGGCGCAGGCTCGGCGTCAGCAGGATGATCGCGGGGATTAGCGCGCCGAGCACGATCTCCAGCCACCAGAACGTGGTCCCGTAGGGCGTCGTGCTTTCGAGCAGGCTGTTGGCTTCGACGCGCGCCGGAAGGTGGCTGTAGTAAAACGTCGCCAGAAAGTCCCACAGCTTGAGATACAGATACGCCAGCGTCATCAGCCCGGCGAACATCGCGATGTGCCCGCGCAGCTGCGACGTAATCTGGCGGCGACCAATCACGTTCTCGTAGACGACCGTCAGCGCCAGAGTGAAGGTTGCCCCCGCCGCAACCGCCGAGAGGATGAACATCACCGGCAGCGACGGCTTGAACCACAGCGGGCGCGCCGCCAGCACGCCGTAGGTCGCGCCCAGCGACGATTGGTGCAGCAGCGACAGCCCCAGCCCGACGACCGACACGACCGGCGTGAAGCGGTGCAGCAGGTGCGCGATGCGCGGCCCGCGCGGGAAGCGCCGCACGACGGCCTGGCTTTCCAGCACGGCGGGCGCCAGCTCGAAGACCAGCACCATCGAGTAGAAAATCACGCACATGGTGACTTCCCACAGCACCGAGTGGACGTTCCAGTAGACCATCGGGTGCCAGAAGCGATCCGGGCGACCAATGTCCATCACCAGCGCCAGCATGGCCGACGTGTAGCCGACGAAGCCGACAAAGACCGCCATCCGCGCGATTGGCTGGAAGCTCTTGACGCGGAAAATGTAGACGATGGTCGAGAGCGAGAACGCGCCTGCGCCGAGCGCGATGGCCGAGAGGTCCACCGTGATCCACAGCCCCCACGGCACGCGGTTGGAGAGATTGGTCACGTCCAGGCCGACCCACAGCACGGACGCCCCGGCGATCAGCCCGATCAGCAGCAGCGCGCCGAGGAAGATCAGCCAGGTCGCGAAGACCGGGTAAGCCTGCGCCTGGCGGCGCAGCGTCGCGATCGCGGTCGTCATAGCGGCATCCCTTCCGGCGGCACATAGTAGACGTTCGGCTCGGTGCCCAGGTCTTCGCGCAGCCGGAAGGTGGGCAGCTCCTTGATCAGGCGTGCGACACGGCTATTGGGGTCGTTCAGGTCCCCGAAGACGCGCGCCTCGACCGGGCAAACATTCACGCAGGCAGGCGTCGCGGGGCGATCCACGCCGGGCATCAGCCCCTGCGCCAGCCCGCGATCGATGCGGTGCACGCAGAACGAGCACTTCTCCGCCACGCCGCGCGGCCTCGGCTCGACCTCGGCGGCGCCCCATTCGGACTGATAGCCGCTGTCGCCTGCGCGCGCTTTCCAGTTGAAGGTGCGCGCCTCATACGGGCAGGCGACCTGGCAATAGCGGCAGCCGATGCACAGGCTGTAGTCCATGATGACGATGCCGTCTGCGCGCACCCAGGTCGCGCGGGTCGGGCAGACCGCCGTGCAGGGCGCGTCCTGGCAGTGCATGCAGGGCCGGGTCATGTGGAACGGCACGCCGGTCTGCGTCACTTCGGGCAGGTAGACGTTCCAGCGCATATCATCCGGCACGTCGTTGACCGCCTGGCAAGCGTAGACGCAATACTGGCAGCCGATGCACTTGCGCAGGTCGATCAGCATCGCCCAGTGATGGCGCGCGTCGCCGCTCGCGTGCGCGACTTCCTGGCGAACTTCCGGCAGCTCAAGGGCCAGCTCGCGCTGGATCAGGCCGGCCAGTGGCTCGATCTCGGCCAGCGCCAGCGCCACGACCGCGCTGCCGCCGATCGCCGCCAGCGCGGTGATGAACTCGCGTCGGGTCAGAAATTTCTCGTCGTCCATCGGAATCCTTGCCTTCAGTCCTGCTCGCTCAAGCGCCGCCCGCGCCGCCGGGACCGCAACACCATCAGCGCCCCGGCGCCGCCGACCGCGACGCCAACCACCGCGCCCTGGACGATGCGCAGCACGGCCGTGTTCTCGCCCTGGGCGCGGACCGTGTCGACTTCCGCCTCAAGCTCATGAATACGGACGCGCGCCGCCAGCAGAGGGTGCGAGCTGTCGCCGAGGCCCATGTCGTCGATCGCTTCTTCGAGGCCGACGAGCGTGCCTTCCTCGGCGGCCAGATCGGCGTGGCAGGTCACGCAGGCGACCGTCTCGACCACGGCGCCGTGACCGGTCGGGTAGAGCGCGCCGCTGGTGTAGTGCGCCAGCAGGTCTTCGGGCTTGGCGCGGTGCCAGTGACAGTCGGTGCAAAGCTGCTCCGGGTGCGCCAGGTGCGCGTAATCGTCGCGCGGCTCGTCGTCGTGGCAGTTGAGGCAGAGCGCCACGCTGTCATTCTCAAAGAGAAGCTGCTGCGGGTGCGGGTTGTGGCAGCTGGTGCAGGCGAGCTGTTGCTCGCCGTGCGCGCTGTGCTCCCACTCGGTGACGGTCGTGGCGTGGCACGTTTCGCAGACCTGCGGCCCCGGATTGATCATGACCGGCTCGTCGGGGTGGTTGGCGGGCGTCTGGCCGTGACACGCCTCGCAGGTCACGCCTTCATGCGTGTAAGTCTGCGTGCGCGGGTTATAGCCGGTGGTATGGCAGGCCAAACAGGTCGGGTCGCCGTTGACCTTCTGCCACGCCTCCTGGAACACCGGATCGGTGTAGGCTTGGGCGTGCAGGCCCGTCTCCCACGCCGATACCACGTCGAGATGACACTCCGAGCACGCCTGCGGAACGGGCGTCACGGTTGGCTCGGCGCCGGGCTGCGGCGTCGCATCGGGAAGGGGCGTGCCGTCTTGCAGCGGCGGACCGGCCAGCACGGGGATCGCCGGAAGCGCGGCCAGTAGCGCCAGCGCGCTGAGTAGCGCGACCGGCAGGGCGAGACGGGAGAGTCGGGCGTTCGGCATGGAGCTTATCCTTGTCGGACCGGGCCGGAGCGCAGATCGGCGTTTTCCGGCGCGAAGAGAAAATCCCAAAACATGCTCTGGGCTTCAGACGCGTAAAAGCTGGTGTGGCGCACCATATAGAGATGCTGGACCAGCGACAGCCCCTCGACCTGCACCTCGACCGCCTGGCCCTGCTCGATCGCGGCGCGGGCCGACACATCCGAGACAAAGGCGGGCGCGATCCCGGCGATGACGGCCTGAACAATCGACTCGGTGTTGCACAGCGTCAGGTTCGATTGCAGCATCTCGACGCTCATATCGTGCTGCGCCAGCCCCCGGTTGAGCGTGACCGTCGTGCCGGAGGTGGACTCGCGCAGAATGATCGGGTGCTCGACCAGGTCTTCCAGCGCAATCGTGCCCATGCGCGCCCAGGGGTGGCCGGGCGGCGCGATCAGCGTGATCAGATCGTCGGCAAAATGGCGATATTCCAGCGTCCGGCGCGGGATGCGCAGGCTGCTGAGGGCAATCTCGACCTCGTTGGTTTCCAGGCGTTGCAGCGAGTCGCCACGCTGCCCGACGACGCAGTAAATCCGCACTTCAGGGTGCTGCTCGAAAAAGCGGTTCATCATCTTCGGTAGAATGTACTTGCCGGCCGTCGTGCTGCACCCCAGCTTGACGAGGCCGGTTAGCGTCCCCTGGCGCGCCGCGACGATCTCCTCGACCCGCTGCGCTTCTTTCAGCAGGCTGCGGACCGACGGCACCAGCGCCGCGCCAGCGTCGTTCAGCCGGATGTGTCGCCCTACGCGATCAAACAACTGCGTGTTGAGCCGCTGCTCCAGCGACATGATGTGCCCGCTGACCGCCGGTTGCGAGACTTGCATCAGGCGCGCCGTCTCGGAGAAGTTCTCCGTCTCGGCTGCCAGCAGAAAAACCTGCAATTCGTAGAGGTCGAGCATGACCGGTCCTCGCGTCGCGTTGCAGGCGCGCCCGTGATCCCAGGCCGCCCCCTTATTTCTTAGCATTTTTCAGCGCGTGGCAATATGACCATTTGTCATAAGAAAACCCGATGAATGTTAGTGCCATTTATCACAAACGTTGATTAAACTAAAGTCTGTGAAGTTCCACCCCGCCTGACTGGAGTCTGTGTTGACGCCTGGAATGACGACAACAACCCGTTTCCCGAGAGGTGCGGCGCTGGCTGGTCTGCTAATCCTCGCGGCGACCCTGGCAAGCTGCGCGCCCGACACATCGGCGCCGGAGCTTCAGCCGCGCCAGAGCGCGCCGGTCGCGGTGGGCGAAGCGACCGATGAGCCGGATGAGACGCCCACGCTCAGCGCCGCCGAAATCGCGCTGACGGCGCAGGCGGTCGCGCTGGCGAACGCCGGATGCCTGCAATGCCACACCGACGAGGAGCAGCTTCGCTCGCTGGCGGTCGAAGAAGAGGTCGTCAGCCTCTCGGAAGGGCCTGGGTGAGGCGGCTCTGTGCCTCCGGTGGAGGCCTGGGCGAAAGTGTGGATTGACGGCGAAGCGTACCAGACCGACGTGCACGCCTACATCGCCTGCACCGACTGTCACAAGGGGCAGTCCGTCATCGACGGCGTTCCGGTGACTGATATGGATCAGGCGCATGAGGGCATGGTGCTCGATCCGTCCGCCGACCCGGAGCTGGGCTGCGGCAACTGCCACCCGAACATCGCGCCGCACGCGGCGGGCAGCCTGCATTACGACCTGGCGGGCTATGACACCGTGCTGCACGAGCGCAGCATCCCCGAAAACCACGCCGCGCTCGAAGAAATGCAGACCTATCACTGCAACAGTTGCCACGCGACCTGCGGCGACTGCCACATCAGCCAGCCGAACTCAGTCGGCGGCGGCCTGCTCGAAGGGCACACGTTCGTGCGCACGCCGCCGATGAGCCGCACCTGCACCGCCTGCCACGGCAGCCGCGTCAAGAATGAATATTACGGGCTGAACGAGGGCTATCCCGGCGATGTGCATTTGCGCCAGGGCCGCCTGGCCTGCACTGACTGCCACACCAGCGCCGAGCTGCACGGCCAGGACGGGCTGAGCGAGGTCGTGCATCGCTACGAGGGCGCGCAGGCGCCCACCTGCGAGTCGTGCCACGAAGACCAGATCGGGCCGGACTCCGGCATCCCGGAGCACGACATTCACGGCAAGGACCTGCTTTCGTGCCAGACGTGCCACAGCGTCGCCTATACCAACTGCACGAACTGCCACGTCGATCGCAGCGAAGACGACGTGCCATTCTACACCATCGAATCGCACGATGTCGGCTTCTTCATCGGGCGCAACCCGACCCGCAACAACGAGCGGCCCTATAAGTACGTGCCGGTGCGCCACGTCCCGGTCGATCCGAACTCGTTCGAGCGGTACGGCGAGGACCTGCTGGTGAACTTCCTGAACCGGCCGACCTGGGCCTACGCCACGCCGCACAATATCCAGCGCGAGACGCCGCAGAACGCAAGCTGCACCTCGTGCCACGACAACGACGCCGTCTTCCTGACGCTCGACAAGGTGGCCGAATCGGAGCGCGGCGGGGCGAACCTGGACGTGATCGTCGAGCGCGCGCCCGCCTTCCCGGAGGGCTACGAGCAGTATCTTGAGGAAGAAGCGCCAGCAGGCGAGGGCGCGGCGGCTCCGAGCGGCGACGCGGGCTTCTGGTCGGACGAGGCCGAGAGCGCCCCGGCGGACGATGGCGGCTTCTGGACCGACGACGCCGCGACTCCGGCGGCGGGCGATAGCGCCGCCGATTTCTGGGGCGAGCCTGCGCCCACGCCCGGCGCGGATAGCGCCGAGGACTTTTGGGGCGAGGCCGCGCCTGCCCCGACCGAGGATAGCGCCGAGGACTTTTGGGGGTAGCGAGCGGGACCGCTTGCTCGCTGCCCCACCTGACGGGATGGTTCAGCGCGAACCGGCTCCGGCGTCGCCGGAGCGAACCCGCGCTTCAATAAACTGCCGCCGTACCATCGTTCGAACATTGGGGGAGGACCCACACCTGTTATGCGTAAGTTTGCTTACTGGCTCCTGGTTTTGACCCTGGTTCTCCCGCTGGCGCTGCCGTTTGGCGTGGCGCTGGCGCAGGAGAGCACCGCCGTTCTGGACGCGCTCCAGACCTATAACGACAATCTGCCGCCTGCTTACGGGAACGTCTCCGTCGCGGACCTGTCGGTGGAGCTGCTGGAAAACCCCGACCTGATCCTGATCGACGTGCGCCAGCCCGAAGACTACGTGGCGGGCCACATCGAGGGCGCGATCAACATCCCGATCCGCGAAGTGGGCAAGAGCCTGGACCTGCTGCCCGATCTGGACGCGCCGATTGTCACGATCTGCGGCTCGTCGTTCCGCTCGCCGCAGGTCATGACCGCGCTGCAAATCCTCGGCTACACCAACGTCCGCAACATGGCGGGCGGGATGCGCGCCTGGACCGACGAGGGGCTGGCTGTCTCGACCGAGCCGGTCGAGCCGGTCGCGGGCGAGGCCCCGGCAGACCTGAACCCCGAAGTGCTGGCCGCCGTTGACGCGGCGCTCTCTGGTCTGCCCGATAGCTGGGGCGCGGTCAAGGCCGAAGACCTGAACGTCGAGATGACCGAGACGCCGCCCGATCTGCTGATCGACGTGCGCACCCCCGACGAGTGGGCGAAAGGTTACATCGCGGGCGCGGTGCATATCCCGCTTCAGGAGCTGATGGCGCACATCGGCGAATTGCCGGAAGCGAAGGACGCCAACATCGTCGTGTACTGCGGCGTCGGGCATCGCGGCAACATGGCCGCGACCATGCTCCGCATCCTGGGCTACACCAACGTCCGCAACCTGAGCGGCGGCATCGGCGGCTGGACGACGGCGGGCCTGCCGATCGAAGGCGCGCCTGAGGCCGAAGCCGTCGAGGCTGAGGCGTTCGATCTCAACGCCGCGCTGACGGATTACTTCGCCGGGCTGCCCGGCAGCTTCAACGCGATCCGCGTCCCGGACGTGGCCGCCGCGATCGCCGCCAACCCCGATCTGGTGCTGGTGGACGTGCGCACCCCGGATGAGTACGCCGAGGGGCACTTCGCGGGCGCGATCAACATCCCGATCAACGAGCTGACCGATCATCTCGATCTGCTGCCCAACCAGGACGCCGACATCATCGTGTACTGCGGCAGCGGGCACCGCTCCGCGCTGGGCATGATGGCGCTCAACCTGCTCGGCTACGACAAGGCGCTGTCGATGCTCGGCGGCGTGAAGGCGATTGCCGACAACGCGATTCCGCTGGTGACTGAGCCTGCCGAAGTGACGGCGGGCGCTGCCCCGGCGATCGACCCGGCCCTGCTGGCGGCGGTCGATGCCTACATCAAGGCGATCCCGGCGGGGTACTACACCATCAGCGCCGACGATCTGAACGTGTCGCTGGTCGAGAACCCGCCCGCGCTGATCGACGTGCGCACCGAGCCGGAAGTCGCCAACGGCAAAATCGAGGGCGCGCAGTTCCTGACGCTCAGCGCCTTCATGGCCTCGCAGGACCAATGGCCGCAGGACATGGCCGCGCCGGTCGTGATCTACGACTCGGACGGGCACCGCTCGGCGATGGCGATGGTCGCCATGCAGATGCTCGGCTACGAAAACGTGCGCTCGCTGGGCGGCGGCGCGAAGGGCTGGACCGCGAAGAACTATCCGCTGGTCACAGAGTAAAGTAGAATAAGCGCCAGAGACGCGCACTGACTTGCAGTATTGACTGTCATCGCCCCCAACCTGCCCGTCCGGTGGTGTTGGGGGCGTTTGTCATAGGGAGGGAACGATGCGCCGCAAACTGTTCGCGCTTGCCTTCGGGCTGAGCCTGCTGATCGCCGCGCCGGGGCAGGCTCAGGAAGGCGAGTCGCCGCCGCCGATCGTGCCGCAGAATGCGCCGCTGGTCCGCCAGGCGCGTATTCTGGCCGATGTCCCGGCCTGGGATGCCGACTGGTCGCCGGCCGGGACGCAGCTCGCGGTCGGCACTCTCGACGGCGTGCTGCTCTGCCAGTGCGCGACGTTCGACAGCCCGGAGCGGCTGATCGAGGGCATCAACGCCTATCGGGTCAAGTACGCGCCGGATGGCGCGGCGCTGGCGGTCGGCACCGCCGGGCGACCGGCGCAAGTCCAGCTGTGGGACCTGACCTCCGGCACGCAGCGATTCAGCGTGGACGCCGGGGCGGACGTGGCGAGCCTGGCGTTCAGCCCGGATGGCGCGACGATGGCGGCGGGGCTGTCCAATGGCGAGCTGCTGGTCCTCGACACGGCGACCGGCGCCGAGGTGGCGCGCTTTGAAGGCGAGATCGGGGTCGATACGCTGGCCTTCACGCCGGACGGGCGCTCGGTGATCTTCCCGTCCGCGCGCAAGATGCTGCGCCGCCAGCCGCTGAGCGGCGATACGCCGGTCGATCTGCCGACCTCGTGCACCTTCACCGATGTCAACATCTCGCCCGACGGCACGCGCCTGCTGGCCTCAACCTACGAGTGCTGCGTCGAGATGCTGGACCTGCGCAGCGGTGACGTGCAGTATCGCAGCGTGTGCGGCCAGACCTTTACCGTCGATTTCAACCAGGATGGTAGCCTGTTCGTCACCGGCAACCAGGATGGGACGCTGCACTTCATCAACGCGGCGGACGGCGCGCCGATCTCGACGCTGACCGCGCACGAAGGCCCGGTGTCGCGCGTGGCGTTTCACCCGGACGGCAGCCGTGTCGTGACGGTCGGGCTGGATGACAGCGTGCGCGTCTTCGCGGTCGCGTCCGAGACCGTGGCCGGGCCGTGCGGCACGGACGAGATCCCGGAAGGCGACCCGGCCGGCGAGATTCTGTATCACGCGCAGCCGGCAGCGGGCGGGCCGGGCCGGGTCTATCACGTCCAGGCGTGGTGCGGCGAGATTCAGGCGCTGCTTGAAGGCGCGCTGACTCCGGCGTGGTCGCCGGACGGGGCCTCGATCGCGTTCCAGCGCGTCGATCCGGCCAGCGGCCAGCTTGACGGCCTGTGGATCGCGGCGGCGGACGGATCGAACCCGCGCCGCGTGCCGGGCACGCAGCCGCAGGACCGCGCCCCGGCGTGGTCGCCGGACGGCGCCAGCCTGCTGTTCGAGTCGTTTCGCGACGGGGCGAGTGGCATCTACCGGGTCGATCTGGCGACCGGTGAAGCGAGCGCGGTGCTGATGAATCCGCAGGTCGCCTACGAGCGCCCGGCGTGGTCGCCGGACGGCGCGGCGATCGCGTATCTCGTGCGGCGCGCCACCAGCGCGGGCGAGGTGCGCCACCTCTATGTTGCGGACGCCAACGGCGCCAACCCGCGCCGCCTCACCGACCTGGAACAGGTATCCAGTGCGGCGTGGTCGCCGGATGGCACGCGGCTGGTCGTCGCGGCGGCGCGCACGCCGTTCACGTCGGATGTGCTAGCAGTCAGCGTGGCCGATGGCGCGATCCAGACGCTGACCGGGGGGCAGCTTGACCTGGTGCCCACCTGGTCGCCGGACGGGCGCTATATCGCGCTGGTGCGCGGCGGCGAGCTGGTGCTGATCCGTGCGGACGGAACCGGCGAGCGCGTCATCGCGCGCCTGCCGGACGCCGCCGGTAGCACCGGGCTGTCGTGGAAGACATTGAGCACGCCGTGACAGGCAACCATGCCGCTGCGCTGTGGCGTGCGCGCTTGCGGTTTTCGAGGCAAAATTCCTGAGCGGTAGGGGCGGAGCTTGCTCCGCCCGGTCGGTTCGCGCAGCCGGGCGGGCAGAGCGCGCTTTCATCCTGCTGATTCGTGTGCCGCGTCTTTAGCCCAGGAGCAAAGTGATCTCATGGCTCTGATCGCCGCTTACGCAACCCCCGCCGGGCCGCGCTATGGCCTGCTGGTAGACGGTATCGTCCACGTGTGGGACGGGCACCCGCTCACCGACCACCCCGGCGCGCCGGGGCGGGCGCTTGGCCCGCTCGACGAGCTGTCGCTCCTGCCGCCGCTGATGCCCGGCAAGCTGGTCTGCGTCGGGCGGAACTACGCCGCGCACGCCGCCGAGCATCAGGCCGCCGTACCCGACGAGCCGATGCTGTTCCTCAAGCCGCCGAGCGCGGTCATCGCGCACGGCGCGCCGATTGAGCTGCCCGCCAATGTCGGGCGCGTCGATCATGAAGCCGAGCTGGCGGTGATCATTGGACGGCGCGCGCGCCGCGTGCGCCGCGAGGACGCGCTTGACTACGTGCTCGGCTACACCTGCGCCAACGATGTCAGCGCGCGCGACTATCAGAGGAAGGACGGGCAGTGGGGCCGCGCCAAAGGGTTCGACACCTTCTGCCCGCTGGGGCCGGTGCTCGCGACCGACCTCGACCCGGCGCGGCTGGCGGTGCGCGCGCGGGTCAACGGCGAGACGCGCCAGAACGGCAGCACGGCGGATATGGTGTTCGACGTGCCGTTCCTGATCGCGTTCGTCAGCGCGGTGATGACGCTGGAGCCGGGCGATGTGATCCTGACCGGCACGCCGGAGGGCGTCAGCCCGATCGCGCCGGGCGACGTGGTCGAGATCGAGGTCGAGGGGATCGGCGCGCTGCGCAACCCGGTCGTGGCCCAGGGCTGATC
>DAOKYY010000091.1:0-14851 GCA_035325905.1 Aggregatilineaceae bacterium | reverse complement strand
TAGCCCCACGTAATCCAGGGATTGTTCGGGTCGTAGGCGCCGTAGATGACGGTGATCCGCACCGTGTCCGCCCAGGTCCGAAACGCCGCCTGGTCGCCGTTCAGCCGCCAGCGCATCCGGCGCGGGATGCGCAGCCACGCGAACCCGATGAACCGCCGCTCCTGCCGCGTCGCGGTGCGCAGCAGATCGAAATACCAGCGCGGGAGCGACTCACGCAGATCCGGGTGATTCCGCACCAGCACATCCGCGCCGAACGCCATCAGCGCCAGCACGAAGAAGGCCAGCGGGGCGAAGGTCGCGCCGACATAACTAAAGGGGCTGATCACCTCGCCGGAGAACAGGCCGCCGATGATTGCCGCCAGCCCGCTCCACTCTAGAAACCGGCACAAGGGATAGATGCGCCGCTCGTCGCCATAGCCTCGGAAGCGCGCCATCAGCGGGTCTTTCCACAGCCCGCTGATCATCGCGCCGTAGTACACCGCCAGGAAGAGCGGGATGACGACGAACAGGAAACTGAGTAGCGGCGGGATCGACATGAACCGTTCTGGCCGGGTGTGTGTGGAGACCTGCGGGCTGGCGCGCAGCGTCTCGCGCGGTCGGTCACGGAGCTATCCGGTGCTTCGATTGTACTACTGGACGGTCAGCGCGGTGAAGTCGAGCGGGACGATCTCGAACCAGGTGTTGCCGGGCTTGAGGTAGAGCGGCGCGGCGCGGTCTTCGTCCGCCCAGAAGGTCAGCATATCCTCCTCCTGCCAGCGGTGCCAGTAGCCCGTCGTCTGCACGCCATCGCGAAAGATTGCCGCCGGGCCGAGCGTCCAGATTTGAAGCTCAATCGAAAAGCTCATGCTGCCCTGCCACTGGCTCTCGACGATTGCCAGGTCCGGCTGGTGGTGCGCGTAGATCAGGACGATGTTAGCAGCCGTGACCTGCTCGCCGGTGTTCGCGTCGGTATGCGGCGCGCCGTCCACGCGGCGCGCGTAGCGGCCCGACGCCTCGTCGTAGGTCCACTCCACTTCGTCGCCGCCGTAGTCGATCGTGATCGTGCGCGCGGGCGGCCCGCCGGGGGGCGTGGCGGAAAAACGCATCCCGCCCAGGTCAGCGCGCGGGCGGTTGACGCCATCGGCTTCGGCGCGCGCCCACACGGCGCGCGGCACGGCGAACAGGTTGTGTGGGACCTCAATCGACGTGTCGCGATAGTAGAGCGGCGCGCCGACCGTCACGCCCTCGTAGGCGCGATTGGCGAAGGGCAGCCCGGCGATTTTGCGGCGGATCGGCTCGCTGGCGCCGGAGTAGACCAGCAGCGTGTCGTACATCGCCGGAATTTCGAGGTCGATCAGCCGCGCGCTGCGGATCGAGCCGAGGCGTGGCGGGGTGTGCGTCCAGAAGATGGCGGTGAAGCGCGTCAGCGGCCCTTCGGTCAGGTGCTCGAAGACCAGGTCGGCCTGGGCGATCCCGGCCTGTGGGCGGACGGCGTCCGGCGCGTTCGAGATCTTGGCGGCCAGCGGGCGGCGCGCCAGCACAGCGGGGTCATCGACCGCCAGCCCGGTCAGCGGGTTGATGGACGGCAGCAGGCCACCCGGTCCAATGACATCGGGGAGCGGCGTGGCGGTGATCGTGATCGGGCCGCGCTGGAGCGGGGCACATCCCGCGCTCGCCAGCAGGCCGAGCGCGATCAGCAGCGCCGCGATCAGGCGAGCGCGCCCGCCGGTGTGACGATGCGCGCGGCGCGCGAAGGAAGCGCGCCGGGTGACTTGCCTCGCGTTCAAATCTGCCTCACAATAAGCCGCAGTTCTCAGGCCGGTTTTCCGAACGCTCTCGCCGCCTAGCATACCCGATTTTGCGCGGTTGGGGCAGTGCCTCCGGTCAGGAGCGCGTGAATCGTTAAGTGAGCATTGAGGCGGCGGGCAGGTGGCAGGGCGGCGTCATCGTTGACTACGATCTTCGCGCAGGGTATGATCCGCTTTCGGACGCACGAAGCGGACCCTGGCTGCGCTCAGCCCGTCGGCGATGCATTACTCCAGGGTAGGACAGTCTGACATGGCGCTCAAAGGGAATCTGGCGGACTTCAGCACGACGCAAATCCTGAACCTGATCCACCTGGCGCGCAAAACAGGCACGCTGCGCCTGTACGAGCCGGTCGTCACGGGCGAGACGGTCACGGATGGCGCGGGCAACAAGCGTCACCGCGTCGTCCCCGGCAAGGAGCGCGCCAGCATCGCCTTTCGCGAGGGCAAGTTGATCCTCGCCGCAATGGGGGACCAGGACGGGCATCTGGCGAATGTGCTTCACAAAGCTGGCAAGCTCAACGCTGAGCAGGCGCGTATCATCCGCGAGCGCGGGGCGAAGTATTCCGACAAGGCGCTGGCGCTGATGCTGATCAACGCCAACTACGTGACCCAGGCCGACGTGGTGCGCAGCATCAAGCAGCACACCGTGGACATCGTCTACGACGTGATGACCTGGGAGCAAGAGCCGTTCACCTTTGAGGAAAACCTGACGCCCCCGCCCGATCGCATCACCGTTCCGATCGACCTGAAGAACGTGATTATCGAAGGGACACGCCGCGCGCAGGAGATCAAGCCGCTCGAAGAAGAGCTGCCCAACCTCGATATGGCGCTCAAGTTCCCTGAGTCGCCGGGCGAGAAGTTCCGGGGCATTCATCTTGGCGTCGAAGAGTGGCGGGTCGTGTCGTACATCAACCCGAAGAACTCCATCCGCCAGATCGCCAAAGCCTGCAACATGACCGATACCGAAATCCGGCGGATCGTCTACGCGCTGCTGCAAGCCGGGCTGGTGCAGCTTGTCCGGCCACCGGGGATGCAGGCGCCGGCCCCGCCGCCGGCCGCCGTGGCGCGCCGCCCCGCGCCGGTCTTGCAGTCGCCAGAAGTCAAGCGCAGCGTGGTCGAGCGCCTGATCGCGCGCATCAAGGAAAGCTGACCGGCTCGCCGGTCTTTTGCGGATGTCTGCCTGGTGGCAGAGGGTGCACCAGCCTACTAATTTCCTAGAGTGAGATCGCTCATGCCCATCCAAACCGTCAAGATGGTCGTCACCGGCCCCTTCAGCGCAGGCAAGACCGAGTTCATCCGGTCGATTAGCGAGATCGACGTCGTCTCGACCGACGAAGCGATCTCGCCGGACGCGCCGGAGTTTGGCGCCAAAGAGCAAACCACTGTGGCGATGGACTTTGGCCGCATCACGGTCGACGACGACCTCGTGCTGTACCTGTTCGGCACGCCCGGCCAGCGTCGCTTTGACTTCATGTGGGAGATTCTGGCCGAGGGGATGCTCGGCTTCGTGGTGATGGTGGACAGCTCCAAGCCCGAAACCTTCCGCGAAGCGAAAAGCATTCTGGAGACGTTTCGCGCCTACGCGCCGACGCCTTACGTTGTAGCGGCTAACAAGCAGGACCATCCCGAAGCCTGGGCGCCCGACGACCTGCGGATCGCGCTGCGGATCGAGGACCAAATCAAGCTGCTGCCCTGCGTCGCCACCGAGCGGGACAGCGTCAAAAACGTGCTCCTCGAGCTGCTGTACTCCATTCTTGAGGAGATGGACGCCGCACAATAGGGCGTTGCGCGGCAGGCGATCCGAGGGGGGCACGCGCTGTGCCATTACTCGTCACCGATCCCGGGATTATCCATTACGAGACCTACGGGCGCGGGCGTCCGGTGCTGCTTCTGCACGGCTGGCTGGGATCGTGGGCGTTGTGGCGCGACACAATCGAGGTGCTTGGGCGTGACTTCCGCACTTACGCGCTCGACTTCTTCGGTTTCGGCGAGTCCGGCCTGGCGCCCGGCCAGGGGCCGGAACACCGCTCGTATGCCTACACCGTCCCGATCTATGTCGAAATGGTCGTCCAGTTCATGGAGCGGATGGGCATCCGGCGCGCGCCGCTGATCGGGCACTCGATGGGCGGGACGGTGTCGCTCAGCACCGCGATCAAGTACCCAGAGAAGGTCGTCAAGGTTGGCGTGATCGGCTCGCCGATCAACGGCGCATCGCTAAACCTGCTGCTCAAGCTGTCCGGCAACCCGAAGATGGCGCGCTTTTTCTGGCTGTTCGGCGGCAAAGGGCTGCTGATGTTTCTGCGCGGCTACAGCTTCTTCATGGCGAAGGATGGCCGCGCGATGGGGCGCATGATCCATAGTGACGTGTCTAAGATCAGCATGGAGTCGTTCTTCCAGAGCATCGGCACGCTGCGCCAGACCGATCTGCGCCCTGACCTGGATAAGGTCCGGGTCCCAACGCTGGGCATGTACGGCCAGCGCGATATTATCGTGCGCCCCAGCGAGCACGCGGTGCTTAAGGCGGGCGTGCCGCACGCGCAGATCGAGTGGTTCCCGGACGCGGGCCATTTCATCATGCTCGATTCGCCGCAGCGGTTCATCACGGCGCTGAACGATTTTCTGCACCACCCGGCCTGAGCGCGAGGCTATAGAGCGAAAGCAGAGCGACCATGCGCAAGTTCATCATCGAGGATCAGCACCTGATCGCGCCGTTCAACGAGCCGGCGCGCGATCTGAGCATCCTCAATAAGCCGCTCAAAATCCACCACGCCGATATTCTGGACGAAGTGATTGGCCCGACGGCGGTGGAGCTGCCGCTGAGCACGGTCCACGACCTGCCGCATATCGCGCCCGGCCGCGACGAGTGCGTCGTCTACCGCGACAACCTGTACTTCGATGTCGAGTTCTTCAGCGCGTTCTTCGAGCAGGCGCACGCCAGCCAGCTCCCCAGCCGCGCGGTGCTGCCGGCCAGCGACGCGGCCTGGGCGAAGTACAGCGTCCCGCTCTCGCGCCTGGAGCCGGTGCGCGATCACAGCGGCGCGCCGCTGCATTACCCGCTCGATCTGTGGTATTTCCCGAAGGGGTATGTCGAGCAGCGCCAGTGGCGCGACGTGCCGGTGTTCAGCGACTATCGCGAGAAGGGCTACTACAATGTCCCCGACTCGATGTCGAATATCAAGCCCGGCGGCAAGCCCGGCACTGCCGAGCGCGACCTCGACCTGACGCACCTGCTCACCGAGCGGTCTTGCCTGTCGATCGATAGCTGGGTGCATGTCTATTTCGCGAACATCATTCTCGGCGTGTTCTCACGCGGGAGCCGGTTCGAGGAGTACCTGTCGCGCCATAACCTGTTCGCGCTGAAGGTGCTGTTCCGCGCCATCCTGGAGCAAAAACAGCTTCTGTCGTGCTCGAAACTGGTGCGCGTCGGGGAAGGGACCATAATCGACCCCTCGGCGCTGATCCTCGGCCCGACGACCATTGGGCGAAACTGCTCCATCGGACCTGGCGTCGTGATCGACAACTGCGTGATTGGAGACTCGGTCAACGTGGCGCAGGGCTGCCAGCTCATGCTCAGCGTGGTGGGCAACAACTGCTTCCTGCCGTTCCGGGCCGCGCTGTTCATGACGACCCTGATGGAGTACACGATCGTCGCGCAGAACACCTGCCTGCAAATGTGCGTCATCGGGCGCAACAGCTTTGTCGGCGCCGGGACGACCTTTACCGACTTCAACCTGCTGCCGGCCCCGCTGCGCGCGATCAATGTGCGCGGCGAGCTGGAAGACTCCGGCCAGCCGGTTCTGGGGGGATGCGTCGGGCACAACGCACGCGTCGGGTCGGGGATGGTGGTCATGCCTGCTCGCGTGGTAGAGTCCGACGCGATCCTGGTCGCCGCGCCGGAGCGCCGCGTGATCGCCAAGAACATCTCGTATGAGGAAAGCGACCATCACAAGCTACGCCCGTCGATTGCCCGCCTGCACAAGCGCCGCTACCCGCGCCACGCCGAGTCCGAGGCCGCCTATCTGGAGGAGTGGGAATAGCGGGCGCTGTTTTTCCTTTGCCCCTGCCGATTATCTGAGTAGAAAACGCTGCTGCCGTGACACAACCGGACACCTTCGCCTTCATCATCCACCCCATCGACCCGAAGAAAGACGTTGCGCGCAAGTGGCCGCTGCTCGGCAAGGCGCTGACGGAAGGCCAGATCAACTTCTTCTCGCGCTTCTTCCCGCCGGTGTACATCTCCGAGATCACCGGCGTGCGCTCGGCAGCGACCGGAAAGACGATCCGAGGGTGGTTTATCGCGTGCCCCTTCACGCCGCAGACCATGCTGCGCCTGCCGGTCGAGACCGTCTACCGCAAGATCGTCGCGTGCGGCCACAAGGCCGAATCGCTCGGCGCGGGGTTGCTCGGCCTGGGCGCGTATACCTCGGTGGTGGGCGACGGCGGCGTGACCATCGCGCAGCGGCTGGCGCTGCCCGTTACCAACGGGGATGCGTACACGATCTATATGGCGGTCGAGGCGGTGCGCGAGGCTGCGCGCCAGATGGACATCCCGCTGGATGGCGCGGCGGCGGCGGTCGTCGGCGCGACGGGCGCGATCGCCGGAGTCTGCGCGCAGATTCTCGCTCGCGATGTGGCCGATCTGGCGCTGGTGGGGCGGCGGGCGGACGCGCTCGGCGCCGTGCGCGAGCGGTGCGAGGGGCACGCGGCGCGCGTCACGACCAGCACCGACATCGCCAGCATCTACCCCTGCGACCTGATCCTGACCGTGACCAGCGCCGTGTCGAGCGTGATCGAGCCGGAGCACCTCAAGCCGGGCGCGGTGGTCTGCGACGTGGCGCGCCCGCGCGACGTGTCGGTGCGGGTGGCGCAGGCCCGCCCCGACGTGCTGGTGATCGAGGGCGGGATGGTCGAGGTGCCGGGGCCGGTCGATTTCGGGTTCGACTTCGGCTTTCCGCCCGGCAAAGCCTACGCTTGCATGGCCGAGACGATGGCGCTGGCGCTCGAAGGCCGCTACGAGGATTACAGCGTCGGCAAAGACATCAGCCTGGAGCGCGTCAGCGAGATCGGCGCGATCGCGGCCCGGCACGGCTTCCGCCTGAGCGGGTTCCGCAGCTTCGAGCGGGCCGTGACAGCCGGGCAAATCGCGCGCGTCCGTGAGCGCGCCCAGGCCGCCCGCCGCCGTCCTTCGCCGATCTGAGCGGCGCGCGCGATATGTAGCTCCGGCGGAATATTGGCGCAGCGTCTTTATGCTGCCTCACTGGTATTCCAATAAATTCGCCTGTATAGTTGAGACCTAAGCGATCAGCTTTTAGCAGTTAGCGATTGGCAAAAACCAGACCAGAAATGTTGGGCGTTGCCAGACGCCCGCGCCAGGAGCCGTGTCCGATAAGCCGTTTTCAGCTAACTGCTAACCGCTAACTGCTTCAATGGCGGCACGGGAAGGTGAAGGCATGGGCAAGGGTAGAATCCTCGTCGTCGAAGATGATTTCGATATCTCCAACATGCTGCGCATTTATTTCGGCGGGCAGGGCTACGATGTCCAGGTGGCCCCGCGCGGCGCCGACGCGCTGATGCTGACGCGCAAGCAGCTTCCGCAGCTGATCGTCCTGGACATCATGCTGCCGGATATGAACGGCTACGACGTGTGCCGAGAATTACGCTCGACGACGCGCACCAGCCATATCCCGATCATCTTCCTGACGCAGAAGGACGAGCGCAGCGACAAGATCGCCGGGCTGGAGCTGGGCGCCGACGACTACATCACCAAGCCGTTCGACATCGAGGAATTGAAGCTGCGCGTCAAGAACCAGATTGACCGCGCGGCGCGCGACAACTACACCGATCCCAACAGCGGCCTGCCGAGCAGCTCTTTGATCGAGGAGAAGCTGCGCGACCTGATCCGCGAGAACACGGTCTGGTCGTATCTCGACATCCGCGTGCTGGACTACGACGCCTTCAAGGACGTGTACGGGTTCGTGGCAGCCAACGAGCTACTGCGCTTCATGGCCCTGCTGCTCGGTGAGATGCTGGACGAGCTGGGCACGCCGAACGATTTTCTGGGCCACGCTGGCAGCGACAATTTCGTCGTGATCACCTATTCGGAGCGCGTCCCGGCCCTGGTCGAGCGGCTGACAAAGCGGTTCGCCGAAGGCGTCCAGCAGCACTATTCATTCATCGACCGCGAGCGCGGCTACCTGCTGCGCGACGACGAGCGGGTACCGCTGATGTCGCTGGCGGTTGGCGTGATCTCGAACGCGACGCGCCAGTTCGCCGATATTCGCGAGATCACCGAGCTGGCGGCGGAAAATCGCCGGCGCGGGCGCGCCGAAGACGACGAGCCGGTCGCCGCCGAGTGGTAGGCGCCGCTGGGCTGGCGCCCTGTCGAAGGACGGACGGGCCGGGCAGTAACCCGCTCCGGCAAGCGAGCAGAGGGGCATGGTCGAAGTCTACCTGATCCTCACCGGTCTGATTTTTGCGGCCTGGATCGCGCTGCTGATCTGGCAGGCGCGGCGCGGCGCGGGCGACGACTGGTCCGCGGACCGCCCGATCGTACCGGTCAGCCTGGTCGAGGGCGACGAGGCGGTGGTAGTGGCCGAGGAGCGCGGGCGCGTGGTCTACGCCAACGAGCAGGCGCGCGCCTGGTTCGGCATGGACGGCGGCGCGCCCAGCCTGGCGTTGATGGCCCAGGTCATTCAACCTGCCGATGCCTTCCTGGACCTGTTCGCGCACGCCGGACACGCCGCGCTGCGTCTGGGCCAGCGCCGCCTGGAGGGGATGTCGCACCCCATCCCCTCGCCCGACGGCGCGCGGATGGTCGTCGTCCTGCGCGAGCTGACCGCCGCCGCGCCTCACGCCGCGACCGAGCTGGACCCGCTGCGCGCGCTGACTTTGCAAACCGATCTCGCTCAGGCCGCCGGTGCGGACCAGGTCCTCGGCCCCACGATCGACGCGCTGCTGCGCGTGATCGAGCAGGCAGTGCCCTTCGACCAGGCCGAAGTGCTGCTCTGGCACGCCGAAACGCAGACGCTGCGCGTGGTTGGGCGCTCCGCCAAGCTGTCGGCGACCGGCTCGCTGATTTTGCCTGAAGATCAGGAGCCGGTGGCTATCCCGGTTGGAGAGGGCTATAGCGGCTGGATCGCGCTCTACCGCCAGCCGCTGCGGATTGACGACGCCCCGGCGCGGCCCGATTATGCGCTGCGACCCGGCCAAATGCCTTTCCAGAGCTTCGTTGGCATTCCCCTGCTGCTCGATGACCGGCTGGTCGGCACGCTGGAACTCACGCGGCGCACGCCTGACGCCTATTCACCGGGCGATGTCGCGCTGCTCCAGGCGGTTTCCGGGCAGATCGTCGCCGCCGTCGAGGCCGCGCGCCTGCGCACCGAGCAGGCCGCCCGGATGCACGAGTTATCTGGCTTGCAGCACATCTCCGGCGCGATCAGCCAGCTTGGCGATCCGCAGCAGCTTTACGCGCAACTGACGCAGCGCATCGCGTTTCTGGCGAATGTCGAATTGTGCGGGATTATGCTCTACGACCCCGACGAGGAGACGTACCGCAGCCAAGCGCCATTCTACGGCGCGCCCGAGTCGCTGGTGCGTGGGCATCGTCTGGAGATGACGCCCGGCAGCGATCTGTACGAGGCGGTCATGCACCGCCCGTGGTGGTACACCAACGACCCGGCCTCGCCAGTCACGGCGGCGCTGGGGCTGGACGACGTGCAGTCCGCCATCCCGCTGCGCCGCGTGGCGATTGTGCCGATGGTGATCGGGACGCGCCGGGTCGGGCTGTTGCTGGTCGCCAACAAACACGGAGGGCAGCGCTTCAGCGACGCCGACATCCGCTCGCTGATCACGTTCGGCAACCAGGCCGCGATGGTGGTCGAGAACGCGCGGCTCTACGACGATGCCCAGCGCCGATCGCGCGAGCTGGGCGGCTTGCAGCAGATCGCCGAGGCGATCGGCGCGCTGCGCAGCCCGGAGCAGCTGTACGACCAGATCACGCGGCGCGTGGCCGAGCTAATGGATGTCGAGCTGTGCGGCGTGTTGCTCTACGACCCGCATACGCACGTGCTGGTCAGCCAGCGCCCGTTCTACGGGCTGGACGACGACGAGACCGTCAGCTTCTACCAGCTTCCGTCGCCGCCGGGCAGCGTGATCGCCGAGCTGTGGCAGGACCGCCCGATGTGGACCTGCAACGATCTGCGGCGCGATCCGCTGGTGGGCGACACCGACCTGGTGCGGATGGCTGGGGCGGTCGGCATTCGTCAGATGGCGCTGGCGCCGCTGGTTGTGCGCGGCGCGCGGCGCGGGATGATCCAGGTTGCCAACAAGCGCGGCGGCGATTTCTCGGAGGACGACGCGCGCATCCTCTCGCTGTTCGCCGGGCAGGCCGCGATCTTGATCGACAACGCGCAGCTTTACGGCGAGATGCAGCGCCGCACCCACCAGGCCGAGGGCCTGCGCGTCATCACCGAGTTCGCGTCGCAGACGCGCGCGCTCGACGAGACGACCGAGCAAATTCTGATCGCGCTCGCCAACCTGTACGAAGTCGAGCAGGTCGGCATCGCGCTGGTGGACGAGGCGCGCGGCCAGCTTGTCTTCGAGCCGGGCAACGTCTGGGGCGCGGCGCTCGACGAGCGGCTGGTGATCGACCTGACTGGGCCGGGCGCGGCGCAGAGCGCCTTGATCGGGCGCCAGCCGGTGATCAGCGCGGCGGGCGGAAAAGAGGGCGGCATCCCGGCGCTCTATCACGCCGTAGCCCGGCGTCTGGGCTGGCGGGACGTGGTCCAGACGCCGCTGGTGATTCGCGATCAGGTGATTGGCGAGCTGACGATCGCCAACCGGACCAGCGCCGAGCCGTACCGCGACACGGATATTCAGCTTCTGAGCGCGATCGCGACTCAGATCGCGGCCATGATCGACCGGATGCGGCTCTACCAATCGACCGACGAGATGCTGCGCGCGCGCGTCGAGACGCTGGAGCGGGTGGGGCATATCAGCCGCGCGCTGCGCCAGACAACCGAGATCGACCGTATTCTCGAAGAAGTGATGAGCGCCGCGCTGCGCTCGACCGGCGCGCGGGCCGCGAGCGTCGTGCTGCTGGCGCCCGCCGAAGACTGGCCCGCGCCGGACGAGCCGCTGATCGAGCGGCGCGTGGGCGAGCAAGACGCGCTTCCCGATCTGACGCCGCTGGAGCGCGCCGCGATCGCGCAGGGCGAGGTGATCGCGGTGGACGACTACGCCGCCGGCGAATGGGCGCCCGCGCCGATCCGCGCCCGGTCGGCGGTGAGCGCGCCGCTGGTGGTCGAGGGCGCGCCGCTCGGCGTGCTGCACCTGATCGGCGGCGAGCCGGGCGTCTTTGACGAGCGTGCGAAGGAGTTCGCGGCAGCCCTGGCTGACGAGGCGGCGCTGGCCGTCGCCAATTCCCGCCGCTATCAGGCCCAGCTTGACGCCAACCACCAGCTTCGCCTCCGCGCGGACCGTATGGACCGCATTTTCGAGGTCGGCGAGCTGTTCCGGCGCGGCGCGTCGCTCGAGGAATTGCTGGCCGAGGTGGCCGAGAGCGTCCGCGAGTCAGTCGGGTTCAATTCGGTCCTGATCAGCTTGGCGGACGAAGACGCCGGGGTGATGCGCCGCACGGCCTACGCCGGGCTGCCGCGCGCCGCTTTTGAGCAGCTCCGGCGCGTTAGCCCGCCGCTGGAGCAGGCGCGCAGCCTGATGCAGCCGGAATACCAGGTCAGCCACAGCTATTTCCTGCCGGCGGAAGGAGCGGAGGCGCTGACCGAGGGGCTGCCGACGCTCCAGGTGGTCGGCGAGCGGATGGGGCCGGGCGCGCGCGCGTGGCACCCCGACGACCTGCTGCTGATCCCGCTCTACGGGGCGGGCGGGCGCTTGCTCGGCCTGATGAGCGTGGACGATCCGCGCTCCGGGCGCCGCCCCGATCAGGCTACGGTCGAGGCGCTGGAAGCCTTCGCCGGGCAGGCGGCGTTCAGCATCGAAAACTTCCGCCTGATCGCGCGCATCCAGCACGAAGCCGAGGCGACCCGCCGCGAGCGCGACCGTCTGGCGCAGCTTCACCTGGTCGCCAGCGAGATTCAGCGCGCCGCCGACGTGCCGGCCCGCTTGCAGGTCGTCGCCGACGGGATTCATCAGGCCGGCTGGGGCAAGGTCTTTATCACCCTGCGCGACGAGCGCCTGGAGCCGACCGCGCTGATCCAGGCCGGGTACAGCCCGGAAGAAGCGTTGAGCCTGGAAGTCGAGCCGGGCAAGGTCTGGCGCGCGTGGATCGGCGACCTGGCCTTTCACGAATTGAAGCTCGGCGCGGGCTATTATCTGCGCTACGACCGGCCCTGGGTGCGCCAGCACGTCTACGGCGGCGAGCCGCCCGTCCCGGCGGAGGCCGGCCCCGGCGAGTGGCACCCGGAGGACACCCTCTATCTGACGCTGGTCGGGCAGGACCAGAAGCGCATCATCGGCATTATCGGGATGCGCGCGCCGGTCGATGGCCGCGTGCCGACCGCGTCTTCGCTGCAACCCTTCGAGCTATTCGCGTCACAGGCGGCGGCGGCGATTGAGACAACCCGCCTGTATCTGGAAACGGTCCGCGCCGCCGAGCAGGAAGCCCGCCTCAACGAGCTGATGGAAGCGGTCTCGGTCTCGATGCGGCCCGAAGCCGTGATCGAGGCAATTGCCGCTGGCTTGCAGCAGATGGTCCCCTTCACGCGGTTGCACGTCGCGCTGGGCGACCCTGACGCGCCACAACTGGAGCTGTGGCGCGCCGAGATCGCGCTGGACGGCGCGCTGAGCGTCCGGCGCGAGGACCCGCTGCCCGCGCCCGGCACCGCGCTGCGGCTCGCCTACGAGGAAAAGGCGCCGCGCATCTACGCGCTGGAAAGCGACGAGAGGGCGCGCGCGCAGCTCGCCGATCTCCGCGCCTGGTATGGCGCTGGCGAGCGCAGCAGCCTGATCGTCCCGATGATCGCCGGCGGGCAGCCGGTCGGCGCGCTGCACCTCGGCACCGAATTGGCGGGCGCGCCCGGCTTCGCGGAGCACCTGACGCTGATCCAGCGCCTCGCCAACCTGTCGGCGGTGGCGCTCGACAACGCGCGCCTGTTCGACGACGCTCAGCAGCGCGCCGTCGAGCTGGACGCGCAAGCGCGCCGGCTGGGCCTGATCAACCGCGTCTCGACCCGCGTCAGCGAGTCGCTCGACCCGGAGGAGATTTACCAGATCGCGCTGAACGAGCTTCAGGCGGTGCTCGGCGCGCAGTACGGCGGCGTGGTGATCTACGAGGGTGACGAGACCGGCCTGCTCGTGCTCGACACGCACCCGCTGGGCGGGGCCGATCAGGACGTGCGGATCGCCCTGCGCGATAACCCCTCGGTCGAGCAGGTGCGGCGCACGCAGCGCCCGCTCGTCGCGTCGGATGTGATGTCTGATCCGCGCTTCGCGCCGGACCGCCCGGTCCTCAGCCAGCGCGGCACGCGCGCCATGATGGTCATCCCGCTGATCGTTGGCGACGAGGTGATCGGCTCGATCGGGCTGGACTTCACCGCCCCGCGCCAGTTCACCGAGGCCGAGATCGAGCTGGCCGGGACGATTGCCAGCCAGGTGTCGCTGGCGCTCGACAAGGCGCGGCTGCTGCGCGAGACCGAGCAGCGCGCCGCCGAATTGAACCAGCAAGCGCAGCGGCTGGCCTTCCTCAACCGCGTCTCGGCCAAGCTGGCCGAAACGCTCGACCCGGACGCGCTGTATCGTATCGTGCTGACTGAGTTGCAGGACGCGCTCGGCGCGCAGTACGGCGGCCTGATGCTGCTTCAGGATGGCGGCACGATCTCGCGGCTGGTGCTCAGCACGCACCCGCTCGACGTGGACGCCCCGGCGGACATCAGCGTGCCGGTGCAGGGCAACCCGATTGCGGAGTACGTGATCGGCACGCAACAGCCGTTCATGGCCGAAGACCTGCTCCACGACCCGCGCTTCGAGCCGCTGTGGGAAGTGCAGGAAGCGCGCGACGTGCGCGCAATGCTGATCGTCCCGGTCATCATGGGCGGCGAGGTGATCGGCACGATTGGGCTGGACTCGAACGTGCCGCGCCGCTTTACCGAGGCCGAGATCGAGCTGGCGAAGACGACCGCCAACCAGGCCGCGATCGCGATTGAGAAGGCGCGCCTGTTCGGCGAGGCGCAGCAGCGCGCCAGGGCGCTCGACGAGCAGGCGCAGCGGCTGGCGCTGGTCAACCGCGTCTCGACCCGCCTGGCCGAGACGCTCGACCCGCAGGAGTTGTATCGCATCGTGCTCTCCGAGCTGGCCGAGGCGCTGGACGTGCCGCTCGCCGGGCTGGTCCTGTTTGAGAGCGAGACGATGGGGCGGCTGGTCCTCAGCTACCCGTTCGAGGACGCGACGCCCGACCTGCTCCTGCCGCTGGCCGACAACCTGTCGATTGAGCACGTCCGCACAACGCACCGCCCGCTGGTCTCGACCGATGTGCTGAGCGACCGGCTCTTCGAGGCGGCCTGGCCGGTGCTGCGCCAGCGGGGCACGCGCTCGCTGATGATCGTGCCGCTGCTGGTCGGCGACAGCGTGATCGGAACGATCGGGCTGGACTCGGACGTGCGGCGCGAGTTCACCGACGCCGAGGTCGAGCTGGTGCAGACCATCGCCGGGCAGGCGTCACTGGCGGTTGAGAAAGCGCGCCTTTACAACGAAACGCTCGGCCTGACGATCTTCAACCAGGCGGTCGTCGAGTCGATCCGGCAGGGGATCGTGGTGCTCGACCGCGACCTGCGCGTGCGCCGCGTCAACGGCTACATGCGCGAGCATTACGGCTGGTCAGAGGACGCGCTGGGGCAGCCGCTGTTCGAGTACCGGCCCGATTACGAGCGGTTTTTGCGCCAGCCGGTCGCCGTCGCGCTGGAACGCGGCGAGCCGCAGGCTCAGTATGAGATCGAGCGCGGCGGCGGCAACGGCCATCGCTCGATCCGCAACTATTACGTCTACCCGATGCAGGAAAGCCGCACCGTGACCGGCATCGTGCTGCTGGTCGAAGACATCACCGAGCGCGCGCT
>DAOKYY010000090.1:13390-15326 GCA_035325905.1 Aggregatilineaceae bacterium | reverse complement strand
GCGTCGGTGAACATCCGCAGGCAGAACGGGCAGCCGACCGCCAGCGTCTGCGCGCCGGTGGCCTGCGCCTCGGCGTAGCGCGTCAGGTTGACCCGCGCCGCGCCGTGCTCCTCTTCCTTCCAAAACTGCGCGCCCCCTGCCCCGCAGCAGAACGAGTTGTTGCGAATGCGCGCCATCTCATGCACCGGCGCGCCGGTCGCCTGCTCGATCAGCGTGCGCGGCGGCTCGTAGATGGCGTTGTGGCGGCCCAGGTAGCAGGGGTCGTGGAAAGTCACGTTCGCCCCGCCCTGCTCCGGCGTGACCACCAGCCGCCCGGACGCGATCAGCTCGGTCAGATAGTCGGTGTGGTGGACGACCGCGTAGCGCCCGCCGTACTGCGGGTACTCCTTGCCGAGCGTGTGCAGGCAGTGCGGGCATGTCACCAGGATGCGCGGCGGCGCGACCTCGTTAAGCGTCTCGATGTTGGCGCGCGCCATCTCGTAGAACAGGTACTCGTTGCCCGCGCGCCGGGCCGAGTCCCCGGTGCAGCGCTCGCGCTCGCCCAGCACGGCGAACTTGACCCCCGCCGCCTGCAAGACCTGCACCAGCGCGCGCGCCGTCTGCTGAGCGCGCGGCTCCAGGCTGGCCGCGCAGCCGACCCAGTACAGAATTTCGTAATCGTCCGCGTCGTCCACGGTCGGCACGTCGAGACCCGCCGCCCACGCCATCCGGCTATCGGACATCTGCCAGGGGTTGCCGCTGTTCTCCATACCCCGGAACGCGCCCTGAAGCTCCGCCGGGAACGAGCTTTCCATCAGCACCTGGTCACGGCGGATGTCCATGATGTCGAACATCGGTTCGTTGCCGACCGGGCAAATCTCGACGCACGCGCCGCACGCCGTACACGCCCACACCGCCGAGGGCGAGATGGCGAAGTCGAGCAGCGGGCGCGGCGACTCGGCGCCTTCGCCGAACGCGCGCAGCATTCCGCGCAGCTCGGTGCGCTTGTTGACTTCCAGCGCGGCGGGAGACAGTTCCTTGCCTGTAACATAAGCCGGGCAGACATCCTGGCAGCGGTTGCACATGATACAGGCGAAGGCGTCGAACAGGTGCGTCTGCTGCAAGTGCTCCAGCCGGGCCGCGCCGAACTGCTCGCGCCCCTCGTCTTCGAAGTCGATGGGGTCCAGCGCGCCGAGCGCCTGCCGGTCAGGCCGCGAGAAGAAGTTAAGCGGCCCCATCAACAGGTGGATGTGCTTGCTGTACGGGAAGTACGGGATAAACGCCAGGATTGTGCCGAGCGCCAGCCACCAGGTGATGTGTAGCCAGGCGTCGAGCGTGCCGAAGCTCAGCCCGTCCCACAGCCGCGCCACCAGTCCGGCGGCGGGTTGCCAGGGGTCCCCGGCGCGGTCCGCGATCCAGAACGAGCGGCCCAGGAAACGCGAGCCGACATGGATCAGGATGAACAGGCCGACGATCAGCGAGTCGCGGCGGATGCCCGGCAGCGCGCGCTCGTGGAGCGGCACGTTGGCGTGATAGGTCAGCGCAGGCGCTTTGGCGATAAAGCGCCGCGCCAGGAAGTACACCACCCCCGCCAGCACCAACACGCTCAGCACATCGCCCAGCAAGCGATAGACGCCGCCGATCAGCCCGAAGCCGAGGAAATGCACGTCGAAGAAGCCTTCGATCAGGTCGCCCAGGTTGACCAGCAGGTAATACACGAAGCCCCAGACGACAAACAGGTGTATGACGCTCGTCGCGGGGCGCGCGCGCAGGACGGTGCGCTGCGTCAGGGCGACCTCGACCGCGCGGAAGACGCGCCGGGGCAGCTCGTCGAAGCGCAGCCGCCCGTCGCCGCGCCGGATCGCGCCGATCATCCAGCGGAAGGTGAGCCACGCGGTGCCGAGCGTCACCGCCACCAGCAGGAAGAACAGGGCCTTCTCAAAAGCAGACAGCATAC
>DAOKYY010000090.1:0-13290 GCA_035325905.1 Aggregatilineaceae bacterium | reverse complement strand
AGCGGTTAGCTTACCTCACCCCCGGCTCCTTTCCAATTTGGAGAGAGGAGAAAAGCGGCGGCGCGGCTTGAAGTCCCCTCTCTGCGCCGGGGCAAGACTCAGGGGTGAGGTACACCGGCCCCGCTGAGCCACCAAGACGAGAAAAACTCGCTGCTTTTTGCTCTCGCTAACCGCTAACCGCTGCCCTTCTCACCGCTCCAGCGGGTGGTCGAGATCGTCCAGAATGTCGCGGCGCAGGCGTCCCGCCAGATAGGTTTGCAGCCAGGTCGTCAGATGGTGGACGATCTCCTGCGGGACGCTCATGGCGAACAACTGCGCCTGCTCGGCCAGCGTCAGGCAGCCGCAGAGCTGGTCTTCGAGCGCCGGCTCGCGCAGCACCGAGTCGATATAGCGCGCCAGCACTCCTTCCGGCAGCACGGCGACGATCTCCGGGATGGCGTCGCGCTCGTCGTGGACCAGGCTGTGCGCCACCTGGAGCAGCGCCGAGACCAGCGTCGGCGCGTTGATCAGCAGCGTGATCGGCACCGGCTGCTCGATCAGCAGCGACATATCGGCCAGCAGGTCAAGCAGGTCCTCAATATCCATCACCGCCTGCGCCAGCAGCCGGACCGGCACCAGCGCCTCGTCCGCCTCCAGCGTCAGCGGCTCCGGCAGCGAGGGCACATGAATGTTGATCAGCGAGACCAGTTCCTCGGCCCAGGCCATGAGCTGGTCGACATCGGTCAGGTCAACCTCGACATCGTGATACTCGCGGTATTCGCGCGCGTCGCGATAGTCCCGGTCGTCGCGCAGCACTCCCTCGCCTTCGTCAAGATCGATCCAAAAGCCCAGGTCCTCCATGAGGTACGGATCGTCGATCTCGCCCGCATCGTAGCCGGGCCGCCGGTCAGCCAGCGTCAGGCCCGGCCAGCGTTCCGGGAAATGCTGGCGCAGACGCCGCATGAATCCGAACAGCAGGTCCACCGGGAAGCCGCCGCCGAAGACCGTAAACTCGTATTCCGACGCGGGGTTGAGCCACGCCCACCAGTTCATTTCGCGGCGTGGAAACTTCTCGACCACCGCGCGCCCGGCGAGGTACGCGCCCAGTCGCTGGCCGGCCTTCATCTGCCACTGCCAGCTCTTCCAGTCGAGCACATCATCCCAGGCGGTTTCGGACGGCACGATGTCGTCCAGCGAGATGACGCCGTGCTGCGGCGAAAGGACCAGGATATGCGCGAACTGCTGGTCCTGCGCGTCGATGCACGCCTGCTGGAAAGCGTCGCCGCCGTAAAAGTCGCGCGGGAGCATCGGCTGGCTGCCGAAGGTCTCGCTGGCGACGATCAGCGCGATAGACTGCCGCTCAACCTGGGCGCGGCGCTCGAACAGGAACGCAGCGTCCGGCGCGATGGTCAGGCGATAGGTGTGCCAGCGGTTGCGGCCTTTGCCGCGTGTAATCGCGCCGTCCGGCTGGCGGAAGCTGGCGGTGTAGGCGGTGTGCGATGGCTGGCTCCAGGCGGCGTCGAGCACGTCGTCCGGCGAGACGCCGATGCGCGGCGTGCGCCCGCCTTCCCAGAGGATGCCGCCCTCGGCGTCGAAGCGCAGGCCGCGATGTCCCGCGCTGTAAATCATGAGCGCCAGCCAGACGCGCTGCGCGATGAGCTGCTTGCTCTCGTGCGAGCGCGTCTTCTCGAACAGCCAGCGCACCTGCTCCTTGTCCTCGGCGCGGCCCTCGCCCGTCTGTTTGAGCCAGGCGCGCGCCGCCTGCTGAACCGCGCTGACGGCTCCGGCGCGCTCGGCCTCCGGGCGGCCGGGATCGATCAGCTCAACCGCCAGCCAGCCCGCGCCGAGCAGGGAGCGCGCGCGGTCGTCGGGCTGGTCGCGCACCGGCTCCTGCGCGCCGACGACGTGCACCAGCTCTTTTTCGCCGGCCGCGATCGGGTGAGGAACGGCGGGCAGCGCAACCTCGGCGAATAGCGAGTCGAGCACTGTTTGATGGGCCATCGTGCAATCTTTTCTGGGGCCGCTGCTCAGGGGGAAGGCGCCCCGCGAGGGTGCGACCGGCGGCGCTTGCGCAGCGGAATGGGCGGCTGCATTCATCTCCCCAAAAGTGTACACGATCTCATCGGCAGCACAAGACAGCCAAAGACAGCGAGAAGCGGCGAAAGACAGCTAAGGGCGGCAGCTGGCAGCTATGAGGACTGCCGGAAGTATTTGGCATACCAGCCCGGCGCCGGGGGTGAAGGAGTGAGGTTTGCCATGCGGGCTTCCGCGTTTGCCAGTTGTTTTCAAGAGGGCGCTTGGGAAGACTGTTCCTCGCTGCTCGTGGCTGTTCCTGGCTGCTTTTCGACGCTTTTAGGTTACACTAAAGATAAAGATAATCTGTTCCGCCCCTGGCAGCTCAGGAGCCTGCATGACCGATCAGCCTGTCCCGCGTGAGAGCTACAGCGAAGCGATCGAAGACTTCCTCAAAGCAGTCTACCTGCTTCAGCAAGAGCACGCGCGCGTGCAGACCTCGCAACTGGCCGAGGCGCTGGCGATCACCGCGCCCTCGACAACGGAAATGGCGAAGAAGCTGGCGCGCGCTAAGCTCGTCTCGCACGAGCCGTATCGTGGCATCCGCCTGACCCCCGCCGGGGAGCGAATCGCGCTCGAAATCGTGCGCCATCACCGGCTGATCGAGCTGTTCCTGGTCGAGGCGCTCGGCTACGGCTGGGACGAAGTCCACGACGAGGCCGAGCGGCTGGAGCACGCCATGTCCGAGCGGCTGGCGGAGCGCATCGCGGAGTATCTGGGCGACCCGCGCTTCGACCCGCACGGCGACCCGATTCCCAGCGCCGCCGGGGACGTGCAGGAGCGCGCGCTGACTCCCCTCTCGGAGTGGCCGCTCGACACGCCCGGCGTCGTAACGCGCCTGCTCAACCAGGCGCCCGACCTGCTGCGCTACCTGAGCGACAAGGGGCTGACGCTCGGCGCGCCGGTCGAGGTCACGCACCGCGACCCGTTCGAAGGCCCGCTGACGCTGCGCACCCCCGCCGGCGAGCAGGTGGTCAACCCGAACGTGGCGCAGGACGTGCTGGTCGCGCCAGAGCAGGGAAAACCGGCCAACGCCAGCGACAAGCAGAGAAAATCAGAAAAAACCGGCTAAAAGCAGCACCCCGCGCATCGCACGGTTCAGGAAAGGACACGCCTCATGCTCCGCATCCGCGCCCGCGTTGACAATTCCCACGGCCAGCACGCAGTCAGCCTGTCCACCGGCGAGCGAGAGCACCGCCTCGCCGTCGCCGCCAAGCCGGACGGCTACGGCTCCAGCGTCAACGGCGGCGAGATGCTGTTTCTCGCGCTGGCGACCTGCTATTGTAACGACCTGTATCGCGAGGCGGGGCGGCGCGGAATCGCGGTCCGGCGCGTCGAGGTCGAGGTGCGCGGCGAGTTCGCGCCGGTGCCCGGCGCGGTCGCGGAGAACGTGACCTACGATGTCCGCGTCGAAGCGGACGCGCCCGAAGATCAGATTCTCAACCTCATCCGCCACACGGACACCGTCGCCGAGGTGCAGAACTCGCTGCGCCAGGGCGTGTCCGTGCGGCTCGGCCAGATCGCGGGCCAGCCGGTCTAGGGACGGGGCCAGATGCTGCTGCGATCCATCGAGATGAAGCGATCCGGCGGCCTGCCGGACGGGTTTCCATTCGACGTGCCCGCCGTGCAGTCCTTCACCGGAATTGAGCTAAACGCGAGCGTCACCTTTTTCGTCGGCGAGAACGGCTCCGGCAAGTCCACGCTGCTGGAGGCGATCGCCTGCGCGGTCGGCTCGATCACCGTCGGGAGCGAGAGCGTCGAGACGGATCAAACGCTGGCCGACATCCGGCGGCTGGCGGACACCCTCAAACTGTCGTGGACGAGGAAGACGCGCGCCGGGTTTTTCATGCGCGCCGAGGACTTTTTCGGATACACCAAGCAGATCGCACGCCTGCGGCACGAGATGGAAGAGGACCTGGGCCGTGTCGAGCGCGACTACCGGGGCCGCTCCAAGATGGCGAAGAGCCTGGCGCGGATGCCCTACGCGCGCGAGATCGGCGAGCTAAAGCGCACCTACGGACGCGGGCTGGACGCCAACTCGCACGGCGAAGGGTTTTTGAAGCTGTTCCAGGCGCGCTTCGTGGGCGAGGGGCTGTACCTGATCGACGAGCCGGAAGCGCCGCTCTCCCCCACCCGGCAGATGTCGCTGCTGACGCTGATCAAGATGATGGTCGACAAAGGCGGGCAGTTCATCATCGCGACGCACTCGCCGATCATTCTCGCCTATCCAGGCGCGAGTATTCTCAGCTTCGACGGCGGGATGATCGCGCCGGTCGAATACCGGGAGCTGGATCACTTCCAGGTCACGCGCGATTTTCTGAACAACCCGGAGGCGTTTCTGCGCGTTCTGCTGGCCGACGAAGACAAGTAGCGCCTCTCATCCCCGCAAATCATCCCAGGGGGTGCGGGCGTGGTAAGCGCAAGAAAGGCAGCGAGGGCTGAGCGGCTCGCCCTGCCCCCGCTGCTCCCGGCTGCTTTTGCTGTTCGAAGCTGCCCTTCGCTGCCGCTAGCTCACAATCCGCGTCGGCAGCGGGGCGCCGTTCTGCGGCGGCAGATAGCTCGGCTGCATGCTGGTTTTCGGCACCCAGATGAACTGGCAGGCGAGCACGATCTTGTAGTAAGCCTCGGTCTGATCCTGCCCGACGACGATATACGTGCCGGGGTTGATGAAGCGACCGGGCGACACGTTGCCGGGCGACCAGTAGATTTGCGTCTTGAACGGCAGATCGCCGACCACCGAGCCGGACGGGATAGCGAGCTTGCAGCCGGGCGCGCCAGGGACGGGCGCCGGGCCGCCACAGCTAAACGAACGAGGCGTGCCGGCCGGCATCTCGACTGGATAGTAGAACGCCTCGTCCAGAGTCGGCACCGCGCAGCTTTGGAGGTAAGCCCCGCACGCCGCCGAGTTCTCCCCCTCGTCGCAGGCGTCGCCTGCCGAAGTGTCGAACAGGGTATAGGTGATCGGCGCGAGAACCGGCACATAGCCGTTCCAGAACGACCCCCAGTCGGTGTAATCGGTGCCGGTACCGCTGGTTGTGTCGATGCAGAAGGTGTCGATGTCGGTGATGCCGCCGGTCGCGTCGGCGATCAGCATCGTGACCATATCGCAGCCGAAGCCCTCATCCACCAGACCGGCGCCGCTCGCCTGATATTGTGGCTGAGGATTCGTATCGAGAAACGCGATAGTCGCGCTGGAAGCGGCCAGCGCCGCCGAGCCAATGACAAGCGCCATAAAAAGGGACGATCCAACCAACAGAAAGATTAATTTGCGAGAGGCGTTCACGACTGGTTCTCCTTTTTTACCTGGCCGTTAATTTCATTATAAGCGGATTTTCGCGGATATAACCCTCACATGTCGCACTAAGTAATAAAAAACTCGTAACTAAATCGCACATATATTTTGGGGTCAAAATACCTGGGCGCGCCGCCCGACACGCAAGCGGGCGGAAGCAATCGCGGCGATCGCTTCCGCCCGCTCTTTTCTGCGCTAGCGAACGGCTAGCTGCTAACGGCTGCGAGCCTCACCCCTGGTCCGTCTCCGCCAGCGGCGAGGGGAAACGAGACAGGGGCGAGGAAGTGAGGTTTGTGGTGTGGACCGCCGCGCTTACCCGCCTCCGCCGCCTTCGGTGATCCCACCCTGGGTCATGGCGCGGGCGTCGAGCGCGCGGCGCGCGTCCGCCTCGCTCAGATAGCCCAGCTCCACCACCACGTCGAGGATCGAGCGGTTCTCGGCCATGGCGCGCTTGGCGACCTCCGCGCCCTTCTGGTAGCCGATGATCGGGTTGAGCGCCGTCACCAGGATCGCGTTTTTGGCGAGCCAGCCCTCAGCCTTCTCGCGGTTGGCGGTCACGCCGGCGACGCACTTCTCGGTGAAGGCGCGCACCGCGCCAATGGTGACATGCATCATCTCGAACAGGTTATGCGCGATGATCGGCATCATCACGTTCAATTCAAGCTGACCCGCCTGCCCCGCCAGCGTGACCGTCAGGTCGTCGCCCATGACATGGAACATCGCCATGTTCAACATCTCGGCCATCACCGGGTTGACCTTGCCGGGCATGATGCTGGAGCCGGGCTGCACCGCCGGCAGCCGGATCTCGTCCAGCCCGGTCGAGGGGCCGCTGCTCAGCAGGCGGAAGTCGTTGGCGATGCGCGTCAGGTCCTGGGCCAGCGTGCGCAGCGCGCCGGAGAAGAAGACCGCGTCCTGCATCGACTGCATCGACTCGAACAGGTCGTCGCTGGGGTAGAGCGTCAGCCCGGTCAGGCGCGACAGGGCATCGACCATCCGCCAGTGGTATTCGGGGTGCGCGTTGAGGCCGGTCCCGGTCGCCGTGCCGCCGATGCCGAGCCGCCGCAGCCCCTCGGCGGCCAGCGCGATCTTCTCGATGTTGCGCTCGACCGCCTTGCCATAGGCGGTGAACTCCTGCCCCAGCCGCACCGGGACGGCGTCTTGCAGGTGCGTGCGCCCGCTTTTGACCACGTCGTCGAACTCGCGCCCTTTGGCCGACAGCGCGTCGGCCAGGCGGTGCAGCGTGCTAAGCAGCTCGTCCAGCCGCCACAGCACGCCGAGCCGGATCGCGGTCGGGATGGTGTCGTTGGTGGACTGCGCCATGTTGACGTGGTCGTTGGGATGGACCGGCTTGCGCGCGTCGGTGATGGCGAAGCCGAGCAGCTGGTTGGCGCGGTTGGCGATCACCTCGTTGGTGTTCATGTTGTGGCTGGTCCCTGCCCCGGCCTGGAAGGGGTCCACCACGAAGTGGTCATTCCACTGGCCGGCGATCACCTCGTCGGCGGCGTCGATGACCGCCTGGGCGATCTGCGCGCCGGTCAGCGTGCGGCCCTCGACAGTCTTGTCTTCGAACAGCCCCAGGTCACGGTTGACCTCGGCGGCGGCGCGCTTGATCATCGCCTGCGCCCAGATGAAGGCGGGATAGGGACGCATCCCGCTGATCGGGAAGTTCTGCACGGCGCGCTGCGCCTGCGCGCCCCACAGCGCGTCGGCGGGCACCTGCATCTCGCCTAAAGAGTCTTTTTCGGTGCGATAAGTGATCTCAGTGCTCATGGGGAGTTCGCGCCTGTCCTTTCTGGCAAAAAGAAGCTAAAGACAGCGAAAAGCAGCTCAAGACAGCCAAGGGCAGCGAAAAGCGGCTAAGGGAGCCTACAACGGCAGGGAAAGCGCGACGAGCCTCAGCCTGCCTCTGGCCGCAGGCCGTTGATTGTAGCCGCTTTTCGCTGAATTTTGCTGCCCTTAGCTGCTGTTTGTTGCTTCGAATGACTACGCGAAGCAACGGCTACTCGCGCAGCCGCCGGACCGGAATCCCGCACAAAAACTTGAACGGCGTATCGCCCGTGTTCTCGTAGATGTGCTCCATCCCGCCCGGCACGAAAATCACGTCCCCGGCCTGGACCGCGCGCCACGCCCCGTTGACCAGCACGCGCCCCTGCCCCGCCACCACGAAGTTCTCATGCTCGTAGGGGTGGCTGTGGCGCGGGGTGTGCCCGCCCGGCTCGACCTCGATCATGCGCAGCGCGTAGATCGGCGCGCCGTCGTGGTCGTCATCGATCAGCCAGCGAATGCTGGTGCCGGGCGCTTCCGGGCCGAAGGTCTGCGCCGGAACGTCGGTGTAGCGCACCACCTTGCCCTGAACCTTGCTCTGACTCGTGCCGTCGTCCGCCATGTTGGCCTCCGCGTCTCCCGCGCTCCGTGTGCCGGGCGCATCGCGTCCTGATGGGATTATACCAGACCGCGCCGCCTCCCCCTGCCCAGGGCAACAAAAAACGGGCGCGCCGCGACGTTGGTCCCCGCTCGCTATTTCCCGCGCCCCATTCTACGATCGAACCGCCGCGCGCTGCACCACGCGGCGCGGCGACGAAAAAAGCCGTACCGGGGAGCCTCGGTACCGCTTTTTGCCGGGCGGGCTTCCCCCTGCTCCGTCCCCGCATCCCCCGTGCGGGCGCCGCTCACTCCTGATGTAATAACTCTGTTTTCGCTCAAAAATAACTCTTTCAGCTAAGAAAGCATGTACAACCGGGTGATGTGCCGTCCAGGGGATGAATCTATGATGGAGAGGTGGGGCAGCCGTCTACGCTGCATATCGCTTGTCTTCCTCTCCGTTCGTCCGCAGTGACCCCAGGAGGAATCTGTATGAAGGACAAGAGTTTTCTGTCAAAGGCCGTCACCGACACTGTCCTCAGCCGGCGCAGCTTCATCAAGTGGAACGCTGCGCTGGGGGGCACGGCCGTCTTGATGAAGGGCGGGCTTTCGCCAAGCGCCAGACCCGACCAGGCCGCCGCCCGCGCCGACGAGAAGATCGTCTGGAGCGCGTGCGTCGTGAACTGCGGTAGCCGCTGCCCGCAGCGCCTGCACGTCCGGGATGGCGTGGTGGTGCGTGTCGAGACGGACAACACCGGCAATGACGAGTTCGGCCAGCACCAGGTTCGCTGCTGCGTGCGCGGGCGGACGGTCCGCCAGCGGATCTACAGCGCCGACCGGCTCAAGTACCCGATGAAGCGCGTCGGCAAGCGCGGCGAGGGCAAATTCGAGCAGATTTCGTGGGAAGAAGCCTTCGACCTGATCGCCGGCAAGCTCAAGGGGCTGATCGATCAGTACGGCAACGAGTCGATCTACCTCAACTATGGGACGGGCACGCTGGGCGCGCTGGTCGCGACCTCGTGGCCGCCCGGCGCGACGGTTGTCGCGCGCCTGATGAACTGCGTCGGCGGCTACCTGAACCACTACGGCGACTACAGCGCCGCGCAGATCGAGTCCGCCCTGCCCTACACCTTCGGCAACACCTGGGCCGACACCTGGGTGATGAACAACAGCATCGAGGACATCGTCAACAGCAAGCTGCTGGTCTACTTCGGCAACAACCCCGGCGAAACCCGTATGAGCGGCGGCGGCATGATCTACAGCCTCCAGCACTACAAGCAGCTCAGCGGGGCCAAGATGATCATCATCGACCCGCGCTTCACCGACACCGCCGTGACCGCCGCCGATGAGTGGATTCCGATCCACCCCGGCACGGACGCGGCGCTGGTCAGCGCGCTGGCCTACGTCATGATCAGCGAGAACCTGCACGACCAGGAGTTTCTGGACAAGTATTGCATCGGCTTCGACAAAGAACACATGCCCGAAGGCTATGAGGACCAGGACAGCTACAAGGATTACATCCTGGGCACCGGCGCGGACGGCATCGCCAAGACGCCCGACTGGGCGGCGCCGATCACCGGCATCCCCGCCGCGACGATCGTGCGCCTGGCGCGCGAGATCGCGCTGTCCAAGCCATGCTATATCACCCAGGGCTGGGGGCCGCAGCGCCAGGCGAACGGCGAGCAGAACAGCCGCGCCATCCCGATGCTGTCGATCCTGACCGGGAACGTCGGCATCCCCGGCGGCAGCACCGGCGCGCGCGAATCCGGCTACGGCATCTATATGGCCGGCTTCCCCACCCTGTCCAACCCGGTGAAGACCTATATCTCCGTGTTCAACTGGCCGGACGCGATCACACGCGCGACGGAGATGACGGCGCTGAAGGACGGCGTGATCGGCAAGGACCAGCTCGACGTGCCGATCAAGTTCATCTGGAACTACGCCAGCAACTGCCTGATCAACCAGCACGCCGACGTGAACTACACCCGGCAGATTCTCGAAGATGAATCGCTGGTCGAGATGATCGTCACGATCGACGTGCACATGACGCCCAGCGCCAAGTTCGCCGACATCTTGCTGCCGGACACGACTATCTACGAGAAGACCGACATCGCGATCAACGGCGACACCAGCAATATGGGCTACTCGATCTTCTGCGAGCAGGCGATCGAGCCGCTGTACGAGACGATGCACGTCTACGACATGTGCGCCGAGATCGCCAAGCGCCTGGGCGTGGAGCAGGAGTTCACCGAAGGGCGCTCGGTCGATGACTGGATTCGCTACTGCCTGGACGAGACGCGCAAGGGCAACCCGGACTGGCCGGACTACGACGAGTTCAAGGCGATGGGCATCTACAAGGTCACTAACCCCGGCGACCCCTTCATCGCCTACAAGGATTTCCGCGACGACCCCGAAGCCAACCCGCTCGCCACGCCGTCCGGCAAGATCGAGATCTTCTCGGCGCGCCTGCACGACATCGGCCAGACCTGGGAGCTGGAAGAAGGCGACGTGATCACCGGGCTGCCGATCTACGTCTCCACCTGGGAAGGCGTTGACGACCCGCTGCGCGAGAAATATCCGCTGCAACTGATCAGCGCCCACTACAAGCAGCGCACGCACTCCACCTACGGCAACGTGCCCTGGATGAAGGCCGCCGCGCCGCAGGTCGTGTGGATCAACGCCCTCGACGCCGAGGCGCGCGGCATCCAGAACGGCGACCTGGTGACGGTCTTCAATGACCGGGGCCGCTCGCGCGTTCCGGCCCGCGTCACATCGCGCATTATCCCCGGCGTGGCCCAACTGTCGGAGGGCGCGTGGTACTCACCCGACGAAGCTGGTGTTGACGAGAGCGGCTGCGTCAATGTCCTGACCCGCTATCGCCCCTCGCCTCTCGCCAAGGGGGACCCGATGCATACCTGCCTGTGTGAGATCGAGAAGGCGTAAAGGAGGCTAACAGCATGGCGAACCAGCTTGCATTCTACTTCAACACCGCGCGCTGCACCGGCTGCAAAGCCTGCCAGGTCGCGTGCCAGGACAAGCACGACCTGTCGCCTGAGATGCGCTGGCGGCGGGTAGCCGAGTTCTCCGGCGGGGAATGGACCCGCAACCCGGACAACACCTACTCGCACAGCGTATTCGCCTACTACGTATCGGTGGCCTGCAACCACTGCGAGCAGCCGATCTGCAAGGAAGTCTGCCCGGCGGCGGCCATCAGCAAGCGCGACGACGGCATCGTGCTGATCGACGAGGACAAGTGCATTGGCTGCCGCTACTGCGAGTGGGCCTGCCCCTACGCCGCGCCGCAGTTCAACGACGACAAGGGCACGATGTCTAAGTGCACCTTCTGCTCGGACTACATTGACGCCGGTCAGTCTCCGGCCTGCGTGGCGGCCTGCCCGTCGCGCGCGCTGGAATTCGGCGAGCTGGAGGAGCTGCGCGCCAAGTACGGCGCGCTGGCCGAGGTCGCGCCGCTGCCCGAAGCCCGCTTCACCGACCCGGCGCTGGTCATCAACCCCACTGCCCATACCCAGCCGGTCGCCTCGCGCGCCGGCGTGCTGGCAAACCCGGAGGAGATTTAGCGATGGACGCTCGTGAATGGGCTTTGATTGCCTTCACCATCCTCAGCCAGATGGCGGTTGGCTCGTTCATCATTCTGGGCATCGTGCACTTCTTCGCCGCCCGCCAGTGGGGCGAGGCCGAGGCGGACCGCCTCAGCGACCGCGCCCTGCTCGCCATCGGCCCGGTGCTGGTGCTCGGCACGATCGCCTCGCTGTTCCATCTGGGCAACCCGCTGAACGCCTATCGCGCCATCGCCAACCTCGGCGAGTCGTGGCTCAGCCGCGAAATCCTCTCGAACGTGCTGTTCATCGGGCTGGGCGCGATCTTCGCCTTCATGCAGTGGCGCAAGATCAGCACCCCGGCCAACCGGACCATCGTGGCCTGGGTCGCGGCCCTCGTCGGGCTGGTGCTGGTCTTCAGCATGTCGCAAATTTACATGCTGCGCACCGCGCCCGCCTGGAACACGCTCGCCACGCCGGTGACGTTCTTCACCACGACCTTCCTGCTCGGCACGCTGGCGGTCGGCGCGGCCTACGTGGTCAACTACGCCTACGTGCGCCGCACCGAGGCCGGGCGCGCCGGCACGCAGGCCGAGATTCTGCGCGCCGCGCTGCGCTGGCTGGCGCTGGCGGCGGTGGTGCTGGTCGGCGTGCACCTGGTCGTGCAACCGCTCTACATCGCCCACCTGTCGAGCAGCGGCGTGGCCGCTGCTCAGCGCGCGGTCGATACCCTGATGGGCGACTACGGCCTGCTGTTCGCGCTCCGGCTGGGGCTGGTCTTCCTCGGCGCGGGGGTGCTCGGCTTCTTCGTCTATCGCAGCGCCAGCAGCCCCGGCCGCGAGACGCTGCTTGGCAACCTGGCGCTGGCCGCCTTCGCCCTGGTGCTCATCGCCGAGGTGATGGGCCGCTTCCTGTTCTACGCCATGGAGAGCAACGTCGGTCTCTAGCCGCCGCCCTTCTCTTCTAGACGCACGCAGGGATGCCCGTGTGGGCATCCCTGTTCCTTCCTGACGTCAGACGCTGCGCTCTAGTGCCCCAGCGTCTCGTCGCGCCGGTCGGTGTTGAAAATCCCGGTCGGCGTGATCACCCCGCCCACCTCCGCGACTTTCTCGAAGGTCAGCGCGTCGTAGACCCGCACGACGTTCCCCTGCCAGTCGCTGACGTACACGTAACGCGCGTCGTGAGTGAACTCCGGGTGCAGCGGCTGGAGGCCCTCTTCGATCACGTGCACGACCTCGAAGGTCTCCTTGTCGAAGACGTAAATCCGGTTCGGCTGCTCGGCGAACATCGTGTCCGCCCAGACATACGGGCTGTCGTCGTGGGCGCGGATGAACAGGCCCGGCCCGCTGGTCGGGATGGTCGCGACTATCTCGTTCGTCGCCAGGTCCCAGACCGTAATCAGCCCCTCGCCCGCGTGCACCGTCGCGCCGTACTGCGTCCCGTTGGCTTCCCAGGTCGCGCCGGAGCCGGGATGCGGCGTCTCGCCGGTCGCGATCGTTCCGACTAGCTCCCACGCCGCCACGTCGATCACGGCCATCCAGTCGTCGCGCTGGGCGGCGATGTAGAACCGCCGGTTGTCCGGGCTGAGGAAGCCGTCGTGCAGCACGTGCCCCACACCCGCCACCTTGTCGATCGGGAAGTCCGGCTCGGCCCAGTTAATCCGCCAGACCTGCCCGGCCTCTTTCAGGCCGATGATGAAGTACGGCCCGACCAGCTCCGGCGCGACATCGCTGGTGATCGCCACGCGCGACTGGACCATCTCGCCTTCGGGGTTCTCGGCGTCGGTGTGGATCACGGTCGCCGGTTCGAGCGTGTCCGCGTCGAGGATCACGGCGGTCGCCGGGATGTAATTGCCGACGATCACCCAGCGGCCATCGTCCGAGATCGCCAGGCCGCGCGCGTCGAGGCCGACCCGCACCTTGGCGACCGGCTGAAGGGTGTAGAGATCGATCTTGAACAGCCAGCCGTCGCGCCCGACGTTGTAGGCCCAGCGCTCGTTGGTCGGGTCGAAGGCGTAGCCGTGCGCCC
>DAOKYY010000089.1:0-15604 GCA_035325905.1 Aggregatilineaceae bacterium | reverse complement strand
GCGCGGCGTTTGGTAGACTGCGGGCATCGTATAGGCGACGATGACACACGACCCGATGGATATTACGCTGGGCACACCCTCACAAGTCCGCTGGAAAGCGGTCGCCCTGCCGCCGGAGCATGGCGGGTGGGGCTTTTTGCTGGAGCCGATCGCGCTGGGGCTGCTGGTCGCGCCGTCGTGGGCCGGGTTTTTCCTCGGCGTGGCGGCGCTGGGCGCGTTTCTGATGCAGCACCCGCTCAAGCTGGCCTACACCGACCGCCGGCGCGGGCGGCGCTATGCGCGGACGGCGGCGGCGGAGCGCGTGCTGGTGGTCTACGCGGCGCTGGCGATGGCGGGCTTCGTGGTGGCGGTGGCGCTGGGCGGGCTGACGCCGCTGCTGCCGCTGGCGCTGGCGTCCCCGCTGGCGCTGGTCCAGGTGGTCAACCTGCTGCGCAATCGGGGTCGCGAGCTTCCCCGCGAGCTGGCGGGCGCGGCGACGCTGGCGGGGGTCGCGGCGGCGATCGCGCTGGCGGGCGGCGCGGAGCGCACGACCGCGCTCGGCCTGTGGGCGGTGCTGGCCGCGCGCGACATCCCGTCGATCGTCTACGTGCGCGAGCGGCTGCGCCTGGAAAAAGGCAAGCCGGCGGCGCGCGGCGCAGTGATCGTGGCGCACGTCGTGGCGCTGGCCGCGATTGCGCTGCTGGCGTGGGCGGGGGTCACGCCCTGGCTCGCCACGCTCGCAATCGCGATCCTGCTGGCGCGCGCGGCCTACGGCGTCTCGCCCTGGCGGCGCGCCGCCCGCCCGCAAACGATCGGGTTTCTGGAGCTTGGGCTGGGCCTGCTGACCGTCGTCCTCACCGCGCTCGGCGTGGCGCTGGGGGTCTAGCGGCGTCCGGCCGAGGTTATTCGTAAGCATAATGGAGGAGCAGCCACCCGGCCTGCTCCTTTTCGGTTTCTGTCCCACGTAACTCGCGCGTAACTGGCGCGCGCTAGGCTGAGAGCGTGCGAGAGTGTTTCTTTTGCGCGTGTTGCTTCGCGTGTTGTTTTTTGGATGGCGTTCATGGCATTGACTGCGCTCCCCCCGATCGGCGTTGCCGGTATTGGCCTCTACATCCCTGACCGGGTGCTCACCGGCGAGGAGATCGCGGCGCGCGCCGGGCTGCCGGAGTTCGTCGTGCGCGACAAGATGGGCATCCAGCAGGTGCACCTGGCCGGGCCGGATGACACCATCACCGCCATGTCCGCCCGCGCCGCCGAGCGCGCTCTGGCCGGCGCGGAGCTATCCGCCGCCGACCTCGACCTCGTCGTCTATCACGGCAGCGAGTATAAAGACCACATCGTCTGGTCCGCCGCGTCGAAGATTCAGAGCCTGATCGGCGCGACGAACGCCTACGCCTTCGAGATGTACGCGCTGTGCGCCGGGGCGCCGATTGCGTTTCAGGCCGTGCGCAATATGATGCGCCTCGACCGCCGCCTGAAGCACGTGCTGCTCGTCAGCGCCAGCCGCGAGAACGACCTGATCGATTTCGGCAATATGCGCACACGCTTCATGTTCAACTTCGGCGCGGGCGCGGGCGCGCTGATCTTCCGGCGCGGGCAGGCCCGCAACGAGGTGCTGGAGTCGGCGGTGCGGACCGACGGCTCGCTGGCCGACACCGTGATCATGACGCCCGCCGCCGAAGGCGTCGCGCTGCTGCCCGGCGAGATGGGCACGCTGCACGGGAGGCTGGACGTGCACAACGCCGACTACATGGCCGAGCGCCTGGGCGAAGTCTCGCTGAGCCGCTTCGTCGAGGTTATCACCGAGGCCGTGACCGAGAGCGGCTACCGCCTGGGCGACCTGCGCTTTCTCGGCATCACCCACATGAAGCGCAGCTTCTACCAGGAGATTCTGAGCGCGGTCGGGCTGACGCCGGAGCAGTCGGTTTACCTGGAGCATTACGGTCACATTCAAAGCGTGGACCAGGCGCTGGCGCTCTCGCTGGGCCTGGAGCAGGGCAAAATCCAGCCTGGCGATTTGATCGTGCTGGCTGGAGCGGGAACGGGCTACACCTGGAGCGCGAGCGCCCTTCGCTGGGGCTAGGCGCCGCGCGGTGCGCGACATCACTCTGAGGGAGAGGTCTGGCATGGGCAAGCGTTTGGAAGGCCGCGTGGCGCTGATCACCGGCGCGGGGCAGGGCATCGGGCGCGCGATCGCGCTGCGCTTTGCGGACGAAGGCGCGAAGGTTGTCGTCGTGGACGTGGCCGAGGCGACCGCGAGCGCGGTGGCGAGCGAGATCAAGGCCGCTGAGGGCGAGGCGCTGGCCGTCGTCTGCGACGTGACGAAGCGCGACCAGGTCGGCGCGCTGGTGGAGCGCGCGCTGAGCGCCTACGGCCAGATCGACATCTTGGGCAACAACGCCGGGATCACGCGTGACGCGCGCCTGATCAAGATGACCGAAGAAGACTTCGACCGCGTGATCGACGTGAACTTGAAGGGCGCGTTCAACATGGCGCAGGCCGTCGCCGGGCCGATGATCGAGCGCGGCTACGGCCGGATCATCAGCACCGCCTCGGTCGTGGGGTTGTACGGTAACTTCGGACAAACCAACTACGTGGCGACGAAGGCCGGAGTCATTGGCATGACCCGCGTCTGGGCGCGCGAGCTGGGGCCGAAGGGCATCACCGCCAACGCGGTCGCGCCGGGCTTTATCGCCACCGACATGATCAAGACCGTGCCGGAGAAGGTGATCGATGGGATGATTGAGCGCACGCCGGTGCGCCGCCTGGGCACGCCGGAAGACATCGCCGCCGCGTACCTGTTCCTGGCGTCGGAAGAAGCGTCATTCGTCAACGGCGTGGTGCTCAGCGTCGATGGCGGCCTGGTGATCTAGCGCCTGTGATGAACGTCGCACGCCGGGCCACGCCAGGAACCCGGCTGCTGGTGTAGGGGCGGAGCTTGCTCCACCCGTGGTGTTCGGTGTTTTCTCGCAGCGGACGCAGCAAGCTGCGCCCCTACGAGAGAACTCAAGACCGGCGGTTCGGGTTTGCTATCGCGCAGGGCGTAACGCGCTCTAGAACGAGTTTCATGCCTTCACCTGGCTCTGTTTGAGGTGAGGTTCCAGACACGCATCAAGACTTGTTGGCTCGATTATTCTCGCCGTTGGGCGACCGATGAAACAAAAGTCGATTTACATCACGGATTTTTTGCAGCGCCGCGCGCAGCTCTCGCCGGACAAGATCGCGATCCGCGACACGATCACCGGGCGCGACGTGACCTACGCCGCGTGGAACACGCAAGCCAACCGGACCGCCAACTATCTGCGCGCGCTGGGCGTCGAGACGGGCGATCGCGTCGCCGTCTACGCGACGAACAGCATGGACTATCTCGACGTGTGGATGGCGTGCGGCAAGATCGGCGCGGTGCTGCAAAACCTCAACTGGCGGCTGGCTGCCGGCGAATTGCAGGCGCTGCTGCGCGACGCCGCGCCGGTCGCGCTGATCTACTCCGGCGAGTTTGTCGAAAGCGTCAACCGGCTGCGCGACCGGGTGCCGAACGTGCGCCACTGGATCGCGCTGGACGAGCGGGCCGATCCCGCTGACCGGCCCTTTCGCGAGCGCGACGCCTACCCCGCCGAGCTATCCGCGCCGCGCCCGGAACTGAATTGGGACGCGCCCTGGGTGATCTGCTACACCGGCGGGACGACCGGCTTGCCCAAAGGCGCGATTCTGTCGCACGGCAACATGACCTGGAACAGCGTCAACACCGTCATGTCGTGGCAGCTAGACTACCACGACGTCACGATTCTCAACGCGCCGCTGTTCCACACCGGTGGGCTGAACGTCTTCACCCTGCCGCTGGTCCATTGCGGCGGGACGAGCATTCTGTGCGCCGGGTTCGACCCCGATCAGGTCTTCGATCTGGTGGCTGAGGGCGGGGTGACGCTCTATTTCGGCGTGCCGACGATGTGGATCGTCTTGCAGCAGCACCCGCGCTGGGCGGAGGCGGATTTCTCGCGGCTGAAACTGGTGATCAACGGCGGCGCGCCGTGCCCGATGCCAGTCTTCGAGCGGTTCTGGGACAAAGGCGTCGATTTCAAGACCGGCTACGGGCTGACCGAAGCCGGGCCGAACACCTTCTGGCTGCCGCAGGCGGACGTGCGCCGCAAGCCGGGGGCCGTCGGCTTCCCGCTGATGCATGTGGATGTGCGCGTGATCCGCGAGGACGGGGCAGAGTGCGCCCCTGGCGAGCCGGGCGAGCTGCTGATTCGGGGGCCGCACGTCACGCCCGGCTACTGGAATAACCCGGAGGCGACCGCCGAGGCGATCCGCGACGGGTGGCTGCACACCGGCGATCTCGCCGTGCGCGACGAAGAGGGCTACTATACGATAGTCGGGCGGCTCAAAGATATGATTATCTCCGGCGGCGAGAACGTGTATCCCGCCGAGGTCGAGAGCGTGCTGTACCGGCACCCGGCGGTCCGGGAAGCGGCGCTGATCGGCGTGCCGGACCCGCTGTGGGGCGAGGTTGGGCGCGCGATTGTGGTGCGCGAGCCGGGGCAGCCGCTCGACGAGGCCGGGCTGATCGCCTTCCTGCGCGAGCGCCTGGCGCGCTACAAGGTCCCGAAGTCGGTCGTGTTCGTGGACGCGCTGCCGAAGACCGGCGCGGGCAAGATTGACAAGAAGGCGCTGGTCGAGCGCTACGGGCAAGAGTAACCAAGCGCGAGGAGAGATTCAGGATGCCAACCGCCCGCGTGGGTGATCTGAACATGCACTATCTGGAGCAGGGCCGGGGCGAGCCGGTCGTGCTCATTCACGGCAACACGTCCAGCAGCGTGTGGTGGGAGCCAACCCTGGCGCGCCTGGGCGACGGCTATCACCTGATCGCGCCGGACCTGCGCGGGCGCGGCGACACCGAGGGGCCGTCCGCCGAGTGGACGGTCGAGATGCTGGCGGACGACGTGCGCGGCCTGCTGAAGCACCTGGGGATCAGCCCGGCGCACCTGGTCGGGCACTCGCTGGGCGCGAACGTCGCGCTGCAAATCGCGCTCGATCAGCCAGGCTCGGTCAAAAGCCTGACGCTGCTCAATCCCGGCTGGGTTGCGGGCGATATGCCGGCGGAGCTGGCCGACCCGGAGCGCATCCGCCAGATGGTCGAGAACAAGGACCTGCTCAAGCTGGCGCTGCGCGGCGTCGCCATGCTGCACCCGGTCGATGACCAGTGGCAGCGGCTGGAGGCGGCCAGCCTCAAGCAGCGCGACGAGGCCAGCGTGCGCGGCCCGGCGGCGCTGAAAGACTGGGCGGTCGCCGACCGGCTGCACGAGCTGGCGGGCATCCCGACGCAGATCGTGCGCGGCGCGCAGGACCAGTACCTCTCGACCCAGGCTGTCTGCCATAAGATTCTTGATCGTCTGCCCGGCGCGAGGTACGTCGAGATCCCCGGCGCCAGCCATTCGCCCAACGTCGAGACGCCGGATGAATGGGTCGCGCTGCTGCGCGATCACCTGGCGCGGGCAGGAGCGTAGCGCGGTCATGGCACGCTTCGCGCAGATCGTCAGCACCGGGCGCTACCTGCCCGCGACAGTCCGCACCAACGCCGAGATCGAGGCGATCCTGGGCGAGCCGGTGAACCAATGGCTGATCGACAACGTCGGCATCCGCGAGCGCCGCCTGATCGGCCCCGACGAGGTCACGTCCGACCTGGCGGTGAACGCCGCGCGCCAGGCGTTGGAGCGCGCCAAGCTGCCGCCGGAGGCGCTCGATCTGATCGTAGTCGCGACCGATACGCCCGATTACGTCTCGCCGGGCACGGCGTCGGTCGTGCAATACAAGCTCGGCGCGGCCAACGCGGGCACCTTCGACGTGAATTGCGCGTGCTCGGCGTGGGTCGTCGGCGTGGACATCGCCAGCCGCTACATCGCGACCGACCCGGCTTACGAGCATGTGCTGGTCGTCGGCGCGTATGGCATGACGCGCTACGTCGATTGGCGGCACAAGAAAACCGCGACGCTCTTCGGCGACGGCGCGGGCGCGATCGTGCTCGGCGCGGGGGATCGGCCCGGCTTCCTCAGCGCGAACATCAAGTCGGACGGCGCGTTTCACGATTATATGGGCGTCTTCATCGGTGGGACGGTCGAGCCGACCGGCGGCGAGGGCACGCGCCCGCAGGTGCTTGAGATTCGCAAGCGGTTTCCGCCGCAGACCAACAACGAGGGCTGGCCGCCGCTGGTGCGCGACCTGATGCGCAAGATCGGGCGCGCGGTGAGCGACATCGACAAGATTTACTTCACGCAGCTGAACCTGCGCACGATTGAAGCCGTGATGGACGACCTGGGCCTGCCGCGCGAGCGGACGCACACGACGATGGACAAGTGGGGCTACACCGGCTCGGCGTGCGTGCCGCTGGCGCTGGATGACGCCATCACGCAGGGCATCGGGCCGCAGCCCGGCGATCTGGTCGTGTTCTGCGCGAGCGGCGCGGGCTACACGATGGCCGCCGCCGCGTTCGAATGGACGGCTGAGGGAGATTGAGATGTACATCGGCGACACGCTAGGGCGGCGCGCGATCTACAGCCCGGAGCGTCTGGCGGTCGTGGACGCGGGCAAGGCGGACCGCCCGCACTACACCTATCGCCAGATGAACGAGCGCGCCAACCGTTTCGCCAACTGGCTGCGCGACGAGGTCGGCGTCACCAAAGGCGACCGGATCGGCATCATCGCGCATGATGGCGTCGAGTTTCTGGACGCCTTCTACGCCTGCGGCAAGCTCGGCGCGATCCTGGCGTGCTACAACTGGCGGATGCACTGGCGCGAGCTGGCGCAGGTCATTGCCGACACGACGCCGAAGCTGTTGATCTTCTCAGACGAGTTCCGCGCCTCGGTTGAGCGGCTGTTGCCGGAGTCCCTGAGCGTGACGCACACGCTGCACATCGAGGGGGAAGGCGCGCCGGGCAGCCACCGCTTCGAGGACGCGCTGCAATCCGGCAATCCGGCGCCGGTCGTCACCGAGTCAGTCACCGAGGAAGACATCGTCGCGCTGATCTTCACCGGCGGCACGACCGGCCTGCCCAAAGGCGCGCAGATCAGCCACCGCATGATCGGCTGGAATACGCTCAACACCGTGATTCACGACATTCTGCCGGGCGACACGACCGTCAACGTCTTCCCGATGTTCCACACCGGCGGGCTGCTGGTCTACACCGCGCCGCTGATGATCGTCGGCGGGACCGCGATCCTGGTGCGGCGCTTCGACCCGGAACTTGTCCTGTCGCTGATCGAGGAGTACCGGGCGGACTTTTTCGCGGGCGTGCCGACGATGTACCAGATGCTGACCCAGGCGCCCAACTGGGCCGAGGCCGACCTCAGCAGCCTGCGCTTCTGCACCAGCGGCGGCGCGCCGCTGCCCGTGACCCTGGTCGAGCAGTTCGGGCGCGAAAAAGGCGTGCGCTTCAAGCAGGGGTTCGGCATGACCGAGTTCGGCCCCGGCATCTTCGCGCTGGCGCCGGAGGACGCGATCCGCAAGGCGGGCAGCATCGGGCGGCCTAATTTCTTTGTCGATGCGCGCGTGGTGGACGAACACAATCGCCCGCTGCCGCCGGACACAGTCGGCGAGCTGGTGCTGAAAGGCCCCTCGATCTGCTCCGGCTATTTCAACCTGCCGGGCGCGCTGGACGAGGTGCTGGACGACGAGGGCTGGTTCCACACCGGGGACCTGGCGCGCTACGACGACGAGTGGTACTTCTTCATCGTGGATCGCAAAAAGGACATGTTCATCTCCGGCGGCGAGAACATCTACCCGACCGAGATCGAGCAGGCGCTCTATCGCCATCCCGCCGTGCACCAGTGCGCCGTGATCGGCGTGCCCGACGACCGCTGGGGCGAGATCGGCGTGGCGTGCGTGGTGCTGAGGCCGGGCGCCGCCGCGACGCAGGACGAGTTGCTCGCCTTCCTGCGCGATCACCTGGCGGGGTACAAGGTGCCCAAATCGGTTGCCTTTTTCGACGCGCTGCCGATCTCGGCGGCGGGCAAAATCCTGAAGCGTGAGCTGCGCGAGCGGCTCGCGGCCGGGGGGCTAAGTGACCTTTCGAAATGATCTGGCGAATCCAGCGGTCGGCAAGGCTTACCTCACCCCTAAATCCCCTCTCCGCGCCGGAGAGGGGACTTCAAACCGCGTGGCGCTGGTTTCTCCCCTCTCCATGTTGGAGAGGGGCCGGGGGTGAGGTAAGCCACGCGCAGCGCATTTGCCAGTGACTTTCGATAGTTCACGTAAGAAGCGACGAGCATTGTCGAAACGCTCAGGGGAAGGAGGAGGCAAACGCTCGACACGCAAGGCTTTTACACCGGCTGTTGCACAAGGCTTGTCCCTTTCGCGGAAATGATAAGTCGTCTACAAGGAGCTTGACCGATGCGTAAATGGACCGTTTTGACTCTCGCTCTCGTTCTCGCGCTGGCGCTGCCGCTGTTCGGCCAGCCCGTCCAGGCGCAGGAAGGCGAGCCGCTGAAGATCGGCCTGATGACCGACCTGACCGGCGCGCTCCAGATTTACGGCGTGGAGCTGAACAACGGCTTCATGCTCGGCCTGGAATACGCGACCGATGGCACGATGGAAGTGGCCGGTCGCCCGATTGAGGTGATCGTCCGCGACTACGCCAACGACGCCGAGCTGGCCGCCACCCAGGCGCGCGAGCTGCTCGAAGTCGAGGGCGTCGAGGTGCTGGCGGGCGCGCCCAGCTCGCTGGTGACGCAGGGCTTGGTCAGCATCGCCGCTGAGTACGATGTCGTCCTGATGGCTGGCCCCGCCGCCGCCAAGAACCTGACCGGCGAGCTGTTTGAGCCGACCACCTTCCGCGCCTGCCGCAACTCGTGGCACGATGCGAAGGTGCTGGCGCCGTACTGGGCCGAGGCCGTGGGCGACACGTTCATCCAGCTGGCCGCCGACTATGCCTTTGGCCGCGAAGAAGCCGAAGCCTTCGAGTATTACCTGGAGCAGGAAGGCGTGACGAAGGTCAAGGACACGATCTACGCGCCGCTGGACACCACCGACTTCACCCCGTACCTGCAGGAAGTCCTCGACTCCGGCGCGGACGGCGTGATCTACATCTGGGCCGGCGCGACGACGATCCCGCTGGTGCAGCAGATCCAGGAAATGGGCGTCACCGAGGCCATGCCCGCGCTGGCGTTCTTCAACTCGAACGAGCTTCAGCTTGCCTTCGCCGACGCGACGATCATCCCCAGCGACGGGTTCATCGTCTATCACTACACCCTGCCGGACACCGAGATCAACGACTGGCTGGTCGAGCGCCACAAAGAAGTCTACAACGGCGACGTGCCGGACCTGTTCACCGAATGCGGGTTCGCCAACGCCCAGGCGCTGGTCGCCGGGCTGGAAGCCGCTGAAGGCTCGACCCTGACCGAAGACCTGATCCCGGCGATCGAGGGGATCGGCTCGTGGGAAGGCCCGAAGGGCACCTACACCATGCGGCCTGAGGACCACTCGGCGCTGATGCCGATGTACGCCGTCCGCATCACCAACCTAACCGATCCGGAGTTCAAGTTCTACGAGTTGCTGGCCGAGATCGAGATCGACGAGATCCCGTGCGAGGCGGGCGCGGATCGCAGCAGCGAGACGCTGGACTGCACCCCGCTGGCTGAGCGCGGCGAGTAAACGGCGCGCAACTTCTATCTCTCTCGAAACGGGGGGTGCGCCCTGGCGCGCCTCCCGCCCACAGCACCCGGTCGAACCAAGCAGGTTACTATGAGCGCGACGAAGTCTGACGAACGGATCATTCTTGAAGGGCGCGGGCTGCGCAAGGAGTTCGGCGGGCTGGTGGCCGTGTGCGATGTTGACCTGCGCGTGCGCGCCGGGGAATTGCACTCGATCATCGGTCCGAACGGCGCGGGGAAGACCACGCTCTTTAACCTGCTGACCGGCACGCTGAGGCCGACACGCGGCGCGGTGCTGTTCAAGGGGCAGGATATCACGAGCGTCCCGCTGCACCGCCGCGTCCACCTGGGGATCGGGCGGTCGTTCCAGATCACGAATATCTTCCCGAACCTGACCGTGCTGGAAAATGTCCGGCTGGCGGCGCAGGCGCTGGGCCACGACAGCTTCAAGTTCTGGATGAACTTCCGCCGCTACAAGACCTATATCGCGACCGCGCTGGAAGCCTTGACCGAAGTTGGGCTGGCGCACAAGGCGGCGAACCTGGCCGGGACGCTGCCGCATGGCGACCAGCGCAAGCTGGAGCTGGCGATCATGCTGGCGTCCGACGCCGAGCTACTGCTGCTCGACGAGCCAACCGCCGGCATGGCGACCGAGCAGGTCCCGCCGCTGATGGCGACGATCCAGCGCATCCAGCGCGGCACCGGCAAGACGATTATGCTGGTCGAGCACAACATGAACGTGGTGATGAACGTCTCGGATCGTATCACGGTCATGCATCAGGGCGAAGTGCTGGCCGAGGGCACGCCCGCCGAGATCACGCGCAACGAGACGGTGCAGCGCGCCTACCTGGGCGAGCTATACGGCGACTTCGCGGAGATTGTTCACGCGCCCGCGCCGGACCGCGCGCCGCAGGACGGCCAGGAGAGCGCGCTATGACCAACGGCACGGGCCAGCCGCTGATCCTTGAAGTGGCGCAGATTCACACTTTCATCGGCGACTTCCACATTTTGCAAGGCGTCTCGGTCGAGGTCCCACGCGGCAGCATCACCGTGCTGCTGGGGCGCAACGGCGCGGGCAAAACCACGACCCTGCGCAGCATCATGGGGCTGAACCCCCCGCGCAGCGGATCGGTTCGTTTCGACGGCCAGCCGCTCAAAGGGCTGCGCGCGCACCAGATCGCGCAGCGCGGCATCGGCTACGTGCCGGAGAAGCGCGTCATCTTCCGCGACCTGACCGTCGCGCAGAACTTGCAGATCGCCGAGCGTCAAAAGGGCGATCTGGAGCGGAAGGCCGGCTTTATTTTCGGACTGTTCCCCGATCTCAAGCGCCTGATCGACCTGCCGGGCGGGCACCTGTCCGGCGGGCAGCAGCAGATGCTGGCGATCGCGCGGGCGCTGGTGCCGGACAACACGCTACTGCTGATCGACGAGCCAAGCGAGGGGCTGGCGCCGGTGCTGATCGAGCAGATGATGGACGCCATTCACCAGCTTTCGGCGCGCACGACCGTGCTGCTGGTCGAGCAGAACTTCCAAGTCGCCAGCCGCCTGGCCGAGCGTTACGTGATCATCGAGGAAGGCGCCTCGGTGCACAGCGGGCGCATGGCGGACCTGGTTCAGGACGATGAGCTGATCAAGACGTACCTGGGCGTGGCGTAGAAGGAGAGGGTAGGAGACAGGATGACAGCCTATTTTGCTCGCCTGACGCCGCGCTATCGCCGCTCGTGGGCGCTGGTAGCGGCCTACCTGGCTGCGCTGGCGCTGGTCAGCCTGATCGACTTTGGCGGCAACACCGCGGGCCAGACGCTCTTTCGCGGTCTGCTGCTGTCGATGGTGATCTTTCTGGTCGCGTCGGGGCTGTCGCTGATCTTCGGCCTGCTCGACGTGCTGAACTTCGCCCAGGGCGCGTTTCTGCTGGTCGGCGCGTATGTGGGATACGCGACGTACAAGTCGGTCGAGGCCAACAGCACGCTCAGCTTTCTGGCGGCGGTCGGCGCGGCGGTGGTCAGCGTCGGCGTGCTCGGCGCGGTGATCGAGTCCGGCCTGATCCGCCCGCTGTACGAGCGCCCGGTCTTCCAGATCGTGCTGACCTTTGGGCTGGGCGCGGTGCTGCTCGACCTGGTCGAGCGCATCTGGGGCGTGCAGCCGAACCAGCCGCTCGCGCCGCCGGAGCTGTTCAGCGGGACGTTCTACCTGTTCGGCCAGAGCCTGAGCATCTACCGGTTGTTCATGATCGCGCTCGGCCTGATCATCATGATCGCCATCGGCCTGCTGCTGAACCGCACGCGGCTGGGGATCATCATCCGCGCCGGGGTGCAGGACGCCGAGATGGTGCAGGCGCTCGGCATCAACGTGCGGCGCGTGTTCACCTTCGTCTTCGTGCTGGGCGCGGTGCTGGCCGGGCTGGGCGGGATCGTGCTGGTGCCGTACCAGGGCGCGACGCTCGACATGGGCGGCCAGTACCTGATCCTGGCGATCGTCGTGGTCGTGATCGGCGGGATGGGCAGCTACGAGGGGACCGCCGTCGCCAGCTTCATCGTGGGGCTGACGCGCGCCGTCGCCGAGCAGATGTCGCTCAAGCATTTCAACGCGCCGGTGCTGGCCGAGACCTCGATCTTGCTGCTGATGATCGTCGTGCTGCTGGTCCAGCCGAGCGGCCTGTTCGGGCGGGAGGAGTCATGATCGAGCGCGCCGTCTATCGCGCCGTCGAGCGGATCAAGCACCCGGCCGGGCGCAAGGTGGCCGGGGCCGTCGCGCGGCTGGCGCTGGAAAACTGGTTCTACGCGCTGGTCCTGCTGCTGCTGTGGCGCTTTCCGCATATCGTGGCGGACCTGTCCGGCAGCGAGGTCAGCCCCCGCCGGCCGACTGGCGACTCGGTCTTCTGGCAGAGCGTGATGGCGCAGACGCTGCTGCTGGCGTGCCTCGCCATGAGCTACAACCTGTTGTTCGGCTTCAGCGGTGTGATCTCGTTCGGGCACGCGCTGTATTTCGGCGTCGGCGGCTACGCGACCTTTCTGCTGATGAACGAGTACGAGCCGGGCGCGCGCTGGCCGGTGGTAGTCGGGGTCGTGGTGGTCGTCGTCGCGCTCGGCCTGCTGCTGAAAATTCCGCTGCGCCGCCTCGCGCTGGTCGCGGTATTGATCGCGGCGCTGCTGATCGCGCTGCTGCCGTCCGGCCGCGTCTCGGTCTACCAGGGGATCGGCGTGGCGGTGTTGATCAGCATCGCGCTCAGCCTGCTGTCCGGCGCGGTGACGCTGCGCCTGCGCGGCGTCTATTTCGCGATGTTCACGCTGGCGCTGGCCGAAGTCTTCTGGGTGCTGGCGAAAAGCGGCACGTTCCACTACCTGACCGGCGCGGAAGACGGGCTGCCGTTCCGTGACCTGATCCCGGACGCGCTCAACCCCACCACGACCGCGACCGGCAACCGGCTCCAGATGTACCGCGTGACGGTGATCTTCTTCGCGGTCGTCTTCCTGGCGATCCGCCGCTACGTCAACTCGCCGGTGGGGCGGGTGATCGTTTCTGTCCGGGAGAACGAGCAGCGCGCCCGGACGATCGGCTACAACGTCTTCCACTACAAGCTGCTGACGATGGTCTTCGCCGGGGCGCTGGCGACGCTGACCGGTATCCTGTTCGTGCTGTGGGGGTCGGCCAAGCGCGTCGATCCGAGCCTGCTGAGCCTGAACTACACCGTCGAGCCGCTGCTGATGACGCTGATCGGCGGGGTCGGGACGCTCACCGGGCCAGTGGTCGCCTCGCTGGGGCTGGAGCTGGGCCGCACCTACCTGCGCGAAGAAACGTTCACGCTCGGCACGCGGCTGTTCGGCCTGCTGACGATCTGGCAACTGCTGTGGATGGCGGGCTTCGCGCTGTTCTTCTACGTCTTCCGGCGCGGGCTGCGCCGAGTGGTCGCGCAGGTCGTCGGGGAGCCGCGCCGCGTTTCGCTGGTCAGCGCCGCGCTGGTGGTCGCCGTGTTGGTGAGCGTCGCGGTGGCGTCGCAGGCGGCCTATGCGGAAACTGAGCTTGACGAGACCGTTTATCAGGTTGCCGACCTGTGGAACCTGTTTCAGGGCGTAATGTTCATCGTCGTCGTGATGCTTTTGCCGCACGGCATCGTCGGCACGTGGAACCGCTGGTGGTACGGGCGCCGCCTGCGTCGCCAGGAGCGTGAAGCTGCTCTCGCGGGGCAGGTGGCGCCTGCCGCGCCGGTGAGCGGCGTCGCGCCGTTCGAACGGGAGCCGGAGGTTAAGGGCTGAGGCGCGCCGCGCGCCGCTCGCGGATCAGCCCCCGGTAGAACGCCAGCAGGTCCGTGTCCTGGCGCGCGCCCCAGACCATCGGCGCGCGGCTGACTTCCAGCCCCCAGCCGTCGTGGCGGCTGGAGTCCTGGCTCATGCCAACTTCGGTCCCGTAGTAGATGATCGGCGGGCCGGGCAGGCGTATCTGAAAGGCCGCCGCTTGGCGCAGCGCCGCTACGTCGCCCCCTGCGATGAACAGGAAGCGGTCCATATCGTGGTTGTCGAGAAAGCTCGGCAGCACGAAATTGGGTGGGAAGTACGCCAGGTGCCGCTCGACGAACCGCTCCAGGTCCGCCTCGGACCAGCGCCCCCAGCCGAAAGTCTTGCGCAGCGCATCCGCCAGGTGGAAGTCCATGCAGCCGTCGAGCCGCCCGGCGTACCGGTGCTGGGCGTCCGGCGCGTCCACCACTTCGCCCAGGCAGAGGGCATCCGGCTTTTCGGCTTTGCACGCCGCCCAGAAGTCCGCCCAGAAATCCGGGCCGGGGCCGCTGGCGTAGTCCAGCCGGTAGCCGTCCACGTCGAACGCGCGCAGCCAGGTGCGCGCCACGTCGATCAGGTGCGCGCGCACGTCCGGGTGCGCGGCGTTGAGCGTCGGCATGGTCGCCACGCCGAAGAAGGCGCGATAGCCGGTCTCCGATTCGTCGAAGTGAAACCAGTCACGGTAAGGGCTGGCCGGGTCGCGCCGCGCGTCCACGAAAAAGGGGTGCGCGCTCGACACGTGGCTGCACGCGTAGTCGAGCAGCACGCGGATGCCGCGCGCGTGCGCCGCCTCGACCAGCGCGCGCAGCGCCTCCTCACCTCCATAGCGCGGGTCAACGGTCGTGAAATCGGTCGCGTCGTAGCCATGCGGCGTCGGGCTGGGGAAGATCGGCGTCAGCCACAGGCAGTTCGCCCCCAGCGCCTCGATATAGTCCAGCTTGTCGCGCACGCCCCACAGCGTCCCGCCGCAAAACCCGGTCAGATTGTCCGTCTGGAGCCAGCCGCGCCCATCGCCGGGATAAAAGCGATCGACGAAAATCTGGTAGATCACGGCCTCGCGCGCCCAGCCGGGCGGGGCGAGCCGGTCCACATGCAGCGTAAAGGTCTGCGCGCCGGGCGGATCGTCGGCGCGCGGCGCGGGCAACGGCTGCTGGCGGAAGTGCGCCGACGCGGCTTGCTCGGCCCGCCACTGGGGATCGGGCCAGTCCGCGAAAATCTCCTCTCCCTCATTCGACCACGCGCCGATCCGGTAGCGGATGACCGCGCCTTCGGGCTGCGGCGGAAGCGATGCTTCCCACACCGCGACGTAGCTCCACGCCAGCGTGTCCCACTCGACCGCCACGCGCCGCAGCGGGACGGCCTGCCCGACCGACGCCTGCCCGCGCGATCCCTGCGGCGCGCGACCGTCGGTCGTGTAGTAGAGCGCGGCGTCCGTCACGGTTTGGTCTACTCCCGCACGGGCGCGGACCGTCACCGCCTGGCCGGGCAGCGGGTCGGCGGGTGACAGGTCATGCGCGTGCTGCCAGCCCTGGCGCGCGGCGCGGTGATGCACCAGCTTCAGCTCGTCGGTCGCCATCGTCCCGAAAATGAAGTCTTCCATAAAGTCCCAATCCTTTCCGGCCTCGATGCCCGTTAATGAAGCATACCGCAAGCGGTCCGCCGCCACCTATTTTTCTTTGCGCGGAGCGGTGCTACACTCTCTGCGCCATGAC
>DAOKYY010000088.1:1503-16118 GCA_035325905.1 Aggregatilineaceae bacterium | reverse complement strand
GCCGAAGACAACCTGCTGCGCGGCGTCGTGCCGGATCACCGCATCCCGTTCGACGCGCGCGTCGCCTACAACCGGGCGAACTCGCTGGTCCGCGCCGGGAACTACGACGAGGCGGAGCGGCTTTATCGCGAAGCGCGCGATCTGGCTGCGCGGGCCGGTATCCAGAGCTGGAAGGATGTCGAGCAGGCGCTGCTGGATATTCAAGACCTGTCTCTGGCGCGCGAGCTGCTGGCCGAGGGCGACCGCCTGCTCGCCGCCGACGACTGGGACGGCGCGCTGCAAAAGTATGAAGGCGCGCTGCGCGTCGTCTCGAACGACCCGCTCGCGCAAGAGCGCATTGACCTGGTCCGCAGCGTTCGCCAGCAATACGACCAGGCGACGGTGCAACTGAACATGGCGTCCGGCTCGCTTCAGGACCGCGCCCGCGACCTCCAGGCGCTGCATAACACGCTGGCGGGCCTGCGCCAGCTTCTGCCGGGCAGCGAGCGCCTCAAACGGCTTGTGCGCGAAGTCGAGGAGCGCGGCAGCAACCTGATCGCGCAGCTTTACTCGCAGGCGCAGGGCGCGCTGACGCGCGTGGAGTCCGCGACGGTGCTCGAAGAAAAGCACCGCCTGACAATCGAGGCGGTCCGTGCGCTGGAAACGGCAGCGGAGTTCGCCCCGACCGACGAGGACATCACCGGCCTGCTCCAGCGCGCCCGCCAAAGCGAGGCCGACATGGGCGAGGCGCGGCACATCATCGAGCGCGCCTCGGCGCTGATCGCGCAGAATTACGAGAACGAGCTGAGCCAGGCCCGCACCATGCTGGCCGGGCTGCGGAACTACGCACAGGACCCGCGCTACCGGATGATCGTTGCCGATCTGCTGGCTCGGCACCTGGAGCGCGTCGAGGCGGCGCTCGACCAGGAAGACCCGCAGGCCGCGCAACGCTGGCTGGAGCTGGCAAAGGACGAGCCGTTCCGCATCCTGGGGCGCCGCACCGAGATTCTGCGGCTTGAGGAAGCGGTGCGACAGATGCGCCGGCGGCGCTATATCGTCTGGTCGGTGAGCGGGATCGTGATCCTGGTTGTGCTGGCGGCGGTTGCCCTGGCGACCCAGCCCGCGTGGGGACCCATCGTCAACCCGCCGACCGACACGCCGACTTCGACCGCGACCATCACGCCGACGCCCTCGCACACGCCGACCGAGACGCTGACGCCGACGCCCACCGAGACGCCGACCGCGACCTACACGCCGAGCGATACGCCGACGCCCACCGACACGGCGACGCCGACCGCGACGCCGACGCCGACCTGGACCCCCAGCCGGACGCCGACGCCCAGCGATACGCCGACGCCGACCGACACGCCGACCGCGACCTACACGCCGAGCATCACGCCCACGCCGGAGATACTGTGTATCGTCTTCCCGCGCGACAATGTCAACGTGCGGACGCAGCCGAGCGCGGTTGCGCGGCAGATTTCTGTCGCGATGCAGGGCCAGCGCATGGACGTGCTCGCTCAGGACCTGGGCAACGATAACCAGCGGTGGTTCCGCGTGCGGCTTCAGGTCGAGGACTCAGTTGTGACCGGTTGGGTGCGGGCCGACCTGGTCGTGGAAGCGGGCGACGGCTGCCCGGCGTTCAGGCCATAACGCAAAAAGAAGCCGGTCGCTCAGAAACATGAGCGACCGGCTGTGTGGGTCGTAGAAGACTCGAACTTCTGACCTCGTCGATGTCAACGACGCGCTCTAGCCAACTGAGCTAACGACCCGACGACCCACATTATAGTGAACCTTGCCCGGTTTGACAAGGGCTGAATAGGCGTCCAAATAGATCGGCTTAACGAGTGTTTGAGGTCATCCGTTCGCGGGAACAGACCGCGTCGCAGATGTTTGACACCGGCGCGCCCGTGCTATAATGCACCAGGTCTGGAGCGCCAGACATAGGTTAGCTACGATGCCGGAAGTATCCCAAGACACGCTGCTCTACGCAGCCGGTGGGCTGTTCGCGCTTGCGCTGCTGCTGCTGGTGGTATCATTGCGCCTCTTTCGACGCAGCCGGCGCGACGTATTCTGGCGCCGCCGCCGCGAAGCAGGCCAGCGCGGGTGGCGGCTGTTTCTGCTCGCGTTCGTGTTGTTCGCGGTCAGCGGGATCACCTGCGCGAGCACGCTGGTCATCAGCGCCATGCGCCAGGAATCGCCCCCGGACGAAACCCCGATCGCCGGGTGGGGAGCAGGCAGCACGCCGCTGGCTGTGCCCAGCCAGCCAGCCCTGGCGCTGGAAGCCGTCGCCGCGACGACGCCCCTCGACCTGATCGTAACGCCCGCCGCGCCCGCCGCCGTCGCCAGCCCGACCGGCCCCGGCGTGATACCGCCTTCCGAGACGGCGACGATGCAGAGCGCCCTGCTGCCGACGAACACGCCTGTCCCACCGGTAACAGTCATTGTGACCGTCATCGCCACGCCGGGCGACACCCCGACTCAGACGCCATTCCCGACCTATACGCCGAACGCCCCCCCGCTGGTGGCCGCCGTCACCCCCCGCCCGGACGCGCGCCTGCAAATCACCGCGCTGGATGACGAGGTCTCCGCGACGCTTTCACCGGTCAGCCCGGCGAGCAGCTTCCCTGCCGGGACCGAGCGCGTCTACTTGTTTGTCTCGTTCGAGAACATGACGCAGGGCGTCCTCTGGCGGCGCGAGCTGTACCGCGATGACGAGCTGGTCGAGACGAGCAGCTACCTGTGGGGCCTGCCCACCAGCGGGCGCACGTCGTTCTTCGTCGGCAGCGATCCCGGCTTCGCGCCAGGTCGCTACGAGGTCCGGCTCTACCTCGGCGAAGCCACCTCGCCCGCCAGCCACGCGCTCTTTACCATCACCGCGCCCGACGTGGGATGACGCGCCACGCGATCGCGCTGGCCGTGATCGCGGGCCTGGCGCTGCGCCTGGCGTTGCTGATCGGCTCCGGCTGGCGCTATGACTACGACGAGGGCATGGCCGGCCTGCAAGCCCTGCACATTCTCGACGGCGAGCGCCCGGTCTTTCACCCCGGCCAGCCTTACCTGGGCGCGGCAGAGTCGTACCTCCTGGCCGGGCTGTTCGCGCTGTTCGGCCCTGGCGCCGTGACGCTGAAGCTGGCGCCCTGGCTGCTGGCTGGCGTCTACATCGCGCTGACCGGGTGGCTCGGCGCGCGTATCTTCGGCCCGCGAGCCGGGGCGCTGAGCGGGCTGCTGGCCGCGCTCGCCCCCGCCTACCTGCTGGTAACTGGCCTGAAGACGTGGGGCGCGACGGCGGAGACGCTGGCGCTCGGCAGCCTGCTGCTCGTCCTGACGACCTACGTCACGGACTCCGCGTGCCCGGACCACCAGCGAGCGCGCGCCTTAGTCGCGCTGGGGCTGACCGGCGGGCTGGCGTTCTGGATCTCGTGGCTGATCGCGTTTTACGCCGTGCCGGTCGCAATCGTGCTGCTGATCTACGCGCGAGGACCGTTACGGCGCAGCGGATGGGCCGCCGCGCTGGCCTTCATCGGTGGGAGTCTGCCATTCTGGGCATACAATCTCGCGCACGGCGGGGCAACCTTTCGCTACCTGCTGTCCTCGCAAGGCGATACCTGGGGCAACGCCTGGGCGGTGCTCGATCACCTGAGCTACGACCTCGCGCCGCGTCTGGTCAGCGGCGACCCGGCCTGGCGCGTGCTGAGCTGGCCCGCGACGTGGTGGCTCCAGATCGTCTACCAGGGCGCGCTGGTCGGGCTGATCGCGCTGGCGTGGCGCGGGCGCGGCACGCCGGGCCAGCCGGGGCGCGCGCTGCTGGCGCTGTTCGCGCTGCTGCTGCCCGCGATTTACGTGCTGAGTGGCTATGGCAACCACGCGCTCAACGCGCACGGGTTTGACGCGACCGGGCGCTACGTCCTGATGGCGCACAGCGTCTTGCCGGTCGGCGTGGCGGCGATCGCGGCGAGGCTGGCGCGCAGCGCGCGACTGGGACGCGCCGTGGCAGCCGCGATCCTGAGCAGCGTCATGGCGCTCAACTTGCTCGGCGCAGCGCGGCTGGACCCGGTCACAGACTGGACCTCGCCCTATTACACCCGGCAGCCCGCGACGCTCGACCCGCTGATCGCGTTTCTCGACGCGCACGGCATCCGGCACGTGTGGACCGACGTCGGCGTCGCCCACGTGCTGATGTTCGAGACGCAGGAGCGCATCCTCGCCGCCGACTGGTACGACATCTACGGCGCGCGCGGGATCGTGCGCTTCCCGGACGCGCCGCTCGCCATTGCAACGGCCGAGCGTGTCGCGTTCGTGGAAGTGATCCTGCCCGGTCAGACCGACACCCCTTTCGAGCGCGCCTTTGACCGGCTCGGCGCGCAGTACACGGCAGCGCGTCCCTCACCCGATCTGCTGGTGATCGTCCCTGCCCGGCCGGTGGACCCGGCGCTACTCGGAGACGGGATCGGCTACCAGTTCTGACGCGCGCTCGTCGCCCGACTTGCCTGATTTAAGCGCGCTTGTAAAATTCAGAACAATGAGCGCGCTGAGGCGGTCGCTCACCGGCTGGCCTCCGGCGGAGAGCAGCTTCCCGGAGGCGCCCTCCCCCGTTTTCGCCTCGATAAATTTATGGGAGGCATCCCCTGTATGAGTCTTAGCCAACTGGCCCGAACAATTAAGGAGTCGCCCACGCTTGCGCTCAACGAGGCGGCGCGCCTGCTGCGCGAGCGCGGCGAGCCGGTGATCCACCTCGGCATCGGCGAGCCAAAGAACAAAGCGCCGATCGCGGCGATCCTCAGCTCCGCCGCCAAGCTGAAAACCGGCGACATCAAATACGCGCCATCCGACGGCCTTCCCTCGCTGAAGAAAGCCGTGATCCGCTACACCGAAGAGAATTACGGGCGGCAGGTCGCGCCGGAAAATGTGATTATCTCGACCGGCGATAAGCAGGCGCTCTACAACCTGCTGTTCGCGATCACCGATCCGCAGGACGAGATCATCCTGCTGGCGCCGTATTGGGTCAGCTACCCGGAGATGGTGCGCATGGTTTACGGCGTGCCGGTGATCGTCACGCCGGAAGATGGCTCGTTCGTGCCGCGCTTTGAGGAGATCGAGCGCGCGATCAGCCCCTACACCAGGGCGATCATCGTCAACAGCCCGAACAACCCGTCCGGCGCGATTTACCCGCCGGAGCTGATCGCGCAGCTGGTCGAGCTGGCGGAGAGCCGCGATCTGTACCTGATCATGGATGACATCTATCATAAGCTGGTGTTCGACGGCGCCTGCGCGCCGTCCGCCTACCAGTACACATCCAGAGATGTCGAGGACTCGCACATCGTGCTGGTCAACGGCGTTTCGAAGCTGTACGGCATGACCGGCTTCCGCATCGGCTGGGCGGTCGGGCCGCGCCGGCTGATCGAGGTCATGACCGCAATCCAGGCGCAGACCACGTCGTGCCCGTCGGTCGTTTCGCAGGCGGCGGCGGAAGGCGCGCTCACCGGCGTGCAGAGCGTCGTCGAAAACCTGCGCCTGACGATCCAGAACAACCGCGATGTGATCATGAATGAGCTGCGCGGGTTCACTGGCGTCGTCACCCAGAAACCCCAGGGAACCTTCTATTGCCTGCCGGATTTCCGCGCCTACAGCGCCAACTCGCTGGAACTGGCGACCTTCCTGCTGAAGAAGGCGCTGGTCGTCACCGTGCCCGGCGAGCCGTTCGGGATGGAAGGGCACCTGCGACTGAGTTACGCCGGGTCAGTGAAGGATGTTCTCGAAGGCGTGGAGCGGATGAAGTGGGCGCTGGACCCCAACGCGCCGAACGAAATCTACATTGGCGACCGCAAAATGGTCAGGGACTGGCTATGAACAACCTGCTCAACATCAAAACGCCGGCCCAGGACCAGGCCCGCGAGTACAAAGCCGAATATGGCCTGCTCAATCAGGGATTGGCGAATCTAAGCACCGTGTACTGGAATCTGCCGCCTGAGGCGCTGGTCGAGGAGATCATCTTCCGGCGCGAGGGCATGATCTCGCGCGATGGGCCGGTGGTGGTCGAGACCGGCAAGCACACCGCCCGCGCCGCGCAGGACAAGATGATCGTCCGCGAGCCGTCCAGCCAAGACCACGTCTGGTGGGGCGAATACAACCGCCCGCTCGCCGCCGATAAGTTCGACGAGCTGTTCGGCCGGCTCCAGGGCTTCCTCCAGGGGCGTGACCTGTTCGTGCAGGACTGTTACGCGGGGGCAGACCCGAATTACCGCCTGCCGATCCGGATCGTCACCGAGTACGCCTGGCACAGCCTGTTCGCGCGCAATATGTTCATCACGCCGTCCAGCCGCGAGGAATACCGCCAGCACGTGCCAGAGTTCACGGTGATCTGCGCGCCGTCGTTCCAAGCGTCCGAATCGATCGACGGCACCCGCAGCCCGACGGTCATCGCGCTCAGCTTCGAGCAGCGGATGTGCATCATCGGCAACTCCGCCTACGCCGGGGAAATCAAGAAGGCGATCTTCACGGTCATGAATTACCTGCTACCGCTCGACGGCATCATGACCATGCACTGCTCGGCCAACCAGGGGCCGCAGGGTGATACCGCGCTGTTCTTCGGCCTGAGCGGAACCGGCAAGACGACTCTCTCGGCGGACCCGTCGCGCGGGCTGATCGGCGACGACGAGCACGGCTGGAGCGATGAAGGCATCTTCAACTTCGAGGACGGCTGCTACGCGAAGGTGATCCAGCTTTCGGCCTCGGCGGAGCCGCAGATTTTCGCCGCGACGCACCGCTTTGGCACGATCCTTGAAAACGTGGTGGCGGACCCGTTGTCGCGGCTGATCGATCTCAACGACGACCGCATCACCGAAAATACACGCGCCTCGTACCCGCTGACTTTCATCGGCAACGCCATCCCGTCGAAGATGGGCGGCCACCCGCGCAATATCATCCTGCTGACCTGCGACGCGCAGGGCGTGATGCCGCCGCTGGCCCGCCTGACGCCCGATCAGGCGCTCTATCACTTCATCTCCGGCTACACCTCGAAAGTCGGAGGCACGGAGATCGGCCTGGGCGCCGAGCCAAAGATCACGTTTAGCACCTGCTTCGGCGCGCCGTTCATGGTCCACCACCCGGCGGTCTACGCCGATCTGCTCAAGCGCAAGATACTGCGCTATGGCGCGACCTGCTGGCTGCTCAACACCGGCTGGATCGGCGGCGCATACGGCGTCGGCAAGCGGATCAGCATCCGCCATACGCGCGCGCTGCTGAACGCCGCGCTCGCCGGACAGCTCAGCGAGGTCGAATACCGCGAAGACCCGGTCTTCGGTTTCAAGGTCCCCGCGTCCTGTCCAGGCGTGCCCGACGAAATTCTTAACCCGGCGGTGTCGTGGGCGCGCCAGGATGACTACTGGACACGCTATCGCCAGCTTGCCTCGCGCTTCGTGGACAACTTCCAGAAGTTCGCCGCCGATTGCCCGCCCGAAGTGCGCGCGGCGGGGCCGCATTTGAGTTAGGCGGAGCAAGGCTTACGCCGCTGTGCGGCCTGCCCGCTGGTGCCGAGCCAGGTGGCCTATTGCGGAATAGGCCACCTGACCCCCCTCTATATGTGCCGCTTTTCTCATGCACCCGAAACGTTTTGACCCTATGCTGTGGATAAGGCGATGGGAACAGCCGCACGCTACATCCGTCTTGGCCCTTGTGGCAGCTTTGTTGCTGCGCGCCTTCTCTGCGCCGGCTTCACGCATCCCACCGCCAAAGCGCATCGCAGGCCCGGTTTGGTGCCAAAAGAAGAACGCTAATGCTGAAAGGCTCAGACCTGATCGGGCTGCCCGTCGTCACCCCAGATGGTGAGCAGACCCACCAGATGACCCAGGACATCGTCGTATCGACGGATAAATTGCGCCTGCTGGGTCTCCTGACCGACAAAGGCGGCTGGATGAGCCGCGCCCAGGTGATCCCGTGGTCCGAAGTCGTCTCGGCCAGCGTGGATGCGATTGTCGTGCGCTCGCCGCAATCGATTGTCGATGCGCGGGATATACCGGAGCTTCAGCGTATTCTGGAAGGCAACACCCGGCTGCGGGGCACCCGGATGTGCACCACAGATGGCGTTGACCTCGGCGTGATCACGGATCTGTTCTTCAACCGGCGGACAGGCGCGACAAAAGGCTACGAAGTGTGCGGGCGGCTTATCGAAGAAGCCAGCTCCCACTGCGCGTTCATCTCTGTCAGCTATCCCCTGCGCCTGGAGCCGCCGACCGTCTGGGTCGCGCCTGAGGTGGCGGACGTGGTGCGGCGCCAGATCGAGAGCGTGCGGCGCATCAAGCTGAATGACACGGGTCAGTCGAGCGACGACCCGGTTGCGGCGAAGGAAATGCGCGATTCCACCCTGTCCGGCATGGTAGAAATGGCGCGCGGGCGCTCCCTGTTGTGGGATATTCGCAGCCCGGAAGGGTGGCTGATCGCGGCGCGCGGGCAGCAAGTCACCGAAGCGGTGTTCCAGCGGGCGCTGGCGCATAACCGCGTGCGCGAGCTGCTGCGTGCGGCCAACGTGACCTGGAATGACCAGCGCGATTCCTCGCCGCCGGACGCCTGAGTGATCGCCGCCGCTCGCCGGAAGGCCAGGAGCGCATCTTCAGCCGAACTGACGGTTTGCCTTCGCGGTCGCGCTTCAGTTTTGAGATAATTCATAACAACATAGTATCCGACTCGGCCATTCGGCGCATCGGGGCGCTGGAGTAGACTGGGACCGCCTGATGAACCGTATTCTGCTGCTCGCAAGCAATGAGCGTCACCGGCACCGGCTCGCGGACTGGCTCAGCGCCCGTTATGACGTTCTGTTCGCCGCTGGCCCGACGCTACCGGCTCAGCGCTTCGACCTGTGTATCGTCGATGCCGGCGCGCTGGTCGAGCATGGCGCGTGGCTCAAGGCGCGCAAGGAAGACGCCTTTCCGGTCGCGCTGCCGGTGCTGTTCCTCGGCTCCGGCGAAGACCTGGTGAACGAGGTCCCTCGCCCGCACTGGCAGACCGTGGACGAGCTGCTCAGCCCGCAGGCGCAGCCGCTCGAAGTGCAGTACCGGCTTGGGACGCTGCTCCAGAACCGTCAGGCGACGCTTGATCTGAAGATGGAGCATGAACGCCTGCTCTTCACCAGCAAGGCGATCGAGAGCATCAGCGACGCGATTATCATCGCTGACGTGGACGGCACGGCGATCTACAACAACCAGGCGTTTGTCGATCTCTACGGGTACACTGTCAACGAGCTGAATGTGCGCGGCATTTCCGCGTCACTGTTCACCAATCCGCAGATCGCCGTTGACATCTTCGCCGCGATGCGCGAAGGGCGCACCTGGACCGGTGAAGTCGAGCTAAAGACCAAGGGGGACGAGGTCGTCCCGACGCTGATGCGCGCCGACAGCATCCGCGACGAAGCCGGGCGGCACATCGGGCTGATCAGCGTCTGCACGGACATCACCGAGATCAAGATGGTGCAGGCCGCCGAGCATCGCCAGCGAGTCCTGGCCGAGGCGCTGCGCAATATCGCGACGGCTCTGACCAGCACGCTCGATCTGGACGAAGTGATGGAGCGTATCCTGACCAACATCGGGTTGGTCGTTCCCCACGACGCCGCCTACATCATGCTGATTGAAAACGGCGTGGCGCGCGTCGTGCGCACGCAGGGGTTCCGCGAGCAGGAGGTCGAGGATTGGCTGCTCAATACCCGGCAGCGCGTCGAGGATACGCCAGAGCTGTACCAGATGGCGGCGAGCGGCCAGCCGGTGATCACCCCGACACTGGACGAGGCGTGGTACGAGCGCAAGCCTGAGCCGCTGCGTCGCTTCCGCTCGTACACCGGCGCGCCGATCCGCCTGAAAGGCAACACGATCGGGTTTTTGCATCTAAACAGCGCGACGCCGAACTTCTTCACGGTTGTTCATGCTGAACGGCTGCAAGCCTTCGCCGACCAGGCTGCCATCGCGATTCAGAACGCCCAGCTTCACGAGAAAGCGCAGGCGCTGGCGGTGCTGGAAGAACGGCAGCGCCTGGCGCGCGACCTGCACGACGCGGTCAGCCAGACGCTCTTTTCCGCCGCTGTGATCGCCGAAGCCCTGCCTCGCCTGTGGGAGCGACAGCCGGAGCGCGCGCGCCAGCAGCTTGAGGAGCTTTACCGCCTGACGCGCGGCGCGCAGGCCGAGATGCGCACGCTTCTGCTTGAGCTTCGCCCCTCGACGCTGCTCGAAGCCAACCTGGCCGAGCTGCTCAGCCAGCTGACGGCGGCGGTGATCGGTCGCACGCGAATGAAAGTCACGCTGGAAGTCGAAGGCGATCAAGATATGCCCGGCGATGTCCAGACGGCGTATTATTATATTGCGCAAGAAGCGCTGAATAATATCGTCAAGCATTCGCGCGCGACGGAAGTACGCGTCCACGTCATCGGCGCGCCGGACGGCGTCACGCTTCGAATTTCAGACAACGGGCGTGGCTTCGAGACCAGCCAGACGCCCGCAACCTCGCTGGGTCTGGGAATTATGCGCGAGCGCGCTCGCGCGCTTGGCGCCGAGCTGGATATTCAGAGCGCGGTCGGCGAAGGGACAACGATCACGGCTGTATGGCGCAATCGCCGCGAAGGGGTAAAGGGGCAGCATGAGCGAACTGAAGCATATTCGTATCATGATCGTTGACGACCATGATATGGTGCGCAGCGGTCTGGGGGTGTTCCTCGACACCTGCGACGACCTTGAGCTGGTCTGCGAGGCGTCGAGCGGTGAAGAAGCCGTCCGGCTATGCGCTGAGCATCGTCCCGACGTGATCTTGATGGATCTGGTCATGCCAGGGGAGATGGACGGGGTGGCGACGACGCGCGTCATCAAGCAGACCTATCCTGAAACGCAGATCATCGCGCTGACCAGCTTCAAAGAGAAGGAGCTGGTGCACGAGGCCCTTCAGGCCGGGGCGATCGGGTATCTTCTGAAGAATATCTCGATCGACGAGCTGTCCGACGCGGTGCGCAACGCCTACTACGGCAAGTCCACGCTGGCGCCTGAGGCGACGCGCGCGCTGATCGAAGCGGCGACTCAGCCCCCGGCTCTGGGCCATGACCTGACCGAGCGCGAGATTGAAGTGCTGGCGCTGATGATCGAGGGCCTGAACAACCGGGAGATCGCAGACCGCCTGACGATCAGCCGCTCGACCGTCAAGAACCACGTCAGCAACATCCTGTCGAAGCTCGAAGCCAACAGCCGGACCGAGGCTGCTACCCTGGCGGTGCAGCACCGCCTGGTCAAGTGACCCGCCGCCGAACCGGCCAGTTTTCCTAAACGTAAACCCTCTAGCCGCCGCATGCATAGGCCAGGGGGTTTTTTTATACTTACCGTTGGATACAGGCCCGAAGCGGGCCGGACGGCGCGCAGGCGTCGCAGCGATGTGAAGGGAGCGAAACAATGGCGAATGATCTGACAGGGAAAAAGATCGCGATCCTGGTGACAAACGGCTTTGAGCAAGAGGAACTCACGCGCCCGCGCCGGGCGCTCCACGACGCCGGGGCAACGACCTACGTTGTTTCGCCGGTAGCGGACAAGGTCCACGCCTGGGATCATACTGACTGGGGCGAGATGTTTTCGGTCGACGTTCCGGTTTCGGATGCCAGCGCGGACGAATACGATGGCCTGCTGCTGCCCGGCGGTGTGATGAGTCCGGATAAGCTGCGGCGCGATCCAGACGTGCAGCAGTTCGTGCGCGGCTTTTTCGAGGCGCGCAAGCCGGTCGCCGTGATCTGCCACGGCCCCTGGACGCTGATCGATGCAGGCGTGATCAAGGGCCGCAAGCTGACCTCGTATCCCAGCCTCCAGCTTGACCTTCAGAACGCTGGGGCCGAATGGGTCGACGAGGAAGTTGTGGTCGATCGCGGGCTGGTCAGCAGCCGGCGCCCGGACGATATCCCCGCCTTCAACAAGAAGATGATCGAGGAATTCGCCGAAGGCCGTCACTAAGCGCGGACGCCGCGCTCGCGGCGTATCGACGCAGATGGGAACAGGCCGCGCGCCTGCTCTTTGAATCCTGGCGCTCGCGCTGGCAATTGCCAACAGTCAGCAGCGGCAAGTGCCGATTGTAAGTTGCTCGCGCCGGGGATTCTATGTTACGATTTCCCCACGCTCACGCACCGGTGAAGCACCAAGTTAGTACCACCCTTTCCTGGCCCTATTCACCTGAGAGACCCATAATTCTTGTGACAGCCACCTGGATACGCCGCCTTGACCGACTGCTAGACCTGCTTATGCCCGTCCTGGCAGTCGTCGCCGCGCTGCTGATCGGCGCGGTGATGCTGCTCCTGATGGACGCGGACCCGATCCGGGCGTACCGGGCGCTGTACGAGGGCGCCTTCGGGACCAAAAACACCTTCGCCGACACCCTGATCAAAGCGACGCCCCTGCTGCTCGTTGGCATCGGGATTTGCATCAGCTTTCGGGGCGGCGTCGTCAATATCGGCGGCGAGGGCCAGATGATCGTCGGCGGCCTGGCCGCGACCGCGCTGGCGCTCTCCCTGCCGGACGCGCGGGCCGAGGTGTTGATCCCGCTGTGCCTGGCGGCGAGCTTCGTCGCGGGCGCCATCTGGGGCGGGATCGCGGGCGTGCTCAAGGCGTATTTCAACGTTAACGAAATCCTGAGCACGGTGATGCTCAACCAGATCGCGACCTACTGGATGATCTACCTGATGAGCAACACGCTCATCGACCCGGAGCAAATCAGCGCCGCCTCGCGCATCCCGGAGACCGATCGCTTGCCGCGCCAGTCGGACCTGCCGCGTATCGGCCCCTGGCTGGACTCGATCTACGAGTGGCTGGGGCTGAGCGGCGCCGATTCATCGCGCTGGGCGCCGACCCTGCTCCACATCGGGATCATTATCGGGATAGTGCTCGCCGTCGCGGTCTGGGTCTTCTTGTGGCGCACGACGGTCGGCTACCGGATTCGCGCCGTCGGGAAGAACCCGCGCGCCTCGCGTTACGCCGGGATCCGCGTCAAGCGGTACATCGTCCTGTCGCTGCTGCTAAGTGGCGGCCTCGCCGGGCTGGCAGGCGGAATCCAGGTGCTCGGTGTGCGGCACCGCATGAGCGCCGAAGGCGGCGCGATTGCGTTCACCGGCAACGCCGGATTCAACGGGATCGTGGCCGCGCTGTTCGGCAAGCTGCACCCGCTCGGTACCATCCCCGCGTCCATTCTGTTCGGCGCGCTGCTGGTGGGCGGGAACAAGCTCCAGCGCACGGTTCAGGTGCCGTCCGCGCTGACCACCGTGCTGATCAGCCTGGTGATCATCTTCGTCGTCAGCAGTGACCTGTGGAGCCGCCAGCGCGCCCGGCGTCGCGTGACGCTCGCCGCGCAGGAGCCGGCCGCGCCACCTGGCACGTCTGCCGCCGCCGCCGAAATGGATGGCGTCCGATGATCGATCAACTGCTTGATTCCAGCGTCTTGATCGGGATCGCGGCCTCCGGGATTCGCCTGGCGACGCCCTACCTGTACGCCGCCATCGGCGAGACATTCGGTCAGCGCAGCGGCGTGCTCAACCTGGGGGTTGAGGGGATCATGCTGATGGGCGCGTTCAGCGGGTTCTGGGCGGTATATGTCAGCGGCAGCCTGGTGCTGGGTGTGCTGGCTGCGCTGTTCGTCGGGCTGCTGATGGGTCTGGGAACCGCCTTCATCAACGTGACGCTCAAGGCCGAGCAAGGCATCAGCGGTATCGGCATCTTCCTCTTCGGCCTGGGCCTGAGCGAGCTGCTCTTTCAGCAGAGCTTCGACAGCGTCGTGACGGTCAACGGCTTCCCCAAAATCCGCGTGCCTGTGCTCAGCGAGGTGCCGGTCATCGGCGAGATCTTTTTCCAGCACAACCTGCTGGTCTACGTCGCGTTCGCGCTGGTTCCGATCGCGTGGTTTGTGCTCAACCGCACCACGCTCGGCTTGAAAATCCGCGCCGTCGGCCAGAATCCGCAGGCCGCCGACGCGATGGGGATCAGCGTGGCGCGCGTGCGCTATCTGACCGTCACCTTCGGCGGGATGATGGCCGCCATGGCCGGAGCATCCCTGTCGATCGCGCTGCTGAACGTGTTTCAGCAGAACATGACCGCCGGCCAGGGCTTCATCGCGGTCGCGCTGGTTTATTTCGGAAGCTGGCGCCCGTTCGGCGTGATGGCCGGCGCTCTGCTGTTCAGCACCGTCAACGCGCTCCAATTGTGGGTGCGCACCAAAGGGATCGACATCCCGGCCGAGTACGCTTCGATGGCGCCCTACCTGCTTACCATCCTGGCCCTTGTGCTCGCATCGCAGCGCGTGGATCAGCCGGCGGCGCTCACCAAGCCCTTCGAGCGGGGTGAGTGAATTGCAGTCTGTTCGAGAGAACTGCTATAACGGTTTGTGGAGGGATCTGCAGGCTTCTCCGGCCCCGGTCGCGGCGCGATAGCCGCTGCGGACCGGCCTTGCGCCCGTGTTCGATGCTGTAAGCAGGAGGAAGACACTATGAAGAAACGCTGGGTTTTGCTGATCGTCCTGTTGATCGCTTCGCTCGCGCTGGCGGCGTGCGACGGGGACGATGAAGACGAAACACCGACCCCTCAGCCCGCGGCGACCGAGGAGGCAACCGAGGTAGCAACTGAGGAAGCCGCCACTGAGGAGGC
>DAOKYY010000088.1:0-1403 GCA_035325905.1 Aggregatilineaceae bacterium | reverse complement strand
GCGGCCACCGAAGAAGCCGCTACCGAGGAAGCTGCCACTGAGGAGGCCGCGACTGAAGAAGCCGTGACCGAAGAGGCTGCGACCGAGGCGGCCACGCAGGAAGTGGCTATGGCGCCTGAGGAAACCGCCACCGTCGAGGCGACTGAGGAAGCCATGACGGAAGAGGCCGCGACCGAAGAAGCCGCCACTGAGGAAGCCGCGACCGAAGAAGCGGCGACTGAAGAAGCCATGACCGCCGAAGCGGCGGCCACGCCGCGCCCGATCAACATCGAGCTGCCGGAAGGCGAGACGTTCCGCGTCGCGGTCGTGATGCCCAGCACCAGCACCGACCTGGCCTTCAGCCAGAGCATGGCCGACGCCCTGGCCCAGATTCAGGCCGCGCTCGGCGAGGATCGCTTCGAGTACGCCATCTCCGAGAACCTGTTTGTCGTCGAGGACGCGGCGACCGCCATCCGCGACTACGCCACCCAGGACTATGACCTGGTGATCGCGCATGGCTCGCAGTATGGCTCGTCGCTCGAAGACATCGCGCCCGACTTCCCCGAAGTCTCCTTCGCGTGGGGCACGACCGTCAACACCTTCACCGACGAGGGCATCAACAACGTCTACGCCTATGAAGCCCGCTCCGAGCAGGGGGGCTACGTCTTCGGCGTGATGGCCGCGCGCCTGACCCAGAGCAACGTCATCGGCGTAGTCGGACCGATCGAGACGGGCGACGCCAAGCTGTACATCGACGGCTTCGTGGCCGGGGTCAAGTCGGTCAATCCCGAAATCGACCCGATCGTCAACTACATCCAGTCGTTCGGCGACCTGGCGCTGGCGGCGGAAGCTGCCGACGCTATGCTGGCGAACGGCGCGGACGTGCTGACCGGCACGGCCCAGATGGTCCCTGGCGCGATCCAGAAAGCCAGCGAGGCCGGCGCGCTGTGGTTCGGCACGCAGGCCAACCAGACCAACCTCGCCCCGGAGATCGTAGTCGCCAACCAGGTCTACGACTGGACGGTGGTGCTCGAGGAGATCATCAACCGCGTGCTGGCCGGCGAAATGGGTGGTGAAGCGTATGCCATCACGCTCGAAAACGGCGGGCTGCGCATCGAGTACAACGAAGACTACGCCCTGCCTGAGGACGTTCGCGCCGCCGGTGATGCCGCCGTCGAGGCGATTGTCTCGGGCGAAGTGGATGTGATGGCCGCTATCGAAGAGCTGGCGGGTGCGTCTGCCACCGAAGAGGCGACTGAAGAGGCAACCGAAGCTGCCGAGGAAGTGACGCCGACGCCCACGAGCGGCGGATAATACTCAGAGTCACTGAGGGACGCCGCGCCAAGTCAGGGCGGCGTCCCTCACGCTTTCAACTGTAACGACCAGCGCCGGACACTCACCCACCCAGTCGCAGACCACCAGGC
>DAOKYY010000087.1:0-16163 GCA_035325905.1 Aggregatilineaceae bacterium | reverse complement strand
ACTAGGCAGATTGTAAACAGGCCCGCGACCCTGCGCCCACCGGACAGCGACGAAAAGCAGATAAGAGCAGCCAAGAGCAGATAAGAGCAGATAAGAGCAGCTAAAGGCCGTCAGGAACAGCCTTTTTGCTGCTTGAGTTGCTTCTAGCTGTCTTCTGCTGCCTTTAGCGGTTTTTCGCTGCTTTTCGCTGCGTCTAGCTGATCCAGTCGCGGTGATGCGCGTCCCACTCGCGGTGCCGGTAGGCGTTCTTGCAGTCGCGGCAGACGAGCGCGGTGTCCACGCGACCCGTGTCGCGCCAGCGCCAGCGCACCCGCCCCATGTGGAACCGGCAGGCCGGCCGATGGCAGACCGGGCAATATTCACCCTGGCTGAGCGAGGCGTCGCCGTACTGGCGCTTTTCGGCCTCGTTCTGGTGACAGATATGACAAAAGGGGACCGGCATACAATATCCTTACGAACTGCGGTTACGGCGCGTGCGCAGAGGCAGCACGTTATTATACCGGCTCCGTTGAAGATCGGTAGGGGTTCCCGCAGTTCCGCCGAAGGGCTGATTTCCGGCGTCCAACGCGCTGCTATAATGAGCGTGACCATCAAGCGTGCAAGGCCCATTCGCTCGCGGCAGAACCCCTGGCACCGCGCTGGGGCCGCTAACCTAATCAGGAGAAAACGACATGCGAAACCGGCTTGTGGTAAGTACGATCCTGGCGGTGGCGCTGTTCGGCGCGGCGCTGCCCGTCGCGGCGCAACAAGAAGACGCCTGCTTCAACAAGGGCGGCAACTGGAACGCCGAGCGGCAACAATGCGTCATCGCGTTCGCGGTGGAGGTCGATATTGACTATCCGCTGGAGCTGACGGCTGAGTTCCCGGTGGTGGAAGAAGCGGTTGACCGCTTCCTGGCCGAAGAGCGCGCCGCGTTTCTGGCGCCGATCGCGGATCCGGAGTTCGTGAACTACACCCCCGGCCCGCTGACGCTGGACATCCAGTACCAGTCGGTGGGCTTCTCCGAGGACGTGCTAAGCCTTCAGTTCATCATCTACACCTACAGCGGCGGCGCGCACGGCATGACCTATTTCCGGTCGTTCACGTTCTACCTGCCGAAGGAAATCGAACTGTCGCTGCCGGACCTGTTCCTGCCGGACACAAACTATCTGGAAGTGATCGCGCCGATGGTGCAGGCCGCGCTGGCGGAGCAGCTTGGCGACATGGCCGACCCCGACTGGATCGCGCAGGGCGCCGGGCCGCTGCCGGAGAACTACCAGGACTGGGTGCTGACGCCCGACGCGCTGGTGTTCACCTTCGAGCCGTACCAGGTGGCCGCGTATGCCGCCGGGCCGCAGACCGTGACGATTTTGCTGGCGGACCTCGCGGACATTCTCGCGCCGGAGTTTTCGCCGGCGATGGCGGGCTAAGCCGCACTGTCAGGTGCGACTATGCGTGAAGGCGAAGGGGTTGAGCGCGCTCGACCCCTCTCGCGGCTCTTGACAGGCGTCGGAACCCTGTTGTATTCTGATCCCGGCTATGTTTTGCCGTTCTTCTTCGTCGTTCGATACGCGCAGCGCAGGAGGGTGCTCAATGCAAACCCGCTGGAATGCCCAGGCCCGTGTGGGTCGTGGCTCGCCTGCCTGCTGCGCCGCGTAGCGACGGTTCCCCGCAACCGCAGATCCTTTTCTCATTACGCTGCAACCAGCATCCGGCGGCCCTGACCCTGCCCGGTTGAGAGGGTGGCGTCGTGTCTGCTGGCCGTGCTGCGCTCGCTGGCGGCTCATCTGAGCCGGTCTTCCCGCTCTGCCCTCTCTCGACCTGCGCCTTGTGGCGCGCGGCGGCCCGTCCATTGGCTCATGCAGTGGACGCGCCGGTCCGATGCACGACACGTCACGTAACCGGAACTTGAGACGAGGGAATCCACGTTGAATACCATCGATTCGTACGAGGATCCGTACGAGCGCTATGAAATGCAGTTCGACCGGCAGCGGACCGACCGGCGCGCGCGCCGCGCTCGCAAGCCGCAGAACAAGCACGTCCCGAAGAAGGCCGTCGAGCAGGTCGTCAGCGAGATCGTGGACGCGACCGGGCTGGAAGGCGGGTTCAACCCGACCTACACCCCGGCGCGCTACGAGGAAGGCTGGCTGCTCAGCTCGCTGGAGGCGCTGTACGACATGCAGCTCATCACCGATGTGCTGGCCCAGGTCAAGGGCGGCAAGGAAGCGAACGTCTACCGCTGCGCGGCGGGGCCGGTGACGGGCGAGACGTGGCTGGCGGCCAAAGTCTACCGCCCGCGCATGTTCCGCCAGCTCCGCAACGATAAACGCTACCGCGAGGGACGCGAGATCCTGACCGCCGACGGGCGCCCGGTCAAGAAGACCGACCACCGCTTGATGCGCGCGGTCGGCAAGAAGACCGCCTTCGGGGTGGAGGTCGCGCACACGTCGTGGCTGATGTACGAGCATACCACCCTGCACAAGCTGCACGCGGCGGGCGCCGCCGTCCCGCAACCGTTCGGCGTCAGCGGCAACGCGATCCTGATGAGCTATCTGGGCGACGAGCTGCTACCTGCCCCGGCGCTGGCCGAGATCCGGCTGGAGCAGCACGAGGCGCGCCCGCTGTTCGACGAGGCGCTGCGCAACATCGAGCTGATGCTCAGTATGGGCTTGGTGCACGGCGACCTGTCGGCGTACAACATCCTGTACTGGGAAGGGACGATCACCCTGATCGACTTTCCGCAGGTGACTGACGCCCGTTCCAACCCGGACGCGCGCGCCATCTTCGCGCGCGACGTGCGGCGCGTGTGCGAGTATTTCGCGCGCTACGGCATCCGGCGCGACGCGGCCTCGCTGGCGGCGACGCTGTGGGATCGCTTCTGGCGCGTTTCGGCGGCGGATGTGCTGGCCGATCTCTCGCGCCTGGAAGCAGACACCGGCAACGGCGAGACCGGGGAATCCGGGGACTGAGCGCGGACGGAGCCTTACTTCCAGGCGGAAAGACGCCAGGGAGTGAGGCTCCGTCGCATTCGTCTGCGCGCGGTCTTTCGGCTAAAATGGGCGGCGCTGAAACCTTCGCGGTGGCGCTGCATCCAAGCCAGAAGACCGCCTGACGATGCCTGGGATAACCGGATCATGACCTCTGCTGCTCAATCGACCCGCCGCTCCGCCTCCCGCCGCGTGACGTGGAGCGATCCGCGCGTCATTCTCGCGCTGGGCGCGGCCCTGATCGTCGTGGCGCTGGCGCTGCTCTACGTCACGCGGGACGGCTCTGGACCGTCCCCGCACGATTTCACGCTGCCGGGAATGAACGGTGACACGGTGTCGCTGGCAGACTATCGCGGGCGCTATGTGCTGGTCAACTTCTGGGCGACGTGGTGCCCACCCTGCCGCGATGAGATGCCCGATCTCCAGGCGTATTACAACGCCTACCGTGACCAGGGCTTCACCCTGCTCGCGGTGAACGAAGCCGAAGACCCGGCAACCGTGCGCCGCTTCGTCGAGGGGTTTGGGTTCACCTTCCCGGTCGCGCTGGATACGACCGGCGCGGTCATGGACCAGTATGGCACCGAGAGCCTGCCGACCTCGTTCCTGATCGGGCCGGACGGGCGTCTTGTCAAGTCGTGGATACCGGGCCGCCTGAACCGCGCCACGCTGGAGCGCGACATCACCCCGCTGTTGAAGGGCTAGCCGCCGGGGATCGAGCCGGGGCCAAAGACCATGCCGGACCGGATCACCTGCTGCGGCACAAGGTCAGGCGTCGCCGCCAGATCGTAGATCATCGCGCCGGTGATCCGCACCGGGACGAACTCGCCTGCCGGGAGCGCGCCCTCGATCAGCACGTAGCCGTCGATCTCCGGCGCGTCGCGGTACGAGCGCGCCAGCGAAATCATCTCGCCGGTGGGGTGGCCGTCCTCGCCGGTCGCCTCGGCGTGGCCTTCGACCAGCACCGGCAGCGTTCGCCCGACCAGCGCCTGGTTCCGCGCCAGCGAGATCGGCTGCTGGACGCTCATCAACCGGTCCAGCCGCGCCTGCTTGACTTCCTCCGGCACCTGACCATCCAGCTCGGCTGAGGGCGTACCCGGCTCGAAGCTGTAGGTGAAGCACCCGACGCGGTCGAACCGCATCTGCTGCACGAACGAGACCAGTGTCTCGAACTCCTCGTCCGTCTCGCCCGGATAGCCGACGATGAACGTCGTGCGGATGGCGAGATCGGGCATGGCGGCGCGCATCTTCTCGATCGTGGCGTGCACCCACTCGACGTTGGCCGGGCGGCGCATCCGCAGCAGCGTGCGGCGGTCGGCGTGCTGCAGCGGGATGTCGAGATAGGGCACGATCTGCTCGTGGGCGGCCATCGTCTCAATCAGCCGGTCGGTGACGTAGCCGGGGTAGGCGTACATCACGCGCATCCAGGGCAGGTCCGGCACGGCGCGCACCAGCGCGTCCAGCAGCGTCGCCAGGCCGTCCTTCATCCCCAGGTCATGCCCGTAATCGGTCGAGTCCTGCGCGATCAGGATCAGCTCCTGCACGCCGCGATCGCGCAGCGCCCGCGCCTCGTCGAGGATGCGGTCCAGCGGGCGGCTGACGGCCGTCCCTTTGATCTTCGGGATGGCGCAGAAGGCGCACGGGCGGCGGCAGCCGTCGGCGATTTTCAGGTACGCGCTGGCGCCCTGGATCGCGCTGCGATTTACGCCGCGCTCGTCCGTGCCGACCGTCAGCGCCTCGTCGGGCAGGTGATAGAGCGGGGCGGGATGCTTGCGGGACCGCAGCCGCCGCACGAGATCGACGATGTCCATCCAGCGCCGCGTGCCGATCACGCCGTCCAGTTGCGGAATCTGCGCGGGCAGCTCGGCGCCGTAACGCTGTGACAGGCAGCCCGCCGCGATCAGGTACTGGCCGGGTTTCTTGTCCGCCGCCAGCTCGCGCAGCGCGTGAATGCTTTCCTCGCGGGCCGGGCCGATGAAGCCGCAGGTGTTGACGATCAGCACCTCGGCGCGGGCGGGATCGTCCGTGCCGCGCAGGCCCGCCCCTTCGAGCAGGCGCGCCATCGACTCTGAATCGACCGTGTTTTTCGAGCAGCCCAGGCTGAGCAGGTAGTACGAGTCCGTGCGTTTGCGCATCGCTACTTCCGGCGGCTGAATTTTCATGATGGGGGTCATTTTAACAGACGCGGCGGGCCGAGGATAGATCGAACCGTGAGCCTTCACGGCTGGAGCGAGGTCTAATAGAAAGAGATGCCTCACCGGCGGCAAAGGAAGAAAAGTGATGATTGCGCACTGGAAGCGATGGGCGCGAGGGCTGCAAGCGCAGTTGATCGCGCTGTATTATGCCTATCGCGATCCGCGCGTGTCCTGGCCCGCCCGCGCTTTCGCCGCGCTGGTCGTCGGCTATGCCTTCAGTCCGATCGACTTGATCCCCGATCCGATTCCGCTCCTCGGCTATCTGGACGATCTGATCCTGATTCCGGCTGGTATCTGGCTGGCGCTGCGGCTGATCCCACCTGAGGTTATGGCTGACAGCCGCGCCCGTGCCCGCGCTCGTCTGGATGAGCCGCGCCCGGTCAACTGGGTGGCTGGCGCGGTGATCGGCGCGCTATGGGTTGCGCTGGTAATTGTGGCTGTGATCCTGGTCAGGCGCGCCGCGCGATAATCCGGTAGTGATCGGCGTCCTCGGTGTCCAGCACGTCAAAGCCGTTTTCGGCGATCTGGGCGGCGGAGACCTCGACTGGGGGCAGCAGGTGGCGGCGGATGCGCGGGTTGTCAGCGCGCGAGTGGATCGCGTTGACCTGCTCGCGCGCGATGTCGTGCAGGATAAACAGCACGCCGCCGGGCAACAGCACCCGCGCCAGCTCGCGCAGGGCGGCGGGGCGATCTTCAAAATGCGCGAAGCTGTTGTGACACGTGACGCGATCGACTGTGTCGCCGGGGAGCGGCAGGCAGTGCACGTCTGCCTGGAGCCAGCCGCGCACGCGCCGTTGATCGCTGGCGGCGCGCGCCATGCCGAGCATCACCCGCGAGAGATCGAGCGCGATCACCTCGGCGCGCGGCGCGAGACGAGCCAGGTGCGGCAGAAATACGCCCGTGCCAGTTCCAACGTCGAGCACGGCGCGCGCATCGGCAAACAGCGCCGCGTACGGCGCCACCAGCCGCGCCAGCCGGGCGTTGCGGTCGGCGGTCTGCATGGCGTCCCAGCGCGGAGCCAGCGCGTCGAAGAAGCGGGTGAGATCGCGGTAAGACGGTGTTGGGAGCATCATCCCCTGCCGGTGTGCGGGTCATGAGGCGCGGTCAGTGTACCACCCTTGCCGCCGGTAATCAATCTGGCCCGTCCTTACCCGCGCGGCGTCAGAAAACCGTTGGCCGCCCGTCTGGTAACGGGCCGGGCGGCATGCTACACTACCGGCGGACCGCCGGGCGCGCCCCGGCCAGAGTGGGATTTCAGGATGGAGCGAGTATTGTGATGTCGAATGGACGAGCTTTGAGGTGGATGATTCGGGCGCTGGTCCTGCTCGCCGTGAGCGCGGGGGGGCTGGGCGCGCTCCCGGTGCGAGCGCAAGCGCCGGACGCCGTGGTGATCCCTGACCGGCTGAACCTGCGCTTCGGCCCCGGCACGGAATACGCGATTGTCGCGCGCCTGGCGCGCGAGACGCCGCTGACCTTGCTGGGACGCGACGACGTGCCCGACAACGGCCTGTGGGTCGTCGGGCGCGCGCCGGATGGGACGGAGGGCTGGGCGCTGGCCGATTATCTGACCGTCCGCGCCGATCTGGACTTGGGCACGCTGCCCGTCCGCCCGGCGCCGGACGCGCTCGGCACCCCCGGCCAGGAAGCGCCGGAGGTCGCCGCGCCTGTTGAGGCCCCAGAACCGGCGTCGCCTGCTCCGGCGACCTTCCCTGAAGGGTCGGGCATTCCCGGCGCGACGACCTCAAACGTGAATTTCCGGGGCGGGCCGGGCACCGGCTACCGCGCCATGACCACGCTGCCCGGCGGCACGCCGATCCTGGCGAAGGGGCGCAACGCGGCGGCGACCTGGGTCTTCGCCAGCGTGGGAGACCAGGACGGCTGGCTGTTCGGCAATCTGGTGCGGCTTTCATCGGGCGCGATCGGCGCGCTGCCGATCACCGACACGATCGTTGACGCTCCGGCGGGCGGCGCGGGAGTTCCGGCGCCGGTGGCGGGTGGCGCGGGGCTGCGCGGCTTCGGCTATGGCGCGCACGTGGACAGCTTCGCCTATCCGGGGCTGATGCACCAGGCAGGCATGACCTGGGCCAAGCGCCAGATTCGCTTCACGCGCGGCGCGCCCGGCGCGGTCGCGGCCGGGGCGATTGACCAGGCGCACGCCAATGGCTTCAAGATTCTGCTGGGCATCGTCGGCGACAAGAATGACGTGCTCCAGCCGGGCTATTTTGAGGACTACGCGCGCTTCGTGGGCGAGGTCGCCGCGCTGGGGCCGGACGCGATCGAGGTCTGGAACGAGCAGAACATCGACCGCGAGTGGCCGAACGGCAGCATCGATCCGGGGCTGTACACGCAGCTTCTGGCGCAGGCGTACAACGCCATCAAAAGCGCCAATCCGAACGTCGCGGTCATCAGCGGCGCGCCCGCCCCGACCGGCGCGGAAGGCGCGTTCGGGACCGCCGCCGTGTGGAACGACGACCGCTACGTGCGCGGCATGGCCGCGGCGGGCGCGGCGCGCTACATGGACTGCATCGGCGCGCACTACAACGAGGGGATCGTCTCGCCAAGCCGCACCAGCGGCGACCCGCGCGGCAACTACTACACCCGCTACTTCTGGGGGATGCTCAACACCTATTCGAGCGCGTTCGGCGGGGCGCGGCCCGTGTGTTTCACCGAGCTGGGCTACCTGTCACCGGAGGGCTACGGCCCGCTGTCCGGGGCGTTCGCCTGGGCTGCCGATACGACCGTCGCCGAGCAGGCGCAGTGGGTCGCCGAGGCGGTGCGTCTCTCGCGCAACAGCGGGCGCGTGCGGCTGGTGATCCTCTGGAACATGGACTTCACGCACTACGGCGATGACCCGATGGCCGGGTACGCGCTGATCCGTCCGGGCGGTGGCTGCCCGGCCTGCGACGCGCTGGCGGGCGGGCGATAAGCGCCGCACGTCGAAGAAGAGACAGGCAACCGGGGTGGCCTCGGCGGAGGCTGCCCCGGTCGTGTTCGGCGCGGCGATCCCGTCCGGCGATTCGCAACATTGCGGGCGCGGGCGGGGTCTGCGGTACAATCGCCAGCGTCGCGCGGGCTGCGCGCCGTTCCCTGCCGAAGCCGCGCGATGTATAATCAGGGTACCGTGCCGGAAGGGGATGCGGCAGGGTGCTCCACCATCCAACGAGCATGGAGGCCAACCGTTATGCAAGCATCTGCTGTCGCTCGCCAGCGCCAACTGAGGAGTTTCGTGCTGGCGTGGCTGGGCATTACATTGCTGATGGGCGCGCTGACGTTTGCGGGCATTTACTACGCGACCGGACTCGTCAACAACAATGGCGGCGGGGGTGGAGGCGATTCCGACGCCGGGGCGCTGCCGCTGGTGGAACTCGACGGCGAGCGGTCGGCGGGCGACGAGGCGCTGCCACCGGCTGAGCTTGACGGCGCGCTGACGCCAACGGGCGCGGCGGTCGCGGCGCTGCCCCAGGCTCAGGCGGCGACTCCCGTACCCTCTCCGACGCCACGCGGCGGCGTGGCTCCGGCGCGGCCTGTGGCTCCCGCCCAGGCCGACGAGGTTTCCGAAGAGTTCCAGCTTGGCATCCAGGTCCAGCCCAACGCCGATCCCGAAGTGTACAAAATCTGGATGGGCGAGGTCCGCGATAAGCTCAAGCTGGGTTGGATCAAGCAGCAGATTCGGTGGGAAGATATCGAGCCGCAGCCCGGCCAGTACGACTGGGGAATGCTTGACGTGACGCTCGATCTGGCCGAGGAATACGGTATCAAGGTCATGGCGAGCGTGCTCGCTACGCCGGACTGGGCGCTTGAACCTGGGGTGGTTCTCGGTGAGAATGAGGATGGTCCCCCCGCAGACCCGCAGGTCTTCGCGGGCTTCCTGACGCAGCTTCTGACGCGCTATAAGGGCAAGATCCACGCGGTCGAAGTGTGGAATGAGATGAATCTCATTCGTGAGTGGAAATCCGCTCATGGCCTCAACGCGCGCAACTACGTGACGCTGCTCCAGGCGGCGCGCACCGCGATCAAGGCCGTCGATCCCAATATCATCGTGATCAGCGGGGCGCTCTCGCCGACCGGCGTGAACGACGGCATCGGCTCGTACGACGATTTCGTGTATATGGACATGTTGATCCAGGCCGGAGTGCTGAACTACGCCGATTGCGTCGGCGCACACCATAATGGCATCAACATCGGCCCGAACGTGCCCTGGAACAACGTCCCGAACGATCCGACGGCGGTCTACCGAGGCCCGTTCGACAACCCGCACCATAGCTGGTCGTTCTACAGCACGCTCAACGGCTACGCGCAGAAGATTCAGCAGGCTGGCAGCGACAAGAAGCTATGCATCACCGAGTTTGGCTGGGCGGTGTCTGAGGACCTGGCTGGGACGCCGCTGAACTTCGAGTTCGCCCGTGACAACACGCTCGACGAGCAGGCCGCGTTCATCGGCGAGGCGATCGAGCTGATGGACGAGTGGGGCTTCGTCTGGCTGGCCTTCATCTGGAACCTGAACTACGGGCCGCAGGCGGGCTGGGATGCGACGGATAACAACGTGCCGTACTCGCTGTTGCGGCCGGAGTGGCGCACGTCCCCGGCGTATGACGTGATCGCCGAGCATAATTTCCGGGAGCAATAGGCGCCGTCCAGGGCCAGCGCACCTGGCCCTGAGCAGTTGAGCGATATCAGGTATCTTCAGGGGCGGGCCGTGTGCCCGCCCGCTGTTGCCGCGACATAACCTGCCGTACTTGAGGAGTGTTCGACCGTTGACCGCATCCCGCCCGCCCGGTCCGGCTGCCGCCCGCCGCTTCCGCTGGCAGCCGGCGCTTGCCGCTGCGCTGGTCGTGATCGCGCTCGGAGCAGCCGCGCTCGACGTGTGGTGGACCGGGCGCCAGGACGAGCCGCCCGCGCCGGGCACTCCGCCGCCGATCCCGACCGATCTCGCGCCGGACGCCGTGACCGATCCGCCCTTTCCCTCGCTGACGTATGGCATCCACACCTTTCTGTGGTGGAACCCGACCGCGCGCACCTTCGACCTGGACATGGTGAAGCTGATGAACTTCACGCATGTCAAGCAGCGGTTCGCGTGGCTGGACATCGAGCCAGCGCAAGGCGAGTGGCACTGGCAGCAGGCCGATGCCGTGGTGGACGAGGTCGAGGATCGCGGGCTGGAAGTGGTCGCGCGGATCGATGGCGCGCCGGATTGGGCGGTCCGCCCGCTGGACGCGCCCGACGACGCGCCGATTGATCTCGACGCGTGGGCGGAGTATTGCGGCGCGGTCGCGGGCCGCTACCAGGGCCGGATCGCGGGCTATCAGGTGTGGAACGAGCCAAACCTGCGGGTGGAGTGGTACGACCACACGCCGGACGCCGCCGGATACGTCAAGCTGCTGCGCGCGTGCAGCGAGGCGATCCGCGCCGCCGACCCGGACGCGATCGTCATCTCGGCCGGGCTGGCGCCGACCGGCGGCCCGATGCCGGATGCCATGCCCGACGTGGACTATCTGCGCGCGATGTACGCGGCGGGCGCGTCGCCCTATTTCGACGTGCTGGGCATGAACGCGCCCGGTTACGCCGACCCGCCGGACGTGTCGCCGGAGGAGGTCGCCGCTGCGCGGGGCCACCGCTGGATGGCGTTCCGGCACGTCGAAGACATCCGCGCGATCATGGTTGAGCAGGGCGACGCGGCCAAGCAGATGGCGCTGCTCGAAGTCGGCTGGACGACCGATCCCCGCCCGGACGTGATCTACGCCTGGCATGCGGTGGACGAGGCGACGCAGGCGAAGTATCTGGTCGGCGCGTATCGCTGGGCGGCGGAGCACTGGCGGCCCTGGGTCGGGCTGATGGTCACGATCTACATGGCGGACATGGACTGGACCGGGGACGACGAGCAGTTCTGGTGGGCGCTCAACACGCCCGGCTACCCGCCGCAGTACCGTCAGGCGTACTTCGACCTGGCGAACATGGAGAAGGTCTGCGGCGACACGGTGATTCCGGCGCGCGACCCTGGCTCGCCGGAGGCGCTGCAAATCCCGACTGTGCTGCCGTGCAATCCACAATAGCCAGCGCGTGGACCGGCGCTAGGCGTGCATCAGCCGCCGGATGCGGGAGAACACGCTGGGTCCGCGCCCGGCCGCGATGACGAGAACTAGCGGCCACGCTACGAGGCCCCAGGGGTCGAGGTGAGAGCCGCCGTTGGGAAACAGCGATCAGCTCACATTGTCGGCGATGTGAACCAGGCTAGCGGCCAGAACGCTCTTGCCGGTGGCGTGGCCCGTACACCAGCAGGAAGTATTGCCGGGGCAGCCGGTCGCGCGGCGTGTCAGAAGGCATCTCTCTGGCTCCGGACTCGTGTGCCGCCTTCACCTTCCGGTATTAGCCTTATATCCATCAGCGAAATTCGTTTTCCCATTATCCACGGCCTTCGCGCGGGCTGGCAATCCCTTTGCCGGTTTCAACCGCGCCGCCGGGCGTGTTACAATGTCGCGGCAGCGCGGCGCGCGGGTGTGGGGTGCGCGCTGGCTGGCAACGAGCGATATCCCGAGGCGCGGCGCGCTCTGGCGTCCGCGTCCGACCAGGAGCTACCTTGAATCGCAGACAAGAGACTTTTCTGATCGTGGGGCTGCTTCTGCTGGCGGCGGTGCTGCGGGGCTGGGACCTGACTCACCTGCCGCCCGGCTTCAATACCGACGAGCTGGCGAACATCCGCATGACGGAGACGATTCGCCAGGGGCACATCGCGATCCATTACCAGGTCGGCGACGGCGTGGGACGGGCCGGGCTGTACCCGCTGGGCAACGCGGTCGCGGTGTCGCTGGTGGGCGATGGCCTGCTCGGATACCGGATGTTCTCACTGTGGGCCGGGCTGGTCGGCCTGGCGCTGGTCTACGCGCTGGCGCGGCGGTTGTTTGGGCCGCCGGTCGCGCTGGTCGCGCTAGGACTGGGCGCGGTGAACTTGCAGGCGATCTTGCTGGCGCGCACGGCGGCGCCCGAAACGCTGGTCCCGTGGTATGTCGCGCTGGTGCTGCTCGCGCTGGCGCGGGCCTTCAACCTGTACCGCGAGGTCCGTTTTCGGATGCCGGACACGCTCACCTTCGCGCTGCTGGGCGTGCTGTTCGGGCTGTCTGGCTATCTGCACTATTCCGCACTGGTGCTTGGACCGCTGGGCGCGCTGTTCTTCGCGCACCTGCTGCTGACCGACCAGCCGCTGGCGCGCCGGGTGTGGCGCGCGATGGCGTTCGCGATTGTGATGGCGACCGTGGTCGCCGTGCCCTACCTGATCTCGACCGTCCGCGAGCCGAGCACCAGCGAGCCTTACACGGTCTGGCTGGAGCGGCCTCAGTCCGTGGGGGATGTGATCGACGGGGCGCTGCGGGCGATCGGCGGGGTGGTGTGGCACGGCGACGCGACGGTGACGCGCAACCTGCCGGAGACGCCGCTGCTCGGCCCGCTGCTGGCGATCCTGCTGATCATCGGCGTAATCGAGGGTCTGCGCCGCTGGCGCGAGCCGCGCTATGTCTTGCTGCTGCTGGCGCTGGCCGCCGGTCTGCTGACCGATACCTGGGTGCGCCGCGAGCCGAGTTTCGGCGCGAACCTGGTGGCGCTTCCGGCCGTGTTGATCTTCCCCGGCGTCGGCGCGGCGGTGCTCAGCCGGTCATTGCGCGGGCGCGGCTGGTCGAACGCGTGGCAGACGGTCAGCCTGCTGCTGGTGGTCGCGCTGGTGGCGAACACCGCGATCACAGCCTACCGGCTGTTCCGCTCCTGGCGCGATCACCCGGAGGTCGCCGCCGCCTATGACGCGCACCTCGGCGCGGTGGCCGCCTATCTCGACCGCACGCCGGACGGAATACCGGTCTCGGTCTGCACGCACCCGTTGCGCGGCGCGAATGAGGTCGGGCTGACCGCGCGCCAGAGGCTCAGCCTGATGATGCACCGCGAAGGGGGCGAGATCCGGCACTCGGACTGCGAGACCGGGCTGATCTTTGTCAACGCGGGCACGCCGATGCGCTTCATCTACGGCAGCGAGCGCGGGCCGGAAGTCATGCGGCCGGAGCTGAAGGCGTGGCTCGACGAGGCGACGCCGATCCGGGCGCCGGGGCTGCCGGAAGGGACCGTGCTGCGCGTCGATGTCGAGGGGCGTATCATGGACGCCGGCGGCTACGCGTGGGGCCAGCTTGCCGAGACGTATTTCGTGGAGCAGGCCACCCCCGCGCTGACCCGCGCGCCGCTGGCCGTCAAGCTGGAGCAAAACCTGACGTTCGCCGGATACGACCTGTTCCCGCGCGAGCGTCCGCCGGGCGGGACGCCGATCGTGCTGGTCACGTACTGGCGCGTGGATGGCGAGCTGCCGCCCGACGTGGGGATCTTCGCGCACCTGGTCGATTATTGGGATGATCCCGCGACCGGCCAGAAAGTCCCGCTGGTGGAGCCGTGGGCTGAGTCGAACTCGCTGGATGTGATGGCCGACACGCTGCGCAACCGCGATTTCTTCGCGCAGGTGCTATACATCTATATGCGGGACGATCTGGATCCCGGCGAGTACGCGCTGGTGATCGGCGCTTATCAGGGGAACGTGTTCAACCGCCTGGGCGTGCTCGATCCCGTGACCGGCGCGCGGCGGGGGGACCGTCTCAGCCTCGGCGCTATCACGCTGAAGCTGCCTGGCGAGGCAGAGGGCGCCGCGAGCGAGGATAGCTCGCCCTGAGCGGCCGCCTCGCGCTTGGGCTTCGCCGCGCGACCGTAACGAAACACGAGCCGATAGGAGCGCATAGTGTGATCACGCTTGACGGCAGTCAGGGCGAAGGCGGCGGGCAGATCGTCCGTACCGCCGTGACGCTAAGCGCCATCACAGGCCGGCCGGTCGAGATCACGCGGGTTCGCGCTGGGCGCGAAAACGCCGGTCTGCGCCCGCAGCACGTGACCGCGGTCGAGGCGGTCGCCGCGATCTGCCGGGCGAAGACGAGCGGCGTCGAGGTAGGGTCCGACCGGCTGACGTTCGAGCCGGGCGCGGCGGTGCGCGCCGGGGAGTACGAATGGGGCGTTGGCACGGCGGGATCGGCCTGCTTGGTGGCGCAGGCGGTGATCCTGCCGCTGGCGCTGGCGACGGGTGAGACGCAGCTTAAGCTGTACGGCGGGACGCACGTCCCGAACAGCCCGTCAGGGCACTACCTGCGCGATGTCTACGCGCCGATGCTGTTGCGCATGGGCATCGACGTTGAGATTTACATGGACAGCTACGGCTTTGCGCCCGAAGGCGGGGGGATGCTGACCGTCTACTTGAAAGGCGGCGCTCGCCCGCAGAGCCAGCGGTTGATTGAGCGCGGCCCGCTGGAGCGCATCCTGGGGACGGCGGTCGGCTGTAACTTGCCGTCGCATATCCCGCAGCGTATGGCGAACCGCGCGATCAACCTGCTCGACGCGATTGAGGCGATCGACGTCCCGCTGGACATTCGCCCGCTGCGCACGCGCAGCGTCAGCACCGGCGCGGGGATCTTTTTGGCGGCGGAATACGAAAACGGGCGCGCCGGGTTTGGCGTGCTGGGGCGGCGCGGCATGCCGTCCGAGGAAGTGGCCGAGCGCGCCGTAACGCCCCTGCTGATCTTTCACGACAGCGGCGCGGCGGTCGACGAGCGCCTGATGGACCAGCTGATCCTGCCGCTGGCGCTGGCCGAGGGGCCGAGCGTCGTCTCGACCAGCGCGATCACGCGCCACCTGCGGACGAATATCGAGGTCGTGCGCGCCTTCCTCGACCGCCGGATCGCGATTGATGACGCGCGGCAACTGGTGACGGTGGACAGCCAATAGAGGGGGCAGGATGGGACGGCCCGCGCCGGGCGCGCGGCGTTCCCACACACTATGTTCGAAATCGTCTTCTTAGGGACATCCGCCAGCGCGCCCTCGATTCACCGGGGGCTGTCCGCGCAGGTCGTCATGGTCAAGGATCAGCGCTTCCTGATCGATTGCGGCGAGGGCACTCAGCGCCAGATTCTACGCAGCGGAATCGGGTTCAAGCGTCTCAACCGCGTGCTGCTGACACACGGCCACCTCGATCATATTCTGGGCCTGGCCGGGCTGCTCAGCACGCTGATGCGCTGGGAGAGCCTGCACGAGCTGGAAATCTGGGGCGGGACGTGGACGCTCGACCGCGTGCAGGACCTGATCCATACGGTTGTGCTGCGCGGCGCGCCGCCGCCCATGCCGCTGCACCTGTTCGACCTCAAGCCGGGCGTGCTGTTCGAAGACCGCGACTACAGCGTGTCTGCTTTTCCGGTCCAGCACCGGGGGCGCGACAACTTCGGCTTCGCGTTCACCGAAAAATCGCGGCGCCCGTTCCTGGTCGAGCGCGCCCAGGCGCTCGGCGTCCCGGCCGGGCCGGAGCGGGCGCGGCTGGTGCGCGGAGAGTCGGTCCGGCTGGCGGATGGCCGCGTGATCGCGCCGGATGACGTGCTGGGGCCGGACGTGCCCGGCGCGAAGCTGGTCTACATTGGTGACATCGGCGCATTCGACGAGCCAGTGCGCGCGGCGGTGCGCGGGGCGCACACCCTGGTCATCGAAGGCACATATCTGGATGTCGACGCCGACATGGCCGGAGCCTTCGGGCACCTGACGGTCGGGCAGGCGGCGCGCTTCGCCAGCGAAATGGGCGTTGGCACGGTGCTGATCACGCACGTCTCGCGCCGTTATCGCGAGCGGGACATGATCCGCGAGGCGGAGCAGCACCACCCGCACGCCTTCGTCGTGCGTGATTTTGACCGTTTTCTGATCGCCAAAGGCCGCCCGGCGCAGAAGATCGACAGCAGCGCCCCGCCCATCGAGGAAGATGACGACAGCCCGCACCTCTACGGCCCCGAAATCATGCCATTGGAAGAGTTGTAGGCGGCCCGCGTGACGCTCACCTATGCGCGGGCGGTTTGCCTTTGTCCTTTGCTCTTGGTTCTTTGCTCTTGCTAACCGCTAATCGCTAATTGCCATGTGAACTATCGAAAGTCATTGGCGTATCGGCCCGGTGTGGGGAACC
>DAOKYY010000086.1:0-16594 GCA_035325905.1 Aggregatilineaceae bacterium | reverse complement strand
CCGCATTCGCCAGATCATTTCGACAGAGCACTTAACCGCTTCCCTCACCCGCTCCAATCCCGCAGATACAGGAAATCGTGTCCGATGGTGCGGCGGCTGAGCTTGGCGACGCTCGGCATGGTGCGCTTGTAGTGGTTGAGCCGCACGCGCCGCCAGATGCGCTCGACCAGCGCCCGATCGAACCCTTCCGCCGCCGCCTCATCGACCGTGTACCGCTCGTCCACCAGCAGGTAAAGTAGCTGATCGGCCTGCTCATAGGTGAAGCCAAGATCGCCCTCGTCGGTCTGCCCTGCCCACAGGTCCGCCGAGGGCGCTTTCTCGATCACCTGGGGCGGCAGGCCCAGCGCGCGCGCCAGCTGGCGCACCTGCGTCTTGTAGAGGTCCGCGATGGGCTGCACCGCCGCCGCGTTGTCGCCGTAGATCGTCGTGTAACCGAGCAGAAACTCGGTCTTGTTGCTGGTCCCGATCACCAGCGCGTCGAAGGCGGCGGACTGGTCGTAGAGCACGATCATACGCATTCGCGCCATGACATTGCCCTGGCGCACGCGCGAGGCGTCGGGGAATCGCTCCAGCAGCGGATCGACCATCGGCGTAATATCCACCGTGTCGCTGCGCACGCCCAGCGCGTCGATCACCGCCTGGGCGTCGTCCAGGCTGGCCTGCGACGACGCGCGGTACGGCATCCGCAGGGCGAGCACATTCTCTGGCCCCAGCGCCTCGGCGATCAGGTAAGCGGCGAGCGCCGAGTCCAGCCCGCCGCTCAAGCCGATCACGGCCCGCTCGAAGCCGACCTTCGTCACGGCGTCGCGCAGAAAGAGCACCAGGATCCGCCGCGCCAGATCGGTGTTGATCGCCAGGCGGGGCAGCAGATGGGTCGGCGCAGGTGTCGCGGTCATAAGCCCTTTCCTGAATCAAGCGGGGAGCATAGCTGCTCCCCACGATGGACACGCCCGGCGCTATTGCCGGGTTTGTGGCGCGCGTTCCTCAAGCTGCGCCTGAAGCTGGCTCAGCTCGTCTTGCAGCGTTTCAATCTGCTCCGCCATGCGCAGGATGATCTCCACCCCCGCCAGATTGACCCCAAGCTCCTGTGTTAGGCGGCTGATCTTGCGCAGGCGCTCGACCTCACGCTCGGAATAGAGCCGGATGTTGCCATCGCTGCGCTGCGGGCCGATCAGCCCGTCCTTCTCGTATTTGCGCAGCGTTTGGGGATGGAGATCGAGCATCCGCGCGACAACGCCGATCGTGAAACAAGGTTCATCACGGGGTGTTGTGCGGTTCATACCTCTGCTCCCTAATCCGTCCCGGCGTCAGGGGCGCACGCCAAGCGTCACGTCCAGGTCGAGCGTCTGCCCGCCGCGCACGATCGTCAGCGTGACCACGTCGCCGGGCGAGGTGTTCTCGACCAGGTAGGCCACCAGGTCATCAATATCGCCGACGACTTTGCCCTCGATTGCGACGATGATGTCGGCGTTGACCGGCACTTCGAGGCCGCGCACGACGGTCCGCTCCGTGCCGCTTTGCAGCCCGGCCCGCGCCGCTGGCGAGTCCGCGAAGACCTCGCTGATCAGCACGCCGTGACGCACCGGCAGGCTCAGATCGTCCGCGACCATCCCCAGATTGAAGCTGCCGCGCGGCGTGGCCGGAGACGAAATGCCGAGCCACGAATACTGCGCCACGCCGCCTTCGATCAACTGCGGCACGATGCGCCGCAGCGTGTTCGATGGCACGGCGAAGGCGATCCCCTGGAAGCCGCCGTTCTCGGTGCGAATCGCGGTATTGACGCCGACGACCTCGCCCTGCGAGTTGAGCAGCGGGCCGCCGGAGTTGCCGGGGTTGACCGCCGCGTCAATCTGGATGATCGAGGGGTTGCTGTAGCCGGTGTAGCGCGGATCGAGCAGTTGGGCGGACGGCAATGAGCGGCCCAGCGCGCTGACGATCCCGGTCGTCATGCTGCCTTCCAGCCCGAAGGGGTTGCCGATCGCGACGACGCGCTGCCCGACTTGCAGCAGGTTGCTGTCGCCCAGCGGCAGCGGCGCGAGTGGGACGTCCGCCGGATTGACCTTGATCACGGCCAGGTCGCTGTAATCGTCCAGGCCGACCACTTCCGCCGGGACGACATAGCCGGTCGAGAACGTGACCATCACTTCCTCGGCGTCACGCACGACGTGCGCGTTGGTGACGATGTAGCCCTGCGCGTCGAAGACGAACCCGGAGCCGCTGCTGTCGATGATGTCGGTGTTGCTGTGAAAGCTGGAGACGATCTCGATGTTGACGACCGAGGGGTTCGCGCGCTCGTAGAGGTTGGTCAGCAGAGCGTATTCGAGATCGGCCTGCTGGATCAGGTCAGGCGGCAGCGCGGTCGGCGTCGGCGCGACCTGCGCGCCTGTTTCCTGCCAGGCGCTGGGCCGATAGTTCGCGTTGCGCAGGTCGGCCTGCGATGGCTGGCTGCGGGCCGTGCGATAGGGCGAGCTTGGCTCGTCGTCGACGAACGCGGCGTAGCCCACCATCCCCAGCACCAGCGCGCTGATCACGACCAGCGTCACGGCGCCGATCAGCGCGCCGAGCGCCAGCCCCGCCAGCGAGCGGCGACGCTCCTCCGGCTCAGGCTCCGGCGCGCGCCCGTCGACCAGATCGAAGTCCTCAAACTGCCATCCCATACCGGACCGTCCTTCCACTCAAAGCCAACGTCGTCGCCGTTACACGGGCCATTTGGCCGCCAAATCTCACTCCGCCGGGCGCAGCGCGCCTAGCTCCTCGAACAAAGCGCGCTCGCGATCGGTCAGATTAGTCGGGACCTGCACCAGCACATGCGCGTACAGGTCGCCGTAGACGCCCTTCTGGCGGACCTGTGGCAGCCCCTTGCCGCGCAGGCGGATCGTCTGGCCGGACTGCGTCCCCGGCTGAATACGGAGCGACACCTCGCCGCTCAGCGTCGGCACGCTCGCCTTGCCGCCCAGCACCGCCGTATAGAGCGGCACCTTCAGGTCGATATGCAGGTCGGCGCCGTCGCGCCGGTAGAGCGGGTGCGGCAGCACGTCCACGATCACGTAGAGATCGCCCGGCTGCCCTCCGGCGTAGCCCGGCTCGCCCTGACCGCGCAGGCGGACGCGCATCCCGTCGCGCGCCCCGGCCGGAATCTTCACCTCGAGGCGGCGGTCGCCGATCTGCACGGTGCGCTGCGTGCCGTGATACGCTTCTTCGAGCGTCACCTGCGCGGTCACTTCGAGGTCCTGGCCCTTCATGGCCTGGCGCTGGTACGCCGTGCGCGCGCCGCCGCCCGACATCCCGCCAAAGATGTTGCGGAAAAAGTCCGAGAACGGGTCATCGCCGCCGATGTCGGCGTACTCCACGCGGAACCCGCTCCCGCCCGGCTGTCCGCCCATCCACTCCGACCAGTTGAAGCCGCCCGGCTGGCCGCCGCGCTGCTGCCACTGCTGGTAGCTCTGGCCGAGCTGGTCATACTTGGCGCGCTTGTCGGCGTCCGACAGCACCTGGTACGCCTCGTTGATCTGCTTGAATTTCTCCTCCGACGAGGCGTCACCCGGGTTCACGTCAGGGTGATACTGGCGCGCCAGCCGGCGGTATGCCTTGCGGATCTCCTTATCCGACGCGTTGCGATCCACGCCGAGAGTCTTATAGTAATCCTGGTATTCCATCTTCTACGCTGCCCCACAGGCTCAGCTCGACGCGGCGCAACCGAGGGCGATATCGTCGCCTCGGGCGTGCTTCGCCGCGTGAGGGATCAGTACAGGCTATCGTGAAATAACAGCCAGATCATAGACCTTTAGTCGATCGCAGTCAACGTTTCTAAGCCTATTCTTAGATATTTCGGCGCCTGATTCCGGCTTGAAACACCTGCGCCGCACCGCGCGCCGGGCATCCGCGTATTCTTATATGGACGCCCTCAATCTTGGGGTGCGTGCGTTCGGGCAAACGCGCTAAAGCGTGTTATGAACTTGCGTCCGAGTGAAGCCTCCCATCCCCCGGCCCCTTACCCCCAAAATGAGGAAAGGGGAGTCCGTCCGGCTCTTTTCCTTCCCTCGTTCTGGGGGAAGGAAAGCCGACCGCAGGTCGGAAGGATGGGGGAATGGCTTAGAAACGAGCTTGAATAACGCATAACTGTCTCCTATGCATTCGATAGGCAACTGCGCGCACACGCAGATGCGCCGGTGGTGCGATCGAGTACAATAAGGTTCGCACATGAAGGAGTGAAAGTGCCATGCGACATTTTGTGGCGCGTCAGACGCTGAGAGTTGCGCTCGCGCTGGCGGTGGTGGCGCTGGCCGTCTCAATGGTCGGCCTGGCGCCGCGCGCGGCGGCGAGCAACCCGGCTCAGGGCAGCAAATCGTTGGTGTGGGAGCGGTACGACGTGCTGATCGACCAGATCGACACGGCGGCCAATCGCTTCCGCATGACCGAGACCTATCGCCTGCGGATCGAGCGCGGGACGTTCACTTTCGGCACCGCTGAGATCCCGCTTGACCGGGCCGAAAACATCACCTCGCTAAGCGTCTACGAGAACGGCCGCCCGCTGCGCGAAAGCTGCGGCGGCGGGGCGGGGACGTACTGCGTCACCAACGACGGCAGCAACCTGGCGGTCGAGTACGACTTCACCTCGCCGGCGGAAAGCGGCACGACCCGCGAGATCGCGCTGGTCTACACCGTGCACGGCGGGCTGCGCTCGTACGAGGACGGCGACCAGCTTTATTGGGTGGCGATCCCCTCCGACCTGCCCTTCCCCGTGCTGGACGCGACGATCACCGTCGAGATGCCCGCCGGCCGGCCGCCCCAGATCATCGGTATGTACCCCGAAGAATGGCCTTACGAGGTGAATGGGACGACCATCACCTGGGAGTCGCCGGGCCGCGTCAGCAGCTACGAGCCGGTCGAGGTGCGCGTGCAATACCCGCACGACCCGGCGATGGCGGAGCCGGACTGGCAGGGCAGCTTCGACTTTCAGCGCGAGTATGAGGAAAATTGGAAGCCGTTCGTCTCGCTGATCCTGATCGTCGTCGGGCTGCTAACTGCCATCCTCGGCGTGCTGTTTGTCTATACCCGCTATACCAGGCATGGCCGCGACCCGCAGGCGGTCGTCGTGCCCGAATACCTGACCGAGCCGCCCAGCGACGAGCGGCCCGGCGTGGTCGGCGTGCTGCTGGACGAGCGCGCCGATATGAAGGACATCATGGGCACGCTGGTTGACCTGGCGCGGCGCGGCTACCTGACCATCGAGCAGAAGCAGTCCGGCGGCGTCTTCGGCATGTTCCAATCCACCGAATTCGAGTTCCACCGCGAGGACAAGCCCGACGACGACCTGCGCGGCTACGAGCGCACGCTGCTGGATGGCATTTTCGGGCGCAAAACCAGCGTCGAGTTGTCGGACCTGCGCAACAAGTTCTACAAGAAGATTCCGGCCATCAAGGAGCAGCTTTACCGCGAGCAGGTCAGCCAGGGCTATTTCGCGCGCTCGCCCAACACCACGCGCAACCTGTGGGTCGCGGGCGCGGTCGGCGTGCTGATCGTGGCCGCGATGCTGTTCGTCGGCGGGATCGCGGTCGCGCCGACCGTGTCGGTCTTCGCCTTCATGCCCGGCTTCGGCCTGGGCATCGTCGGGATCGCGCTGGCGCTGACCTCGCAGTTCATGCCCGCCAAGACGCCGAAAGGCGCGCAGGAAGCCGCTAAGTGGCGCGCCTTCCGCCGCTACCTGCAAAACGTCGAGCGCTACGGCGACGTGACCGAAGCCGCCCAACGCTTCGACAGCTATATGGGCTACGCCGTCGTCTTCGGCTTGCAGCGCGAGTGGGTGGACACCTGCGCCCCGGTCCTGACCTCGATGCCGACGTGGTACTTCCCGACCTATCTCGGCGGGCCGTGGGATCGCGGCTACCGGCGCGGGATGTATGGCGGCCCGCTATCAAGCGGCCCCGGTGGCCTGGGTGGCGGCATGGGCGACATCGGCCTCGGCGGGCCGGGCGGCCTGAACGACATGAGCCGCTCGCTGACCGACGGGCTGAACGCCATGAGCGCCGGTATGACGCAGATGCTCAATGACGCTTCGCGCATCATGTCCAGCCAGCCGAGCAGCTCCGGCTCAGGGGGCGGCGGCTGGAGCGGCGGCGGCGGCGGTGGAGGCGGCGGTGGAGGCGGCGGCAGTCGCGGCTTCGGCTAAACGGAGCGATTAGCCGTTAGCGAAAGGCGAACGCTAAAACCAAATCGCTCGAAGCTATCCGCTGCGGTCGGGCCGGGCAGAGACAGCGCGGTCGGCCTCCCGGCCCCTGCGAGCTTAGGAGACTCGGATGAACTCGAACCGGCTAATCGGGATTCTGTTGATCGTCTTCGGCGTGATCCTCGGCGGCGTCGCGGCGGCGTGGCTGTTCACCAACGAGGGTCTGGAAGGCCCGGCGCGTATCCTGGGCCTGGCGCTGGCGCTGATCGTGCTGGTCGGCCCGCTGGTCGGCGGCGGCATCTACCTGACTGCGTTCGGCGGGCGCGAGGCGGCGCAGCAGCAAGCCGCGAGCCAGCAGCGCAAGCTGCTCAATATCGTGCAGACACGCGGCCAGGTGCGCGTCGACGATGTCGCGGTCGAGCTACAGGTGCCTCGCTCCGAAGTGCGCGAGATGATCTACGCGCTGGTGGGGCTGGGCGTCTTTAGCGGCTATATCAAGTGGGACGAGGGCGTCCTCTATTCCAGCGAGGCGAGCCAGCTCCGCGACCTGAAGCAGTGCCCCAACTGCGGCGGCGCGATCGAGCTGAGCGGCAAGGGGATGGCGACCTGTCGCTTCTGCGGGACCGAGTTCTACCTGTCCTGACGCCCGCCCACCTCTCTCGCGAACCCTTTAGAAACGACAAGCGCCCGGTGCTCGCGGGCGCTTGATCATCTTGTGGCGACAGCCTGCGGGCTGCCGCGCGGTTTTAGAGCGCGTTGATGATGTTCGAGAAAATGTTGCCGATCGCCGGCCCCAGCAGCGCCAGGATGATGATCACGACGACGGCGACCAGGACCAGGATCAGCGCGTACTCGACCAGGCCCTGGCCTGCCTCACACGGTTGGTAGAGCATGACAAAACCTCCCCGCAGATAAGTTCCGGCAGCTAGGATAAAGGGATTTGGCCCCAATTGGGGCTACCTTAACGGTAGCAGGATTCTCGGTGCCAAGTCAACCAGGTTAGCGGCCCCGCGCCGGATAATTTACGCTATTCATCTTCGGCGCCGGCTTCTTCCGGGCTGTGCCGGTCTTCGCTGGGCAGCGCAGGTAGCTCCAGGGTCTTGCGCTCCTGGGATTCAACGGCCGGCGGCTGGTAGAGGCCGATCTCGGTCGTGTCAAACAGCGAGGGGTCCGGGCGCTGGCCGGGCGGAAGGTCTTCGGCGCGCTCCATGACCAGCGCGATCACGCTGATGTTGTCCTGGCCGCCGCGCGCGTTGGCGAGATCGACCAGCTCTTGCGTAATCAGCGCTGGCTCGTCGTTGCGGCAGGCGATCGCGGCGATCTCCTCGGCGCTGACGTTGCGCGTCAGCCCGTCGGTGCACAGGATCAGCCGGTCGCCTTCCTCAAGCTGGCGGCTGTACACGTCGGCGTCGGTGTCGTCAAACTGGCCGAGCGCCCGGTAGAGCACGTTGCGCATGGGGTGGATCGCCGCCTGCTCGCGCGTGATATGCCCCGCCGCCAGCAACGCCTCGACGAAGCTGTGATCGTCGGTGATCTGGTTGATCCAGCCCTCGCGCCCTTTGACGAGATACGCGCGGCTGTCGCCGACGTGCAGCACGATTGCGCGGCTGTCACGCACGAACGCCAGCGTGATCGTCGTGCCCATCCCCTGAAACTCAGGATGCCCGCTGGTGCGGTGGATCACGGCGCGGTTGGCGCGCCGCACCGCGATACGCAGCTTCTCGGCGATGTCTTCATCCGACAGCTCGCGCAGCAGGTCGCTGCCCCGCGCTTGCCCCAGAAAATCGGCCTGGATCGCCTCCATCGCCAGCCGGCTGGCTTCTTCGCCCGCCGCCGCGCCGCCCATCCCATCCGCCACCAGCGCCAGCACCACGCCATAGCGCGCCCACAGCCCGACCCGGTCCTCATTGTTTTCGCGGATGCGTCCGACATCGCTGCGCGCGGCGGCGCGGGGCACCAGCAGCGCCGGGCTGGCGTCATCTGGCATCGCCAGCGCCGTCCCGCAGCCGACGCAGTAGCGCGCCTGGGGCAGGTTGAGCGTGCCGCAGCTCAGGCATGTGACCGGCTCGCCGTCGATGGGGGGCGGCAGCTTGGCGCGCACCTCACGCAGGTTCTGCACCAGGCCAGGGCTGAGCATATCCTCGCGCCCCTGCAAATAGCGCATCGCGTCTTCGATGTGGCGCCGGTGCTGGGGGATGCCGCGCACGATCGGGGGGACGTCGAGCTTGGTCCCGCACTGGAAGCAGAAGATCGCGCGTGACAGATTTTCATGCCCGCAATTGGGGCAGACTTGCGTTTCCATGCAGGTTTCTCCCTCGCCCGCGCCAGCCGAATCGCTTGCAGAAGTGACCCCCTAACCATTGTGCAGAACGGCGTTCTGGCCGTGCGCGTCGAGTACGCCAGCCGGGCACACTAGCCTCAGGTGGCAGCGGGCCGCTGGCCGATAATGTCCTGACAGAAAAGCATAGCACGACTGCGCGCCGCGCGGCTATTCCCCTGCCGCGCCCATGATCGTGCCGCGCGCGCCAAGCTCGCGCCGCAGCAGCGGCACGCTCGGCGCGCGAACCCGGAGCAGCAGCGCAACCTGCCCCGGCTGAAGCTGCCGTTCGAGGTCGCGCAACAGGTCCGGCTCGTACCCGAAGCCGACCAGGTGCGCGACCAGACGCCCCAGCGCCGCCCCGATCAGCCCGCCGAGCAGCAAGCCCGCCGCCACCGACAGCGCGGCGGCGGCCTTCGGCAGATCGCCCGCGCCGAGCAGCAGCATCGTCAGGCCGCCGATCGTCGCGCCCAGCGCCGCGCCGGAAAACAGCCCTTCACGCGGGGTGACGTTGTTGTTGACCGTGACCACCGCGCCCTGCTCGTCGCGCGTGATCAGCGCCGCGTGACCGATGTCGAGCACGTCGTCCAGCCCCAGGCCGAGCAGATGGTCCAGGGTCTCGACCAGCGCGCGCTGCGTCTTAAACACCGCCACCAGGGTCGTCCGGCGGCGCAACGTCTCGCGGGTAATCATCTGTCTTGTGCCAACCCTTACGCATTCGCCGCCGCGCGTCCCTGAGCCACCGGCTGTCCGCGCCATGCTCCCGCGCAGTGCTATCTGCCACTATATGCCCGATCGCGCGGCGGGATCAAGTGAAAAGTGGGTGTCTGGCGGGCGTTTTCCTTTACCACGTCAGGCGATACGCCTGGCCGGGCGGGGTGGGCTTGACCGGCAATTCCATGTGGAACGTGCTGCCCGGCGGGTTGCGCGGGTCATAGCCGGGGCTTTCGACCCAGAGACGCCCCCCGTGCGCGGCGACAATCCCCCGGCTGATCGCCAGCCCCAGCCCTAGCCCGCCGCCTCGAAACGCCGTCTTGCTGGTGGAATGAAGCTGCGTGTCGCCTGCCGTGTAGAAGCGGTCGAAGATCGCCTCCTGATCTTCCGGCGCGATCCCGACCCCCGTATCGGCGACGGTAATCTTCAGCGCCCCACCCGCGACCTTTGCGCGCAGCGTGATCGAGCCGCCGTCCGGCGTGTACTTGATCGCGTTGCCGAGAAGGTTGGTGAAAGCCAGCTCCAGCAGGGCGGCGTCGGCCATCAATACGCGCGGCCATTCCTCCGGGTCGCAAATCAGCTTGAGATGCCGCTGGCTGGCGACGCGCGCATAGTCGCCGGTCACGCGCTCGACGATCGCGCGCAGGTTGGCCGGGCCGACCTTCAGATCGACCCGCCCCAGCGCGACGCGCGAGACCGTGATGATCTCGTCCACCACCAGTTGCAGGCGCTCGACGGACGCGATCAGACCGTCCAGCGCCGCCGCCGCGTCCGCATCGGAAGCGACCGCCGCGCGAAACACCGGGGCGGTCTGCACCAAGCGGCTGTAGCCGTAGACCGTGGTCAGCGGCGTGCGCAGCTCGTGCGCGGTCAGTTGGATGAAATCGTCCTTAATCGCGTCCAGGCGGCGCAGCTCGCGGTTGGACGCTTCCAGCTCGCGGACCGTCTGCTCCAGCCGGTCGACCAGCTCGCGGTTGTACGCCTGGCGCGCCAGCTCCGCGACTGCCTGATCGACCGTGTCGCGCGCGCCGCGCAGGTACCCGGCGATCTTGTCCGGCAGGGCGCGCGGATCGACCGGCTTGGTCAGATAGCCCGTCACCCCGGCAATCAGGGTTTTCTCGCGGTCGGCGGCGTCCGTGTAGGCCGTCAGCGCCACGATCGGCACGTCCGCCAGGCGCGGGTCCGCCCGCAGCCGGATCGCGATCTCGCGCCCGCTCAGGTCCGGCAGGTTAATGTCGGCCAGGATCAGGTCCGGCGTATACTGCTGCGCCAGGTCGATCCCTTGCAGGGCGCGCGCGGCGACCAGCACGCGAAACCCGGCGCGCGTTAGAATACGCTCGACCAGGTCGCGGCTGTCGTCGTCATCCTCGATATAAAGTATTGTCGCGCCGTCTGCCATGCGCCGCCCGCCCCGGATGTCGCACCCGCTCTACGCTGATTGTATGCGCATCTGCGATTCTGCGCAGCGGTTTTCCGGCGACTTTAAGGCAGGGAGGCGCAGCAAACGCAAGGCGGGGCAGGCATTCGCTTGCGCCCGGCGCGCTGTCAAGCCGCTAGTACGCCGTGCGCGCCATCTCGCGACACGACTGAGCGCAGCGGCGGCACGTCTCGGCGCAGTCGAGCATCAGCCGGTCGCCTTCCGCCAGCCGCTCGCACTCCTGCGCGCAACGCTCGCACGCTTCGGCGCAGACTTCGCACGTCCGGGCGTGCAGCGGCGACTCCATCAGCATAAAGCGGGCGCTGGTCTGGCAGATCTCGGCGCAGGCCAGCAGCGTCGTGATGTGCTCGCGCGCGGCGTGCTTGCCGCCCATGTCCAGGCAGTGCATCGTGGTCGCCACGCAAATGCTGTGACAATCCAGGCAGTCCTGAATACAGTCTTGCATATCCTGGCTGAGCGTCTGAATCTTCGTCAGGCTGTCGAGCATGAGTCCATCTCCTCTACACTGATTCCGTTCGTCCCGTTACTCTGGCGATGGGTTCTGCTCCGGCTCGCGGTCCGAGCCGGGCAGGCTGTCCGGTGGAAGATCGGCGGGGTGATCGGCGTTCGGTGGAGACGGTGGACGGCCGGGGTTGGTCTCGACGCGGTGCAGCGAGTCCGGGTCGCGGGGCAGCATCAGGCGCTGCATCGGCTCGACCTCGCTCGCGGGCTGGATCGGCGTGCGCTCGTCGGGCGGCGCCTGCGCTTCCCAGCGCGCGATCCAGCCCCGAACCCACGCCAGCTCGGCTTCCAGCAGGGCGATCCGGTGGCTGAACAGCGCGTCGATGGCGAACGCTGCCTGTTCCTCGGCGACCTGCTGGCGGCGCTCGCGCGCCTGCGCCAGCCGCGATGCCAGCTCCTGCCGGTAGCTGGCGAGCAGACCGCGCACCTGAGCGGGCTTGAGCACGTGCAGGTTCGCCAGCCCAAGCTCGAAGGCGCTACCGGTGTCACGCGGGGTGCTGAGCAGCTCGGCGACCGCCGTCTTCAGCACGCCCAGGCCGGCCGGTGTCAGCCGGTATTTCCGATAGGCCGGTTGGTCAGGCGGGCCGTCGCTCTGCATCAGCCCCTGCTGTTCGAGCTTTTCGAGCAGGTAGGACAGCGACTTGACGCCGATATCAGTCCAGGCGCGCAGGCCGCGCCGGGCGATCTCCGCCTGAAGCGCGTGCCCGGCGATCGGCCCTTCGAACAGGATGCTCAGCACGGCCAGCTCTGCGTCGGTCATCAAGACTCCCACTTTCCCGGCGGGGCGTCTATTCAGCCCCTATGACCGAACATAGCAGTTTCGCGCTGGCGCGCGCAACCCGCGCGCCGGATCAGTCGGCGGCCGGCTGCGCCGTGACCCGCGCGCCTCGCCTGGCCCGCTGCGAGAGCGGGCCGGGCCACCACGCCCAGCGGCCCAGCACGGTCGTCAGCGCCGGGACGAGCATGGTTCGCACGACGAACGTGTCGATCAGCACGCCGGCTGCGACCGCGAAGCCGATCTCGATCAGCCCGGCGACCTCGCCGACCATCAGCGCGCCAAACGTGCCCGCCAGGATCAGCCCCGCCGAGGTGATGATCGCGCCGGTCGCCGCAACCGCCACATGCACGCCTTCGCGCACGCCATGGCGCGGAATTTCCTCTTTGATGCGCCCGATCAGGAAGATGCTGTAGTCCACACCCAGCGCCACCAGGAACACGAACACGAAGAACGGCACGTACCACGTCAGCCCTTCAACCTGGAGCCAGAGATGCTGGAAGACGAGATTCGTCAGTCCGAGCGTGAACAGGAAGCTGAGCACGACGGTCGCGATCAGGTAGAGCGGCGCGACCACGCTGCGGAGCATGATCAGCAGCACGACGAAAATCCCGATCATGACGTAGAGAATCGCGCGCACCAGGTCGCGGTCCATCGTGTCGCGGATGTCGGTGTTGATTGCGGTCGCGCCCGCCACCACCGCCTCGCCCCCATCCTGGTAGTCTTCGAGGATCGCGCGGATGTCGTTGACCGTGTCCATCGCCGCGTAGCCCTGCGTGTTGCCGCTCATCATCACGTCGAGCTTGAAAGCGGTCGCGTCAGCGGTGAGGTATTGCGCGGTCAGCTGCCCGAACAAGTCCGCGCTGAGGCCGTTGTCCTCGGCGGGCAGCGCCGCGACGACATCGCCCAGCTCAGATGGCAGCAGGTAGGCGTCCGGCAGCGCGGCGAAGGTCTCCGCCAGCCCGGCCAGCGCATCGGGTAGCGCGTCCTGCCGCTGGATCAGCGTCAGCGGGCTGCCGAACGTCTCACGCAGCCGCGTCAGGTTGGGGTCGTCCGCCACCTGGGGGAAACGCTCCGCCAGCAGGTCGAAGTAGCCGCGCGCGCCTTGCAGCAGCGATCCGAGCGCCGCCGGGTCCATCCCGGCCCCAGCCGAGGGGTCGATTGCGCCCAGCATCTCGCCCGCCAGCGCGAGCTGCCGGTCCACGCGCAGCAGCCCCGCAAATTCCCCGCTGCGCTTGCCGAGCGGCGTGTTGAGGCCGCGCACCTCGTCGACCAGGGGCAGGGCGTCGAGCCGCCCGGTCAGCTCCGCGATCTCGCGCGCGACGTGGGCCGGGTCGCGCCCAGTCACCACGACGGTGAGCGGCGCGATCTGCCCCGCGCCGAGGCTGTCTTCCATCAGTTCATAGCCGATCACCGAGCTTTTATCGTCCGGCAGGTCGCCGAGCAGGTTGTAGCTGACCGGCTGCGTGAGCGCGTAATAGGACAGCGGCGCCATCAGCGCCACGATGACGATGATCGTCAGCAGCGGGCGCGAGCTGACAAACTGCGACACGGCGGCGTAATAGCGGCCGGTCGCGCGGTGATGCGCCTTGCCCGGCCAAAACGCGCGCTGTCCGAGCGTCGCGAGCAGCGCCGGGACCAACGTCAGCCCGGCCAGCAGCGACAGCACGATCCCGATGGCGAGCGCAGGGCCGGTGGTGTTGAAGATGCCCATCTCCGCGAAGACCATCGCCATGAAGCCGACGAAAATCGTCGCCGCGCTGCTGGCGATCGTCTCGCCGACGCGGTGAACCGTCTCCGTCGTCGCCGCAATCGTGTCGTTCGTGTCGGCCATCTCCTCGCGGAAGCGGCTGATCAGGAACAGGCAGTAATCGGTGCCTGCGCCGTACATCACGACGATCATGATCAGGTTCGCGTAGGAGGTGATCGTCATCACATGCGCGCCGAGGAACGCGACGATCCCGCGCGAGATCAGGTAAGCAACAGTCACCGCCACCAGCGGAACCAGCGGGCTGACTGGCGAGCGATAGATCAGCAGCAGCAGAATGATCACCAGCGCGATCGTCACCCGGGTGGTGAGGTGGGCGCTGTATTCGACCGACTCGGTCGTGTTGTTGATGATCGGCCCTTCGCCGGTCTGGTAAGCAGCCAGACCTTCCGGCGCGTGCTCCGCGATCCACGCGTCGATCGCATTTTGCGCGTCGATGGTCGCCTGCTCCGGGTTGCTGCTGGAGAAGGTCACGCGCACGATGGCGATGTCGTTCTGTGGCCCGACCATCAACTGCGCCACCGACGGGGACAGCGCCGGGTCTGTGACCTGCGTGACGTTGTCCGGCCCCTCCTCGCTATTCAGCCAGTCCCGCAGCGCCACGATAAATTGCCCAACCGGCGTGGCGATCTGGTCTTCGAATTCTTCGGTGGACGTGTCGAACACGCCGCCCGCCGCGCGCGCGTCGATCACAATCACCGTGCTGCCCGGCGCAAACCCTTCCGGGAAGGTCTCCTGGTACACCTGCTGCGCGTGGACGAACGGCGCGTCGCCCGGCAAAAAATCGGCCTGATCCGAGCTGGCGACGCTGTCGATGTTCGGCGCGACAATCGTCATGATCGCCGCCGCCGCGACCCAGACGACGATGATCGGGATGCGATAGCGGGTGGTAAAGCGACCAATGCGTTGAAAGATCATGAATGGAAATCCTCCAGTTGCGGGATACGCGCCGGTGAGCGCGGCTAGGGGGAGATCAGGCCGACGCCGTGCAGCAGCACGCGCCGCATCAGATCGGCCATGTCGCCGGCGCTGTAGCCGGTATCGTTTTCGAGCCACCAGCCGAGAAGCTGGATCAGCGCCCCGGCGGTCACGTGCGCCTTGACGACGACCGGCACGCCGTCGTCCTCGCTGAACGAGCCGAACTCGTCGAAGGCGCGCTCGACGCTTTGCACAAGGTAATCGCGCCCGAACACATTCAACTGCGCCGACGCCCGCCCGCCGACCATGATCAACAGGATTTCGCGGTTCTGCTCGGCCCAGGCGAACGCCTCGCGGAAGCTGGTCGAAACCCATTCCTCGCGCGAGGTGGCGCGCCGCCCGCCCTCAAAGATGCGCTCCAGCAGCGCGTCGAAGCCGTTGAGCATGATCTCGCGGACGCACGCTTCTTTGTTGGCGAAGTGCCGGTAGAAGGCCGCTTTGCTGACGTTGGCGCGCTCGGTGATGTCCAGAATCTCTACGGCGTTGTAGCCGCGCTCGATGATCACCGCGCGCGCGGCTTCGAGGAGCTTCTGATGGGTCGCGGCTTTGCGCTGCTGGTGGCGGTTGGGGTTGCGTTCCGGCGCCGGTTCCGTTTGAGAGCGATTGCGTGACATGGTTTGCCGCCAAATTATGAGACGCGCCGTCTAGCATTATACGAGCCGTCCACTATAATCCCGCGCCGGGGGGTTGTCAAAAACGAGATTGAACGCACCAGGCGAGCGTAGCAAGTGCGCCCGGCCCGTAATTGACCGCCCTCTCGCGGGTGGTTAGAATGAGCGGCAGGCGGCTGCCCGGAGCGGGCGGCGAGAGGCGACCGGCGGCTGATCGCCGAGGGTGCATGGCGCGGCGCAATTGGAATCGGGTGTTTGTCACGGGGGGAACCAGCTTTCTGGGGCTGCGCGTTGTCGCCGCGCTGATCGAGCTGGGCGCGGATGTTACCGTGCTGGTCCGCCCGGAGAACGAGGACAAGCTCGGCGCGCTGCGGCGGCATGTGCGGCTGGTGTCCGGCAACGTCTGGGACCGCGCCAGCCTTAAAGGGCGCTCGCGCGGGCACGGCGTGGTCGTGCATCTCGTCGGCAGCATCCACGCCCAGCCGGAGCGCGGCCTGACCTTCCAGCAGCTCAACCTCGTCTCGGCGCGCAACGCGATCAGCATGGCTGTCAGCGACGGCGTGCCCTATTTCGTGCTGCTTAGCGCGGTTGCCCGGCCGCTCGGCGTGCCAGCGGAATACATTTATTCCAAGCGCGAGGCGGAAGATTATCTGCGCGGCAGCGGGCTGGCCTGGACGATCGTGCGCGCGCCGCTGCTGTTCGACGCCGGGCAGCGCCGCAGCGCCCCGTTCAAAGCGCTCAACGCGGTCGGCGGGCTGCCGCTGGTGCGCGTGCTGGCCGGACGCCGCACGCCGCTGCCGGTCGAGGTCGCCGCGCGCGGGATCGCGCGGCTGGCGCTGCAAGAGGAGCTGCCCGCTTCACGGCGCGTCTACGCGGGCGACCTGCGCCGCCTGGGCCGCGTCCGCCGCCAGAAAGCCTCCCGTGACCGGGCGCCCTGGCTCAGCCGCCCAGCCCACCGCGAGTCGTCCGCCGACTGGCCGGCGGAAGAAGTGCCGTTCGGCTGGCTGCCCGGCCCGCCGAAGGAAGACTAGCGGTGGGCGGTCAAGCCACGCTATCGACACGATCTGGCAATACGCGGCGCTTCGCAAGGCTGACCTCACCCCCGGCCCCTCTCCATGTTGGAGAGGGGAGAAAAGCAGCGCCGGAACGGGTTTGAAGTCCCCTCTCCGCTGGCGGAGAGGGGATTGAGGGGGGAGGTTCCCCACGCCGGGCCGATACGCCAATGACTTTCGATAGTTCACTTAGCGGTTGGCGGTCAGCAGCTAGCAGTTAGCCAAGTGCGAAGGCCAGCCATCTCCCTGGGGCGCCACAGACTGTTCCGCTGCT
>DAOKYY010000085.1:0-17215 GCA_035325905.1 Aggregatilineaceae bacterium | reverse complement strand
CGGCGCGGCTTCGGGCTGATGTTCCAGAATCGCAAGCAGTCCGTGACGGGGTGAGCGGCGCCGAGCCGGTCAGGTTTGGCGGTAGGGGCGGAGCTTGCATGTCTGGCGGCCGGCGATGCTTGCATCGCCCCTACGAAAAGAGCCGATTTCCGCCGCCCGTCGTTTCCTTCATTGGAGCGCATAACGCGCTCCAGACTGGACAATCGCTTGACGAGCCAACCGAACCCGACTATCCTCTTGGCGTCCGCCTCGCCGCGCCGCCGCGAGCTGCTGAGCCTGACCGGGCTGCGCTTCACGACCGCGCCGGCGGACCTTGACGAGACGGTCCAGCCGGGGGAGGCAGCGCGCGCCTACACCATTCGCCTCAGCCAGGAAAAAGCTGCCGCCGCGCTGCCTGCGGCGCGCGCTTCGGGCGCGGTGGTGCTGGCCGCCGATACGACCGTCGCGGATGGCGATGACATTCTGGGCAAGCCAGCAGACGCGGACGAAGCGCGCGCGATGCTGCTCCGCCTGCGCGGGCGCGCTCACCAGGTCATCACGGCGCTGACGCTGATCGACTCGATCACGGGGCAGAGCGTCACGGATGTGGCGACGACCGACGTCTGGATGCGCGACTATTCCGACGCCGAGATCGAGGCGTATATCGCCAGCGGCGACCCGTTCGACAAGGCCGGGGGCTACGCCATCCAGAACACCGCGTTTCACCCCGCCGAGGTGCGCAGCGGGTGTTTTTCCAACGTGGTCGGGCTGCCGCTGTGCCATCTGACCCGCTCGCTGCGGGCGCTGGGCATCACGCCGCCGCAGGATGTGCCCGCCGCGTGCCAGAGCCTGGGCGATGATGGCTGCGACCTGGCGGGCGCGATCCTGTCCGGCAGGCTGTAGCGCGGTCCAGCGGCGCGCGGCATGGCAACCGATCGATTGCAGAGGGGGCAAGCGCGGGCCACATGGCGCCGAGGCTTGGCCCCTGTTGTTGTAGATGCGACCTATGTGAACAATCGAAGGTCACGGGCAAATACACTGCGCGTGGATTACCTCACCCCCGGCCCCTCTCCAACATGGAGAGGGAAGAAAGGCAACTGCGGCGCGCATGGCGTGAAGTCCCCTCTCCGCGCCGGAGAGGGGATTTAGGGGTGAGGTAAACCTTGCGAAGCGCCGCATTCGCTAGGACATTTCGGAAGGTCACTTAAACGGATCATGACCCCTTTACTTGTGATGAAGCCAAATCGCCTGGCGAAGCTGATCGCCGGGCTGCTGCTCGGCGCGGCGCTGCTGGCGGGGTGCGATCTCAGCGCGCCGGGCGGGGCCTCGGACGCGCTGAACCTCGACACCGGGCCTGATCTGTCGATCGAAGCCGCCGAGCGCGCGGCGCGCACCTTCCTCTCGCGCTGGGAAGAGGGCGACTACGCCGCGATGTACGAGCAGGTCGGGACCAAAGCGCGCCAGATGTTCACGGCGGACGAGTTCGCGAGCGAGTACGAAAACGCCGCCGCGCAGCTCACGCTCGACTCGCTCAGCGCGGCGATCACCGCCGTCAACCAGCAGGGCACGACCGCCATCATCAGCTACGACGTGACGTTTCGGACCCATTTCTTCGGCGAGATCGCGGACACCGGGCGCACGATGCGGCTCGTCACCACCCCGGAGGGCTGGCGCGTCGCCTGGACACGGATGGACCTCTTCGACCGGCTGACCGCCGGGGCGCGGCTGGAGCGGCGCGCCAACGCGCCGAGCCGGGGCAACATCTACGACCGCAACGGCAACGTGCTGGTCCAGGAAGGCGGGCGCTCGGTTCTGATGCGCGTCTCGCAGGACAAAATGGCGAACGTGGACGACTGCCAGACGCTGCTGGCGCGCCTGTTGCGCCGCGAAAAAGCCGAGATGGTGCGCCTGTTCGCGCGCTATAACCCGGACACGGTTTTCACGGTGGGGGAGCTGGACGAGGACATTTTCCAGCGCAACCAGGCGGCGCTGCTGAGCGTGTGCGATATCGGCAACGAGACCCTCGACACGGCGGTGCGAACCGGGCGGCGCTACTACAACGAGCTTGCGCCGCACCTCGTCGGCTATGTCGGGCAGATTCGCCCCGATCAGCTGGACGACTACACCGCGCGCGGCTACGCGCCCGACGCGCTGGTCGGGCAGGAAGGCATCGAGGCGGCGTTCGAGACGGAGCTGGCGGGCAGGCTCGGCGGGCAACTGCTGATCGTCTCGCCCACCGGCGAGCTGCTGCGCAAGATCGCCGAGGCGCCCTCCGAGCCGGGGCAGGACGTTTATCTGACGATTGACCGCGCTTTGCAGGCGGGCGTGCAAGAGACGCTGCGCCAGGCGTACAACATCGCGCAGCCGACCTGGGCGCCCGATTCGCCCGGCGCGGCGGCGATCGTGATGGACGTGAAGACGGGCGAGATTCTGGCGATGGCGAGCTATCCCTCGTATGAGCCGGGCATCTTCAGCCCGAACGCCGCATCCGACGACCCGGCGGCGGCGATTGGCGCGCTGCGGAACGACATCCGGCGGCCCATGCTCAACCGCGCGCTGCAAGGCCAGTATTCGCCCGCCTCGGTCTTCAAGATCGTGACGATGGCCGCCGCGCTGGACGAGAACGTGTTCGCGGTGGACCAGATGTACACCTGCGACGGGACGTGGTCCAACCCGGCGGACGTGCTGGAGTTCCGCACCGACTGGAAGCCGGAAGGGCACGGCACGATCGACTTTAAGGAAGCGCTGACCTTTTCCTGCGACCCGTATTTCTGGGAGGTCGGCGCGGCGATCCACCAGGTCGATCCGGCGCTGATCACGACCCACGCGCGGGAAATGGGGCTGGGCGTGCCGACCGGGCAAACGCTGCTGCCGGAGCAGGTCGGCTCGATCCCGAACCCGGACACGTACCGGCGCACCGACGGGAGCGGCTGGCAGTTTGGCGACACGATCAACATCGCGATCGGGCAGGGCGACATCGTGGTGACGCCGATGCAGATGGCGCGCATGACCGCCGCCGTCGCCAATAACGGGACGCTGTGGGTCCCGCGCTTCGTCCAGAAAGTCCAGCCGCCGGATGGCGCGCCAACGCTCGTGACCGAGCCGGAAGCGCAGGCGCAGCTGGATTACGGGGTGGAAGTCTTTGAGGCGATCCGCGAGGCGATGTGCGACGTGACCCTGATCGAAGAAGGGACCGCGCGCTATATCTTCGAAGAGTGGTACGAGTGGCAGAACACCGACCTGGTGATCTGCGGCAAGACGGGCACGGCGCAGACCGGCGGCGAAGACACCCCGCCGAACGCCTGGTTCGTGGCCTACGCGCCGCAGGACAACCCGGAGATCGCCGTCGCGGTGATCGTCGAGAACTCGTGCGAGGGGTCCGAGGTCGCCGCGCCGATCACGCGCGCGATCATCGAGGACTACTACGGGATGCCGCGCTCGTCGTGGCCGGAGCTGTGGACCGAAGGCTGCATCCCGCTGGGCGAGTAGCGCGCAACGGAGGCGCGCCGTTCGCCCGGCGCCGGACCGGCGCCTAGAATACAGGCGATGCGCTTACCTCACCCCCGGCCCCTCTCCGCGCCGGAGAGGGGATTGAGGGAGGTAAGCAGACTCAGTGATCGGCTTAGGTTGCCTATGTTTTCCGCTAGACGTCTGCTCTGGATTGCTACGTTTCTCGCCCTCGCCCTGCTCAGCCTGAGCGCGTGCGGCGGCGACGAGGCGCTGTCGGAGTCCGTCCGGCAGGAGAGCGCGCAGCCGCCGGACGCGGGGAACTCGCTTGAAGAAGCGGTGCAGGTGGCCGAGACGTTTCTGATGGCGTGGGAGCAGGGCGACACGCCGACCATGTACGGGCTGATCAGCCCCAACAGCCGCGACGCCTACCCCGAAGACGCCTTCAGCGCCGCCTACGGGCGCGCCGCCGAGACGATGACGCTGCAAGCGGTCGAGACGCGCACCACCAACACCCTGCGCCAGGACACGATCGCGACCGTGCAGTACGACGCGACGTTCACGACCGAGTTCTTCGGCGCGTTCGAGGACCGCGCGCGGACGCTGCGCCTGGTCGAGACGCCCGAAGGCTGGCGCGTCGCGTGGTCCGAGGCGGACCTGTTCGCGGAGCTGGCGGACGGCGCGCGCCTGGAATGGGTCCGGCTGCAACCGGGCCGCGCCAACATCTACGACCGCAACGGGGTGGTGCTGGCCGATCAGAACGGGCGCGCGGTCGAGCTGCGCGTCGTCAAGCGCGACGTGCCCGACCAGGCGGCATGCATCGCCCAGCTGGCGCGCATCCTCGACAAAGACCCGGCGGCGCTCCAGGCCACGTTCGACCGCTTCGGCAACGAGACGCTGTTCCCGGTCGGCGAGATCAGCCCGGAGGCGTACCTGGTTGAAGAGCAGATTCTGATCCAGACATGCGATATTGGCGACGAGACGCGCGACACGCGCACCCGCGCCACGCGGCGCTATCTCGACGTGCTGGCGCCGCACGTGGTCGGGTTCGTCGGGCCGCTCCGCCCGGACCAGGAAGCCGAATACGTGCAGCGCGGCTATTCGCCGGACGCGATCATCGGCCAGGAAGGGATCGAGGCGGGCTACGAGGAATACCTGGCCGGGACGATGGGCGGCACGCTGCGCATCGTCGGGCCGGATGGCGAGATCCGCCGCGTGCTGGCCGAGGTCGCGCCACAGCCGGGGCAGAGCGTCTACCTGACGATCGACGCGGAGCTTCAGCGCGCTGTCCAGCGGGCGTTCGAGGAAGCCTACGCCGCCGCCGGGCCGACCTGGGCGCAGACCTCGCCGGGCGCGGCGGCGGTCGTGATGGACGTGAAGACCGGCGAGATTCTGGCGATGGTCAGCTACCCCTGGTTCGATCCGGGCGTGTTCAACCCGGACGCGACCATCCCCAACCGCGAGGCGCAGGTCGCCGCGCTGCAAAACGACCCGCGCACGCCGCTGCTCAACCGCGCGACCCAGGCGACGCTGCCGCCCGGCTCGGTTTTCAAGCTCGTTTCGCTGGCGACGGCGCTGGACAGCGGCATCTACAACGCCAACACCGGCTGGACCTGTTCGGGCCGCTGGTCCAGCGAGGACGACTGGCTGCCGGTTCGCTACGACTGGCTGACGACCGGGCACGGCTGGGTCACGGCGCCCTGGGCGATCACGTATTCGTGCAACCCCTATTTCTGGCAGCTGGGCAAGAACGTGCAGGCGGTCGATTACACGCTGATCGAGCAGTACGCGCACCGCTTCGGCCTGGGCGTGCCAACCGGGCAAACCGCGATCCCGGAGAACACCGGGCAGATTTCCAACGACGCGATCGTGCTGCGCTTGCAGGGCCGTCACTGGACGCCCGCCGACATGTACAACCTGGTGATCGGCCAGGGCGAGACGCTGGTGACGCCGCTCCAGATCGCGCGGATGGTGGCGGCGCTCGCCAACGGCGGCAAGGTCTGGAAGCCGCAGCTGGTGCAGAAGGCGCAGCTGATCGGGCAGGCTCCCGCGCTCGAAGCCGAGCCGGAAGCGGTCGAGACGCTCGACTTCGAGCCGTGGATTTACGAGCTGATCCAGCAGGCGATGTGCAACGTCACGCTCGACCCGAACGGCACGGCGCGCTACATCTACAAGGGCTGGTACGAGTTCCACGAGACGGACATCGTGGTGTGCGGCAAGACCGGCACGGCGCAAAGCGGCGGGGTCGGCGTCAAGCCGGGCGCGTGGTTCGCGGCGTTCGCCCCGCAGGACGACCCGGAAATCGCGATCGCGGTCGTGGTCGAGAACTCGTGCGAGGGGTCGGAGGTCGCCTCGCCGATCGTGGCGCGCATCGTCGAGGACTATTACGGCCTGCCGCACTACGACTGGCCGTCTTTCTGGCAGAGCGGGTGCTTTGCGCTGGGGGATTGAGAAAAGCAGCGGTCAGCCGGGGAAACCTCACCCCTCAATCCCCTCTCCGCTGGCGGAGAGGGGACTTGTCAAGAGCAGCGAAAAGCGGCAAGGTTTTCTCCCCTCTCCACGTTGGAGAGGGGCCGGGGGAAGGTTAGCCTGCCTGCTCGTCCTCGGCGCGGAAGTGCGCGATGATCTGGTCGATGGTGGCGTCGAGCGGCGTGGTGGGCGCCCAGCCGACCGCCGCGCGGATTTTGCGTGTATCGGGAACGCGGCGGCGCATGTCCTCGAAGCCGACCTCGTAGGCTTGCTCGTAGGGGACATACTCGACCGGCGAGACGCTGCCGGTGCGCGCGATCACGCGCCGCGCCAGCTCGTCGATGGTCACTTCTTCGGCGGAGCCGATGTTGAAGACTTCGCCCGCGACCGCATCGCTGGCGCCGAGCCGCGCGATCGCCTCGACCACGTCATGCACATTGGCGAAGCAGCGCGTCTGCTGGCCGTCGCCGTAAATCTGGATCGGCTCGCCGGCCATCGCCCAGCGCACGAAACGCGGCACGACCATCCCGTAGTTGCCGACCTGGCGCGGCCCGACCGTGTTGAACAGGCGGAAGATCGTGACCGGCAGCCCAACCGCCTTGTGATAGGCCAGCCCCAGGAACTCGTCCAGCTCCTTCGAGGCGGCGTAGCTCCAGCGGCTCTTGGTCGTCGGCCCCAGGATACGGTCGTCGTCCTCGCTGAACGGGACCTTGACGCCCTTGCCGTAGACTTCCGAGGTCGAGGCGATCAGCACCTTTTTACGGTAGCGGCGCGCGGTTTGCAGCACGACCTCGGTCCCGCCGACGTTGATCTCCAGCGTGTCGATCGGGCTGTGGACAATGGCGAAGACGCCAACCGCCGCCGCCAGGTGATAAACCACGTCGCACATGCTAACCAGGCGGTCCATCACGGCGGCGTGGCGGATGTCCTCAATCGCGTAGTGGAAGCGGGGCGTCCCGGCCAGGTGCGCGATGTTCTCGAAGCGCCCGGTGCTGAGATTGTCGATAATCGTGACCTCGTCGCCGGCGGCCAGCAGGCGCTCGGCCAGGTGGCTGCCGATGAACCCGGCGCCGCCGGTGATCAGTGCGTGTGTCATGAGCGTATCCTTTGCAGGTCGTGGATGCTGATCCGCCTATTTTTTCGGCTCTTCCGGGCCGCGCGCCGGGGCCGCCAGCCACGAGAGGAACGCGTCCGCCGAGCGGGTCTGCATGTAGACCCGTCCCGGCCCGGTCAGATCGACCACCAGCCCCTCGCCGCTGAACAGGGTCGAGCGCACGCCGCCGACCGCACGCACCTTGAAGCCAATTCCTTCGGTGAACGAGACCAGGTGGCCGGTATCGACCGTGTACCGCTGGCCGGGCTGCAGGTCAATCGGGTGGATCGCGCCGTAGCTCGACAACATCAGCAGGCCCGTGCCGCGCGCGCGCAGCATGACGAACCCCTCGGAGGCGAAGAATGTGCGCGCGCCGCTCCACTTGGTGTCGATCGCGATACCCATCGACGAGGCGACGAACGAGCCGCTCTGGACCAAAAGCGAGTCGTTTTCAAGCTGCAAAATAATCATGTCGCCCGGCAGCGTCGGGGCGAAGTTGATCTGCCCGCCCCAGTCCGGCGCCTCAAAGACGTTCATGAAGAAGCTCTCGCCGCCGAGCAGCGCGCGAGACAGCCCAGCCAGCACGCCGCCCTCCGTGCCGGTCTTGATGACGATGCCCTCGGTCATGCTCACCAGCGAGCCGACTTCGGCGCGGATCGCCTCGTGGGGAGCCAGGTTGACGACGGCCATCGAATAGGAGGGGCGATAGAGAATGTCGGCTTGCATCCGCGAGACTCCTTTCCGCGTGTCTGCCGGGCCGATGGGATCGGGCTGGCGGTAAGTGTAGCGCACATCCCGGCGGGGCGCATCGAAGACCCTCGACCGCGCTGACGCCATGCGGTACACTGTGGTCGAGCGCGGCCCGTATTGGCTCCATATGGCGCTATCCGCGCCGGGTGGAGCTTGCTAGGATGAAGGTAGAGAGACGAGGGGTTGAATGGCGACGGTGGACAGGCTGGATATCCCGCTGGCGCGCGAATCGGTCGAGCCGATCTACAAGCAGCTGGCGCGCCACTTGCGGCTGCAAATCGAGAGCGGCCGCCTGCTGCCAGGCGATCGCCTGCCGCCGACCCGCGACCTGGCGCGCGAGCTGGGCGTGGGCCGCGTCAGCGTGGTCAACGCCTACGCCGAGCTACAGGAGGAAGGGCGGATCGCGGCGCACCCTGGGCGCGGCACGTTCGTCACCGGGACGCGCTCGGCGGCGGGCGGGATGCCGCCCGCGTGGTCGCTGCCCGGCGCGGCGACGTTCAGCATGCGCGAGATGACCCGCCTGGCGCGCCAGCCGGGCGTGATCGCGTTCAGCGGCGGGACGCCGTCCGAGGAGTTTCTGCCGGTCGAGGCGCTGCGCCACGCGATCAACGTCGTGCTCGACCGGGACGGCGCATCGGCGGTCGATTATGAGGAAACTGAGGGCTATCCGCCGCTGCGCGCGCACGTGGCGGAATATGTCGCCTCGCTGGGGATTCGCTGCCATCCCGACGACGTGCTGATCACCGGCGGGGCGCAGCAGGCGCTCGACCTGGTGGTCCAGGCGCTGCTCGGCGAAGGCGACACGCTGGCGACCGCCAACCCGACCTACCTGGGGATGCTCGACATCGCCCACGTGCGGCGCGTGATCCCGATCGGCGTGGGGATGGATCGCGACGGGATGCGGCTCGACCAGCTTGAAGCGGTGATTCAGGCGCGCCGGCCGGGGCTGATCTACGTCGCGCCGACGCATCACAACCCGACCGGGACGGTGATGCCCATTCACCGGCGGCGACAGCTTCTGGCGCTGGCGAAGCATTACGACATCCCGATCCTGGAAGACGCGGTCTATCACGAGCTGGGCTATCAGGGCGCGCCGCCGCCGCCGCTCAAGGCGCTGGACGAAGACCGGCTGGTGCTGCACGCCAGCGGGTTCTCGAAGATTCTGCTGCCCGGCACGCGGACCGGCTACCTGATCGCCAGCGGGGCGCTGCGCGACCGGCTGGTGCGGGTCAAGCAGGCGGCGGACATCTGCACGCCCGGCCTCAACCAGCGCGCGATGCACGTCTTTCTGGCGAGCGGCGCGCTGCCCGGCCACCTGAACCGGGTGCGGAGCGCGCTCCGGCTGCGCTGCCAGGCCGCCGTCGAAGCGGCGGAGCGCTATCTGCCGCCCGGCTCGCGCTGGACCCCGCCCAGCGGCGGGCTGTATCTGTGGGTGGCGCTGCCCGACGAGGGACCGACCGCCGCCGAGCTGTATATCACGGCGATTCAGCATGGCGTCTCCTACGCGATCGGCACGCTGTTCCACACCGACGGGGGCGGGGACCGCTATCTGCGCCTGAACTTCTCGGCGCAGCCGCCCGCGCGCATCATCGAAGGGATGAAGCGGCTCGGCGCGGCCTGGGAGGCGTGGCGCGCGACCTACGACTCGTCGCACCCGACCCTGGCGGCCCGGCGCGAGCCGATTCTGTGAGGGGTGGCTCAGTTCAACAGGTATAGCACGCACGAGGCAGGCGAGACCTGCGGGTTGGCGATCTTCGCCAATGCTCTGGACAAACCGCACCGTGATCCGGTAGAAAATCAAGGGCCGCGCCCGCGTAGCCGGGCAGCGAGAAGACAGGAGACAGAATGATGACAGAACACATTTCTTCCGCTTCGGCGGGAAACGGCACGGAGAAAGGCACCGTCACGCTCAAGCGCGGGCTGGCGCAGATGCTCAAGGGCGGCGTGATTATGGACGTGGTCACGCCGGAGCACGCCCGGATCGCGGAGGACGCCGGGGCGGTGGCGGTCATGGCGCTGGAGCGCGTCCCGGCGGACATCCGCGCGCAGGGCGGCGTGGCGCGTATGAGCGATCCGGGGCTGATCGAGGCGATCATGGAAGCGGTCACGATCCCGGTGATGGCGAAGTGCCGCATCGGGCACTTTGTCGAGGCGCAGATTCTTGAGGCGCTCGGTGTGGACTACATCGACGAGAGCGAAGTGCTGACCCCCGCCGACGAGCAGTATCACATTAACAAGCACGACTTTAACGTGCCGTTCGTGTGCGGCTGCCGTAACCTGGGCGAGGCGCTGCGCCGGATCGGCGAGGGTGCGGCGATGATCCGCACCAAAGGCGAGGCGGGCACGGGCGACGTGGTCGAGGCCGTGCGCCACGCGCGCCAGGTGCTCGGCGAGATTCGCCGCCTGACGAGTATGCGCGAGGACGAGCTGATGACCTATTCGAAGGAGATCGGCGCGCCTTACGAGCTGGTGAAGGAAACGGCGGCGCTGGGCCGCCTGCCGGTGGTCAACTTCGCGGCGGGTGGCGTGGCGACGCCTGCCGACGCGGCGCTGATGATGCAGCTTGGCGTGGACGGCGTGTTCGTCGGCTCCGGCATCTTCAAGAGCGGCGACCCGGCCCGGCGCGCCAAGGCGATCGTCGAGGCGGTGACGCACTACACCGACCCGGCGATCCTGGCGCGCGTCAGCCGCAACCTGGGCGAGCCGATGGTCGGCATCGGCGTGACCTCGCTGCCCGACGCAGAGCGCCTCGCCGGGCGCGGGTGGTAGACGCAAGAAAATGTTAGTATCCTACCGGTGAAGCGGCGCGAGTGGGCCGCTTCACCGGTCCCTATCGCCGCTGTCGTTACCCGGCGGCGGGCACCGCCGCTTCCTGGTAGATCGTCTCGGTGCTGTCGTCATAGGCGAGCAGCTCCGCATAGCGGCCCCACTGGATCGCCCGATCAACCTGCTGCGACGCCTCATCCGGCGAAAACTCAAGCTCCAGCGCCAGCCGCACCACGTCGCGGTCCAGCTGCCCCCGGTCGGCGGCGGCCAGCATCGCCAGCAGCCACCTGAACATCGGCATCCGGCGGATACGCGTCGCGAAAATCTCCTTGCGCGCCAGGATGCTGGCTTCGGCAAAGGTCTCGCCCAGCGGCGTCAGCGTGATATCGCCGCTGGAAATGGTAGCGAAGCCCAGCAGTTCGGCGGCCTCGGTCAGCAGCAGGACCGGCCCCGTTCCCAGGTTCAGCTCCTGTTCGAGACGGTACACATCGACGCGGCCATTGGGCATTTCGCTGAGGAATTCGAGAAAACCGGCCAGCTCCGTGGGCGAGACGCCGGGCAGCGCCCGCGTGCGGCCCACTTCGCCGGGCGCGACGCCCAGCTCGATATGCTCCGGCTGGGTCTGCCCGGCCAGGATGGCATAGACCTGATCCAGCATGTTGAGGAACTGGGGCGATTTGCGCACGCGCGGGCGTTCGAGTGGGACCGGCTGGTCGGCGACGACGCGCCCCGGCTGCTTGTCCATCACGACGACACGATCGGCCATCAGAATCGCTTCTTCGATGTTGTGCGTCACCATCAGGATCGCTTTGGTCGGAATCCGGCCATCGAGCCACAGCTCCAACAGCTCGCCGCGCAGGGAATCCGCGCTGAGCACGTCGAGCGCCGAAAACGCCTCGTCCAGACAGAGCAGCTCTGGCTCGACCGCCAGCGCGCGCGCGAAGCCGACCTTCTGCCGCATCCCGCCGGATAGCTCGCGCGGGAAAGCTGTCTCGAAGCCGTCCAGCCCGACCATATCGAGCAGATCGATCGCCTGGGCGGCGCGCTCGTCGGCGGGGACGCCGCGCGCCTTCAGCGCCGTCTCGACATTTTGCTGCACGGTCAGCCACGGAAACAGGGCGAACGTCTGGAAGACCATCGTCGCACGGGGATTCACGCCGGCCAGCGGCGCGCCGCGATACAGCACCTGGCCCTGCGTGGGCCGGATCAGGCCGGTGATAATTCGCAGCAGCGTGCTCTTGCCGCTGCCAGAGGGTCCGAGCAGCGCGACGAACTCGCCTTCGTCCACCGCCAGGCTGACGCCTTCGATCGCGGTGAAGCGGCGGTTCCCGGCGCCGTATTCGTGCGTGACGCCTCGCAGTTCCAGAAGATGTGCTGCCATAAGCCTACTCCATGCGGAAACGGTTTTCGGCCTGGTGGTACAGCCGCCGCCAGAAGATGCGGTTGAGCAGCGTGACCATCAGAATCATCGACAGGGTCGAGGCCAGCAGCAGATGGAAATCGCCGGTCGCGGTCGCGTCCGAGATCAGCGCGCCGATGCCTGTGACCTGATACGTGCGGCCACCAAGCTGGAGATATTCGGCGACGATGCTCGCGTTCCAGGCCCCGCCGCTGGCGGTAATCGCGCCCGTCACCATATAGGGAAAGATGGCCGGCAGAAACAGAATACGCCAGCGATCACGGCGGCTCATGTTCAGGAGCGACGTAGTGAAGGTCAGGTCCTGCGGAATGGCCGTCGCCCCGGCGATAATATTGAACAGCAGATACCACTGCGTGCCCATCAGCATCAGCAGTATCGCGGCAATGTTCAGGCCGCCCGGCAGCTTGAGCAGCACCAGGAGCATGACCGGAAAAAGCGCCGTCGCGGGGATCGACGCCATGATCTGCACCAGCGGTTGCAGGACGGCAGCCGCGCGCCGATTGGTGCCGATCAGCACCCCCACCGGGACCGTCCAGGCCAGCGCGAGCAGCAGCGCCGCCGTGATCCGCGCCAGCGTTGAGCCGGTTCCCAGCGCGATCGCCTGCCACTGCTCCCCCGGTAGCTGGGCGAGCATCTGCCCGGTGTGGACCAGCCCGTACACCAGCGGCGCGCCTACGGCGAGCGCGATCAGGCCGGTGGCCCAGGCGCGGCTCGCGGCCTGCCCGGCGCCGGGCGCGGCCTTGAATGGGCGATAGGTGTGGGCCAGGCGGTCCAGCGCGCCGATCACCGGCTGGTAGAGACGCCGGTCCAGCCAGCGGGTGATGTGCGCGCGCTGGAGCAGGCTGTAAAACCAGGATGTGGGCGGATGTTCGCTCTCCGTCATCTCCAGTTTGAAGCGATCGGACCACGCCAGCAGGGGCCGCCATACCAGCTGGTCCAGCAGGACAATCAGCAGCACCAGCGCGCCCAGGCCCCAGAGGATCGCCTGGTAATCTTCCTGCTGCGCGGCTTCGTGCAGGTAAGCGCCTAGCCCCCGCAGGCGGAAGTCCTTGTCGCCCACCGTGAAAATTTCGGCGGCCATCAAAAAGAACCATCCGCCAGCCCAGCTCATCATGCTGTTCCAGATCAGGCCGATGGCCCCGAAGGGCAGCTCCAGCGTGCGAAAGCGCATCCAGGTGTTGAAGCGGAAGACGGTCGAGGCTTCGTTCAGCTCGCCGGGGATGGTGGTCAGCGACTGGTACCACCCGAAGGTCATGTTCCAAACCTGGCTGGTAAAAATGAGCACAATCGAGGCCAGTTCGGCGGCCACAGCCTGGGGCAGAATGGCGCTTAAGCTCAACAGAACGACCGGAAGAAACGACAGGATCGGGACGCTTTGCAGCACGTCCAGCACGGGCATCAGCACCTGCTCAGCGCGCCGGTGATAGGCGGCCGCTCGCCCGTAGACGATGGTAAAGGCCAGCGACAGCGCATAGGCGGCGGCCATGCGGCCAAGCGAGCGCACGGCGTAATAGGGCAGCACTTCTGGCTGGAGCGAAATGCTCGGCCCCTGGACCGCTGCGGGCGTGTCAATCGCTAAGCGAACGCCGGTATAGATCAGAACGACCACCAGGCCGATCACGACCGCATCCGCCCAGCGCGAAACATGAGGGGTATCCTGTGGGCTGGTGAAGAGGCCCGTGAAGAGTCGTTTCATCGCTGGGACGCTCCGTGACGCGCGAGCGCGACTGCCGCGCGCCAGTTTCGCTTGACGGCGATCACGTCATCAAGAGGTAGGTATAGGGAGAGGGGCTTGTAGCGTGGCGAATCAGAAGCCCGCCTCTCCACCAATTCTAGTTGATCTCGGTGCAGCCACCAAACCCGCCGCGCAGTCACGCGCCGGACGTGCGCCGCTCGATCACCGGCGGCGCGTCCCACCACCAGCGCCGCGTCAGCCAGAGCAGCGCCAGCCCCCCGAACGGGAGCGGCAGATACATCGAGGGGTGTTCGAAATCGCCGTCGAGGGTCAGCAGGAAGTGCAGCCACGGCAGCGCGGCGAGCGCCAGCAGCGCCAGACCGGTCCACGCGCCGCCCTGCGCGCGGCGTGATAGCTCGCGCAGATAGAACGTCAGCGGGATGACGAACACGACGAAATGCGGCGTCGCGGTGCGAACAGCGGCCAGGTGCGTGACGGTCAGCGTCAGCATGATCGTCCAGTCCAGCCGCTCGCGGCGGCCCTGCCACAAGACCGCGTGCCACGCCCCCAGCAGCCCGCCGAATAGCAGCAGGTTGACAGCCCACTCTCCCGCTGTGCCCAGGCCGAGATAGTGAGCCATCACCACCCACACCGGCGAGCCGATCGCGGTGTAGGAGGGGTAGCGGCGAATCTGCGCGATCCAGTCGCCGAGCCAGCCCGGCTCCGCGACGAACGCGGCCAGCATCAGCGCGCCGAAGACGCCCGCGAACCAGGCCACAAAATGCCAGCGGCGGTCCCGGAGCGCCCACAGCAGCAGGAACGGCACCAGCAAATAGCCCATCTGCGGCTTGAGGGTTGAGATCGCCAGCGCGCCGCCTGCCAGCCGGTCGCGCCCGCGCGCCAGCCCCCACAGCGCCAGCACTTCGAGGAAATACACCACAATCCCCGGCTGGCCGAGCAGCAGCCCCCGCGCCGCGAAATACTGCACCAGCGTCCACAGCAGCAGCGCCGCCAGCAGCCACCGGCGCGGTCGCCAGCCGAACAGGTCCAGCAGCAGAAGCTGCGCGCCGATCAGACACGCTTCGAGCAGCACCATCCAGATCGCGGCGGCCCAGGCGTAGGACGTGTGCACCAGCGGCCACAGCAGAAAAACGGTGTAGAGCGGGTAGGCGAAATAGCCGGGGTCTTCGCCGGGCCGCGCCGGGCGGCCATAGATCCGCTGCTGAATCTGGGCGCTGGCCTGCTCGCCATAGGGGTTTAGCCCGTCGTACCAGAAGGCGCGCACGCCTTCCCAGCGCGACATGAAGTCGTTGTGGCCGGGGTGCGGCGCGGTCAGCGCGTCGTGGGTGGCGACGACCAGCGTCGCGCCGATCGCCAGCAGCAGCCCCAGCGCCAGCCAGCGCCCGGCGGCGCCCGGAGCGCGCGCAGCCAGAACGCCTCGCCGGGAAGAACCGGATCGAATCGACATTGCGCTGTCCCTACTCCCTGGGGCGGTCTCGCCGGATCACGCCTGCCAGGGTATATCGATCGAGTTGATTACACAAGTCGCCTGGTGGCCGGGCGGTAGAACCAAGTGAGTCCAGCCGATCTTGTCAAGCGGCGGCAGCGGCGCTAGAGTGAAACGGCGATATGATCCCCACGGAGCACGCTGGCGAGCGAGGACGCATGACGACGGTCGGAGTGCTGGCGCTGCAAGGCGCTTTTATCGAGCATATCAATACCCTGCGCGCGCTGGGCGCGGACGCGGTCGAGGTGCGCCTGCCGGGGCATCTGGACGCGCTCGACGCGCTGATCATCCCTGGCGGCGAGAGCACGACCATCGGCAAGCTGGCCGAGACCTACGGCCTGCTGGAGCCGCTGCGCCAGTTCGCCGCCGAAAAGCCGGTGTGGGGCACCTGCGCCGGGATGATCATGCTGGCGCGCGATATCGGGCGCGACCAGCCGCTGATCGGCGTGATGGACATCGCGGTCCAGCGCAACGCCTTCGGGCGCCAGGTGGATAGCTTCGAAGCCGACCTACCGATCCCCGCGCTGGGGCCGGAGCCGTTCCGCGCGGTGTTTATCCGCGCGCCGATCGTGTCGGGCGTCGCGGACGGGGTCGAGGTGCTGGCGCGGCTGGACGGCGGCCAGATCGTCGCGGTGCGCCAGGGCCGCTGGCTGGCGACCGCCTTTCACCCGGAGCTGACTCCGGACGACCGGCTGCACCGCTATTTCGTGGCGGATGTCGCCGGGCTGTCGCTGGACCAGGCTTGATTTTTAGCCCGCGCCGCGCACAATAACGCCTCGCGCCTGACTCCATTCTCTCCCACGAGGCCGCCGTGCTGCGCTCGCTCCGCCTGCCGGGTTATCCGCTCCAGCTCTGGCTGCTGTTCTGGGGCACGCTGTTCGGCAGCAGCGGCCAGAGCCTCGTCTGGCCCTTTCTGACGATCAACATCCGCGAGCAGCTTGGCGTGCCGCTGACGACGATCACGCTACTGTTCACCGTGCAGTCGATCGCGGGGTTTGCGGCGACGACGCTGCTCGGCCCGCTGATGGACCGCGTCGGGCGCAAAGGGCCGATGATCGCCGGGCTGCTCGGCAGCGGCGCGGTGCTGTTCCTGATGAGCCAGGCGACCTCGCTCGCGGCGTGGGCCGTGCTGCTGCCCGCCTATGGCGCGGTCAACGCGGTCTTCCGCATCGGCAGCTACGCGATGGTGGCCGACCTGATCGACCCGGCGCGGCGGGCCGATGTCTACGCGCTGCTGCGCATGGGCGACAACGTCGGGATCGCGGTCGGCCCGGCGGTCGGCGGCTTTCTGGTTACGCTCGCCTATACGCTGACCTACTATTTCGCCGCCGCGATGCAGGTTGTGCTGGCGCTGGCGGTGGCGCTGCGCGTGACCGAGACCCTGCCGCGCAGATCCGACTCACCGTCGTTGGAAACGCTGGCGTCTGTTCCGGCGGCGGGCTACGGCGCGCTGCTGCGCGACCGGCCCTTTCTGGCGCTGTGGGGGCTGTACATCCTGCTGCACATCGCGACCTCGATGGTCTTTGTGCTGCTCGGCGTCTACATCAAAGAGAATTACGGGATCGCGGAAAACCGTTTTGGGTTTATCATCGGCGTTAACGCGGCGATGGTCGTGCTGCTGCAGTACCCGGTCACGCGGCGGGTGGTGCGGTTCCCGCCACTGCGCCCGATCGCGCTCGGCGCGCTGGTCTACGCCGCCGGGCTGCTCGGCTTCGGGCTGAGCGCCAGCTTCGCCGGGTTTCTGCTGAGCATGGTGATCATGACGTTCGGCGAGTTGCTGGTCGTGCCGACCGCGACGGCGCTGGTGGCGAATATCGCGCCCGCCGCGATGCGCGCTCGCTATATGGGCGTCTTCAGCCTGTCGTTCCGCGTCGGGGCCGGGATCGGGCCGGTGGTGGGCGGCGTGCTGAGCGACCAGATCGCCCCGGCGGCGACGTGGTACGGGGGGATGGTGTTCTGCCTCGTCGCGGCGGCCGGGTTCGCGCTGATGCTGCGGCGCAAGGCGTTCAGCCACCACCCCGCGCTCGCGGCAGGAGACTGATGCGGAACTACTGAGCAGCGGAACAGTCTGTGGCGCCCCAGGGAGATGGCTGGCCTTCGCACTTGGCT
>DAOKYY010000084.1:0-17670 GCA_035325905.1 Aggregatilineaceae bacterium | reverse complement strand
GCCTCGTCCATGCTGTTGGTGTGGAGCGACTGCGCCCCGCCCAGGACCGCCGCCAGCGCCTGGATCGCGACGCGGATCAGATTCACCTCAGGCTGCTGCGCGGTCAGACTGACGCCGGCCGTCTGCGTGTGGAAGCGCATCAGCCACGAGCGCGGGTCGCGCGCGCCGAAGGTGTCGCGCATCTCGCGCGCCCAGATGCGGCGGGCGGCGCGCAGCTTGGCGATCTCCTCGAAGAAGTCGTTGTGCACGTTGAAGAAGAAGCTCAGCCGGGGCGCGAACTCGTCCACCGCCAGCCCGCGCCGGATCGCCCAGCGAACGTATTCCATCCCGTTCGCGAGGGTGAACGCCAATTCCTGCGCGGCGGTCGATCCGGCCTCGCGGATGTGGTAGCCGCTGATGCTGATCGTGTTCCACTGCGGCAGGTGGCGCGTGCCGTACTCGATCGTGTCCGTCACCAGCCGCATCGACGGCGCGGGCGGGAAGACGTACTCCTTTTGCGCCTGATACTCTTTCAGGATGTCGTTTTGCAGCGTGCCGCGCAGCGCCGCCGCCGGGACGCCCTGGCGCTCCGCCGCCGCGATGTAGAAGGCCCACAGCACCGCCGCCGGGCTGTTGATGGTCATCGAGGTGCTGACCTCGGCGAGCGGGATGCCGTCGAACAGAAGCTGCATGTCGCGCAGGCTGCTGACCGCCACGCCGCATTTGCCGAACTCGCCGAGGGCCTGGGGCGCGTCGGTGTCGTAGCCCATCAGCGTGGGCAGGTCGAAGGCGACCGACAGGCCCATGTTGCCCTGATCGAGCAGGTAGCGATAGCGCGCGTTGGTTTCTTCCGCCGTGCCGAACCCGGCGAACATGCGCATCGTCCACGGGCGGGCGCGGTAGCCGGTGGCGTGCACGCCGCGCGTGAACGGGTACTCGCCCGGCAGGCCGAGGTCGCGCCGGTAATCCTGTTCGGCGATGTCGAGCGGGGTGTAGACGCGCTGCACCGGGCGCCCGCTGACCGTCGTGAAGCGCGCGGCGCGCTCCGGCAGGCGAGCGAGCGAGTGGTGAAGGGTCGTCTCTTCCCAGCGGTCACGGTCGGCGCGAAGCTCATCCAGTTTCTTGGCGTCAAACATAGCTGCAAAGTCCTCTATCAGGTGGGGAGTTTGTCTACCGTCAATTGTACGAAAGTTGGCGGGTTTTGCCTCCGCCCCGCGCCCACCGCGAGCGTCGCGCGCAGAATTAAGCGCGATTCGCGCCTTTCGCAATCTTTCACGCATTCTTATTTCACATTTTGCCCGATTCGGTCATACACTGGAGTCAAAGATTTATCGCGTATTGGAAGCGGCGGCAGGGCTGTTGAAGCCGGAGCCGGAAAAAAGACTTCATGCGACGCACAACCGGCCTTTGGCTCCGCGGAGGCGGACGAGGTCCGGTGCAGGTGACAATCTCATACGCACGTCTGGGCAGGGTAGGCGCAGTTGGCCTACCCTGTCCGTTTGAGAAGCTGCGCTGCGCTCGCCGGACGAAAACAACGGGCGGAGCTTGCTCCGCCGCTACCGCGCGCCGTATGCCCCGCCTTGTGCCAGGGGATAAGGCTCATCGCAAGCACTGGCGGATCAGGCGATGCGACAGATCAGGCGCGGGGCAGCTCGTACAGCTCGACCAGCACGCCCGACGCGCTGCGCGGATGCACAAACGCATAGCGTGTGCCTTCGGGCCGGACGCGCGGCGCCTCGTTGATCAGCTCGACGCCGTGCGCCGTCAGCCGCGCCATCGTCGCCTCGATGTCGTCCACCTCGACGCAAACGTGGTGCATCCCCTGGCCCTTCTTGTCCAAGTAGCGCCCGATCCCGCTGGCCGGGTCGGTCGGCTGGAGCAGCTCGATCTCGCTCTCGCCCAGCGGCAGAAAGGCGATCTGGACCGCTTCGCCGGGGTTGTCCTCGGTCTTGCTCAGCGGCAGGCCGAGCGCGTCGCGCCAGAAGCGCAGCGCGCCGTCCAGGTCTTCGACCACGATTGCGACATGATTGATCCGGTGTGCCATAGCGTCCTCATTCAGAAACAAGCAATTAGCCGTTAGCGATTAGCGGTTAGCGAGAGCCAGAGCAGAACGGCTGGACGCTACACGCTCACGGAAAGGGCGGCGCAATCTCCGGCGTGCTGCTTTGGCTAACCGCTAACGGCTAACCGCTGAGTGACCTTTCGAAATGTTCTGGCACATGCGGCGATTCGCAAGATTTACCTCACCCCTCAATCCCCTCTCCGGCGCGGAGAGGGGACTTCAAGCCGCGCGCGCCGCTGCCGCTTTTCTCCCCTCTCCAACATGGAGAGGGGCCGGGGGTGAGGTAAACCGGCGCCGGGCTGCTATGCCAGAGACTTTCGATAGTTCACATGCTTTTACGACGGCGCCCACTCCGCGACGAGGCGCTGCCACGTCTCCCAGGCTTCGGTGCGCCCGTCTTCGTCGATCTCGCCCGCGAACAGCGTGCCGCCCGGCTGCAAGAAACAGCCGAAATCGTTGGGCAGCACGGCGCTGCCCTCATAACGCGCGGCGAAGGCGACGGCCGTCTCCAGCCACTCGGCGTCGAGCGCCATGCTGCGCTGCGGCGCAAGACAGTAGCCGTACCACGTCTCGGCCAGCCACAGCTCGGCGCCCTGTTCCTGCGGGCGGCCACGCTCGGCCAGCGCGTCCTCGATCAGGTCGAACTGGGCCGGCTGGTAGACGCGGAACGCCACGAAGTCGATGCCCAGCTCCAGCACGCGCTCGTAATAGTCCATGTCGAACTCGCTCTGCGCGGCGATGCTGACGCCGACCCGCGTCTGCGGGCTGACCTCATGCACCAGGTCGATCATCTCGCGCGTGTGCTCGATCCACAGCTCAAGCTGCTGGTCGGCGCTCTCGAAGCCGGCCAGGTCGCTGAACTCGGTGTACGCGCCCGGCTCGTTGACGATCTCGTAGGCGTAGGGCTGGTACAGCCCGGCGTAGTGCTCGACGCGCTGGCGATGGTAGGCGCGGAACTCGTCCCAGGTGGTGTCGGCGTCTTCGCCGCCCCGGACCAGCAGATAGGGCGTGTACTGCGAGTCCGCGATCACCAGGTCCACGCCGGACTCGACCACGCGCTCCATGAACTGCCGCTCGTACTCCTGCTGGCGCGCGACGCGCTCCGACGGCTCCGCCGCCGCGCCCTCGTCCTCACCGTCCCCGGAGTCTTCAGACGTGAAGAAAACCGGCTCGTCCGTCTCGAACAGCATGTCGCCGCTGGCGCCCAGGCGCACCAGCCGCGCGCCGGAGTCGATAATTGCGTTCAGCTCGGCGACGCGCTGATCGAACGGCACCTCGGTCGACTCGTCTTCCGCGCCGACAAAGCTATAGCCGAGCGTGACGTTGGAGTTCGCGCCCAGCCGCAGCGTAGCGGTTTCAGCCTGGGTGGACCAGTCTTCGAGGTGCTCGGAGATCCACGCTTCGCGCTGGTTCTGCTGTACGAAATGGAAGACGACCGCCAGCCCGATCAGGGCGCCGATGACGACGCCCCAGATCAGCAATCCGCGCTGTCTGACCGGCTTGAGCCGGTTCCAATAGATCAGGGCGATCACGTGGATGATCAGCGTGACGACCAGCACGAAGACCGCGCCGATCACGATCAGCGGCAGCATCACGTTCAGATTGCCCAGCGGCGCCGACGCCGCCGGGAGATAGGACCCCCACAGCGCGGCGAGAACCGCCAGCCCCAGCAACACCGGGATCGCGACCAGCAGCGTGGTGCGCGCCCCGCGCCAGATGCCCGCCGTGCCGAACAACAGCGCCAGCCCGCCGATCAGCATCAGCGATGGCCCCCAGACGTAAAACCCGTAGAGCATCGCGGTCAGCAGCATGACGACCGCGATCAGCGTCAGGGCGACCGCGCCGCAGCCCTGCGTCACGGCGCCCAGGCGGCTGACCATCGGCGGCGGCGGCGCGAAACGCTTGCCATCGTCAATCGAGCGCATCTTGGGGATATCGCGGATCGCCTCGATAAACCGATCGCTGTCCTGCGGCGCGTCGTCTTCCGGCTCGGCGTCCGATGGCCGGCGTCGAAGATCATCGTCTGTCATGATTGTGGCTCCTCAAAGCAAAGTCTAGGATGGGGACGCCGCGCCCTAACGCAGGCCCAGCTCGTTACGGGCGATCACTACCCGCTGAATCTCGCTGGTGCCCTCGTAAATCTCGGTAATCTTGGCGTCGCGGAAATACCGTTCAACCGGCAATTCTTTACTATACCCCATCCCGCCGTGAATCTGCACGGCCTGGTGGGTAATCCACATCGCCGCCTCAGAAGCGAAGAGCTTCGCCATGCTCGCCTCGGTGGTGTAGCGTGCGCCCGTTTCCTGGCTGCGCATCTTCGCCAGCGCGGCGTTGAGCGTCAGCAGGCGCGCCGCTTCGAGCTTAGTCTTCATGTCGGCGATCTTGCCCTGGATCAACTGGAATTCGCCGATGCGCTGGTTGAACGCTTCGCGCTCGCGGGCGTAGGCGAGCGACGCCTCGTAGGCCGCCTCGGCGATGCCGACCGCCTGGGCCGCGATCCCGATCCGCCCGGCGTCAAGCGCGGTCATCGCGATCTTAAAGCCCTCGCCCGGCGCGCCCAGCATGTTCTCGACCGGGCAGCGATAGTCTTCAAACAGCAGCTCGCTCGTCGCGCTGGCGCGGATGCCGAGCTTCGGCTCCACCTTGCCGCGCACAAACCCCGGACGGTCCGTCTCGATAATAAACGCGCTGATGCCGCGATGCCCCTGCTCCGGCGCGGTCATGGTGAACAGCAGCACGATCTCGGCCACCGGCCCGCTCGTCACCCAGCTTTTCCGCCCGTTGATCACGTAGTGCGTGCCGTCGTCGCTCAGGACGGCGCGGCTACGCATCGTGGCGGCGTCGCTGCCGCTCATCGGCTCGGTCAATGAGTACGCGCCGATCTTCTGGCCGCTGGCGACCGGCACAAGGTATTTCTGCTTCTGTTCCTCAGTGCCGAACTTCATCAGCGCGTAGTTGACAAGGCTGTTGTTGACGCTGACGACGGTGCTATGCGAGGCGTCGGCCTTGGCGATCTCGAACATCGCCAGCACATAGGCGATGGTGTCCATGCCCGCGCCGCCGTATTCCTCCGGCACCTCGATACCCATCAGCCCCATCTCGCCCATCTTGCGGATCGTGTCGAGCGGAAACTCGCCGGTCTCGTCGTAGTGAGCGGCGACCGGCGCGATTTCGCGCTGGGCGAAGTCACGCACCGCATCGCGCAGCATACTATGCTCGTCGCTGAGTTCGTAGGTCAAGCTCGCTAATGTCGCCATCCGTGCCGCAACCCCTTTCTCCGATCGGGCCGCCCCGACCCCAGGCTCGATAGGCAGATTATAGCGCGCCCGGCGCGCTGCCCCGCCTCGCCCCGCCGAATCTCAGCGACAGATTAGAATCATTGGCAAAACCAAATCCATCGTCTATAATCGCCGCAACGTTCGAAAGATTGATCAAAGAGAAATCGAACAAACGTCGAGATGGACCACCACTCCCGGAATTGCGCTTGCTCCTGTCTGTGCGAGAACCAACCGCAGCGCTTGTGGTGTGGTGCTGACGACTGATCCACGCTCGACTGAGTGAGCAGGAGATTGAATCGGCTACGCGACACAGGCGTAGCCGATTTTTTTGATCCCGGCCCGGTCCGATTTCGTCGCACACGCCCGCCGCAGAGGGTAAAGGAGAGGCTCAAATGGCTGTCGAAACACAGACCCGCATCTTCAACAACGTGACCGAGATGGTCGGCAACACGCCGCTGGTCCGTCTCAATCGCATCGCCAGCGATGCCGCCGCCACCGTCGTCGCCAAGCTGGAATATCAGAACCCGGCGCATAGCGTCAAAGACCGCATCGGCCTGTCGATGATCGAGGCGGCGGAGCGCGACGGACTCATCGGGCCGGACACGGTGATCGTCGAGCCGACCAGCGGCAACACCGGGATCGCGCTGGCGATGGTCTGCGCCCAGCGCGGCTACCGGCTGGTCCTGACCATGCCCGAAACCGCCAGCCGCGAGCGCCGCAAACTGCTGCGCGCCTATGGCGCCGACCTGATTCTGACGCCCGGCCCCGAGGGGATGGCCGGGGCGATCGCGCGCGCCAACCAGATCGCCGCCGAGAACCCCAACGCCTTCATCCCGCAGCAGTTCGAGAACCCGGCCAACCCGGAAGTGCACCGGCGCACCACCGCCGAGGAAATCTGGCGCGACACCGGCGGCCAGGTCGATATCGTCGTGTCCGGCGTCGGCACGGGCGGGACGATCACCGGCGTCGGCGAGGTGCTGAAAGCGCGCAAGCCCTCGGTGCGGATGATCGCGGTCGAGCCGGCAGCCTCGGCGGTGCTGTCCGGCGGGCAGAAAGGCCCGCACCCGATCCAGGGGATCGGCGCGGGCTTCGTGCCGGAGGTGCTGAACACTGCCATCTACGACGAAGTGATCGCCGTCGAGGGCGACGCGGCGATGGACACCGCGCGGCGCATGGCGCGCGAAGAAGGGCTGCTGGTCGGCATCTCGTCCGGCGCGGCGACCTGGGCCGCGCTCGAAGTGGCGCGCCGCGCGGAGAACGCCGGGAAGCTGATCGTCGTGATCATCCCCTCCTTCGGCGAGCGGTATCTGTCCACCGCGCTCTACGCCGACCTCGAAGACTGACGCGCCCGCCGATGTGAGGCGGGCGAGAAGGAGCCGTGATGTTTAAGACGATTCGAGACGACGTGCAGTGTGTGCTGGAGCGCGACCCGGCGGCTCGCAACGCGCTGGAGGTGCTGACCTCCTACGCCGGGCTGCACGCTATCTGGCTGCACCGGATCGCGCACCGTTTGTGGCGCTGGCGGCTGACGCTCCCGGCGCGCTGGCTGTCCCAGTTCGCCCGCTTTCTGACCGGCATCGAAATCCACCCCGCCGCCGTCATCGGCCCGCGCGTGTTCATTGATCACGGCATGGGCGTCGTGATCGGCGAGACGGCCCAGGTCGGCGCCAACGTCACGATTTATCACGGCGTGACGCTCGGCGGGGTCAGCCTGGCGCACGGCAAGCGCCACCCCACCATCGAAGACGGCGTGGTGATCGGGGCCGGGGCCAAAGTGCTCGGCGCGATCACCATCGGGCGCAACACGCGAATAGGAGCGAATGCAGTCGTGGTCAAAGATGTTGAACCGGATATGGTGGTCGTCGGCATTCCGGGCCGGCCGATCCATCGCGACGGACCAAGCCCGACCGAGCACCGGCCGGACCTCGATCACAATGTCCTGCCGGATGTGATCTCGGTCCGGCTGGATCAGATTCTGCGGCGGCTGGACGAGGTCGAAGGCGCGATCCACGCCAACGGCAGCGGATCGGCGGAGACGGCGCGCCAGCCGCAGCCGGAGCCGGATTACGCGATCTGACGCACACGGCGCGCGGGTGAGTTCGCCAGCGGACTCGCCCGCGCTTCCTTTAGGGGAGCCAGTAGCCCCGCTGGTCCCAGATCATCAGCGCGCCGGTGATGACCATCAGCGCGATCACCACGCGCCTGAAGTGCGTGGGATGCATCTTTTCGAGGATGCGCTTGCCCAGCCAGGACCCAACGACCGCTGCCGCGCCGACGACCAGCCCCACCAGCACCACGTCGGCAGTCAGCGCGCCGAACGCCGCGTAAGTGCCGAGCTTGATCAGGTTCATCACCGACGAGTTGAACGACTTGGTGCTGACCATCTCCTGCTTGACCACGCCGTGATTGAGGTACAGCGGGTTGACCAGCGGGCCGGTGCCGCCGATCAGGCCGGAGAAGAACGACACCACGAAGCCCACGACCGGGAAATGCCAGGGGCGCACCGCGAAGGTCCGCTCACGCTCGCCGAAGCGGTACTGAAAGAGGGTGCTGATCAGGAACAGCCCGATCACGATTTGCAGCCACTCCGCCGAGGCGCGGGTGAGCAGAAACGCGCCGAGAAACCCGCCGGGGATCGCGCCAGGCAGGTACCAGCGCACAATCTCCCAGCGGACATGGTCACGCATGAACCACGCGCTGGACGGGCTGCCGCTGAGGCTGGTCAGAGTCAGGATCGGCGCGACCGCGTCCGGCCGGAGCGCGTAACTCACGACCGGCGCCAGCAACAGCGCCCCACCCCCGCCGCTCAGCGTGCTCGCGATCCAGGCGACCACGCTCGAAACAATCAGGATCACAAGGGTCATGCGGCCCTCTGGTCGCTTTCCGGTCAGGAGTCCATGGCGCGCGTCGAGCGGTGCGCGGTCTCTGGCCTCCGGATCGATTTTGACACCGCGCAGAGCCTGGCGCCCAATGACTTCTGGCCTACGCCTGCGGCTTGCGCGCCTCGATCGCGACCCAGTCGCCCTGAGTGCGGCGCGCGACCGGCTCCAGGCCGGTGCGGCGCAGCGCCGCTTCGACCTCGCCCGCCTGGTCCTCGATGATCCCGCTGAAAATGCCCAGCCCGCCGGGCCGCAGCACGCGCCCCAGGCCCTGATCGCACAGCGCGACGATCACCTTCGCCAGAATGTTGACCAGCGCCAGGTCAAAGTGGCGCGCCGTCGTCTGGAGCGTTTCGAGGCTGCCAACTTGCGCGGTGACGCGGTCCGCCACGCCGTTGCGCTCGGCGTTTTCGAGCGTGGCGCTGACCGCGATCGGATCGGTGTCGAGCGCCAGCACATGCCGCGCGCCAAGCTTGAGCGCGGCGATGCCCAGGATGCCGGAGCCGGAGCCGAGGTCGAGCACGTCCAGCGCGGGGCGATCCGCCAGCGCGTCTTCGAGCGCGATCAGGCAGAGCTGCGTCGTGGGGTGCGTCCCGGTGCCGAACGCCATGCCGGGGTCCATGACCAGGACGATGTCGTCCGGGCGGGCGTCGGGCAGCTCCGACCAGGCGGGGCGGATATACAGCCGCCGCCCCAGCCGCAGCGGATGATAGTGCGCCTTCCAGGCCGATTCCCAGTCTTCTTCGCGCACGGTGCGGAACTGCGGGTCCGGGATCGGGTACAGCCGGCCCAGGTAGTAGATCGCCTCGCGCAGCGCCTGCCGGGCATCTTCGGCGCGCTCGTCGTCGGGGAAGTACGCGCGCACGATCAGCCGGTCCGCCGGGGGGATTTCATCCGGCCAGACTTCAAGCGGGAACCCGGCCTGCTCGATGGCGACGCCCTGATGCCCGTACCGCTGGAACAGGTCCGCGACCGCTTCGGCAGCCTCGCCGTCGACCTCGACGAAGACTTCGATCCAGTTCATGATTGACCGCCTTTCACTGGCTACCGACGTGAGAAAAATAAGGATTCTTGAGGAAAAAGAAGATAAACTAAATATTTTTAATCGTAATGTATTTTGTAATGTTTGAGGGCTAGTCTAGACGTGTAGACGGGGTCTCACCAACGCGTGCTGAACCAGTCAACGTAGCCCCATCGTGACCACAGGCCCCGTCCTCCTCCTCAAAGTGATACGCGCAAGGAAAATGGGCAACCGTTGGGTTGCCCATTTTCCCTTCTGAGGCCGCACCGGTGCGCGGCCCGGCAGGCGCCTAATTTCCGCCAAAGAAATCGGCCACGCGATCCATGAAGCCGCGCCCGGACTTCTGCGGGACGACCTCATTGCCCAGCGTCTTGGCGAGCTGTTCCAGCAGCTCGCGCTGCTCTTTGGTCAGCTTGGTCGGCGTCTCGACGGTCAGAATTAGAAGCTGGTCCCCACGCCCGGAGGTAGTGCCATCGCGTCGCAGCTTGGGCACGCCCTTGCCCCGCATCCGTATGATCTTGCCGGATTGCGTCCCGGCCGGGACCTGAATCGGCTCGTCGCCATCGACCGTCGGGACAGTAATTGTGTCGCCGAGCGCAGCCTGCGCGATGTTGATCGAGACTTCGAGCAGAATATCGCTGTTGCGCCGCTTGAAGAACTCGTGCGGGGTAACGCTCAGCACGACGTAGAGATCGCCTGCCGGGCCGCCGCGCAGCCCGCTTTCACCCTCGTTCGCCAGCCGGATCTGAGTGCCGTCGTCCACCCCTGGCGGGATCGTGACGCTCAGCTTGCGCGTGCGCTGCACGACGCCGCTGCCCGCGCACTCCTTGCAGGGCGTGTCGATCACCTCGCCCGTGCCGGAGCAGCGACCGCAGTCCACGATGTTGACCATGTTGCCGAGGAAGGTCTGGCGCACCTGGCGAAGCTGGCCCGTGCCGTTGCAGTCCGGGCAGCGCCGGGGGGATGTGCCGGGCGCCGCCCCGCTCCCCTTGCAGACGGCGCAGGTATCGCGCCGCGCCACTTCAATATCGACCTCGGCGCCGAAGACCGCCTGATTGAAGTCGATTTGCAGGTCATAGCGCAGATCGCGGCCCTGGATCGGCCCGTGACGCTGGCGGCGGCGTGTCGCCCCGGCGAACCCGCCAAAGAATTCTTCAAAAATCTCGTCGAAGCCAGGGAAGCCGGTCGCGCCGCCAAAGCCGCCGAAGCCGCCGCCATTCACCCCGGCGTGGCCGAAGCGGTCGTAGGCCGCACGCTTCTCGTCGTCGCTAAGCACCCGGTAGGCTTCGTTGATTTCTTTGAAGCGCTCCTCGGCGTCAGTCTCGCTGCTGACGTCAGGGTGATATTGCCGCGCCAGCCGGCGAAAGGCCCGCTTGATATCCTCTTGCGAAGCGCCCCGCTGCACGCCGAGGACGTCGTAGTAATCTCGTGGCATCGTCTGATCCATCGCTGGTTTTCCTCTAACGGATCGATTTTATCCTACCGCGACGAGAGTTGAAAGGGCGATCCTCGCCTGGCGCGGCGTAATACGGAAAGCAAAAACGGCGTGTGGCGGCAGAGTTATTCGCCCCGCCGCGACACGCCGTTAGAGTCTGGCTTCGCTTACGACTCAGTGAAGTCGCCTTCGATCACGTCTTCGTCAGTCGGCTCGCCCGCTCCGGCGCCCGGCCCGGCGCCATCCGAGCCGCTGCCCGCCGCCGGGCCGCTCTCGTACATGCTGGCGCCGATCTGCTGGATCGCCATCGCCAGCGCCTCGGTCGTGCGCCCGATCCGGTCGTTGTCGGACCCGTCCATCGCCTGGCGCACGTCTTCGATCTTGCTCTCGACATCCTTGCGCGTGCCTTCCGGCACCTTGTCGCCGAACTCGCGCAGGGCCTTCTCGGCAGCGAAGATCGTGCTGTCGGCGCGGTTGCGCAGCTCGACCTGCTCGCGGCGCTTCTGGTCCTCAGAGGCGTGCTGCTCGGCGTCCTTGACCATCCGGTTGATCTCGGCCTCGGACAGACCGCTGCTGGCCGTGATAGTGATCTTCTGCTCGCGCCCGGTCGCCTTGTCCTTGGCGGACACGTTCAGAATACCGTTGGCGTCGATGTCGAAGGTCACTTCGACCTGCGGCACGCCACGCGGCGCGGGCGGAATGCCGTCCAGAATGAACTTGCCGAGCGTCTTGTTGTCGGCTGCCATCGGGCGCTCGCCCTGGACGACGTGGATCTCGACTTGCGTCTGGTTGTCGGACGCGGTGCTGAAAATCTGGCTCTTCTTGGTCGGGATGGTCGTGTTGCGCTCGATGATCGGCGTCGCCACGCCGCCCAGCGTCTCGATCGAGAGCGTTAGCGGCGTCACGTCGAGCAGCAGGACTTCCTTCACCTCGCCGCCGAGCACGCCGGCCTGGATCGCCGCGCCCACCGCGACGACTTCGTCCGGGTTCACGCTCTTGTTCGGCTCCTTGCCGAAGAACTTCTTGACCGCGTCCTGCACGGCGGGCATACGGGTCATCCCGCCGACCAGCAGCACTTCGTCGATGTCGCCCGCCTTGAGGTTGGCGTCCTCCAGCGCGCGGCGGCACGGATCAATCGAACGCTGGATCAGATCGCCGACCAGGTCTTCGAGCTTGGCGCGCGACAGCGTCATGTTCAGGTGCTTGGGGCCGCTGGCATCCGCCGTGATGAACGGCAGGTTGATCTCGGCCTGCATGGTGGTCGAGAGTTCCTTCTTGGCGTTCTCGGCGGCTTCCTTCAGCCGCTGGAGCGCCTGACGGTCGTTGCGCAGGTCGATGCCCTGCTCCTTCTTGAACTCGCTTGCCAGCCAGTCGATGATCCGCTCGTCGAAGTCGTCGCCCCCCAGGAAGGTGTCGCCGTTGGTCGAGCGCACCTCGATCAGCCCCTCGCTCACGTCGAGGATCGAGATGTCGAACGTGCCGCCGCCCAGGTCATAGACCGCGATGGTCTCGTCGTTTTTCTTGTCGATGCCGTATGCCAGCGACGAGGCCGTCGGCTCGTTGATGATCCGCAGCACGTCCAGCCCGGCGATGCGCCCGGCGTCCTTTGTCGCCTGGCGCTGGCTGTCGTTGAAGTATGCGGGCACGGTGATGACGGCCTGCGTGACTTCGTCGCCGAGATACGCCTCGGCGTCGGCCTTCATCTTTTGCAGGATCATGGCCGAGATTTCGGGCGGGCTGTACTCCTTGCCGCCCATATGCACGCGCACGTCGCCGTTGGGCGCCGCGCTGACCTTGTACGGCACGCTGCCGAGCGCCTTCTGCACTTCGGGGTCTTCGTACTTGCGGCCCATAAAGCGCTTGACCGAAAAGATTGTGTTCTCAGGGTTCATCACGGCCTGGCGCCGGGCTAGCTGCCCCACCAGCCGCTCCCCCTGCTTGCTGATCGCCACGACAGACGGAACCAGCCGCCCGCCTTCGGACGACGGGATCACGGTCGGCTCGCCGCCTTCCATCACCGCGACTGCCGAGTTGGTGGTCCCCAGGTCGATACCGACAATTTTCGCCATTGTTCACCTCTAGATTTCGGTTAGATTGCTTTGGTTGCGGCCCGGCCGCAGATCAGTGTCAGTGTTCCAGGTTCCAGATCACGTACAGACTGAGATAATGCCCTGCGCGGCGGCCTTACGAGGCGACGCGCACCAGCGCGGGCCGCAGCACGCGGTCCTTCTGACGATAACCGCGTTGCAAGACTTCCGTGATCGTCTCCGGCTCGGCGTCGCTTTCCGTGTCGACGCCGACGGCCTCGTGAAAGTTCGGATCGAACCGCTCGCCCAGCGCCTGAATCTCGGTCACGCCCTGCTCTTCCAGGAAGCGCTCCAACTTGCGCTGAATCAGCAAAACGCCCTCGTACCAGCCGTCCCGCTGATCGTCCGGCACGGCGTCCGTGGCGCGGTAAAAGTCGTCCAGCACCGGCAGCAACTTGAGCAGCACGTCACCGCGAACCCGCTCGGCCTGCGCGCCGCGCTCCGCCTCGACCCGCTTCTTGTAGTTCTGAAAGGACGCGCGCTCGCGTTGCAGGCTTTCGAGGTATTCCCCGGCCTGCGCTTCGGCGCGTTCCAGCCTCAGATCCAACGAGTTTTCCTCCTCCAGGCTTGCCTCAGCGGGCTGTCCCTCGGCTGCTTCTGCGTCGACCGGCGCCGCCTCGGCCACATCTTCGGCCTCTGGACGGGGTTCTTCGTTCAGGTCGTCGTTGGCGCGATACTCCTCACTGCTCACTGAGACTTACCTCCGCCTTTGCGTCATGAGTCCTCTGCGCACGCGCGCAGCGACTGTAGTGTAGCGGACGTACAATAGAAATTCGTTAGCAAAACGCAGGAAATTGCGTAGAAAGCAGGGGAATTTACCGGGCGCGGAGGTTAGGACTCCTTTGGCTCGCCGTAGACGTTATCGAGCAGGCCAGACATTAGACCCGCGACATAGCGAACCGCGCTCACCGCGCGCCCGTAGCGCATCCGCGTCGGCCCCAGCAGCCCCAGCGCGCCATACGCCTGCGGCGTGCCATAGCGCCCCAGCACCATGCTGAGGTGGCTGAGCGCCTCCCAGCGCCCTTCCCCGGCGACGACGACGCGAATCTCGGACTCGTCGCCCGCCAGCGCCTCTTGCAGGATGCCGTTGAGCAGCGATTGCTCTTCGAGGATGCGAACCGCTTGTTGCGCCTCGTCGTCGGTGAACGAGGTCAGGCTCTCGCTCAGGCCATAGCGGTACACGTCGCGCGGGCCGTGTTGGTCCGCCTGGAGCATCGCGTCGGCGACCAGCTCGCCGATGTCGCGCGCCAGCTCGGTCGATTCTTTGCGCGTGATAGCGCGGACAGCCTCGGCGGTGCGGTGCGCGCAGGCGAGGTTCATGATCTGCGCGGTCTGCGACAGCACGCGCTGCGGAACCGGCTCGGCCAGCGTCAAAAGCTGCTGGTGGACGCTGCCGCCGTCCAGCACCAGCACCATCAGCACCAGGCGGCCCTGCGTATTGATCAGCTCCAGATGCTTGAAGCGGTGCTCAGCCGCACGCGGGGACGTGACCACCGCCGGGGCTTGCGCCGTTCGCGCCAGGACCATCGCGGCCATGCGCATCCACTCTTCAAGGTTGAGCGGGACCTCGCGGAACGCCTGGGCGATGCGCCGCCGGTCAGCGGGCGGCAGATCGGCGTCGGTCAGCAGGCGTTGGACAAAGTAGCGATAGCCTTTTTGCGTCGGCACGCGCCCGGCCGAGGTGTGCGGCGCGTAGATCAGCCCGTGCTCCTCCAGCACCGCCATCTCGTTGCGGATCGTGGCGCTGCTGACGCCCAGCTCAAACGCGTCGGCCAGCGTCTTCGAAGCGACCGGCTGGGCCTGGCGGATGTACTCGCGCACGACCAGCGACAGGATCGCTTCCTGGCGCTCGGAAAGCGCAGGCAGCGTCCCGCTGTCGAGCGGGTTCGGGAGCGTGCTGCGGGACGGATCGGGATCGGACATCATTGCTCGCGGTGCGGCCATTTGCGTGCGCGGGTGGACGCGCCGATCATAACATGCGGGGGGGGCCGCGCCAAGCCCGCGCCTGATCGAGCGTCAATTTGCCGGTCAGATCATCCTCGAACCGCCAGAAACCGATAGGCATTTCGCCGCCGATTGCGGTATATTCAGGTTCAAGCCGGGCCGAACACTGAAACCGATCGGCGCCTGCATGCATCGATCAGGATACGCCCCTGTCAGCAAATGAGGGAAAAGGACACATGGATAGCAGGATCGTCACCGTGACGGAAGCCACGTTCCAGGAGGAAGTGCTCGACTCGGAGATGCCGGTGTTGATCGACTTCTGGGCGGAATGGTGCGCGCCGTGCCGCATGATCGCCCCGCTGGTCGATCAGCTCGCTGCAAAATACGACGGCAAGCTGCGGGTCGGCAAAGTGGACGCCGACACCAACCAGGGAATCCTGATGCAGTACGGCATCATGGGCATCCCTACCCTGATGCTGTTCAAGAACGGTGAGGTCGCCGAGCGCATCACCGGCTTCATGCCCATGCCGGCGCTGGAGCCGAAGATCGCCCGCCACCTCGACTAACCCCGACCAATCTGCCGCCCGCGCGGGCGGCCACGCGCCGCGTGATCCAGAGATGTTGTGCACGCGCCAAGGGGCTGGCTGTCAGCCCCTTGTTTGTACCACCCAACCAGGAGCGCCCCATGCAGCCCGACCCCGAGCAGTTCAGGAACGTCCTGGCGCAGTGGAGCACCGGCGTCACCGTGGCGACCACGGTTGGGCCGGGCGGCGAGTGGCACGGCATCACGGCGACCTCGTTCGCCAGCGTCAGCCTTGAGCCGCCGCTGGTGCTGGTCTGCGTGGGCCGGACGCTGGACTTCCGGGCGCTGGTCGAGCAAAGCGGCGTGTTCGCGATCAACATCCTCAGCCGGGACCAGGTGCGATTCGGACGGCTGTTCGCCGGGCTGCTGCCTGGCGTAGAGGATCGCTTCGCGGGGATCGACTGCGTGGCCGCGCCAAGCGGCAGCCCGCTGCTGCCCGGCACCGCCGGGTGGCTCGACTGCCGGGTGTGGCAGACGTATGATGGCGGCGATCACGTCATTTTCGTCGGCGAGGCGCTGACCGGCGGACACACGGCCGGACGCCCGCCCCTGCTCTATCACGACCGCCACTGGGGCGGCTTTGTGCGCGGCCCGGCGCTGCTTGATCCCGCTGGCTGAGCCGGCAGCGCGGCGGCGCAAAAAAGCCCCTCTCCACGCAGGGAAAGGGGCCAAAAGGGACCGGGGTTGCAGTCTGCTAGTTGGCCGAAATCGGCGTTGGCGTGGCAGGGATCGGCGTCGATGTAACCGGGCTGACAGTCGGCACCCCTGGCACAACCTCCACCGTCACAACAGGACCCTCGCCAACACCCGGCACGGCCAATTCCCCGCGCATGACGGGGGTTGGCGCTACGCCTTCGGAACCCACAATGGTATGCAGCGCCGGGCCGACGATCACCGCCATCCCGCGCACCGGGAAGACCTGCACGCCCAGCGCGACCAGCTCAAGCTCGGCGCGCGCCGCCTGCGCGGGCAGATAGTTGGGGTTGGCGTCCAGCACGGCCTCGAACTCCTGGCGCGCCAGGTCGGGGAACCCCTGCACCGCGAAAACCATCCCGCGCCAGTACGCCGCTTCCTCGAAGAACCCGACCTCGCTCTGCTCATCCGCCAGCCGCAGCACGGCCTCAAAGCGTCCCGCCGCATAGTAGGCCGCGTAAGGCTCCGGGCGATACCACAGCGTCCGCCAGGGCAGCCCCAGCTCAAACGCCTTGTCAAACGCCGCCGCTGCGGTGCTGGGAGAGTCAAGTAGGACTGACGACGATGCGCCGAAATTGAACGCCGCCCACGCATCTTTGATCGTTACCCAGGGATCGGCGGACTCTGTAGCGGACTCCGCCAGCGCAGCTTGCAACGCCGCGTTATACCCGGCGGACGGGTCGGCGTAGTGCGCCAGCTCATCGAGCGCCTCGGCGCGGTCTTCGGGCCGGTAGACGACCAGGAACGCCCGGTTGAACTGCCGCCACGCCGCGTCCAGCTCGTCGTAGGGGACCGCCGTCGGGTCGTTCTGGCCGCGCCCCAGGTAGCTGTCGTGGACCAGGAACGTCTGCGCCTCGTCGTCATACCCGGCGACGAGCCAGTGATGGCCGAACCAGTCCTCGCTTTCCGGCTCGAACCCGACCGGGATGACGACGGGGAAGCCCGCCGCGACCAGCCGCTTGAGCAGCGCCGGGACGCCGCCGACGCGATGCAGCGCGCCATATTCGGTCTGCCGCTCCACGAAGGCGACCATCTCCCACAGCATCACGCTGCGATCGTCGGCGTCGGCGCGCAGCCATTCCGCCGCCTCGGCCTGATCGCCTTCCCAGCCGAGCGCGCTCAGGGCCATCGCCAGGGCCGCCGGGCCGCTGTTGTTCCACGTCTGACGCTCGTAGCGCACGCCTTCGATCTCGGCGCGCGGCGGCAGGCCGTAATCCAGCGGCACAGTGTTAGCAGGTGAAACAAAGGACGGCGTAACAAACGCAACTGTCGGCGGGAGCAGCATCCCCTGTCCCTGCGGGATCGGCGTGCTGGTCACTGGCCGATGCTCGATCAATGCCGTCGCGGTCATCTGCGCGGCTGACAGATGCTCTGTCGTGGGGCTGGTCAGGGGGTACGGCGTGCTGGTCGGCGGCAGGGTTGGCGTGTTGACCTGCGCGCCGAGTCCGGCGGGTGACTCGCCGCCGGGCGCGCTGGCGGCAGGCGAAGACGAATCGCCAAGCCGGTCCGCGAGCAACAGCGCGCCCGCCCCGGCGAAGGCGATCAGCAGCGCCACCGCGATCAGCGTCAGCGCGGACCGGCTGCGCGGCGTAGCGCGCGACCCGAAGCGGGGCGGCGCGGGCCGCAGAGCAGCGATCTGAGTGGAATGAGCGACCATTGGGGTGTCCTCCATGTTCTCCGTGTGATGGGTGACGATCGATGTCACGTCG
>DAOKYY010000083.1:3407-17889 GCA_035325905.1 Aggregatilineaceae bacterium | reverse complement strand
CTACTGGCAGAACAGCCCGCCGCCGAACTGGCCGAACCCGTACTGGTGCACCAGCGCCCAGGTCTCGTTGATGCCCGCGATCAACCCGTCCCGGTTGCGCGGCAGGGTCGAGGTTTTCGCCGTCTCGCAGGCGTTGGCGAGCACCTTATCCGCGTCATCCAGATTGCCGAGGTTGGCTTCTGACCTGGCCCAGTACAGGTCATTGTTAACGAGATAAGTCAGTCGCAGCTCCTCGTCCACCGCCATGTCGTGGATCAGCGCATTGATCGCCTCATATTCCTTGCGCCCGTCCTCGACCCGGTTCGGCTGGGTGAACAGGAACGCCGCGTACATATTGCGCGCCCGTGCGATGGCGTAGTTATTCTGCGCGTTGTTTTTCGCGGCGTCGATCGCGCCCCGATAATACTCGTCGGCGGTCACGATGTCGCCGGTGGACGCGTAGCCAAGCGCGAGCGTGGCGTAATCGACCCACTCCACCTCGTCAGGGATACGCCGCACCAGGTCGGCGGCTTGCGAGAGCAGAGCCGAGTTCTGCATGTCAAACGTGTTGTAGACCTGGCGCGAAAACTCGCGAAGCTGCAAATTATCGGGGTTGTTCTGGATGTCCTGGAAAATATTAATCTGCTGCGCCTGGATTTGCAGGTAGCGGTCCAGCGTGTCGGTGAGCTGGCGGCGATAGTCGCGCTCCGCCTGCTTCTGGCTGGTGTTGAGCGAGATCACCAGCGAAACGACCGCGATCGAGATCGCCAGCAGGTCTTTCCATGAATGCGGTAAAAAACGCCGGATCGACTCTCCCTGCGACGAGCGACGCGCCACGGGCGGCGTCTCGCCGGGCGCTTGGGCCGGGAGGGGCAGGTTCTCGTCGAGCATCGCGTTTTGAGTCATTCCAGAGTCTCCGCTGCGGCTCAATCAAGGTGTCTCTCGTATCATATTTTCAATTCTCCGCCGTGTAAATGTGTTACTGGTTTCCCATTGGCTGACCTCTCTCGCCAATTTCCCTCCTGCCCCCGAGAGCGCGGTGCGTTACACGCGCCATGGGGCCGGTTTCTCGCCATTCCTGATAAAATCAACCGTAATCGTCAAAACTCCGGTGGGGGCCGCACGCGCCGTATCGGAAAACCTGAGGAGACGCTGGGATGTTTGAAACGGTTGAGAGTGTACGCCACGCCCTGGACGCTCAGCAGTACATCGCCACCGACGAGATCGCGACGGTGCTGTTTCTGGCCGAGTCGCTCGGCAAGCCGCTGCTGGCGGAAGGCCCCGCCGGGGTCGGCAAGACGGAGCTAAGCAAAGCCTGGGCCGGGGCGACCGGTCGCGAGCTGGTCCGCCTGCAATGCTACGAGGGGTTGGACGAAGGCAAGGCGCTCTACGAGTGGGAGTACGCCAAGCAGATGCTGTACACCCAGCTTCTGCGTGACCGCCTCGCCCACCTGCTGGCTGACACGCGCTCGCTGGCCGAGGCGGCGGACCGGCTCGGCCAGGAAGAAGATGTCTTCTTCTCGGAGCGTTTTTTGCTGCCGCGCCCGCTGCTGCGCGCCATCAGCAGCGAGCAGCCGGTCGTCCTGCTGATCGACGAGATCGACCGCGCCGACGCCGAGTTCGAGGCGTTTCTGCTCGAAGTCCTGAGCGATTTCCAGGTCAGCATCCCTGAAATCGGCACGATCGTCGCCCGGCAGCGGCCGGTAGTCTTCCTCACCAGCAACAACACGCGCGAACTCAGCGAGGCGCTCAAGCGGCGCTGCCTGTACCTCTACATCGACTACCCCGACGCCGAGGAAGAGCTACGCATCGTGCGGCTGAAGGTGCCGGACCTGGCCCCGGAACTGGCGCGCCAGGCGGTCGACGTGGTCCAGTCGCTGCGCGCGCTCGACCTCAAGAAGAACCCCAGCGTCAGCGAGACCCTCGACTGGGCGCGCGCGCTGGTCACGCTCAATACCCGCTCGCTCGACCCCCAGACGCTCGACAACACGCTCACCGTCCTGCTGAAATACGAGGCCGACGTGGAGCGCGCGCGCCGCGCTCTGCGCCGCGTGGGAGGCGACGGCAATGGAAGAACGCATCGTTAAGTTCATCACGGCGCTGCGCGCGGCGGGGGTGCGCGTCTCCGTCGCCGAGAGCCAGGACGCCTGGCGCGCCGTCGAGCGGCTGGGCGTCGCCGACCGCGGCACGTTCCGCCTCAGCCTGCGCTCGACGCTCGTCAAAGACGCCGACGCGCTGCCGACCTTCGACGAGCTGTTCCCGCTCTACTTCGGCTCGGCCACGCCGCCGCTGACCAATCCCCAGGGCGGCCTGTCGCCCGAAGACCAGCAGATGCTGCGCGACGCGCTGGAGCGGATGATGCAGGACCTCGCGCGCCAGCTTCAGCAGCTTCTGGAGTGGCTGCTCAGCGGGCGCGGCCCGACCGAAGACGACTTGCAGCAGCTTGCCGACCAGGCTGGGGCTGACCCGCACGGGCGTCTGACGCCCAGCAGCGCGCGGCGCATGGCCCAACGCATGCAAGACCTGCTCGGCTGGGACCAGCTTCAAGACCTGCTCGACCAGCTTTGGGAGGCGCTCGCGCAGGCCGGCATGGACCCGGCCAGCATCGAGCAGCTTCAGGAGCAGGTGGCCGAAAACGCCGAGCGCCTGGCCGAGCAGCTGGGCGACTTCGCCGGGCAGCAGGTCCGCGACCAGCGCGTGGACCAGGCGCGCCGCCGCCCGATGCAAGACCTGCTCGACCGCCCGCTCGACTCGCTCAGCCACGCCGACATGGACGCGCTGCGCGAGCAGGTCCGGCGGCTGGCGGCGCGCCTGCGGAGCCGGGCCGCCCTGCGCCAAAAGCGCGGCAAGCAGGGCAAGCTCGACCCCAAAGCGACCCTGCGCCGCAACCTGCGCTACCAGGGCGTCCCGTTCGAGATGCGCTTCCGCCAGCGGCGGCTCAAGCCCAAGCTGGTCGTGATCCTGGACGTTAGCACCTCGATGCGCCCGGTGGTCGAGTTCTTTCTGCGGCTGCTGTACGAGCTACAGGACCAGGTGCAGAAGACGCGCAGCTTCGCCTTCGTCGATCACCTCGAAGACGTGACCGCCGACCTGCAAACCCGCCACCTTGACCAGGCGATCACGGTCGTGCTGACCAAGCTGCCCGCCGGACACTACAACACCGACCTGGGGCGCAGCCTGCGCCAGCTTGAGGCCGAGCACCTGGGCGCGCTCGACGGGCGCACGACGCTGATCGTGCTCGGCGACGGGCGCAACAACTACAACGACCCGGCGCTCGACACCTTCGGGCGGCTGGGCCGCCGCGCCCGGCGCGTGATCTGGCTCAACCCGGAGTATCCGGCCCAGTGGGGCAGCGGCGACAGCGACATGCTGAGCTACGCGCCGCTGTGCAGCGCCGTCTACCAGACGCGCAGCCTCAGCCAGCTGGCCGAGGCGGTGGACCGGATTCTGGGCTGAGGGCAGCTCTTCGCCCTTCATTCCTCGGCTCGCCTTACCCCTGCCCCTCTCTCCGGTCTGTACACGTAGTTGAGGGGACAGGGGTTTCTTTGGCTGTCCTTCGCGGCTGTTCATGTGATATTCCGCATCGGAACCCTTTCATAGATAACAGCCTATGCAACGATGGCACACGTGGGGTGCGCGCGGATCGCGCCGCAAATCGTTCGCTGATCGGCAGAATTGCGGCATGAGGACCAGCGCAGCGGAGACCGATCATGTCCTTCAACGTCGAGACGCTCATTATTGGAGGGGGACAGGCCGGGCTGGCGCTCAGCTACTATCTCAAGCAGCAAGGGCGCGAGCATGTCATTCTGGAGCGCGCTCAACACGCGGCGGAGTCCTGGCGCAGCCACCGTTGGGACTCGTTCACGCTGGTGTCGCCCAACTGGTTCATGCGGATGCCGGGGGCGAACTACGATGGCCCGGCGCCAGACGCTTATCTGCCGCGTGACGAGGTCGTGCGCTTCTTCGAAGACTATCTGCGACGCTTCGATCTGCCGGTGCGCTTCGGCGTGGGAGCGACCTCGGTTGAGCCGCTGCCGGAAGGCGGCTACCGCGTGCAGACCAGCGACGGCCCGCTGACCAGCGCGAACGTCGTCGTGGCGACCGGCAGCTTTCAGACGCCCCGGCTGCCCGCCTACGCCGCCGCGCTGCCGCCGGACCTGCTCCAGCTTCATTGTAGCGAGTATCGCAATCCGGGCCAGTTGCAGCCGGGCGCGGCGCTGGTCGTGGGCAGCGGACAGTCCGGCTGCCAGATCGCCGAGGAGCTGTACCGGGCGGGACGCGCCGTTTATCTCTGCGTCGGCAGCGCGGGGCGCATTCCCCGGCGCTACCGGGGCCGGGACATCGCGGCGTGGCTGAACGAAATTGGCTACTGGGACCAGACGATTGACCAGCTCCCTTCGCCGCGCGCACGGCTGATAGGCCAGCCGCACCTGTCCGGCACGCGCGGCGGCCACACGCTGAACCTGCACCAGTTCGCGCGTGACGGCGTTACCCTGCTGGGCCACGCGCGCGCAGTGGTGGATGGCGTTCTGCACTTGGCGCCCGATCTCAAGGAGAACCTGGCGCGAGTGGACCAGTTCGAGGTCGATATCCTGAAAGCGATCGACGCGCACATCACCGCGCAGGGGCTTGACGCGCCCGACGAGACGTCGGTCGCGCTGCGCGACGGCTACGCCGTACCCGACATCCCGCAGCTTGACCTGCGCGCCGCCGGTATCAGCAACGTGATCTGGGCGTGCGGCTTTAACTGGGATTACACATGGGTCAAGCTGCCGGTGCTGGACGCGCTCGGCTTCCCGACGCAGCGGCGCGGCGTGACCGCCTATCCGGGGCTGTACTTTCTGGGCATGCACCTGTTGTACAAGGTGAAGTCGGGCACGCTGCTCGGCGTGGGCGAAGACGCAGCGTATCTCGCGGAAATGATCGTCAAGAGCGCTTAAGCGCAAACCTCTTCATTTTTCTTTCCCTCGCACCGAACGGGAGAAGTTCGCCCCCGGTTGTTTCCGCGCCGCGAACCCACTATACTTCGAAGTACACACTTCGCCCGTTTTGTTTTCGCTGTTTTTAGCTGCTTATTGCCGCTTTTTGCTGTCTTTCGCTGCTCTTTGCCGCCCTTGCGCCGTGCCTGTGGAGGACCCGACTATGCTGGTAAAAGATATCATGACGCTGAATCCCATTACGGCGACCCCGGAGACGACGCATAAGCAAGCCACCGAGATGATGCGCGAGCACGGGATTCACCACCTGCCGATCGTGGACCGGCGCGGCAAGCTGGTGGGCATCGTCGTCGAAAGCGACCTGTTCCAGGCCCAGCCCTCGCCAGCCACCACGCTGAGCATCTACGAGATCCACAGCCTGCTGTCCAGCCTGAAGCTGCAACAGATCATGCGCCACCCGGTCTACACCACGCAGCCCGGCTGTCCGCTGGAAGAAGCGGCCCGCCTGATGCAGACCAAGAATATCGGCTGCCTGCCGGTGCTGGACGGCGAGGCGCTGGCCGGCATCGTGACCGACACCGACATCTTCAAAACGCTGGTCGCGCTGCTGGGCGGCGGGGAGCAAGGCGCGCGTATCACGGTCGAGGTCGAGAACCGGCCGGGGATTCTGGCGCAGGTCGCGCAGGCCGTGGCGGACGTAGGCGGCAATATCATCAGCACGATCGCCTGGCACCAGGGCGGCAAATCGTACATCACCGTCAAAGAGCGCGGCGCCGATTTCTCGCGGCTCAACGCGGCGCTGGAGCGCGTCCCGGCGCGGGTCGTCACCCTGCTGGAACGACCTGAGTGCGACCAGGAGCAGGCGGGGTAGAACACCCCCTGACCCCAAGCAACAGAGGTCTCGTAGGGGCGGGGCGAGCTTCCGCCCGCCATCCCCCGAATGGGTCTGGCAGCGGGCGCAGCTTGCTGCGCCCCTACGAGAAAAACAGACCGGATGCCCGGTTGAACCCGGGCAAAGTGCATAACAAGCTCTAGAGCGCGCTCTACCGGCTCAGCGCCGCCTCTTTACGCGGCTGGTCGCGCGGCTCCGTCCCCTGCTCCGAGGCATCGCGAGCCGCGTGCTCCAGAATAATGCGGACCGTCCGGTCGTAGGTCAGGTAATTCCACACCCAGTTGACGAACACGTTCAGCCGGTTGCGGAACCCCATCAGCGTGATCAGGTGCAGCCCCAGCCACGCGACCCACGCGATGAAGCCGGTCAGCTGGACGCGGTAGTAGATCCATGCGACGGCGCGGCTGCGACCAATGGTCGCCATCAGGCCGCGATCGCGATAGTGGAACGACCGCTGCGGCTCGCCCTTGATCCGGCGCAAGATGTTGCGGGCAGCGTGCTGCCCCTGCTGCTTGGCGACCGGAATGACCATCGGGTACGGCTCGCCGCGCTCGTCTTCCAGGTACGCCAGGTCGCCCACCACGTAGACATCCCGCAGCCCAATCACCTGTTGCGTCGTGGTGACTGGCACGCGCCCGGAGCGATCGAGCGGCACGCCGAGCATCCGCGCCAGCGGCGACGCCTTGACGCCCGCCGCCCAGATCAGGGTACGGGTCGAGATCGCGCGTCCGCTGCTCAGGACGACGGAGTCCGGCGTGACATCGCTGACCGCCTCGCCCAGCACGACCTCGACGCCCATGCTCTCAAGCTGGCGGCGCGCGGCGCGCCGCAGCCGCTCAGGATAGGGCGAGAGCAGGTGATCCAGCCGCTCGACCAGGATCACGCGGCCCGGCACGTCGCCAAGCTGGATCGCGTACTCCTTGCGCAGCACCTTGCCCAGCAACTCCTGGAACGCGCCCGCCGTCTCCAGCCCGGTCGGACCGCCGCCCACGACCACGATGGTCGTCAGCGCCTCGCGCTGAGCCGCGTCGTCGGTCCAGGCCGCCTTCTCAAAGTTCTTCAGGACGTGGTTGCGCAGCACCACGCCGTCGGAGAGCGTCTTCAGGCCGAAGCCGTACCGCTCGACCGCTTCCAGCCCGAAGGTGTGCGTCTGGCTGCCGGCGGCGACGATCAGATAGTCGTACCGCTCGCGGCGGACGCCTTCCTTGCTGCGAATGGTGACGCGCCGCGCCGCCGGGTCGATGTCTTCCACCTCCCCCAGCAAAAAGCGGATGTTCGACGCGTCGCGGAAGATGCCGCGCACCGGCGAGGCGATCTCGCCCGGCTCCAGACCGGATGTCGCCACCTGGTAGAGCAGCGGCGAGAACAGGTGGAAATTGTGCCGGTCCACGACGAGCACGTCCACGTCCTGGCCGGTCAGCGCCTGCGCGGCGTTGAGGCCGCCAAACCCGGCGCCGATGATCAGCACGGCGGGGCGACGAGAGGGGGTGTAGATCTCAGACATGGCAACCGCGCTCCTTTCGAGGCGCTATCTTCCACACGACAAATACCTTGTGAAAATCAGCACAAATAAATCTTGTGAAAAATCGCACGATTAAGCTAAATAAATTATATCAGTATCTTGTTTATGTGCAAAAACCCTGGCCTCTCTGAGCTTTTTTCTGCCTTTTTCTGCTTTTCGCTGCTTTTTGCTGTACACTCGCGCCAAACGGGGGCGGAGCGCCCGCTCCCCGCGCCGAGGAGACGACAATGACGAAACGCGCGCACCTTCTTGCGGCCCTCGCGGCGCTGCTCCTGGCGCTGCTGGCGCGGACCGGCGTCCGCGCCCAGGACCCGACTCCCACCCTTGCCCCGCCCGCCGAGCCGGTGATGGGCAGCTTCGACCCGGCCTCGGTCGAGGACGTGGACCTCAGCGCCCTGCCGATCATCCCGGCGCTGAGCGACACCGCCCGCGCGATCCTGCTGGACAGTCTGGCGCAGGGGCGCGACCCGCGCGCCTTCGCCAAGGTGGGCGATTGCATGACCGAAGACCCCGCTTTCCTCTATCCGCTGGCCGAGGACGAGGTGATCTGGGGCGAATACGAGGCCCTGGAAGCTACGCTGGATTTCTACTCCGAGGGCAACGAAAACCCCTTCGGGCGCAAGAGCCAGGCGGCGGCGGGCGGCTTCAACGCGGCCAGCGTGATCGACAGCCTGTGGGCCAACCCGGAGTTCTGCGAGGCGGGCGAGACGCCGCTGGCGTGCGAGCTGCGCCTGATGCAGCCGAGCGTCGCGCTGATCATGTTTGGGACTAACGACGTGTACTATCTCGACGAGGCGCAGTTCGATTACTTTCTGCGCTCGGCGCTGGTCGAGACGATCAACGCCGGGACGCTGCCGGTGCTGAGCACCTTCCCGCTGCGCCCGGAGTTCCCGGAGAAAACCGAGCTGTACAACCGGATCGTGGCGCGGGCCGCCGAGGATTACGACATCCCGCTGATCAACCTGTGGCGCGCGCTGGAGCCGCTGCCGCACCAGGGCGTCGATCCCGACGACACGACCCACCTGACCTCGCCGGAAGCAGGCTCGGCGGCGCAGTTCACCGAAGACGCGCTGCAAAGCGGCTTCGCGGTGCGCAACCTGCTGACGCTGCAAATGCTGGAGCAGATCCGGTTAGCAGTGAGCGAGGTAGCTGGCGCGCATTAACCGCCCGCCTCGCCGCACATCTTCCACTCGCCGCCGTCGTCGAGCGCGCGATAGGTGGTCCCGCCGAGCGGCTGGCGGCGCGGCTCCTCGCCGCCGTAGTGGATGATCAACGTGCCGGAGCAGGCCACGAGCGTGTAGTCGCCGTCTTCGCCGCCCGCCTCGCAGGCCATGTCTTCCAGCTCGGCGCGGACCGACTTGAACGACGCGGCTTCCTCGAGCGCCTGGGCTTCCCAGGCGGCGCAGGACAGCGCGACCATCTTCTCGGCGTCGGCTTCGACTTTGGCTTTGAGGTAGGCTTCGATCGCGCCTGAGGCGCTGCCACTGTCCGCGCAGGCGGCGAGGGCCAGCGCGCCGAGCGCGAGCAGGACGAATAGGACAGTACGGCGCATAGCGATCCGCTCCTGGTGGGGATGAGGCACGCGGCAGATTATAATCGAAAGCTAAGAACAGCTAAAAGCAGCGAAGCGCAGCGGAAAGCAGCAGAAAACAGCAAAAAATAGCCCACTGTCTTTTAGCTGCCCTTAGCTGTCTCTCGCTGCCGTTATAGGAGAGAGCCTGATGCGACGGTTGAGCTGGACCTTTGGAACGGTGCTTATTCTGGCGCTGCTGCTCGTGGCGAGCGCCCCACGCCCGCACATGATCCGCGCCCAGGAGGGCGATCCAACCGCCGGGCAGTGCGCCGCGATGCTGGCGGGTGCGCCCGAAGCGGCGGCCAATGACTGCGGCCCGCTCGCGCCGGGCGAGGTGTGCCTGGGCAGCCCCGCCGCGACCGCGCTCGCGGGCGGCAGCGCAAGCCAGGAGTTCGCCGCGCCGGGCGACAAGCTGGCACTGAGCGCGCTCGACTCGCTGGCGACCGAAGCCGCCGATCCGTCCGCCGGGACGTGGGGGCTGATCGCGCTGGCTCTCCCGGCCGGGCTGCCGGAGGGCGAAGCGGTCAGCGGCGCGCTGTTCGGCGCGGCGACCCTGGCGCAACCGGCGCCCGCCGCCGCCGGCCGCCCCACCCTGACCGTGACCAATCCGGCGGCGGCTGAGGCCAATCTGCGCGGCGGCGCGGGCACGACCTTCCCGGTCGTCGGCGTGCTGCCGGGCGGCGCGAGCGCGACCGCCGACGGGCGCAACGAGCAGAGCGACTGGGTCCGCATCCAGATCGAGGACGGCGTGGCGTGGGTCTTCGCGCGGCTGGTGTCGTGGGAAGGCGACCTGAGCGCGCTCGACGTGCTGCTGCCGACCGATATGACCTCGCCGTTCAAAGCAGGCGAGCCGTTCGCCGCGCTGACCCTGACCACCGGCGCGGAAACCGAAGCAGGTCCGACCTGCGCGGGCGCGCCGTCCGGCCTGCTATTGCAGCGCAGCGGCGAGGCGGAGGCCGAGTTGAGCGTTAACGGGGCGACGCTGCGCTTCAGCGACGCGACGCTGCTGCTGCGCGCGACCGCCGGCGCGGGGCTGGACGTGATCGCGCTCGACGGCGAGGCGACCGTGACCGCGCGCGGCGTCCCGGTGACGCTGCGCGGCGGGCAGGCGACGCGCGTCCCGCTGGGCGGCGAGGATGGGCTGGCGGCGGCGGGACAGCCCTCGCGAGCGCAGCCGTTCGCGCTGAGCGAGGCGGCCAACGCGCCGCTGGCGCTGCTGCCGGGCGCGCTGGAATGCCGCGTGAGCGCGACCGCGAGCAACGTCACGCTGCGCGTCGGGCCGGGCGAGACTCGCGGCGCGCTGGCCTCGATGCGCCCCGGCGAGACCTACGCGGTCCTCGGCTGGGCCAACGACCCGGACGGCGCCCCGTGGTACGAGCTGGATACGGGCGCGCAGACCTCGTGGGTCAAGCAGGACGCGATCGAGCGATTTGGCGCGTGTGACGCGGTCGCGCAGGTCGAAGCGCCGCCGATGGTCTTCGCCGCGCCCGCCGCGCCGCCGCCGGGCGAGCCGGGCGCAGTCGAGGCGGTAGACGACTTCTCGCCCGCGACGAACACCGTCTGGCAGATGTACCCCGGCTCGGACCAGATGTCCGGCCAGTGCAGCGGCGCGCCCGCCATCAACTTCTGCGACCACCTGGCAGCGATTGCCCCGGCGTCGGGCGGCGTCATGTGGAAGGGAATGGAAGCCAGCGGCTACTATCTCCAGCGCATCCAGCCGAACGTCTACGCCTACGCCGGGCCGAACGTGCTCGGCACCGGGACGATCAACATGACGCTGCGCTTCACGGCGGAGAACACCGTCACTATGACGCAGACGCTGACGCTCCGCAGCGAGCCGGGCTGCACGCACACCTATTACTACACCGGGCAGAAGAACTGGTAGGAAAGCAGCCAAAAGCAGCAGTTAGCGGTTAGCAGGGGCAAGAGCAAAAACGCAACTGGTGCGGGGCGGTTCAAGCGAGCCGCCCCGCGCTGTTCGTCTTGTGTGTTCTGTTGGCTCCGCCCCTACAGCGCGCTTTGCCATCCTGACTATAATACGAGGAATGAGTATATTCCCCGTCGTGTCCGGGCCGTCTCGCGCATGAGACGGCGACACCCGCAAGGAGAGGCCCATGCGCCCCAAAATACTGTTTGGCCTGATCTGCGCCTTGCTGCTGGCGGCGCTTGTGGGAGCATCCGCCCTGCCCCCGAATCGTGTCCAGGCGGGTACAGCGCTGCAAGGCGTCCCGCGCCTGGATGGAAAGAACATTTACTTTTCGGAAGCGTTCGGGGAGGCCAGCCGCTTCGATCGCGGCCCGACCGGCCTGTCGCGCTTCGCGGGCTTGCTGCGCTTGCTGGGCGCGAACCTGTACACGCTCGAATGGCGGACGGGCATCCCGGCAGACGCCGATCTGCTGGTGATCGCCGGGCCGCTCACCGACATTGGCCCGGATCAGACCGCCTGGCTGTGGGCGTACCTCCAGAACGGGGGACGTCTGCTGCTGATTACGGAGCCGATCGTGCAGAACTACAAGGCGCTGCCCTTCGACAAGGGTCTGCTGCAACTGATGTGGACCGACATGGGGCTGCGCGCTCGTAACGATGTCGTGGTGGTCGAAGGCGGCCTGCGCGAGGTCGCGGCTCCGATAGAAGCGGTCGCCGAGGGCGAGCTGACGCCGACGCCCGCGTCTCCGCTCACCGTGCCCGCGCTCGTTCCGGTCTTTACCACGACCGCGCTCACCTTCGACAACCCGATGGCGGACGGCGTGGACGGCGAGCTGGCTTTCTTCCTGGCGCGCTCGTTGGAAGTGGATAGCACGCTGCGGGACGCGACCGTCACGACGCTGATCAGCTCGCCCGCAGAGTTCTACGGCGAGTCGGCCTACGCGCAATATCTGGCCGACGGCATCGTCGAGTACAACATCGGCGCGGACACCACTCGCAGCGCGCTGGCGCTGGCGGCGTCGTTCGAGAAACCCGACACCGGGGCACGCGTCGTGCTGATCGGCGACCGCGATTTCGCCACTAACGCCGCCGGGTTCCAAACCTCGCCGCCCTACAGCAGCGCGTTTCTTTATCCGGGCAACGTGCGCTTCATGGTCAACGCGGTCGCCTGGCTGCTGGACGTGGCTCCGGTCGCCGGGGAATTGAGCTTCCCCGCCCCGGCGGAAACGGCCACGCCAACGATCACGCCCTCGCCGACGCCGATCCCGCCGACCGCCACGCCCGCGCCCGGCTCGTAGCCCGCACGCCGACGGATGCGTCCGGTGAGGCGCCTCGCGCTCGCGCTGCTGGTTGCGCTGCTGATCGGCGGCATTGTCTCTCCCGATCACGTGCGCGGTCAGGAGCAGCCGCTTGTCGTGTTCGTCGTCGATGAGCAGCTTCAGACCGCCGCGCCGACCGCCGAGGGGCCGGATGGCCTGCGCGCCCTGGCGGAGATTTTCCGCACGCTCGGCGCGCGGACCGAGACGGTGACGCTCAGCGCGGCGCTGCCAGCGGACGCGCGCGTCGTCGTGCTGATCCGCCCGCTGCGCCCGCTGCCGGTCGATCAGCTTGCGCGGTTGTGGGAACACCTGCTGCGCGGCAATCACCTGCTGGCGGCCATCGACCCGGTCGGGCTGCCGGTCGCGGGGCCGCAGCGCCCTACCGCCGCCAACCCCGACCGCGCCAACAGCGGGCTGGCTAAGCTGCTGGCGCAGAACTACGGCATTGGGCTGCACGACACCGCCGTGATCGCCGCCTGGTTCGCGCCCGGCGGGCTGGCGGCGCAGTCCACGACCTTTCTGCAAGCCTCACCCGAAGCGTTTGCCCGCCACCCGGTGATCGAGCCGCTGGCCGCGCACGACATCCCGGTTATGACCTGGGGCGCACGCACGCTGTGGAGCGAGCCGCTCGGCCCCGGCAGCGCCGCCACGCCGCTGCTGACGCAGGATTACGGCTACGGCGAGACCGGGCGCGTCTTCGGCGACAACGCCGAGCCGCTCACGGTCAATATCGCGGCGGACGTGCAAGGACGGCTGCTGCTCGGCGCGCTGGCCGAGAACGCGCAGTTCGGCTCGCGGCTGGTCTTCCTGGGCGACTCGGAAGCCCTGCTCGACGGCTACGGGCTGGCAATCGACCCGATCACCTTGCTCCCGGCGCACATCGGCAACCGCTTCTTCGCCGAGCGCGTCGCGTCGTGGCTGCTGGGGCGCGACGAGTGGCCGGTCCTCGCGCCGAGCCTGACCTGGCTGAGCGTGGACGGCAGCGGCGCGGACTGGGCTACCCCGCCCGTGCTGAGCGACTCGGAAGGCGACTCGCTCGACCCGGCGCGCGACATCCGCCAGGTCTACGCCTTCCAGGATGACCACTATCTCTACCTGCGGGTAGAGACCGCCGCCGCGCCGCACGCGCAGTCCGAGTTGCGCATCGAGATCGAAAACACGTTCGACGCCGTGCCCGACGTGACCGTCTGGATCACGCCGCGCGGCATTGAGGCGCGCTCGCCAAGCGGCGGGATTGAGGACGTGTCAGACGGCGCGGCGGCATTCGGCGAGGGCGTTGAGCTACGCCTGCCGCTGCGCGTGACCGGGTTTGGCGCGCTGTTGGGCAGCGTGTGCTTCGCCCACGAGCGGGCCAGCGGCGAGGTTGAGCAGTTCGACTGCACGACCGCCCCGCCCGCCGTCGTGTCCAACGTCACGACCCGCGCCCCGGCGGACCTGCACCTGATGCCGGGACCGCTGGCTTGGGTCACCGCCGCGCCCGCGACGCCGGTTCTGGCCGCGCCCGCCCCTGACGCGCCGGTCGCGCAGCCCGCCGTCACCGGGCAGGTTTTCGCGGCAGTCGGGCGGAACGCCGCCGCCGACTGGGTCCAGGTGCGGAACGCGCGCGGAACCGGCTGGCTGCCGGCGGCGAGCGTGCTGCTCAACACAGACCCGGTCTCGCTGCTGATCAAGTAGGGCGTCTGATCGCGCGTGTTCCCCGCCCAATCCGGCAGGGCTTCCTAATGGTTTCGGTCAAGATGCGCTGTGCTTGGCAGCCACTATATAATGGGAACGCCCAGCCCGGCTTCAGAGCACCCACGGGCCGGGAAACCGAAGTAAATCTTTGCCCAATCGACCGCTTTTACTCCCCGTTTTTTGAGCAGAAAGGAAACACAACAATGTGGATTGTCGTGCTCATTCTGCTGTTATTGGGCGCGCAGCTCAACCTGACCGCGATCATTCCTCTCCAGCCGGGGGATGCCCCGCCTCCCTGGTGGGTCGGCGGCAGGCTGCTCTGGCCGTTCGCGAAAGAAACCAACACGCTCGTGTCCGGCAATCTGCTGGACACGCTCACCCCTCTGCTCGCGTTTTTGTCCGCCGGGTGCTTTCTGCTGGCGGCAGCGGCGCTGCTGAGGTGGGCGGTGCCCGCGCAGTGGTTCCCGTGGCTGATCGTGGTCGGGGCCGTCGCCTCAATCGCGCTGCAAGTGATCTGGTTCTCCGGCTGGGCGGTGCTGCCGCTGATCGTGGATGTTGCGCTGCTGTGGCTGGTGTTCGGCAGAGATATCACGGTCGCCAGCCTGCGCTGAGCCGCGAGCAGCCCAAGCGTCTAGGGATCGTCGCGCGTGCCTGCGAACG
>DAOKYY010000083.1:0-3307 GCA_035325905.1 Aggregatilineaceae bacterium | reverse complement strand
CGCTGAGCCGCGAGCAGCCCAAGCGTCTAGGGATCGTCGCGCGTGCCTGCGAACGCTACGCCGGTTGCGGGCACGCGGGACGAGCGCCTGCGTCGTGCTACAATTGCAGCAGGTCGAATGGAGACATGCCAGTGACTACACTCTCTATAAAAGACAAAATCATTCACGAACTCGACCGGCTGACGCACGACTAGCGGAGCATCTGCTGGCCGTCGCACGGCGCCTTCAAACGTCCCCGCTCCCGCCCGGCACGCCCGGTAAGGTGTTACTCCAGATCATAGAAGGATTCGAGTTCGAGCCGGAAGACCTGGAAGAAATGAGCCGCGCCATCGAAGAAGACTGCGAGCAGATCAATCCAGAGTCATTCTCCGACGGCGCGACCTAGAGGCTGTTATACCCCCCATCCTTCCGACCTTCGGTCGGTTCCTTCCCCCAGAACGAAGGAAGGAAAAAAAGCGCCGAGCCGAAGCGCCTTGCTCCCCTGCCCCCAAAATGAGGGCAGGGGCCGGGGGATGGGGGGCTTTACTTCCCCGCTCTACCGCCCGGCGGCGTAGCGCGGGACGAGCGTCTGCGTCGTGCGGCGCGGATCGCGCACCGGCAGCGCGACATCGTCCGCGACCCGCTGCGCCACCAGCCGCGCCGAGACCAGCGCGGTCGGCACGCCGGTCCCCGGATGCGTGCTCGCGCCCACGAAGTACAGGTTGTGATAGCGCGCGTGGCGGTTCTTGGGCCGCATGTAGCCCAACTGCATCAACGTGTGGCTCAGCCCGTGGGTGGACCCCTTCATCAGGTTGTACCGCTTGCGCCACGACAGCGGCGTGTAGCTCACCTCGAACTTGACGTGCTGCTCCAGGTCATGCACGCCGAGCAGCGACAGCCGATTGAAGATCGCCTGCCGCGCTTCGTCACGGAGCAGCCGCCAGTCTTGCTCGCCGCGCTCGTCCAGGTGCCCGACCGGCACGATCCCGATCAGCGTGTCCTGACCGGCAGGGGCGGCGGATGGGTCAAGCCGGGCCGGAGCGTGCACGTACAGGCTGGGGTTATCGGGCAGGTCCAGCTTGTCGATGATGCTCTCGAAGTTGTCGCGGTAATCGTCGGCCAGGAACAGGGTGTGCGGCCCAAGCTGCGAATAGGGTTTATCCACGCCCCAGAAAAAGCTGATGACCGAGCACGAGAACCGCTTGCGCGCCATGCGCTCGGCGGCGTGGTCATCCGGCAGCAGGTTCTGGTAGACATACGGCAGGTCGGCGTTGGCGACGACCACATCCGCCTCTAGCTGCCGCCCATCGTCAAGCATCACCCCTCTGGCGCGATCGCCGCGCACGTCGATCCGCTCCACCGCCGCGCCGAACTCGAACTCGACCCCCGCCTGCTCCGCGATGCGCATCAGCGCGTCTACGATGCGGATCATGCCGCCGCGCGGGTACCATACGCCGTGCGCCAGCTCGGTGTAGGGCATCATCGAGAAGGTGGCGGGCGCTTCGAACGGACTCAGCCCCATGTACACGTCCTGGAACGTGAAAGCCGACTTGAGGCGCGGCGAGTCGAAGTAGGCGCGCATGTGACGGTAATGCGGCGCCAGCGGCTTGACCTGGAACAGCAGCGGCAGGTTCCGCAGGCTGAAGAACTGCCCCGCCGTGCGAAAATCGCGGTCCACCAGCTTATCCAGCGCCACGTGATAATGGCGGTGGCCTTCCTCGATGTAGCGCAGGAAGCCGTCGAAGCTGCCCGGCTCGATGGCCTCGAGCTGCTCGCGCATGGCGTTCAGGTCCGAGGTCAGGGCGAGCTGGCTGCCGTCGTCGAACACCAGCCGGTAGGTCGGATCGACGCGCTGCAAGTCCAGCGCCTCGCGCAGCGACACGCCGAGCGACGCGAACTCCGACTCGTACAGCAGCGGCATGACCAGCAGGGTCGGGCCGGTGTCGAAGTGGTGCCCGTCACGGACGAAGTGGCCGCAGCGGCCCCCCGGCTCGCGGTTCTTCTCGACCACCTTGACGCGCATCCCGCGCCGGGCGAGATGCGCCGCCGTGGTAATGCCGCCGATTCCGGCGCCGATGACGATCGCGGAGGGCCGGAACGCAGCAGGTTTTCCCGAAGTCGATGTGATCGTTGCTGGAGTCATGCGTCGCCTCAGATTCTTTCGTTCTGCTTGTCGAAGCGCAGCCGGTAGGCGGACGCTTCCAGGCCGTCCAATACGCGCTCGAACTGCTCGCAATAGCTGTAGCCCGCCAGGCGGCAGCGGCCATTCCGCACCTGCGCCAGGTAGCCCCGGCCCGCCGCGAAACACGCGCGAGCAAGCCGCACCCGGCTCTCGACCCAGTCGCGGTAGGCGTCGGCGTGCACGTCGCCCGGCCCGATGCCCTGCGCCGCCAGGAACTCGTACGGCACGTTGAAATAGCCCGCCGCCACGTCCTCGCAGGTGTCGCGCAGCATATGGGTGATGTGCGCGCCGGTCACGGCCAGATAGCGCGTCTCGATCGGCGGCGAGGGGTCGTCGTGCCCGATGAAGTAGTGCAGCGCCTCGGTCACGCCAATCGCGAGATGGTCTGTGTACTCGTCCAGCTCGCGGGCGGAGATCAAGCGGCCCCGGCGCTCGGCGTCGAAGGCCATGACCGCCAGCAGATGCTCGAAGTAGAGCCGCAGCCCGCCGTGCCCGTCGCGGTCGGCGGCGATCAGGTCAACCGCCATTTGCTCCTCGACGGTCGGCTCCGGGAGCGGCTGCCCGGCGTAGGCGGCGGAGACGATCGCGCGCTGGCGCGCGACGAAGGCCAGCCGGTCGGCGCGGGTGCGCAGCGTCTCGTCGATCCAGTCGTCCACCCAGCGGAAATAGGCGTAAGCGCGGAACGCCTGCGGCGACCGGCCCCGATCCACCAGCGCGCCGATGACGTGGAAGGTCTGCTGGCTGGCGGCCTGGGTGATGGCGGCGGGCAGCGGATCGTGGCGGGTTCGAGGCGGCTGCTTCCAGCCGATGTTCAGTTCAGGTGTGCCCATCAGGTTCGCTCGCCGGGTCCTTGACCCTGCTCATGAAGCGATACGGTCAGGTTTTTCCTATGTTATTTACGTCACAAGCCGGGCGGGGTTGCGAGACGAGCGGGGAAAACCGGGCAGGGGCGATCAAAAGCAGGAAACGTGGCGGGCGGGAGCCTGTCACGCGCTGGCGCACCGGCGCACGCAAGACATACGCCGCGCACGTAGGGGCGGAGCAAGCCCGGCCCTACGGGGAACGCCGATGACAGCCGGTCGCTCAGGCCCCTTCCAGCGCGCGCGGCGGCGGGCCATCGTACACCGCGCCGGAGGGGTCGATGGC
>DAOKYY010000082.1:0-18112 GCA_035325905.1 Aggregatilineaceae bacterium | reverse complement strand
GGGTCGATTTGTATCTTGCAAGCCGGCCCTGCCGTGCTATAATCGCCCCGCCTGACTACCGAGGAGAGTGATTGGACCGATGGAAGTTCAAGACGCCCTGCAATTCATTCAGATTCTGACCTCGATCGCGCTGATCATCGTCATCATCCTGCAAGCGCAGGGCCAGGGCCTCGGCGGCCTGTTCGGCGGCGGCGACAGCATGGGAATCACCAAGACGCGGCGCGGCTTGCAGAAGACGCTCTTCCAGATCACAGTCGGGCTTTCGATCGCCTTCCTCGGAAACGCGATTCTGCAGCTGCTGATCCAGTAACGGCCCAGGCTGCCAGGTTCAATTGACCGCGCTGGGCCGGCGGTCGTCCGCTACGGCGCCAACCGTATAGCCATACACAGGGGGTGTGATGCGTGTGCAGAGCACCTCATTCTGTTTCCGCCGGAAGTTCGCACAGTAGTACCGTCAGGAGAGAGACCCATGCGCGTGAGGCACACTTCGGCGCTGGTCAGCCTGCTGCTCGCCGTTCTCCTCACCCTGAGCGCCGTTCCTGCCCGCGCCCAGTCCAGCCCGCCCGCCGAGGATGTGCTGGTCGAGGCGCTGGTGGGCGAGATTCGCAAGCTCAACCCTCTGCTGGCGGTCTATAACCCGGTTGATCGCGATATCACATCGCTGATCTTCGAGGGGCTGACCGCGACCAACGCCTACGGGGAGATCGTGCCGCGCCTGGCCGAGTCGTGGGTCATCGCCGATAGCGGGCTGCAATACATCGTGACCTTGCGTGACGACGTATTGTGGCACGACGGCGTTCCCTTCAGCGCCGCCGACGTGCTGTTCACGACCCGGCTGCTCGGCGCGCCTGATTTCCCCGGCGCGGTCGAGCTGCGCGAGTTCTGGCGGACGGTTGAGGTCGACGTGCTCGACGAGCGTACTGTCCGCTTCCGGCTGACGCAGCCGCTGGCCTCCTTCCCGGATCAGCTCCGCATTGGCATCGTGCCAGAGCACGCGCTGCGCGGCGTGACGGGCGAGACGTTGGCCGCGCACCCCTTCAACCTCGACCCGATTGGGACCGGCCCATACCAGTTCGAGGCGCTGCTCGCGGCCAGCGGCCAGCTTGACGGCGTCCAGCTCCGGCTGGCGCCGGTCTTCCGCCAGCGGCCCGAAGGCGCGACCGGCTACGCGCTGGAGCGGATCGTCTTCCGCACCTACCCCACCGCGCAGGCCGCGCTGGACGCGTTCGCGGCCAACGAGGTCAACAGCATCGGGTCCATCCCGCCTGATCTGCGCGCTGAGGCGCAGCGGCTGCCGAACCTGAGCCTGTACACCGCGATCGCGCCGCAGGTCGGCGTGCTGATCTACAATTGGGACCGCGACAGCGTCGGCTACGTGCGCAACCCGCGCGTCCGCCTGGCGCTGGCGCATGCGGTGGACCGCGCCGCGCTGGTCGCCGAGCACCTGCCCGGTTCGGCAGTTCTGGCCGACAGCCCGCTGTTGCCGAATTCCTGGGCCTACGACCCCGCGCCCTGGCCTGTCTATGACCCGGCGCGCGCGCAACAACTGATGGAGACGGCGGGCGACGTGTTCGAGGCGCCCACGCCAGCGCCGGAAGAAACCCCTGCCGCGCCGCCGGAAGGCGAGCCGGAGGCAGCAGAGACACCCGCGCCTGACGCCGAGACGGCCGAAGGCGAAGCGCCTGCCGAAGGCGCTGAGGCAACGTCTTCTCCTACTCCAACTGAGGAGCCGGCCGCCGTGCCCCGCCGCGCGATGACGATTCTCGTGCCGCAGGACCCGGCGCTAGAGGCGCTTGTCGCCGCTATCGCGGCGGCCTGGAGCGAGCTGGGGTTTGACGCGCGCGTCGCGCCGCTTCCGCCGGACGAGCTGGCCGCCCGCCTTGAAGCTGGCGACTTCGACATGGCCCTGGTCGAGCTGAGCTTCGAGCCATACGCCGACCCCGATCCGTATGTCTTCTGGCATCAGGGCCAGCGCGAGAGCGGGCAGAATTATGGCGCGATGGACGACCGCCGCATCAGCGAGGCGCTGGAGATGGCGCGCCGCGAGCCGTATGGCGTCAACCGCGCGTACTTCTACACCCGTTTCCAGGAGTTGTTCGCGCAGCGCGCCGCGGCCCTGCTGCTCTACTATCCGCTGACCCTCTATGGCGCGGACTCGCGTCTGGAAGGTGTGCAGATTGGCTTTCTGAGCACGCCCAGCGACCGCTTCCGCAACATCGCGGACTGGCGCTTCGCGGAATGAGCCGGGCGCTGCAAAATCAAGCGGCTTGATCATGAAATCTACCCTTGACGGTCAATGAATATGCGCTAGAATGAACTTCACAGCGCCGAAGTGGCGGAATTGGCAGACGCGCTACGTTCAGGGCGTAGTTCCCATTAGGGAGTGTGGGTTCGACTCCCACCTTCGGCACCAGAAAACCCAGGTCGAGCGGCCTGGGTTTTTTGATTGCCCGCGGCGGGGGCTTGTGGTACGTTTGAGGCGCTTGTGACTCGATGACCAGGCGATTCCTTATGACCGATTCGGAACTTTCCGCCGCGCCCGACGCATCCGGCCCTGCCACGCCGCGCCGCAAGCCGCGCCAGCAGCTTTCCAGCATGCAAATCGTCTTTGCGGCGATTTTGTCAATCGGCCTATTGCTGGTCATCAACCTCAGCGGCCGGATCGCGCGCGGCCAGCAGATGGATGCCGAGCGCGCCCGCCTGCAAGCCACAATCAGCGTGCTCGAAGCGCAGCAGATCGAGCTGCGCAAAGAGCGCGACTACGCCGAATCCGACGCCAAAGTCGAGCAGTGGGCGCACAGCGACGGCAAGATGGTGCGCGAGGGCGAGGTGCTGGTCATCCCGATTCCGGGCCGCGAGCCGGAGATCACGCCAACCGCGACACCGCCTGCCGCGCTCGTCCGCGCCGCCGCCGAAGAAGACAAAGAGCCGTCCTGGCACCTGTGGTGGCAGCTCTTCTTCGAAGGCGATCCGCCGTTTTAGCGTCACACCTGATGTCCTTCACCTCTGACCGGAGACCTATCGCGATCCTGGTTGGCGACCCAGCCTGGCAGGTGGAAGCGGCTCACCTGCTCGACGAGGCTGGGCTGTCCGTTTGGCGCGTGACCGATCAGGCCGGGTATATCGACCGGCTGGTGGAGGCGCACGCCGCGCTGGTGCTGGTCGATGGCGACGCGCAGGACTGGCGCTGGTGGGTCGCGGCGGCGAAGGTCCGCCAGGAGACGCGCCGCATCCCGGTATTCGTGATCGCAACCGGCGCGGCGCGGGCGGCAGAGGCGCTTAGCGCGGGCGCGGACCGCTTTCTGACTGCGGACTCGCTCGTGTCTGACCTGCCGCCCGCGATCGTCCAGGCGGCGCGCGTGCCGGACGAGTCGCGGCAGGCCCGGCTGGATTGCCAGTGCGCCGAGCCGATGCCGCCGCTCGGCCAGCAAGGGATCGCGCGCTTCAACGCCGGGGACTATTACGGCCAGCATGACCTGTTCGAGGCGCTGTGGATGGCCGAGCCGGGACCGGTGCGCGACCTCTACCGGGCGATCCTGCAGGTCGGCGTGGCCTACCACCATATTACGCAGGGCAACCTGCGCGGCGCGCTGAAGATGCTGCGGCGCAGCGCGCAGTGGCTCGCGGTCTTGCCGGACGCCTGCCAGGGGGTCGATGTCCGCCAGCTCAGGGCCGACGCCGCCGCAGTCGAAGCCGCGCTGCGCGCCCTTCTGTCTTCGACCGGCCCAGAGATCGATCCCAAACGGCTGCCCCCGTTACGGACGCTCGACGGCGCAAGCTGACCGCTTCCCTACGGGCGGGCGCTGGCCTCTCGGCGTCCGGTCGACGCTGCGTCCGCCCACCCTAAAACCGGCTATAATCTGAATGTTCGCCGGAACATCCGTCCGAGACCCGACCGCGTGGCAATCGCCAGTCGAGCGCCAGCCTGATCGCAGCATGATCGTCGTCGAGCTTGCCGAGGTCAACCGCCATGCAACGCGCGTCCCCTAACAGCGCCCGTCGCCCGCTCCGGCGCAAGCCCGCCCGGCCCGCCGAGCGCCGTCCGCCGCTGGCGCGCACCCGGGCGCCGCAGCGCGCCTGGACGGCTGCGCCGGGCGCGGAGCAGCCGCCCTCGCGACCTGCCCCGGCCGCCATCCCGCCCCGCCCGCGCGCGGCTCGCAACGGACATGCGCGCGGGAAGGGCTTGCTTGCAGTCGGCGTAATCGGCCTGCTGGCGATGACCGCGCTGTGCCTCGTCGCGCTGGTGGCGGGCGTCGCCGTGATCTATGGTGGGGGAAGGATTCTGCCGGGCGTGCAGGTCGCCGGGGTCGAAGTCGGCGGGATGTCGGAGGCGGAAGCAGCGCAGGCGCTCGCTTCGGCGTGGAATGGCAGCAGCCTGATCCTGCGCGACGGAGCGCGCACCTGGTCCGCTGACCCGGCGGCGCTCGGCATCGCCATCGACGCGCAGGCGTCCGCCGCGACGGCGCGCGCCTGGGGACGATCCGGCAGCGGCCCGGCGGATGCGTTGCGCGCCATCACCGGCAAGGTCGCCCTCGCGCCCGCGCTGACTGTCGATTGGCAGCGCCTCAGCGATTACCTGGCCGAAGCGAAAAGCGCGATCGATCTACCCGCAAAAAACGCGGGCGTGCGGCTGGTTAATGGGCAGGCGCAGTCTAGCCCGGCTGAGAACGGACGCGCGCTCGACATCCCCGCCACCCTCGACCGGCTGCGCGCCGATCCGGGCGCCGAGCTGGCGGACGGCGCGCTCGATCTCGCGATGGCCGAGACTGTCCCGGCGATCACCGACGCCTCCGCGCTGGTGGCGCAGGCCAACGCGCTGCTGGCTGCCCCGTTCATCGTCCACGGCTACGACCCGATCCGCGACGAGTGGTCAAGCTGGACCGCGCCGCCGGAAGTCTGGGCGGGCTGGATCGCGGCGACCAGCGACGCCGGGAGCGCGACCGGCCTGGCGCTCTCGCTCGATCCGCAGGGTCCGTCGGAATTTCTACGCGCGAACGCGGTCTTCGGCGACGAACGGTTCGTGAAAGTCGAGGAGGCCGTCGCAGCAATGCAGAGCGCCGTCCAGCAAGGGCGCGCCGAGGCGACGACCCGCGTCTGGCACGGGCCGACGATCTACACCGTCCGCTCCGGCCAGACCCTGGCGCGCATTGGCGAGGAAGCCGGCATCCCCTACCCCTATATCCAGGCGGCGAATCCGGGCATTAACGCGGACGCGCTCTACGCCGGGCAGACGCTCAATCTCCCCTCGCGAGATGTACTCGTCCCGCTGGAGCCGGTGCCGCACAAGCGCATCGTCATCAGCCGCGCCGAGCAGCGCATGTGGGCCTACGAGAACGGGCAGGTTGCCTTCCAGTGGCCGGTTTCGACGGGGATCGCATCCAGCCCGACCGCGCCGGGCGTGTTCCAGGTGCAGTCGCACGAGCTGAACGCATACGGCGAGCAGTGGAACCTGTACATGCCGCATTTCGTGGGCTTCTATCACCCTGGGCCGAACGTCGAGGTCATGAATGGCTTTCATGGCTTTCCGACTTCGGCCACCGGTGGCTACTTGCTGTGGACCAACGACCTCGGACGGCCGGCGACTTACGGCTGTATTCTGCTCAGCCTGGAAAACGCGGCGATCCTCTACGGTTGGGCCGAGGAAGGCGTGGTGGTCGAGGTGACTCCGTAAGCGAAAAGCAGCGCGGAACCGGAATTCGGTAGGGGCGATGCTGGGGTCGCCGGTTTGCGCCTATCAGAAAAAACAAAACGGGAGAGCAAGCTCCGCTCCTACCCGCTGTCTCTAGAGGCTGTTATGAACTTTGCACGCGGAAAATCAGGCGCTTGGAGGTAGGGGCGGAGCAAGCTCCGCCCGTAACATGGAGGATTTTTCTGGCAGCGGGCGATGCAAGCATCGCCCCTACGAGAAGAACCGACTCCGATGCTGCCCTCAAAGTGCATAACACGCTCTAGCTGCTTTATGGCTGTTTTTAGCTGCTCTCTGCTGCTTTTCACTGCTTCTTTGAGGTTTCTTGGGCCAGACCGATGAGAAGTCCTTCGGGGCCGCGGATATAGCAGAGTCGATACGAGTCCTCGTACTGAACCACTTCACCGACGAGCTGCGCGCCGTGGTTGCGGAGCCTAGTGAGCGTCTCGTCGAGGTCGTCCACCGCGAACATGACGCGTAGGTATCCGAGAGCGTTCACCGGGGCGTTTCGATGATCGGCGACGACAGGCGGGGTGAGAAATCGCGAAAGCTCGAGTCGGCTGTGGCCGTCGGGAGTGACCATCATGGCGATCTCGACGCGCTGTGGGCCCAGTCCGGTGACACGCCCGGCCCACTCTCCTTCGACCATGCCTCGCCCTTCGAGCTTCAGGCCAAGCTCGGCGAAAAAAGCGATGGTCTCATCGAGCGATTCGACCACGATGCCGACGTTATCCATCCTCTTAAGGTGAGATTTTTCTAATTTCATCGAGTTGTTCCTATTTCCATTTCAGCACACTCTGTCGGACTACACCGAAGACGCGTCCCAGCCCGCGCAAACTGGCCCGTTCTCAATACGCTTGCAACACTTGCCGGCGGCGTTCTGGCTGTTCGTCCGCTGCTTTTCGCTTAATACTCCGGCGCCTTGAGGATATCCGCCTCGGTCAGCGGCCAGTAGCGGATGCGTGCGATCCCCTGAATGCTATCGACGTTAACCGGGCCGAAGGAATGGCTGTCGAGGCTGTGCATGCGGTTGTCGCCCAGCACATAATACTCATCTGGGCCAAGCTCCCAGGTGCCCTCGCACGAGCGGTACGTGCAGAACTCGTCGACGTATGGCTCACTCAGCGCCTCGCCGTTGACGTACACCCGCCCGTCCCGGATCGCGATCTGCTCGCCGGGCAGCCCTACGACGCGCTTGATCAACAGCTCGTCGGAATTGGTGGGCGAGTCCAGCACGACCACGTCCCCGCGCGCGGGGCCGCTCAGCACCATCGTCAGGCGGTCGACAATCACGCGCTGGTTGGTGTGGAAGTTCGGCTCCATGCTTGCGCCGTCGACCATATAGCGCGGCAGGAAAATATCCATCCCCACGCGCAGCAGGACAACAATTAGCATAAGCTGAATCAGCTCTTTGACTCCGGCGATCAGCTTGCTTCGACGCGGCTCGGCAGCCTGCGCCTCGGCGGAGCTGTCAGTCGTGACTGGATACTGCCCTTCCATCATCGCTCAGCGCTCGTCTGCTTGTCATCTGCGTATCATTACGTAGTATTCTAGCGCGTGGGCGCGCCAACAGGCAGATTTTACAGAAGTTTTACGCGCCGCGCCGCAGGCGCGTGTTTGAGTGCCGCCCGCCCGCCCGCTATACTTGCCGCGAACCTCTGTTCAGACCGGGACCGCGCCTGTGCACAGCCAAGCCCTCAATTCTTCTGACCGCCGCTCGATCCCTCTGTCTGCCCGGCGCTGGCTGCTGATTACGGCCGGCATTCTGGCGCTGGCGGGCGTGTTGCGCCTGCGCGGCTATGACTTCGCCCTGCCCTATATCGACCACCCCGACGAGCCGAACTTCGCGCTCAGCGCCCTGTGGTGGCGCGGCGAATTGCAGGTCTTCCAAAACCCTGACTATCCGCCCGGCTATATCTGGCTCCAGATGGCGGTCCAGACCGTGATGGACGAATTGAGCGCGCCGTCTATCTCGGACTACGTGCGCGTCATGCGGCTGTTTGCGGTCGCCGCCAGCCTGGGGACGACGCTGCTGGTCGCGCTGACCGCGTGGCGCGCTGGCGGACGGCTCGCCGGGCTGATCGCGGGCGTGACGTGGGCCATCGCGCCGGAGATCGTCGAGAGCGGTCTGTACGCGACGCCTGACCCGTTTGTGTATCTGCTGGTCAGCGCCAGCACGCTGCTGGCCGTCGAGGCGATCCGCCGCCCGGACCGCTCGACGTGGGCGCTGTGGAGCGTGCTGATCGCGCTGGCCGCGACGCTCGTCAAGTATCCGGCGGTCCCGGCGGTCGCGGCCGGGGGGCTGGCGGCGCTTTACATTGCCATTTGGCGCGACCGCCGGTTTGGATTCCGGTTGTTGGCGTTGCAAGCCGTCAGCGTGGCGCTGGTCGGCGTGTGGCTGGTGGCCGTATACGGCATCGCGAACTACAACGAGGGTGCGACCGCGCAGGCGCAGGGAGTGCAGCGCGTCACATCCGCCAATCTGGTAGGCAACAACCTGGCCTACGTCTTTTACCCGCTGGCGCGCGCCACATGGACCCTGCCCGGCTGGGGCGTGATTGCCACCGGGCTGGCGCTGCTGATCGCACCGCGCCGCTGGCGCGGCCCGCGCGGGCCGCATCCCGCGACGGTCGCGGCGCTCTGGGCGGTGATGATCCTCGTTCCCTGGCTGGCGACCGCGTACAGGACCGGGAGCAGCCAGGCTATCCGCGACATCCTGCCCGGCACGACGGCGGCAGTTGTGCTTTGGGCGGTCGCCCTGGCGCAGATCGCGGGCGCGATCGCGGCGCTGCTACGCCGTAGGGCGCTTTCTCCTCGCGCGGGCCGCATCGCCGGGCAAAGCCTGGTGCTGATCTGCTTCCTGGCCGGCTTCGCTATCCCGCAGCTTGTCGTCGCGTGGCAGGAATCGGCGTTACGCACCTACCCCGATACGCGCGCTGATCTCGCAACTTGGGCTGAGATCGCTCTAGAGCCGGGAACGGTCGTCGTAACCGGTGATAACCACAAGACCTTCAACCGGTACTGGGGTGGGTATTCCGGCCGCAAGTGGTTCGATAGCTGGGTAGCAGACGACCCAACCCGGGTCCGGCCAGGAGAGTGGCGCCAGCGCGGCATGTCCTATCTCGTGCTGCCCTACGAGCGGGTGATTGCCCTTCAAGGCAGCGCCGAGGGGCGGGCATACCTGGCTCAGCTTCTGCCGCTGCGGGTGATCGCGCCGCAGGAGCGGCAGCGCGGACCGGCGATGGAGTTGTTTCGCCTGTGGGGGCCGGATGTCTACCAGCCGGTCGAGTTTGGCGGGCAGATCCGCCTGCTCGGCTGGGATGTTCAGCCCGCCGCCCCGCGCCCCGGCGACGAAGTCGCGCTGCGCTTTTACTGGCAGCCGATCCTCCCGCCGCGCGACAACTACTCGGTCTTCCTGCACCTCACGCCGCACGACGATCCGTCCCAGGTGCTGGCCCAGCGGGACTTCAGCCCGGCCGGTGAGGCGCGGCTGCCGCTGACCTGGCAGTATCCAGGCGAGACGCTGATCGGCCCGGCGCAGACGCTGGCTCTGCCGCCCGACCTGCCGCCGGGCCGCTACGTCGTGCGCCTGGGGCTGTACAACTACGTCACCGGCGAGCGCCTGCGCGTCAGCGCGCCCGAAAGTGCGCCCGCTGACCACACGATCCTGCTCACCTTAGACGCGGCAGCGCCCTGATCTGTCGCGGCGTGGGGTATGTCGGGTACAATCGGGCTGGCTCGCGCCCGCCGTGTCGCCGCCAGCGCGAGGCCGGCGTAGCAGCTTGGCAGCGCGTGCAGTATGCAGGAGACAAACCTATGCACATTCTCGTCACGGGCGGCGCCGGTTATGTCGGCTCGGCGACCGCGGCTTACTTCCTCGCCGCCGGGCACCGCGTCACCGTGTTGGACAACCTCGCCACAGGCTACCGCGCCGCGATCCCGGAAGGCGCAGCCTTCGTGCGGGGCGATCTGGCCGATCGCGGCGCGCTCGACGTGCTGTTCCAGACGCACACGTTCGATGCGGTCGCCCACTTCGCGGCGTCGATTGAAGCGGGCGAGTCGATGGTGTTGCCCGGCAAGTACTTCGAGAACAACGTCGCCTGCACCAACCGGCTGCTTGAGGCGATGACGCGGCACGGCGTTCGCAAGCTGATCTTCTCGTCCACCGCTGGGGTGTACGCCAGCAAGGACGAGCCACTCAGCGAAGATGACCCGACCGGCCCCGCCAACGTCTACGGCGAGACCAAGCTGATGATCGAGCGGATGCTGGAGTGGTATCACCGCGTGGCCGGGCTGAGCTACGCCGCGCTGCGCTACTTCAACGCCTGCGGGGCGATGCTCGCGCCCAACGGCACGCCGATTCGCGGCGAGGCGCACGAGCCGGAAACGCACCTCATCCCCCTGACGCTTCAGGTCCCGCTCGGCCAGCGCGACGCGATCATGATTTACGGCACCGACTACAATACGCCGGATGGCACCTGCGTCCGCGATTACGTCCATATCGAAGACCTCGCCTCGGCGCATGTGCTGGCGCTTGAGGCGTTGGACGGGAGCCGCAAGCGGATGATCTTCAACCTGGGCAACGGGCGCGGCTACAGCGTGCGCGAGGTGATCGAGACGGCCCGGCAGGTAACAGACGTGGACTTCCCGGCGATCGAGGCGCCGCGCCGCCCCGGCGATGCCGATCGCCTCGTCGCGTCCTCCGAGCGGATCAGCCGCGAGCTGGGGTGGGAGCCGCGCTACCCCGATCTGCGCCAGATCATCGCGTCCGCCTGGGCGTGGCACACCGCGCATCCGCACGGCTACCGGGATGCCGCCCCACCCGCCAACCCGTAGCCAGCAGCGAGCGAGCCTGCGCATGCATATCGCGTTCAATGGCTGGTTCTGGGATCAGCCCTACACTGGCAGCGGGCAATATCTTCGCCGCCTGCTGGATGCGCTGCACCGGCTGGCGCCGGACCTCCGGCTGACGCTCGTCATCCCGGCGCGGATGCGCACGCTCGATGGCCTGCCGCCGCTGGTCGACGTGCTGCCAGTTGGCGGGCGGTTCGGCGGCGACCTGGGCAAAGTGTTGTTCGAGCAGCGCGGATTCCCGCGCGCGCTGGCGCGCCTGCAAGCCGATCTCGCCCACGTGCCCTACTGGGCGCCGCCGCTGCGCAGCCCGATTCCGGTCGTCTGCTCCGTGCTGGACGTGATCCCGCTGGCGCTGCCGGAGTATCGGGCCGGGTTGCTCAACCGCCTGTATACCAGCCTTGTGACCGCCGCCACACGCGGCGCGGCCCAGGTCCTGACCATCTCGCAGGCCAGCCAGCGCGACATCACGGCGCGGATCGGCGTGCCGCCGGAGCGCATCACCGTGACGTACCTCGCCGCCGACCGGGTGTTTCACCCGGAGGGGGATCGCGCCGCCGACGACGCGGTGCGCGCCCGCTACAGCCTGGACGACGCGCCGGAATTCGTGCTTTATCTTGGCTCGTTCAACGCGCACAAGAACCTGCCGCTGCTGCTCGCGGCGTACACCTACGTCGCGCAGGGCGCCCGGCCAGACGTGCCGCTCGTGCTGGCCGGGCACACACCCGCCGCCTGGGGCACGCGCCGCTTCCCAGACCTGCCCGCCTATATCGCCGAGCTTGGCCTGGGTGACTACGTGCGCTGGATCGGGCCGGTCGCGGAAGAGGACAAGGCGGCGCTGTACCGGCTGGCAAGCGTATTCGCCTTCCCCAGCCGCTACGAAGGGTTCGGCCTGGGGCCGCTCGAAGCGATGGCGAGCGGCACGCCGGTCGTCGCCTGCAACGTCTCGTCGATCCCCGAAGTGACGGGCGACGCAGCCTTCCTGGTCGGCGCCACCGACGCGAAGGCGATGGGCGGTGCGATTCTGGCGCTGCTGGTCCAGCCAGACTACGCGCGCCAGATCGCCAACCGGGGGCTGGCGCGCGCCCGCGAGTTCTCCTGGCGCAAGACGGCGGAAGGCACGCTCGCGGTCTATACACAGGCGCTCGCCCGCTAGGATCGATTCTCTGCCACGTTTTTTCTCACAGATCTCTTATAAATTTTCGCGCGAGTCTGTGTCATGCTTGTAGTGAGGCCATGCCCGGCCGGTTTTGGAGCAGATTGGACGTGACCATGAAACACAGAATATGGATTCTTGCGGCAGGCGTGATTGCCGCCCTCTCGTTGGTGGCGCTTCTTCTCTCTGGCGGAGCGCGCGCCCAGGACGGTGACGAGACGGCCGATCCAGAGGATGGAGGTGCGGGCGTGGAGTACACCTGGTCAGGGGACGTGCGCGCGCCAGACTTTCCTGAAGGGGCCGAGTGGGTGAACGCCAGCGGCCCGATCCGCATGGAAGACCTGCGCGGCAAGATCGTCATGCTCGATTTCTGGACTTACGGCTGCATCAACTGCATCCACATCATCCCGGATCTCAAGCGCCTCGAGGCCGAATACGCCGACGAGCTGGTCGTGATTGGCGTTCATTCTGCCAAGTTCGAGAACGAGGGTGAGACGGACAACATCCGCCAGATCGTGCAACGCTACGAAGTCGAGCACCCGGTCATCAACGACAGCGATTTCACGGTGTGGAACGCCTACGGCGTGCGCGCCTGGCCGACAGTCATGGTGATCGATCCGTTCGGCAAGGTGGTCGGCCAGCTTTCGGGCGAGCCGCTCTACGACCGGATCGCGCCGGTGATCGAAACGATGGCGCGCGAGTACACGGCGTCCGGCGCGATCAACCCGGCGCCCCTGCCTCAGTGGCAGCCCGAACTCGCCAGCGCGGACGCCTCGCCGCTGCTGTTTCCGGGCAAAGTTCTGGCCGACCCGGCCGGCGGGCGGCTCTTCATCAGCGACAGCAACCATAACCGGATCGTCGTCGCCGCGCTCGACACCTTCGACGTGCTGGAGATCGTCGGCAGCGGCGCAGCGGGTCTGCGAGATGGCGACTTCGCCCAGGCGCGCTTCTTCCGCCCGCAAGGGCTGGCGCTGGCCGGCGACGTGCTCTACGTGGCTGACACCGAGAATCACGCGCTCCGCGCAGTCGATCTGGCGGCGCGCACGGTCGAGACCGTCGCGGGGACCGGTAAGCAGGGATTCAACTATGACCAGAGCGGGCCGGGGCCGGAGATGGACCTCAACTCACCCTGGGACCTCGTCGCGCATGAGGGCAAGCTCTATATTGCGATGGCCGGGCCGCACCAGCTCTGGGTCTACGACCTTGAGTCCGGCGTGATCGGGCCATACGCCGGCAGCGGGCGCGAGGCGCTGCAAGACGGCAAGCTGCGGCAGGCCGCGCTCAACCAGCCGAGCGGGATCGACACCGATGGCACGCTGCTCTACGTCGCCGACGCGGAGGCCAGCGCGATCCGCACCGCCAGCCTGGACCCTGACGGCGAGCTGAAAACCATCGTCGGCACCGGGCTGTTCGACTTTGGCGACGTGGACGGAACCGGCGACGACGTGCGCTTGCAGCACCCGCTTGGCGTGACCGTCGCGGATGACGGCGCGCTGTACGTCGCCGACACCTACAACAACAAAATCAAGCGCATCGACCCGGCTACACGCTCCAGCGAAACCTTTGTCGGGACCGGCGAGCCGGGCGCGGCGGACGGCGAAAGCGCCCAGTTCTACGAGCCGGGCGGGCTGGATTACGCGGACGGCAAGCTCTACGTCGCGGACACCAACAACCACGCGATCCGGGTGGTCGATCTCGCCACGCGCTCGGTCAGCACGGTCAGCTTCCCGAATGTCGAGCGGCTTCTGAGCGGCGAGCCGGTAACGGAAGCAGCCCCAGCCGCGCCGCTCGCCCCGGCGGTGTCCGCGCCGGAAGGCGGCATTCCGAGCGTCCTCGGCAGCGCCGAGCCGGACGATGGCCGCGTCGAAATTCCGGCGCAGACGGTTGGCGTTGGCGAAGGCGCGATCCGCGTCAACATCACCATGCCCGAAGGGTACAAGTTCAACGACCTGGCCCCGTTCACCGCGATCTGGGCGGACAACTCGCTCGTCAGCATCCCGCCTGAATCGCGCGAGCTACGCACCAAAGAGCCGGTCATGCCGCTGGAGTTCCCGGCCATGTTCAGCGAGGGCCAGACCGAGCTGAGCGTCGACCTGGCGATCTACTGGTGCGAGGCGGTCAACGAAACGCTGTGCTTTGTCAAGCGGGCGGAGCTGGTCGTTCCACTGACGATTGACGCCGCCAGCCAGAATCGCACGGTCGAGATAGCTTACGGGCTGGTGCCGCCGGTCGTCAACACCGATACGTTCCAATAGGCGGCGGCAGACCGCGAGGCAGAATCAAAAAAGCGGGGCGCTTGATACCGGGCGCGTCCCGCTTTTTCATTTTGCGACGCGGTCAGCGGGTGCCGGCGACCGGCTCCGCGATCACGACGAGCCTCCCCTGATACTCGGCTCGCTCAAAGTCCCAGTCGGTGCAGGTAATCAGCGTCAGCCGCGAGCGCCCGTCCTGGCGCACGACTTCGACATCATCCGGCGCGGTCCGCTCGACCGCCACCACGCGGAAGTATGCTTCGCGCTCGCCGTCGCGCAGCAGAACCGAATCGCCTGGCTGCGCTTCAAACAGATGCTTGAACGGGCCGGACGCGCCAGTCACGCTTTCGACATGCCCGGCCAGGACGATATTCCCGCCGGGGTCGTCTAGCCAGCTTGTCCCCGCCAGGTGTCCAACCGAATCGCCCAGGTGTCGCGTTTCCCACGTGCCGCGAACGCGATCCGCCGGGATGATCGGCGCGCTCATCGACGCGCCGGGAAACACGATCAGGCGCGCTGGAACGGCGTTGTTGGTCGTCGGGGTCGGCAGCACATCGCGCCGGGTCAGCGGGGCGCTGGCGTCCGGCCCGGCGCCGGCCAGCGGCTTGGAGGGCAGGATGCGGCCGTCCGACAGGCGCCAGACCGCCAGCGCCAGGACCAGCACTTCAAGCCCCAGCATGAGCAAGGCGCGGCCCGAAGGCCGGTGGCGGTACAGCGACTCCATCCGATCGGCTCCCATCAACTGGCAGCGATTATAGCACGCCGATCGGCGCGCGGTGAGGGCCGGTAACATCAGAAGCGGGGCGGCTGGCAGGCGCGCTAGAACAGCCGGGGCGAGCGAGCCAGCGCGTTCAGCCTCTCATACAGCGGCTGCAACCGCTGGTACATCCGGCTGTAAACCTGCTCGTATAGCGCGTCGTAGATCGCCTGGCGCTGCGGGTCCGGCTCGAACACGCGGCTGACGCGGGTCATAGCGCGGGTCGCCGCGTCAAAATCGGAATGAAGCCCCAGCCCGACGGCGGCGTCCATCGCCGCGCCCAGGCCGGAGGTTTCGTAGGTGTGCGGGCGGGCGGTTGGCAGGCCAAAGATGTCGGCGGTCAGTTGCAGCGCCGCGTCGCTCTGCGAGCCGCCGCCCGAGACGCGCAATTCAGTAATCGGGACCTTGCTGCGGCGCTCGCTGCGCCCCTTCCCGTCCCGCAGCGCGTAGGCCAGCCCTTCGAGAATGGCGCGGTAGAGGTGCGCCCGCGTGTGCACATCGGTGAAGCCGATGATCGCGCCTTTGGCCTCCGGGCCGGGCACGCGCACGCCCGGCGACCAGTACGGCTGCAAGACCAGTCCCATCGAGCCGGGCGGCGCCTGGTTGACCAGATCGTCGAACAGCTCCTCCGGCGCGACGCCCTGCTCCTCGGCCAGCAGTATCTCGCGCAGGCCGAACTCATTCTTGAACCAGCTTACCATCCAGTAGCCTCGGAAGATCGAGATTTCCAGGTTGTACGCGTCCGGCACGGCGGCGGGGTACGGCGGGATCAGCGGGATGACCTCGATATAGCGGCGGTGCGTGGTGTTGATGGTGGCGGTCGTGCCATAGCTCAGGCAGCCGATGTGCGGCTCCAGGCAGCCGGAGCCGAGCACCTCGCACGCCTTGTCGGCGGCGGCGGCGATCACCGGCAGGCCGGCGGGGATGCCGGTCTCCTCGGCTGCGGCAAGCGTAATCTCGCCCAGACGGCCAGCGGGCGGCACCAGCTCGGGAAGCTGATCGGGGACGACCGGGAGCGCCTGCCATTTCCAATCGCGTTTTTTGCCCCATTTCAGACGCTTGTAGTCGAACGGGATGTAGCCGACCTGCGCGCCGACCGAGTCGACGTAGCGCCCTGTCAGGCGATAAGTCAGATAGCCCGACAGCAGCAGGAACTTCGCGGTGCGATCCCAGATCTCGCGCTGGTGCGTATGAATCCAGTTGGCTTCGGCCTCCGCCTGGACATACGCGACCGTTCTGGACATGTTTACCAGCCGGAACCCCAGCCCCCACAAGCCGCCGACCGGCTTCAGCCCCTCCGTCCGCCGCTGATCGAGCCAGATCATCGCGGGGCGCAGCGGCTTTCCGTCGCGGTCGAGGTTGACGACCGTGCCGCGCTGCGTCGTGAGGGTCACGCCTTTGATGGCGGCTTTCGGGATGCCGGTCTGCTGCCAGAGCTGCTGGCAAGCCTGGCACAGCATCGTCCAGAAGTATTCGGGCTGCTGCTCAGCCCACCCGGGATGCTCGGAGAAGTACGCCTGGATCGGGACGCGCGACTTGGCGAGGACATTCCCGGCAGGATCGACCAGCAGGGCGCGCACGCTCTGCGTGCCGTTGTCGATCGCCAGCACTACATCCTGTGTACGTGAACTCACCGCATCCTCTTTGTTCGCAGACGCCGCACCCAACTAGCATAACCCATCTGCGCCGAAACGTTGCGCTGCAACCTGCGCGGGCGCGCGCAAAACGAGCCGGGCAGCTTTCGCGCGCCCGGCCCGCATGGTTCGCTCGGCCCGCTCAGTGCGCGCCGGGCGCGCCCGGCCTGAGCAGTCCGGCTTCAGTCACCAGGCGCGGGACGATCTCCTCCCAGCCAATCGCCATCAGGTGCACGCCGTGAACGGCTTGCCTGGCGCGCACGGCTTCGATCAGTTCTAGCGCGATGGCGACCCCTTCTTCCTCGGCGCCGTCGCCAGCCTCGTCCATGCGCCTCAGAATCCGCTCCGGGATCACAACGCCTGGCACCTTATCATGCATGTAATGCGCCATCCTGGCCGACTTCAGCGGCGCGATCCCGGCGAGGATGTAGACCTTGTCGAGCACGTCGCGCTTCGCCAGCGCGTTCAGCCAGACCTCGAACCGGTCCAAGTCGAAGATGCAGTTCGTCTGGAAGAACTGCGCCCCGGCGTTGACCTTCTTCTGCTCGCGGAGCGCCTGAAACTCCGGGCGCGAGGCGTAGGGCGAGGCGGCGGCTCCCAGGAACAGGCGCGGCGGCGTTTTGATCGGGCGCCCATCCAGATACGTCCCTTCGTCGCGCATCCGGCGCAGCAGCCATAGCATCTGCACTGAGTCGAGATCGACCACGTCGAGCCGGCCCATCGGCTCCGGCCCCATCCGCCCGCTGTCACCGGAAAGGCATAGCACGTTGCGCACGCCGAGCGCGCTCGCGCCCAGCGCCTCGGACTGGACGGTGACGCGCGTCCGGTCTCGCGCGGCGAGCTGCAATACCGGCTCCGCGCCTTCGTTCAGCGCCAGCGCGCAGCACGCCAGGCTGGACATGCGCGCCGTCGCGGACGGGTTGTCGGTGAAGTTGACCGCCGTGACATATGGCTTGACCCGCTCGACATTGCGCTCCAGCTTGCCGGTTGCGGCGCTCAGCGGCGGGGCGACCTCCGCCGTGACGACGAACTCCCCGGCGCGCAGCCGCCGCTCCAGATCGGACAACGGCTCAGCATAGGCGGGGGGATGGTAGGCCGAGTCGCCCTGCCACCACGCGGGCTGGCGCACCGGCCGGAAAATCGCATCCCAGGTCCGGGCGCGACGCGGGGCGTCGCGGGTCAGCAAGCCGCGCGCGACACGCCCCGTGCCCTGCTGCCGGACCTGCGCCCAGACATCGCTCCAGGTCTCCGTGCCGACCTTGTTCCAATCTAGCGGCGGCAGCACCTCGAGCAGCTTCTCCTCGCGCCCCAGCCTGAACGAGCGGTCGTAGATCGCGTACCAGATGCAGGGCCGCGTGGGGTCCACATAGCACGACGCCTCGGTCGAGCCGCCACACGGGCCGTTACGCAACCCCTTGGGGCACGCCATCGGGCAGATCAGCGCGGTCTCTTGCAGCAGACAGTTGCCGCACATCCGGCAGCCGAACAGCGGCCCCTTGACGGCCCGCTCGACACGCGCCAGCAGGCGACGGCCCAGCGGCTCGCGCTTGAACGGCGAATAAGGGGGCTGCCAGCGGCGGCCCGGCGTGAGCAAGGGCATCGTGAACGCGATCCTTCGCCAACTGTGGGGGCAGACCGGCCTGCGCGCAGCCAGTTCTGCGCGCATTTTTTCAGGTCGACATCGACTTTATTGTGCTGGACGCCCCCTCGGCCAGCAAGTGACGTTCGTCACCGCTTTTCCATTCAGGCGGCGGTCCCGCGTGGCGCTAGAGCTTG
>DAOKYY010000081.1:0-18294 GCA_035325905.1 Aggregatilineaceae bacterium | reverse complement strand
CTTCGTTACACGACATATTACGTCTTTATCAATAAATCCCGGTGCAAATAGGAGGGGGATACCAGGGGCGCTAGCGGTACAACGCCGCCTCGACGCGCTCCAGCAGGGCGCGAGGCGAAAACGGCTTGATAATGTAATCGTCCGCCCCGGCGGAAATGCCCGCCTCGACATCAAGCTGCTGACCGAGCGCGGAGATGATGATCACGGGCGGCGCGCTGTCGCCATACGCCGTCTTGACCTCTTTGCAGACGTCCAACCCTTCGCGGCCCGGCATGAGGATGTCGAGCAGCAGCAGGTCCGGCCGGTCGCGCAGGGCCATCTCCAGCGCGTCGTCGCCGTTGGTCGCGGTCGCGACCGTGTGCCCAGCGGTTTCCAGCTTGCGCTGAATCAGCAGCAAGATATGCGGTTCGTCTTCAGCGACTAGGATGCGGCTCATGACCATGTCGATTGTTGCGGCTGCGCCTGCGGCGTGCGGTTTTTGGACCCGACCGGCGACTGCGCAGGCGAAGCGCCCCCACCAGCAGCGTGCGTTGCCAGATGATCTGATTTCATTATAGCGGCACCCGGCGCGGCAGAGAGGCCCGAAACCTGAATTTTGAATGAATTTTGCGCGCACGCCTTATGTTGTCACGATCATCGCGTCACAGCCCGCACCGGCGTGGCGCCCGCGTCAGTACCTTTCCAGGTGGCTGCCGCCGGCCGCCGGGATCGAAAAGGAGAACGTAGAGCCTTGCAGCGGCGTCGACTCGAACCAGACGCGGCCCCCTTGCAGCTCCACGAGCGATTTGACGATCGCGAGGCCCAGCCCTGTTCCCCCGATGCCCCGGCTCGCGTTTGTCTCGACCCGGTAGAAGCGCTGGAACAGCTTCTCGGCGTCGCCGGGCGCGATCCCGATCCCGGTGTCGCGCACGCTGACCACGACGCACGGGAAAATCTGCGCGCGCGGGGCCGCAGCAGGCAGATCGCTTGCCGTGTCAGCGACGAAAGCGCGGACCGTAATTTCGCCCGGCTGGAGCGTGTACTTGATCGCGTTGCCGAGCAGATTGGATATGACCTGCGCCAGCCGGGACCGGTCGGCCCAGATCTGCGGCAGGGTGCGCGGCGCGTCGATTGTCAGCGTGTGGCCCCGCTGGTCGAGCGGCGTGCGCAGGGGGGCGGCGACCTGCTCGATAATCTCCCCGATGGCGCATGGTTCGGGCTTCAGCTCAATGCGGTCGGTGTCGATGCGCGTGATGTCGAGAATGTCGTTGATCAGCGCGACCAGGCGGTCGGCGTTGAACGCGATGATATCGAGATATTCGCGGCTTTCGGCGTCAAGCTGGTCAGCGCCGGTTTCGAGCAGCAAATCGCTGAAACCCTTAACCGAAGTCAGCGGAGTCCGCAGCTCGTGCGAGACCAGCGAGATGAAATCGGTTTTCATGCGGTCCAGCTCGCGCTCGCGGGTGGCGTCGCGGAAGGCGAAGATGCGGCCCAGCAACACGCCGCTACGCACGTAGACCGGCAGGCTGTACCAGACCAGAATGCGACGCTGCGGCTCGGTCAGCTCGAACTCACCGCCGAGGCCCTCCGTGAAGTTCCCGGCCAGCGCGCTGATCATGTTGGTCATGGCGGCGGGCAAGCCGGGCCGCTCGCCGATCCGCTGGACGAGGTGATCGACTGGCATGCCAAGAATGTCGTAGCGCGAGATGCCGGTAAAGGTCTCAAACTGCGGCGTCGCCATCGCCAGCGTATCCTGCGTATCGACCAGCAGGATCGCGTCGTTGGTCGCTTCCAGAACCGCCTCAAGGCGGTCGCGCTCGTCGTGCAGGTCACGCGCCAGCCGCCCGCGCTGCGCGGACTCGGTGGCGCGCTCCTCGAAGCGCGTGCTCACCACCAAATGCAGCGCGATCGCCGGGCTGAAGAACTCCAGACGCGCGGCGAGGTCCGTTGTGTTCGCGCCGGGCCGCAGGGTGGCGCACAGCTCACCCAATTGCCGGTCATGGTACATCAGGGGCACGCTCAGATGGTTGTCGCTGTGTGTGGCGCGCTCGCGCCGGTCGTCCGGCGCCGCGATCGCCAGCGACGCGACGTCGAGGTGGTCGGCCAGGATCGCGAGCAGGGGATCGAGCGTATCAAACTGCGCCGCGAGCGAGATCAACCGATAGAACGCTCGCAGATCAAGTTCGGCGCCTGTCTCGGACAGGGAGCGAGCCGGGGTTGCGTCCATAGGTGTCGAGTCCGTGGCGTGAGCGCGAAATCAAGCGAGCGGCTGGTCGGGCGAGCCGGCGCTGTCGGGGTCGTCGCGCTCCGGCTCCAGCGAGCGAAAGCGATAGCCGGTGCCGCGCTCCGTGAAGATGTACCGGGGCCGGTGAAAATCCGGCTCGATCTTGCGCCGCAAGCGGTGCATGTGGACGCGGAGCGTATCTTCATAGATCTCGGCGCGCGGCCACACCCGCGCCAGCAGGGTAGCCGAGGGGACAACGCGGCCCGCGTTCCGCACCAGGATATGCAGCAGCGAGGCTTCCGTGGGCGTCAGCATCACGGTGCGGCCCCGGACCAGCAGCCGGCTGTTGCCGAAGTCTACGGACAGGTCTTCATCCACCTCGATCATGGGCGCCTGGGCGTAGCTGTGGTCCGCGATACGGCTCAGAATCCGCTGCACGCGCGCCTGAAGCTCGCGCACCTCGAACGGCTTGGTCACATAGTCGTCGGCATAGCGGCGCAGGCCGTCAACAATCGTGTCCGGCTCGTTGATGCTGGTCAGGAAGACGATCGGCACGTCGCCCAGGGCCTTCAGTTTTTCCGCCAGCTCGAAGCCGTGCATTGACGGCAGCTTGAGGTCGATCAGTGCGAGGTGCGGCAGGCCCGATTTGCGGACGTGCTTGAGGACCTGTATCCCGTCGCGGAAGGCGGACACTTCATAGCCTTCTACCTCAAACTCGGCGCGCAGCAACTCGAGCAGGTCCTTGTCGTCGTCAACCATCAGCAGTTTTTGAGGATCGGTGTGCGTCATGCTGTGCCGTCCTTTCCCCGACGAAAGCCCTGTCCATGGCGCGGCGTCGGATTTGTCACGCGGCCAGAGCGCGTGCTATGATTCGCGGCGGCCAGTCTTCGGGATGTGTTCGGCTTGAGGCGAACTCTTTGCAGGCCAAGAGTGTATCACAGTCGGCCAGGAACGGATAGGACCTCATGCTAGTTTTGCGCGCCGCCCGCCAACGCCGTCACCGCCGCCGAGCGCAAACTGTGACCGCGCCGCGCGCGCTGCGCTGGAGCCTGGCTTTAACCTTTGCTCTGGCTGGAATCGCCGTGCTGGCTCTGGTCGCGGGCCTGCTGCTGAGCGTGGCGGTGTACCGCCACTACGCCCGCGAGCTGCCGCCCGCCGCCGACATCATCGCCGCCGAAGAAGAAGCCTTTCTGACGAGCGTGCTCTACGACCGCGCCGGGCAGACGGTCATCTACGAGGTGATCGATCCGCTCGGCGGCGACCGGCGCTGGATCGCGATCGACGCGATACCGGAATACTTCCTGCAAGCGACCGTCGCCATCGAAGACGCGAGCTTCTACGACAACCCCGGCTTCGATCCTGAAGGGATCGCGCGCGCGCTGTGGGTCAACCTCACCGGCGGGCAGGTGCAGGGCGGTAGCACGATCACGCAGCAGTTGGTGCGCAACGTCCTGCTCGACCCTGACGAGCGCCGCGCGATCACGCTTGACCGCAAGTTCAAGGAAGTGATCCTGGCCGCGGAGATCTCGCGCCTGTACAGCAAAGACCAGATTCTGGAGTGGTACGTCAACACGAATTTCTACGGCAACCTCGCCTACGGCGTCGAGGCCGCCGCGCAGCTTTATTTCAGCAAACCGGCGCGCGACCTGACGCTGGCCCAGGCGGCGATGCTGGCTGCCATCCCGCAATACCCGGCCCAGAACCCGATCGACAACCCGGACGCCGCCAAGCGCCGCCAGGGCACCGTGCTCGACGTGATGGCGAGCCAGGGCTACATCTCGCGCGCGCAGGCGGACGCGGCTTTCGCGGAGCCGCTCGCTGTGCGGCCCTTCGCGGATCGCTTTGACATCATCGCGCCGCATTTCTCGCTCTATGCGCGAGCCGAGACCGAGGCGATTCTCAACGATCTCGGCCTGGATGGCGCGCGACTCGTGACGCGGGGCGGGCTGCGAATCTACACCACGCTCGACCTAGACCTGCAATTGCAGACGGAATGCGCGGCGCGCAGCTACGTCGCCCGGCTGGATGGCGCCGACCCGCGCGTGACCTACAACACCAGCGCGGGGACCGCCTGTCTGGCGGCGAACTATTTGGCCGAGCCGCCGCCGGAGATGGTTGGGGTTGAGCGCGAGGTGACGAACGCGGCGGCGGTCGTGCTCCGCGCCGAGACGGGCGAGCTACTGGCGATGGCCGGCAGCGCCGACTTCTGGAATACCGGCATTGACGGCAACTACAACGCCGCGCTGGCGCTGCGGCAGCCCGCCTCGGTGTTCAAGCCATTCGTCTATACGGCGGCTTTTTTGCAGGGGCCGCTGCCCGGCTACCCGAACGGGATCACCGCTGCCACGATGCTCTACGACGTACAGACCGAGTTTGACAACGGCGGGCAGCCCTATACGCCGGTCAACATCGACCGCCAGTACCACGGCCCGGTCAGCGTGCGCTCGGCCCTGGCGAACTCGTACAACGTGCCGCCGGTGCAGGTCGCGAGCACGATCGGTCTCGGGCCGATCGTGCGCGTCGCGCACCGGCTGGGGATCAACTCGCTGAATGAGCCGGAACGTTACGGGCTGGCGCTGGCGCTCGGCAGCGCCGAGACCTCGCTGTTGGACCTGGTGTACGCCTACAACGTCTTTAACAGCGGCGGGCACATGATCGGGATGCCGGTGCGCAAGAACCAGGCCGCGCCGGGGTTCCGCACGCTGAACCCGGTTGCCGTGCTGCGGATCGAGGCGGCGGATGGCTCCGTGCTGTGGGAATACGGGCAGGAAACCGGCACGTTTCAGCGCCGCCTGATCCTGGAGCCGGCGCTGGCCTATATCATCACCGACATCCTCGCGGACGAGGAGTCACGCGCGCCAGCGTTTGGCGCAGACAGCGCGCTAAATCTGTCGCGCCCGGCGGCGGTCAAGACCGGCACGACGAACGACAACCGCGATAGCCTGACGGTCGGCTACACCCCACAACTGGTCGCCGGTGTGTGGGTCGGCAATAACAACAACCACTCGATGAACGACGTAACCGGCTCGACCGGGGCGGCCCCGATCTGGCAGGCGATCATGGAATACGCGCACGCGCGCGACAATCTGCCGGTGCAGCCCTGGCCGCGCCCCGCGACGGTCGTGGATCGGATGGTGTGCCAGGTCTCCGGCTTGCTGCCGACGCGCACCTGCCCGCAACGCCACGAGCTGTTCTACGTGGACCCGCAGACCGGAGTTGATACGCAGCCGGTGCAGGTGGACACCTACTGGCGCGCGGTCGCGGTCAACACCTGCTCGGACCGGCTGGCGACGGCGTCCTCCCCGGCGAACTGCGTCGAGAACGTTCCCTATTTTGACTACCCGGCGGAGGCACGCGCCTGGGCGCGCGACACCAACCAGCCGATGCCGCCGGCCCAGTACGATACGGAAGGCGGCGTCTCGCCGCAAAGCCCGGTCGCGATCTCCCGGCCCGGCTATTTGGCGCGCGTCAGCGGGGGGGTGGAGGTGATCGGGACGGTGATGGACGACGACCTCGCCTATTACCAACTCGCCTATGGCGCCGGGATGCAGCCTGACGTGTGGACCGCGCTGGTCGAAGCCGGTACCGAAACCGGGCGCGACATCACGCTGGGCACGTGGGACACGTCCGGCCTGAGCGACGGCGCAGCCTACACCCTGCGCCTGACGATGGTGCGGTCGGATAACAGCATCGAGACGGCTTATGTGACCGTGACGGTCGACCAGCAGCCGCCCGCCGTGACGCTGACCGCGCCACAGGACGGCGCGACGTTTGCGCCGGGCGATCTGTACGTGACGCTTGCGGCCGAGCCGAAGGACAATTTGCAGGTCAGCTACGTCGAGTTCTACGTGGACGGCGAGCTGTTCGAGGCCAGCGATCAGTGGCCCTACAGCGTGCGTTGGCCCGTCGGAGCGACCGGGGAGCACCGTGTCCACGCAGTAGCGTATGACGCCGCCGGAAACAGCGCGTCGTCGCCAGCCATCACCGTTCGGGTTGAGGCGGAGACCGGCTAATTGCGTACGGGAAGTTTCGCCTTAGCCAGGTTCATTGACACCGGGTGTAATCCGTGCTATATCATGGCTATTGTGTGGGTCCAGGCGTCGCTTAATGACGCCTGGTCGAGCGTGTGCGGAACTACTATTGATCTCGAAGAATGACGGCCGATCAATGAACGACGATGTGCTCCTGAACAAGTCCGAAGGCCAGCGCAGCCCCAAGAGCAAGCTTCGTTCGCGCTGCCCGGCCTGTGGCGCGTGGGTCAACCTGCGCGACGCGATTGAGGTCTGGGATCTCGTCAACTGCCCGGAGTGCGACGCGCTCCTTGAGGTGGTCGATCTGCGCCCGCCTACGCTCGATTACGCGAGCAGCCAGGCCGAAGAGTCCGAGTGGGAAGAAGACGACTGGGAGGAAGACGAATAGACCGGCCGGCCTGAGGCCGGTGCTCGCGTTTCTGCCGCAGGCCAGCCAGTCGCCTGTGCGACGCTTCCGTAGTTCTGCTGGCTTCTGACTTGATGGCCCCGGACAACAGTCAGGGGCTTTTTTAGTGCGTGGCAACCTGCGCTGGCGGTTGGCTCCGGCGCGCGCCGGAGTGGGAAGTGCCCCGCCGATACGGTAGAATCGCTGCGCGACGGTTCCGCCAAGGGGAGAGAGGCGAAATGCACATCCTGGTTTCGAACGATGACGGAGTCATGGCGCCGGGAATCATCGCGCTGGCCGAGGCCATGCTGCCGCTAGGCCGGGTGACGGTTTGCGCGCCGTCCGACAACCAGAGCGCGACCGGCCATCGCAAGACCATGCACAAGCCGCTGCGCGTCAAGCGCGTCAAGTTCCCGGTGGAGGGAGTGGCAGCGTATTCCACGTCCGGCTCGCCATCCGACTCTGTGGCCGTGGCTCTGCTCGGTTACATCAACGAGCCGATTGACCTAATTGTCTCGGGAATCAATCGCGGTCCGAACCAGGGGCAGGACCTGACCTACAGCGGCACGGTCTCGGCGGCGTTCGAGGCGGTGATCTGGCGCAAGCCGGCGATCGCGTTCTCGCTGTGCGATCACTCGGAGGACGCGGAATATGAGGCTGCCGCGGCGGTCGCGCGGCAGGTGGTGCAGCTCCAGCTGCACGAGCGCCTGCCACCGCTGACGCTGCTGAACGTCAACATCCCGCCGCTGCCGCTGGAGGCGATACGCGGGTTCAAGATCACGCGCCAGGGCCTGCGGCAGTACAACGACGAGCTGGTGGAGCGACTCGATCCGTCCGGGCGCCCGTACTACTGGATCGGCGGCGGGGCGCCTACTGGGGACGTGACCGAGGAGGGCACTGATCTGTGGGCGACCGATCAGGGGTATGTCTCGATCACGCCCATTCACCTCGACATGACTGCTTACGCGGTGATGAAGGATATGGAGGCTTGGGGCCTGGGCGAACTGACGCCTCACGCCTGAGCCGGGCGCCGCCTTGCAGCCCGAAATCGAGCCTTGTTCTCGCCTGGGCGCTATGATACAATGCTCCGCCGGGCTGCCCATCGCTGCGCCAGACGCAAGGCGGGCGGCTCGAAAAACACATATCGGGACTCTGCTCGTGTTGTCCGGCTGGGCGCCGGATTGCGGCGGGGGGTGAACGATATGAACGTCAAACACGAACAGGAGGATAGTGCACCATGCCAGCAGTCTCCATGAAGGCTCTGTTGGAGACGGGCGTCCACTTCGGCCACCGGTCGCGCAAGTGGAACCCCAAGATGAAGCCGTACATCTTCACCGAGCGTAACGGCATCCACATCATCGATTTGCAGCAAACCCTGGCCTATATTGACGAGATCTACGCGATGGTGCGGGAGATCGTCGCCGACGGCGGCTCGATTCTCTTCGTGGGAACCAAGCGCCAGGCGCAGGAAACGATCGCGCAGGAAGCGACGCGCTGCAACATGCCCTACGTCAACCAGCGCTGGCTGGGCGGCACGCTGACCAACTGGCGGACCGTCCGCGAGCGGCTGGAGACGATGAAGCGCCTGGAGCGCCAGCGCGACGAAGGCGCGTTCGACCGGCTGACCAAGAAAGAGCAGATGCTGCTCGACCGCGAGATCGACAAGCTGCACCTGCGCTTTGGCGGCATGCGAAACATGTCCCGCCTGCCCGACGCGTTGTTTGTGGTGGATGTGCGCCGCGAAGTGACCGCCGTCAAGGAAGCGAACATTCTGAACATCCCGGTCATTGCGCTGGTCGACACCAACTGCGACCCGGACCCGATTGACTACGTGATTCCGGCGAACGACGACGCGATCCGCGCTATTCGCCTGCTGACGAGCAAGATCGCGGACGCCGCGCTGGAAGGGATCGCGCTGCGCAAGACGCGCGTCGATGACGAAGAGTACGCAGAGGAAGATGTCGATTTCGCTGAAGCGATGTCGGATGTCGAAGACGACGAGGCGTATCTGGGCGAGGCGACGCTGGCGAAGCTGCGGAGCGGCGACTTCAGCTTCGGCGAGACGGACGACGAGGACGGGACTGAGGAGAGCGAGGACAAGTAACGGATGGCTCAAGTTACGGCACAGATGGTCAAGGAGCTGCGGGACCTCACCGGAGTAGGCCCGCTTGACTGCAAGAACGCGCTGGAGCAGTTTGACGGGGACCTGCAAAAGGCCGCCGACTACCTGCGGGAAAAGGGCCTTGCGAAGGCCGCTAAGAAGGTGGGCCGCGCGACCAACGAAGGTCTCATCCACGCCTACGTGCATCACAATTCCCGGCTCGGCGTGCTGCTGGAGCTGAACTGCGAGACGGACTTTGTGGCCCGCACCGCGCAGTTCCGCCAGCTCGCCAACGACATCGCGCTTCAGATCGCCAATCTCGGCGCGCAGTACGTCCAGCGCGAGGATATTCCGAGCGCCGTCGTCGAGGCCGAGCGCGATCTTCAGCGCCGCCGCGCCCTGGAAGAGGGAAAACCGGAAAACGTGGTCGAGCGTGTGGTCGACGGACGGATGGACAAGTTCTACGAGGACCTCGTCCTGTTCGAGCAGCCGTTCATCAAGGACGACAGCGTGACTATCGGCGACATGGTCAAGCAGGCGATCGCCGACCTGGGCGAGAACATCGTGCTCAGCCGGTTCGCCCGCTTCGCGCTGGGCGAGTCGGGCGACACGCAGTAGAGGCTCGCTGAGATGAAGACCCTGGGGATTAGGCGCACCGCCTGATCCCCTTTTTTTCGCATGGGGCCGGCGCTGGCCCTGTAAGCGGCCTTGAGGCAGAGAACACGGAGCGGAGCAGCGATGTCGAACGGGGAGATGGTTCCACACTATCGCCGGATCATTCTTAAGCTGAGCGGGGAAACGCTGGCCGGGCCGGAAGGTTGCGGCATTGACCCGGACCAGGTCGCGATTATCGCGGAGAAGATTAAGGCCGTACACGATCTGGGCGTGCAGGTCGGCCTGGTGATCGGCGCGGGCAACCTGTGGCGCGGCAACCGGGGCGTGCAGCGTGGGATGGAGCAGGCGACCGCCGATCATATGGGGATGATCGCCACCGTGATGAACGGGCTGGCGCTGCAAGACGGCCTGGAGCGGATCGGCGTGCCGACGCGCGTCCAGACCGCCGTGATGATGAACCAGGTGGCGGAGCCGTATATCCGCCTGCGGGCGATCGCTCACATGGAAAAGGGTCGCGTCGTGATCATCGCCGGGGGCACGGGCAACCCCTATTTCACAACCGACACCGCCGCCGCGCTGCGCGGCATGGAAGTCAACGCCGAGGTGATCATCAAGGGGACGCAGGTCGACGGCGTCTACGACGCCGACCCGAAGCTCAACCCCAACGCGCGGCGCTTCGAGCGGCTCAGCTATTCCCAGGCGATTGAGTACCGCGTCCGCGTCATGGACCTGACGGCGATCACCCTCTGCATGGACAATCATCTGCCGCTGCTCGTGCTGAATATTTGGGACGACCACAGCCTGATCGACGCGGTTCTGGGCCGCAAAGTGGGCACGCTGATCGACGGCGAATAGCGCCTGCTCGCCGCGCGGGAAATCAAAAACAGCTTCTCTGCATCGGGCGGGGAAGCTGTTTCTATTACGGGTGGCTCTGCGCCAGAGCCTACCCGGACGGGCTGTCGAGAATCGCGTCTACCACGAACTGATGAGCGTCAACGCGCGCCGCATTGGCGAGCACCTCGTCACGCGGAAGGCCGGGCGACGGCTCGTCCGGGCGCAGCACGTTGCTTAGCGGCAGCACGGATGCTGTCGGCGGGATGGCGTCCGTGTCGAGCGCCTGAAGCTCTGACGCGTAGCTGAGCACCTGCGACAACTGCTCGGCGTACAGCTCGATCTCCTCGCCGGTGAGCTGGAGCCGCGCCAGCTCGGCGATGTGGATCACGGTATCCCGGTCGATCTTCATGGCGTTTGCTCCGGTCTGCGCGGTGCTGTATAGCGGTGAGACAGGCCGAGTATACCGCGCCGCGCACGCTCCCCCAAAGCCGAATCTCAGATGCGGGTGTGTCGCTCGACGTGTGGCGCGCCGGGGCGTTCCTCCGTACAATTCGCGGCAGATCGGTCCCTTGCTCACCAGAGGATGCGCGTGTTTTGAGCCGAGAACGCCCCTATCGCGCGGTGTCCAGCCGCTATGTCTGGCGCAGCCCGTGGTACAACCTGCGCCAGGATCAGCTTGAAGCCGCCGATGGCAGCCCGGCGGTCTACACCGTCGTCGAGAAGCCGGGCGGGGTGTGGATCGTACCGGTCACGACGGGCGGCGAGATCGTGTTGATCGAGCAATATCGCTACCCGGTGGACGACTGGTGCCTCGAAGTCCCGGCGGGCAACATCGAGCCGGGCGTCGCGCCCGAAGCGATGGCTGCGCGCGAGCTGGCCGAGGAGGTTGGCGGGCAGGCGCGGGAGATCGTCTTTGTCGGGCGGTTCTACAGCTTGAATGGGATTTGCGATCAGGTCGCGCACGTCTACGTCGCGCTTGGCGTCACGCTCGACCAGCCGCGTCACGAGGCGACCGAGCACATTATTCTGCGCCTGGTCCCGGTCGCGGAGGCGCTGGGCATGGCGGCGGCGGGCGAGATCAACGATGGGCCGAGCGCGCTGGCGCTGTTGTTGAGCGAGCGCGTTCTTCGGGCGCGCGGGCTGGGGGGTGGAGCGTGATGCGGCGGTTAGACGGGCGGGTGCGGCTTGCGCTGGTAATGCTGGCGCTGGTTCTGACCGGCTGTGGGGAAGAGGCTCCGGCGGTGCCGCCGGATGCGCCGGTGCTGACCGGGCTGGATGCGCTCCCCAAACAGCTTGCGACGATCGAGATGACGGCCACGCCCAGCCCGGTGCTGGTCGGGATGCCGCAGCCGGGCGCCGCGCCGCCGAGCGCGACCCCCGCGCCGCCGCGTCCCACGCCGACGCTTACCCCCTATGTCGGCATCTTCCTGGGGCGGCCCACCTCTGAGAGCGGCGAGGCGCTGGCGGACGACATCCCGACGCTGGCGCCGTTCGTGGTCGGGCCGATGGGCGGACCCGGCGTCGCCGGCGGGTTGGTCGGCGCGGCGGTGGATTGCCCGGTCGCGCCTGCTGCTGTGTTTGCTGCGATCTACACGGCGAACACCGCATTGCAGGAGCGTCTGGGCTGCCCGGTCGGGCTGGGCAGCGCGGAGCAAATGGCCGCGCAGCCGTTCGAGCGCGGGACGCTCTACTGGCGGCCCAACCGCCAGATTGTCGCGCTGGCGAACAGCGGGCAGCTCTGGCAGGTGACGGACACATGGAATGAGGGGATGCCACCCGACGATCCCGCGTACAGCGCGCCCGCCGGGCTGATCCAGCCGATCCGGGGATTCGGCCTGGTATGGCGCACCAACACCGCGATCCGCGATGCGCTCGGCTGGGGCACGCAATCTGAAGCGTTGATCAGCGGCTTCTGGCAGGACTTTGAGCGGGGTGCGATGTTCCAGGGGCTACACGGTCAGGTCGTCGCGATCTTCCCCGGCGAGGGCCAGCACTCCGGCCCGCTGACAGCCTACTAACGCATCTGGCGCGTTACCGGCAGCCTCACAGCCGCCGGTCGCCGAGCACCGGGAAAGTGCGCCGGACTTCCTGGACGCGGTCCAGGTCGAGGGTTACGGTGTACAACCCTTCCGGCTCACCGACCTCGAACACGATGTCGCCCCAGGGATCGACGATCATCGAGTGGCCGAAGTAGCGCGCGCCGTCATCTTCATCCTCGCCGGTGCGATTCACCGCGATCATGTAACACTGGTTTTCAATCGCGCGCGCCCGCAGCAGCGTGCGATAGTGGTCCAACCGTGGCGCGGGCCACGCCGCCGGGACGATCACCACGACCGCGCCATCGTCGGCGTAGCGACGAAACAGCTCCGGGAAGCGCAGGTCATAGCAGATGGCGAACCCGGTCCGGCCCCAGGGCAGGTCGAGCGCCAGCGGCGCTTCGCCCGGCACCAGCCACTTATCTTCGCCGGTCGGTTTGAACAGGTGCAGCTTACGGTACGCGCCCATGATCCCGTTCAACGGCGAAACGACCGCGACGGTGTTGTACACCCCAATGCCGCGCTTCTCGAACAGCGAGCCGAAGATGTGCAGCTGGTGCTGGCGGGCGAGCGCGGCGACCTGCGCGAACAGCCCTCCGCTGAGGTTGCTGGCGAAATCCTGGCCTTTGTCGAAGGCGTTGCCCGCGTCCCACAGCTCCGGGAACACAACCACCTCGGCGCCGTTCTGCGCGGCGCGCGCCGTGAGTTCCTGCATCCGCGTCCAGTTGGTGCGGGGCAACCCCTTGCGGACAATCATCTGCGCCAGCGAGACGGTCAGCGCGCTCATGGCTCTGTCTCCTTCACACGATCTCGATACCGTTCCGAACGCCAGCTACCCCTGTACCGCCGCTATAGCGCCGCGCGCTCGCGCCAGAAAGCGATCGCCGCGCCGGCCGCTTCCTCGATGGAGACGCGCGACGTGTCGAGCATGGCGAGACCCAGGTTTTTGACCGCCTGCTCGCGCTTGATGCGGCTGAGCAGCGTGGCCCGGTTATACGGGCTGTGAAACCACGCGCCCCGCGCCACATGCAGCCGGCGCAGTTGCTCGTTGAGCGGGCAGGTCAGGCACAGGATCGCGCCTGATTCCGCCAGCCGCGACCGGTTGGTCTCCTCAAGCATCGCCGCGCCAGGGATGATCAGCACCGACTGGCGGCGCAGCACCAAGTCTCCGATCGCCGTGCTTTCGAGCGCCTTGAGCCGCGCCTCGCCAAACAACTCGCGGATCTCGTCCGCGGGACGGCCCTCGCGCGACAGAATCTCTGTCTCCAAATCGTAAACCTCAACCCGCAGGCGGCTGCCGACCATCCGCCCGATTGTAGTCTTGCCGACGCCTTTCGGGCCAGTCAGGACCAGGTTGAAGTAGGGCGCGCCTTCAAAGAGTGTCATGGAGCGTGTGTCCGTTGCGCCAGCCGGGATACCACCCGTCGAGCAGCGGCAGTAGCTCGCGCAGGTCGGTGATGATCCCGTCGGGGACGATGGCCGGGTCCGGCGGGGTGGTGTCGGCGCTGGTCACGCGCCACACCGCGCGCATCCCGGCGCTCTGCGCGCCCATCACGTCCGCCTGCAAATGATCGCCGACATAAATCGCCTCGTCTGGCGCCAGGCCGAGCAGGTCGAGCGCGGCCTGGAAAATGCGCGGGTCAGGCTTGAGCAAACCGACGTCGATCGCCGAGATGCGGCACATCGGGAAGTAGTCGAGAAGGCGGACGTGCGTCAATTCGCGGTCGCGCAGCGTCATCGACTGCGACGCGTTCGTGATGATCCCCAGCTGGACGCCGTGCGCGCGCAGCTGATCCAGCACTTCCGGCACTTCGGGGTAGATTTGCAGGTTTTCGTGTGGCTGCCAGTCGTAGGCATCGTCAAGCAGCTCGCGCGTGAGGCGATCTTCGGGCACGCCGCAGGCCGCCAGCGCGCTGCGCAGCACGCCCATATGATCGACCGGCACAAGCGTCTGGTTGGCGACGGCCCAGGCGTGGTCAAGCGCCTCGATGAAGCGCGCCTGAAGCATGTCGACCGTCGTGCCATCCCACGGCTGGACGCGCTGGCCGATGAAGTCGTACAGGATCGCCATGCGCCGGGCTAGCTCGGTGTGCCACGAACCGGTGGCGTCCCAGTCGATTAACGTGTTGTCCAGGTCGAACAGTACCGCTTTCAACATTACCACTTTCTCTCTGAATAGCCCCGAACCGCCGTCACTGTAGCACGCCCAGGCGGAAGTTTCAATGGCGAAACGGCGGCGATTCAGGCGCGCGCCAGCATCTCACGATAAACCGCGACCGTCCGCTCGGCGATCTGCTTCTGGGTGAAGTGAGCCTGCACGCGCGCCCGCCCGCGCTGGCCCAGATCGCGCCGCAGGGCCGGGTTGTCCAACAGCCGCCGCAGATGATCGGCCAGCCGCGCCCGGTCGCCTTCGGGGAAGATCAGCCCGGCCTCGCCGATCACATCCGGGATCGCACCGCTGGACGAGCCGGCGATCGGCACTTCGCACGCCATCGCCTCAATGATCACGCGCCCGAACTGCTCCTTCCAGTTGGGCCGGGTCAGCGACGGAATGACGAGCGCGTCGATTGACCGGTAGAACTCCGGCATGGCAATCGAGGGCCGCGTCTCGAAGCTGATCCGCCCGGCGACGCCCAATTGCTCCGCGAGCGCCTTCAGGGCGCCGCGCTCCGGTCCGTCGCCGACGATAACCAGCTGCCAGCGATCGCGGGGCAGGGTGGCGAGCGCGTGGATCAGGTCAGCGCCGCCTTTTTCCTCGCGCAGCCGCCCGACGAACCCGACGACGAACTCGGCGCCGTCACGGGGCTGGGCGGGCGGGGTGAAGATCGCCGGGTCCACCCCGAACTGCGGGATCACCGCCAGCGGGCCACGATAGCCCTTGGCGCGCCAGACCTCCGCCGCGCTCTGCGTGCCCATAATCGCGTAATCGGCGGCGCGCAGGACCCACCGCTCCAGCCAGCGGACAGGCGGCGGATAGTCGCGGGTGATGTTCTGCCAGCTAAAGAACAGCGTGCGCGCCCCCGCGCGGCGCGCGCGCCAGAGCGCGTGCCACGTCGCGAGGTTGTACGGCTCCTCGTCGATGTGCATGATGTCCGGGCAGAACGCGCGGATTTCGCGTCCGAGGCGCGGGTAGTAGTGCGCGTGAAAATGCCCATTGAAGCGGATCGGCGTCGCGCGCAGATCGTAGCCTTCGATGTGCGCGCGCTCCAGCATCAGCTCGCCGCGATCGTCGCGCCAGCTTGGCGGGACCAGCACGCGCAGCTCCACGCCGGGCAGACGCGCCATCTCCTCCAGCTTGCGCTGGTACGCGCCAACCACGCACGCTTTGGACAGCATCAAGACGCGCATCGGGGTGATACTCCGCACACGGCAGCGGCCCACCCATGAGCCGCTGCCGCTGTTTCATCATCAGGATCGAGATGAACCGGCCTACAGGTCGCTTTCCAGTTCGTCGATCGTGCGCTCGATCAGATCGACTGCCTCGCCGAGCGTTGCGGCGTCGAAGGCGAAGCGCGCGCCCGCGGCCCGGTACAGCGCCGGCAGATCGACCGTGCCGCCGAGCGCGAGCGCCCGGCGGTAGGCCGCGACGGCGCCTGCCTGGTCCGCCAGGGCATTGCGCCAGACCTGAACCGCGCCCAACTGCGCCAGCCCGTATTCGACGTAATAGAACGGCAGACGGTGGATGTGGTGCTTGCGATGCCAGCCGTTGCGCTTGTCCGGCTCCAGCCCATCGTAGTCGATGCCGACCATGAAGCGATCCCACAGCGCAGCCCAGGTTGCGTCGCACTGGTCCGGGTCGCTGGCTGCCTCAGGATGCTCGTAGACCCAGTGCTGAAAGGCGTCGACGACCGCCATATAGGGCCAGAAAAGGACGATCTTTTCCAGGTGGGCGACGCGGTCGCGGGCGGCGTCTTCCGGCGTGTAGAACCCGTCGCAATCGTGCGTCAGATACGGCGCGGCGAGCAGCTCCATCGCCATCGACGCGACCTCGGCAAACTCGGTCGGCACGGTGCGCTGGTGGTACAGCGGCTGGGTGTAGGTTGCGAACCCGTGAAATGAGTGACCGGCTTCGTGGAGCAGGGTGCGGACGTTGTCGCGCACGCCTACGGCGTTCATGAAGATAAACGAGCGCTTGCTGTGTTCGAGCGAGCTTGAGTATGCACCCGGCCCCTTGCCGGGGCGGTTCTCGAGATCGAGCAGCTTCTCGCGGCGCATCGTCGCGAACACCTCGCCAAGCGCCGGGTCCACATGGCGGAAGATCGCCTCGCCCTTCTCCTCAAGCTCGGCCACGGTGTCGAACGGCTTGAGCGGGGGACGCCCGGACGGGTCAACGGCCAGGTCCCAGGGGCGCAGCGTGTCCACGCCGAGACGGACCCGTCGCCGCTCGTAGATGCGCTGGGACGCCGGAACGGCGACCGCCTCGATCGCGGCGTGGAAGGTCTCGCAGTCCGCCGGGGTGTAGTCGAAACGCTGAAGCTGGCGCCAGCGGTACTCGCGGAAGCTGTCCAGCCCGGCATTCTCCGCCAGCTTCTGGCGCAGCGGCAGGTATTCCGCCCACAGCGCGTTGAGCGCGTCGCGGTCCGCGAGCTGGCGCTGCGAGACCTTACGCCAGGCGGCTTCGCGCACCTCGCGCCGGTCGTCGAAATACAGGCGCTCGGCCTGGACGAGCGTCAGTTGCTCGCCTTCCCAGTCGATCGTCTGCGTGCCGAGGATGCGATTGAGGCGCGAGGCGAGCTTGCGCTCCTCGGTCAGCAGCGGCAGGTTCTCGTCGCGGAACAAGTCGGCCTCGGCGCGCAGGTTGCGCAGCGGAATTTCGAACCCTTCCGGCTCAAGGCCGCTCTCCAACAGGCGCTGCTTGAGGACCTGATCGGCGGCCTGGGCGCGTGGCAGAACGTCGCCGATGAACGCGTGGTATCGCTCTTCGGCGGCCTGATCGGTCGTATCTTGCGTGGTGACGATGTAGAACCGGGCGTAGGTCTCGTCGATACGCTCGCCCAGGCGCGACCAGTCAGCCAGCCAAGCGCCGACCGTGTCCGCCGATAGAGGGCGCTCGGCCAGCTCGGCGAACACCGGCTCGACCTGCGCCCAGCTTGTGACTTCCTGCCCGGTGGCAGGCAGCGTGAATGACATGTTGTTGCCTTTCGGTGAGTATGGAGTTCCAAAAGTCAATCGAGGTCTACATTGTACACGTCGCGCCGATTCCAGCCAGAAGCCCCGGCGACGGCGCGGGCGGCGGCGCTGCGTGGCTCGCCCTGCGCCAGACGTTCGGCGAGGGCGCGACGGACGCGGGCCTCGTCCCAGATCTCGTCGGCAGGCGGCTCGGTTGCGCCGCTGATGACCAGCGTGATCTCGCCGCGCGGCGGGTTGTGGCGGAAATGATCGGCCAGCGCGCCGAGGGTGCCGCGCCGTAGCTCCTCATGCAGCTTGCTTAGCTCGCGCGCGACGACTGCCGGGCGGTCGCCGAGCGCGTCCCGCGCCGCGTCCAGCGTGGCGACCAGGCGGCTCGGACTTTCATAGGCGATCAGCGTGGCGCGCAGCGGCGCCAGCTCGATCAGCGCGCCACGCAGGGCGCTGGCTCTGCGCGGCAGAAATCCGGCGAACAGGAAGCGATCGGTTGGCAGGCCGGAGCCGACGAGCGCCGCGATCACGGCGGAGGGTCCGGGGAGCGGCACGACCGTCACATCACGCGCCAGCGCCTCCTGGATCAGCTCGAAACCGGGGTCGGAAATGCCGGGAGTCCCGGCATCCGAGACCAGCGCGACATCGCCCTGCGCCAGCGCGTCGAAGATCACCTCCAGCTTGGAGAGCTTGTTATGCTCATGATAGCTGGTTAGCGGCGTGCCGATGTCATAGCGGGCGAGCAGCTTGCGGGTGGTGCGCGTGTCTTCGGCGGCGATCAGGCTCGCCTCGCGCAGAACGCGCAGCGCGCGCAGCGTGATATCTTCGAGATTGCCGATCGGCGTCGGCACGATGTACAACGTTCCCATCGCCGCTGGCTCCTTTCCGGTGCGGTGCGGGTCAGGCGTGCGCGGAGTCGCGGCTGAACTGGGTCTCGTAGAGCCGGGCGTACAGCCCGTCTTGCGCCAGCA
>DAOKYY010000080.1:0-18376 GCA_035325905.1 Aggregatilineaceae bacterium | reverse complement strand
AGGCTAACTGCTAACCGCTTGAGGTCTTTTCTGCGCACCGAGATGGAGGAGCATATGAGCACGGTCCGATGGGGGATTCTCAGCACGGCGCGTCATTTCGAGAAGATCATGCTCCCGGCCTATCGCCAGGCGCGTGACACGGAGCTGGCCGCCGTCGCCAGCCGCGACGGAGAGCGCGCCCAGGCGTTCGCCCGGCAGCACCACATCCCGACCGCGCACGCCAGCTACGAGGCGCTGCTCGACGACCCGACAATCGACGCGGTGTACATCCCGCTGCCCAACAACCTGCACAAGGAGTGGGCGATTAAGGCGGCGCAGGCCGGTAAGCACGTGCTGTGCGAAAAGCCGATTGCGCTCGACGCCGCCGAGGCCGAGGAGATGGTCGTGGCGTTTGATCAGGCCGGGCGCGTGCTGGCCGAGACCTTCCAGTGGCGGCACCATCCCCAAGCCTACGCGGTGCGCGAGCTGATCGAGGATGGCACCATTGGGGAGGTGCGGCTGATCGACGCGGGGTTTAGCTTCCTGATCGCGCGCGAGGACGACATCCGGCTCGACCCGGCGCTGGGCGGCGGCTCGCTCTACGACGTGGGCTGCTACCCGGTGTCGCTGGCGCGCTTCATGCTGCAAGCCGAGCCGCTGGCCGTCACCGCCCAGGCGCACTGGACCGATCGCGGCGTGGACGACCGGATGGTCGCGACGCTGGAATTTCCGAACGGCGCGCTGGCGCAGATCAACTGCGGGTTCAGCCTGCCGCTGCGCCGCTACTATGAAGTCGTCGGGCCGGTCGGCTCGCTGTACGTCAACCGCGCCTACAACCCGGTCGGAGACCGCGCCAGCGAGATCGTGCACTATGGCGACGACCGGATGATGATCGAGACGGTGCGGCTCGATCCGGCCAACTCGTACACGCTGATGATCGAGGACTTCAACCGCGCCGTGACCGGCGAGGCCGCGCCGCGCTTCCCGGCGGAGGACGCGGTCAAGAATATGCGCGTGATCGACGCGCTGTACCGCTCGGCGCGCCAGGGCGGCACGGTCGAGGTCGCGCGGTGAGCTTGACTACACCCCCGGCCCCGCCCGATCCGCTGGCGGGCAAGCGCGTTGTCGTGCTCGGCATGGCGCGGCAAGGCAAGGCGCTGGCGCGCTGGCTGCCGGCGCTCGGCGCGCGCGTGACGCTGTCCGACAGCCGCAGCGCGGAGACGCTCAGCGCCGAGGTCGCGTCGCTGGCCGGGCTGCCGGTCGAGTTCGCGCTGGGCGGGCACCCGCTGGCGCTGCTCGACGATTGCGACGTGCTCTGCCTCAGCGGGGGCGTCCCGCCGACGCTGCCGATCGTCGAAGAAGCGCGGCGGCGCGGCATCCGCGTGACCAACGACGCGCAGTTGTTTATCGAGCGCTGTCCCGCGCCGGTGCTCGGCATCACCGGCAGCGCCGGAAAGACGACCACGACCGCGCTGACCGGCGCGATGGCGCGCGCGGCGGGCCGGGTGACGCATGTCGGGGGCAACATCGGGGACGTGCTGCTCGACCGCCTGCCGCAGATCGCGCCGGAGGACGTGGTCGTGATGGAGCTGAGCAGCTTCCAGCTGGAGCTGATGACAGCCAGCCCGGCGGTCGGCGCGGTGCTGAACGTGACGCCCAATCACCTCGACCGGCACGGCACGATGGACGCCTACCGCGCCGCCAAAGCCAACATCTACCGGCACCAGCGGTCCGAGGATACGGCGATCTTCGGCTGGGATGACCCGGTCGCGCGGGACATGAGCGCCGAAGCGCCGGGCCGGGCCGCGTTTTTCTCGCTGCGCGAGCGCGTCACGCCGGGCGCGTACCTGGACGGCGACCGGCTGATCCTCGCGCTGGACGGCGGCGCGACCGAGGTCTGCCGCCGCGACGCGATCCGGCTGCGCGGGGCGCACAACGTGCTCAACACGCTCGCCGCCTGCGCGATCGCCGGGGCAGGCGGGATTCCGGTCGGGGCCATGCGCCAAGCGATCGCGGCGTTCACCGGCGTCGAGCACCGGCTGGAGCCGGTCGGCGTGATCGGCGGGGCGACCTGGGTCAACGACAGCATCGCCACCGCGCCGGAGCGCGTGATCGCCGCGCTGCGCAGCTTTGAGGAGCCGATCGTGCTGCTGGCGGGCGGGCGCGATAAGGCCCTGCCGTGGGAGCCGCTGGCCGCGCTGGCCGCCGAAAAATGCCGCGCCGTGATCGCGTTCGGCGAGTTCGGGCCGCAGGTCGCCGCGCTGATGCGGCAGGCGGCGGCAGCGGACGGCGCGCGGATCGAAGCGGTGCGCGAGGCGGCGACGCTCGACGCGGCGGTCGCGCTGGCACGCGAGGTCGCCCGGCCGGGCGATGTCGTGCTGCTTAGCCCTGGCGGCACGTCGTACGACGCGTATGTCGATTTCGCGGCGCGCGGCGCGCACTTCCGCGCGCTGGTGCAGGAAATAGCGCGTGATACCGGGCGCGGCTGAGCGTCTCCGGTCAGTGACAGGGGGATATCCATGCAGTGGCTGAACGAACCGGCGGAGTTCTCGGACGCGGGCGGGCGAATCACGATCCGCGCCAAGCCCCAGACGGATTTCTGGCGCGTGACGCACGACGGCGGCGTGCGCGACAGCGGTCATTTCTATTACCGAACGGTCAGCGGCAACTTCAGCGCGACGGTCCGGTTCAGCGCCGGATACCGCGACCTGTATGACCAGGCGGGGATCATGCTGCGCGTGGACGAGGCGCGCTGGGTCAAGTGCGGCGTCGAGTTCACGAACGGGCAGCAGAACGCCAGCGCCGTCGTTACGCGCGATTTTTCGGACTGGTCAATTCTCCCGCTGGCGGGCAGCCCGCCGGCCTTCTGGCTGCGGGTAGTGCGCGACGGCGCGACGGTCGAGGTGCATTACTCGCTCGACGGCGCGACGTACACCCTGATCCGGCAGGCGTACTTCACCGACCGGCCCACCATCGACGTGGGGTTGATGGTCTGCTCGCCGATTGGCGGCGGGCTGACCGCCGTCTTCGAGGACTTCGCGATCACGCCTTGAGGGGGCGATTGACGGTGCGATTCCCTTAGGGCAGCGTCGTCGGGCCAGTGGCGTCCGGCAGGCGGATGGGGTAAGGTAAAAAGGCGCCGCGCCCAAGCGGCGTGTGAAATCCAGCGGTGGGATGGCTGTATGGGAACCGGGCATGAGCGAGCTAGCCGACGACCTCGAATTCATCGACGACGACCGAGAGTTTAACTACGCCGACGCGCTGCGCGTCCCGGCGCGCCGGTCCGAGCCGCCGCCGGTGGACGAGCGCCGCGCTGACGAGCGCCGCCGCCTGACGAGCGCGGCGGGCTTTGATCTGTTTCTGGCGCTGGTGGTCGGCGTGCTGTGCGCGATCGGCCTGCTGATGGTCTACAGCGCGTCGATCGACGTCAGCTACCAGGCGACCGGCGACGCCAGCAACACGACGTATTTCTTCGTGCGCCAGGCGCGCTCGATGGCAATCGGGCTGGCGCTGCTGGTGCTGGTGACGCGGCTCGACTATCACTTCTGGCGGCGCATCGCCGTGCCGATGATGCTGGTTGTGATGCTGCTCCTGATCGCGGTGCTGCGCTTCGGCGAGACGCGCTTCGAGGCGCAGCGCGCGCTGCTGCGCGGCTCATTTCAGCCGGGCGAGCTGGCGAAGTTCGCGGTCGTGGTGTACATGGCGGCCTGGCTGGCGTCCAAGCGCCAGAAGCTGCGCAAGATCACGTATGGCCTGCTGCCGTTCACGGTCGTCGTCGGCCTGATCGCGTTTCTGATCATCCTCCAGCCGGACCTGAGCACGGCGGCGAGCATCCTGGCGACGGCGCTGAGCATGTTCTTCATCGCCGGGGCGGACTGGTTTCAGCTGTTGGTGATCGGGGGCGCGATGGGCGTGGCCGGCTACCAGCTGGCGACCCGGCTGGAATACGCCCGCCAGCGCCTGGATGCCTACTTCGCGGCGGTCGAAGACCTGACGCAGGCCAGCGATCACGTTCAGCAGGCGGTGACGGCGTTCATCAACGGCGGCCTGACGGGCGTCGGGCTGGGCGAAGGCAAGCAGAAGTTCGCCAACACGCTGCCCTTCCCGCACACGGACAGCATCTTCGCGATTATCGGCGAGGAGTTGGGGCTGCTCGGCACGTTCCTGGTGCTGGCGCTGTTCGTGCTGCTGATCTATCGCGGGTTCACCGTCGCGCGGCACGCGCCGGACGCCTTCGGCGGGCTGCTGGCGGCGGGCGTGACGTGCTGGATTGCGTATGACGCGCTGCTCAATATCGCGGTGATGACGGCGCTGATCCCGCCGACCGGGGTCCCGCTGCCGTTTATCAGCTACGGCGGGTCGTCGCTGGTAGCGGCGATGGCCGGGGTCGGCGTGATTCTCAGCGTATCGCGCGCGATTGGCCGGTCCGCGCGCCCGGTTCGCAGCCAGGTGCCGCGCCGGACTGTGCCGCCTGCCAAATGGAGAGACGCACGTGAGGATCATGATCTCAGCCGGCGGGACCGGCGGCGGCGTATACCCCGCGTTGGCCGTCGCCTCGGCGGCGCGTAAGCTGTATCCCCAGGCGAGCCTGCATTTTGTCGGCGCGCGCGGCGACATGGCGCGCGGGCTGGTCGCGCAATCCGGCGTGCGATTTGATGGCTATCACGAGGTCCTGGCCGGGCCGGTCGCGGGGATCCCGCGCCGGGGGCAGATCGCCAGCGCGCTGAAGATCGGCGCGGGCGTCGTGCAATCGTTGGCGCTGGCGCTGCGCCTGAAGCCGGAAGTGCTGTTTTTGACCGGCGGCTGGGTTGGCGTGCCGATGGCGCTGGCCTGCTGGCTGCTGCGCCGCCCGATCGTGATCTACGTGCCGGACATCGAGCCGGGCCTGATGCTGAAGGTGATCGGGCGCCGCTTCGCGCGGGTGATCGCGGCCACGACCGAGGCGACGGCGGCGTACTACCCCGGCCGGCGCGTCGAGGTGACTGGCTACCCGCTGCGCCCGGAGATTCTGGAGGCGGACCGCGCCGCCGCAATCGAGGCGCTGGAGCTTGATCCGCAGCGCCGGACGCTGCTGGTCTTCGGCGGCAGCCGGGGGTCGCGCAGCATCAACAGCGCCATGAGCGCGATCGCGCCGGACCTGCTGGCGGACGGCGTGCAGATTCTGCATATTTCGGGCAAGCTCGACTGGCCGCAGGTCCAGGCGGCGCACGCGCAGCTTGCGCCGGAGCAGCGCGCGCGGTATCAGGTGTTCGACTTCCTGCCGGACATCGGGCAGGCGTTCGCCGCGGCGGACCTGGTGATCAGCCGTGCCGGGGCCGCGACGCTGGCGGAATACCCGCAGCTTGGCCTGCCATCGATCCTGGTACCCTACCCGCACGCGTGGCGCTATCAGCACGTCAACGCCGAGTACCTGGTCGAGCGCGGGGCGGCGATCCAGCTTGACGACGCGCGGCTCGACACCGAGCTGCTCCCGGCGGTGCGTGAGCTGTTGGGCGACGGCGAGCGGCTGGCGGCGATGCGACGCGCGGCGGAGGCGCTGCGCCAGCCGGACGGCGCGGCGAACATCGCGCGGCTGCTGGCGCGCACGGCGGGGCACCCGGCGGGCTAAGCGGTCGCTTGGCGCGCGGCGCGACTTCGCGCATACTAATAGGTGAATCGCGCGCGATTGGCAATGATCACACGCTCCGGCGTTTGGGTGCGTGAGCGGCGGCGAGCAGCGCGCGGCCCGGCAGCCACCCGCTGAGGGGACGGTCCCATGATCCAACTTTCAAGTTTTCTGTGGATGATGGTCTTCGTGTTTGCCGTGATCGGGTATATGCGCGGCTGGACGAAGGAATTGATCGCCACCGCCGGGATCGTGCTGGCGCTGTTCACGCTCAAGCAGTTCGAGGCGCTCGTGATCGACCCGCTGACCGACGGGCGCCAGGAGCCGAAGTTCTATCTTCAAGCGACGATCCTGCTGCTGCTGGCGTTCTTCGCCTACCAGACGCCGCCGGAGCGCCTGGCGCGCGGCGGGGCGATCCGCAACCCGCGCGAGAGCCTGCAAGACGGCATTCTGGGCGCGCTGGTCGGCGCGTTCAACGGCTACCTGCTGATCGGCTCGCTGTGGTGGTACATGGACAACCTCGAATATCCGCTCAGCCCGTTCATCACGCCGGTCGCGCCGGGGTCGGCCAGCGCCGAGATGGTCGATGCGCTGCCGCTGAGCTGGATGCTCAGCGCGGATGGCGGCCTGCTCTCGCTGGTGATGATCGCGCTGTTCATCTTCGTGATCGTGGCGATTGTCTGAGCCGATCTTATTCCATGCTGCGCCCTGATCAACACATTCACTTCGTCGGCGTGGGCGGCTTCGGCATGTCGGCTATCGCGCGCGTGCTGCTCCAACTGGGGTACACGGTCAGCGGGTCGGACCTGCGCGCCAACGCGCTGACGCGCGCCCTGAGCGCCGGGGGCGCGACCATTTACGAGGGCCACGCGGCGGCGCACGTCGCCGGAGCCGACCTGGTCGTGACCACCTCCGCCGCGACCGCCGATAACCCGGAGATCGCGGCGGCGCAGGCGCGGGGCATCCCCGTGCTGCGGCGGCGCGATCTGCTCGGCGCGCTGATGGCCGGACGCACCGGGATCGCGATCGCCGGGACGCACGGCAAGACGACCACCACCGCCCTGCTGGTCCACACCCTGCGCACCGCCGGGCTGCCGCCCACCTACATCGTCGGCGGCGTGCTGGGCAACACCGGCGACAACGCGGGGGTCGGGGCCAGCGATTATTTCGTGATCGAGGCGGACGAGTACGACAATATGTTTCTCGGCCTGCGCCCGCAGATCGCCGCGATCCTCAACATCGAGCACGACCACCCCGATATGTTCCCGACGCGCGACGACGTAGTGCGCGCCTTCGCTCAATTCGCAGACCGGCTCGACGCGAGCGGGCTGCTGGTCGCCTGCGCGGACGACGCGGGCGCCGCATCCCTGGCCGAAGCCCGGCGCGCGGCGGGCGGGCCGGTCATCACCTACGCGCTCGACGCGCCCGCCGATTGGCGCGCGACGGACCTGGAGCCGCTCGCCAGCGGCGGCACGCGCTTCACCGCGCGGCGCGCCGGAGAGCCTGCCGGCACGCTGACGCTGGCGGCGTCCGGGCGGCACAACGTGTCGAATGCGCTGGCGGCGCTGGCGATCGCCGAACGCCTCGGCGTGCCGATCGCGCGCGTGGCGGATGCCTTCGCCAGCTTTCTCGGCACGGGACGGCGTGCGGATGTGATGGGGCAGGCGGGCGGCGTGACGGTCGTCAGCGATTACGCGCACCATCCGACGGCCATCCGCGCCACGCTCGGCGCGTTCCGCGAGCGGCCCGGCGTCGGCGCGCTGTGGGCGGTCTGGCAGCCGCACACCTTCGGGCGGATGCGCACCCTGGCGGAGGACTTCGCGGGGGCGTTCGGCGCGGCGGATCACGTGCTGGTGACTGAGGTATACTCGGTGCGCGAGACGCCCGGCCCCGGCCTCGACGCGGCGGAGATGGCGGCCCGGATCGCGGGGCAGGGGCACGGCGGGGCGCGCTTTACCGGCAGCTTCGAGGCGACCCTCGCGGCGCTGCTGGACGGCGTGCGGCCCGGCGACTGGGTCCTGATTCTGTCGGCGGGGGACGCGCCCGCGATCGGCGAGCGGCTGCTGGCGGCGCTGGCCGATCGGATGCCCGCGCCGGGCGCCGCGCCAGACGTGGCGACGACTGAGGATGACACACATGGCTGATCCCTTTGCGGCACTGGAAGCGCGCTTTGGTGAGGCGCTGCTGCGCGACGAGCCGCTGGTGCGCTACACCGTGGCGCGGCTCGGCGGCCCGGCGGACGCCCTGGTGACGGCTCATTCCTGCCAGGACCTGGCCGAAGCGGTCGGGCTGGCGCACGAGGCCGGGCTGCCCTGGCTGGTGCTCGGCGGCGGGGCCAACGTGCTGATCGCGGATCGCGGCGTGCGCGGGCTGGTGATTGTCAACCACGCGCGCGGGATGGCCTTCGAAGACGATGGGCGGGTGTGGGCCGAGAGCGGCGCGAGCCTGTCCACGGTGGCGCGCAAAGCCTCGAACCGGGGCCTGGGCGGCTTCGAGTGGGCCGCCAACGTGCCCGGCTCGGTCGGCGGGGCAGTCGTCGGCAACGCCGGGGCGCACGGCGGCGAGATCGCGCGGCAGCTCATCTACGTCGATCTACTCGACAGCGAGGCGTGCTGCGCGGCGCTGCGCTGGACCCCCGACGATATGCGCTACAGCTACCGGGCCTCGGCGCTCAAAGGACAGCGCGGTCGCTTCGTGCTGCTGGCGGCAGAGTTCCAACTGGAGCCGGGGCACGACCCGAAAGCGCTGAACGAGCGGATCGCCGAGCTGGCCGTCCGGCGCAAGCGGACTCAGCCGCCGGGGTCGTCGCTGGGCAGCATGTTCAAGAACCCGCCGGGCGAGCACGCTGGGCGGCTGATCGAAGCCGCTGGGCTGAAAGGCACGACGATCGGCGGCGTGCAGATTTCGCCCCTGCACGGTAATTTCTTCGTCAACCTGGGTGGGGGGACTGCCGCCGACTATCGCGCGCTGATCGAGCTGGCCCAGGAGCGGGTCGCCGCGACGTCGGGCATCGCGCTGGAGCTTGAGATCGAGCTGGTGGGGGACTGGTGATCGGCGCACAGGGGCGCCGGCTTGGCGCGCCCGTCCAATTGTTTGTATTTAGTTTGTAAGATTGTTCAGGCTTACATCCGTTCCAACCGCTTTTCCAACCGTGAATGATTTATGAATTTTGTCAATATGCGAGCCGCATCGGCTCTTTTCGCATTGGACATGGGAACAATGTTGGATTATAGTGGGATTACATTGTGGGAAATGGATTCCGCAGCCGCTACAATTAACCAAAGAGCGGCGATCACGCTGCACTGACGGGTGCGATTGGCGCCCTTACAACGTAAGCAGGCATGGCCTCATTGTTGAAGACACGACAGCGGCGCGCGCGTCACGACACCGGCACCCGAGGCCACGTCCGGCCCTCGGCTCGCAGCCAGCGAATTGCGCGCACCGAGCCTGCGGAGTCCTTGCCGCAGCGGATGACCCCGCTGTCTCGCCTGGCGGCGGCGAGCGCACCGACCGTCGCGCAGCGCCGCGCCGCGCGGCGCGAGCAGAAGAAGCGCGCCCAGGCGCCGCGCACCGCGCCGCAGATCAAGGCGCGGATCAACCCGCTCCAGATGTTGAGCTGGCGCGCGGTGTCCGGCATGATCGTCGCCGGGCTGTCGGTGGTGCTCTACCTGTTTCTGACGGCTGACGCGTTTTACGTCAGCTCGGTCGCCATCGGGGGGGAAAAATACCTCTCGCGCGAGGAGATTTTTCGATTCAGCGATGTCGCGCAGCGGCATATCTTCTGGATTGATGCCCGCGAGGTTGAGCAGCGGCTGGAACAGGTCCCGAATATCGCCGACGCGGCGGTGTACGTCGGCTGGCCGCCGGATATGGTCCAGATCGTCGTAACCGAGCGCGAGCCGGCGCTGATCTGGGAGCAGGGCGTGCGGGTGTGGGTGGATGTCAACGGCATCGTGATGAAGCAGCGCGAGGACCGGCCCGAATTGTTGCGGATCGTGGCGGCGAGCGCGGACGAGCCGCTCGACGTGGGCGCGCGCATCCCGCAGACGATTGTCGACGGCGCGCTGCAACTGCGGCAGCGGCACCCGAATATCGACGTGCTGACCTACGACCCGCTTAAAGGATTGGGCTATCGCGACGGCGGCGGCTGGACGGTGTGGTTCGGCGACGGCAACGAGATCGACACCAAGCTGCTGGTCTATTACCGGGTGGTGGATACCATCAAGAGCAAGAACGTCCAGCCGGGCGATATTTACATGAACGAGCCTGACCGACCGGTTTACACGGTGCTGTGGCGCGAAGGTGGCTGATTAGCAGAATGGGCGAGCTGGTCGTAGGCATCGACATCGGGACCACGAAGGTCTGCACCATCGTGGGCGAGGTCCGCGATACGGACGTGTACGTGCTGGGCGTCGGCATCGAGCCGTCTCATGGGATGCGCAAGGGCATGGTGACGGATGTCGGCGCGCTCAGCGCGGCGATCTCGTCTTCGGTGCACAAGGCCGAGCGCAGCAGCGGGTACGAGATCGGGCGCGCGTTTGTGTCGGTCGCCGGGGGGCATATCGAGTCCATTAACAGCACGGGGGCCGTCGGCGTCTCGAACACGCGCGGCGTCGACGTGGTGGACCTCGATCGGGCGATGGACGCGGCGCGCGCCGTTCCTTTACCGCACGGGCGCGAGGTGCTGCACGTCATCCCGCGCAATTACACGCTCGACGGCCAGACCAACCTGCGCAGCCCCGTCGGGATGCTCGGCTTCCGGCTGGAAGTCGAGGCGCACATTATCACCGCGGGCGCGGCCAATATCCGCAACCTCGAAAAATGTATCGAGTCCGCTGGCGTCTTCGTGGACCGCTTCATTTTGAACCCGCTTGCGTCGGGCGACGTGGTGCTGACGCCGGAGGAGCGCGAGGCCGGGGTGATGGTGGTCGATGTCGGCGGCGGCACGACCGACCTGGCGCTGTTTGTCGATGGCGCGGTGTGGCACACGGCGGTGATCGCGGTCGGCGGGCAGCATGTCACCAACGACATCGCCCACGGCCTGCACCTGCCGTTCGAGCTGGCGGAGGCGGTCAAGCTGCAATACGGCCACGCCGACCCGAAGGCCGTCAGCTCGCTGGAAGCGTTCCCGATCCAGCCCTTCGGCGAGGAGCTACCGAGCAAGGTGCAGCGCGCTGACCTGGCGCTGATTATCAACGCGCGCGTCGCCGAGATTTTCGAGCTGATCCTCAAAGAGATCAAGCGCAGCGGCTACGACGGGCTGATGAAGGCCGGGATCGTGCTGACCGGCGGGAGCAGCCTGCTGCCGGGGATCAAGACGGTGGCGGCGGACGTGCTGAAGATGCCGGTGCGGGTTGCGCAGCCGGAGCACATCACCGGCATGGCCGAGGCGCTGAAGAACCCGTCGTACAGTACCAGCGTGGGGTTGCTGAAACTGGGCCTGATCATGGATCTTGAGGATGACCGGCGCAAGGGCCTGGGCGCGAACGGCAGCAAATCGCCGCGCCCGGACGTGGGGGCTTTCTTGCGGCGCGCGCTGGGCCGGCTGCTGCCCGGCGAAGAAGGGTAACGGCGGCGCATTTTCAGGGCGTTCTTTAACATAGTTTTCTCATGCGAGAAAATATCGTAAAATGGCTCCATACTATCGAACCGTATGGGGTCACTACCGACAACGGAACGGTGCGGAGCCACGCCCTACCAGGCGGTTGTGGGCCGGCGCCATCATTCGAAGTTTGGGGATAGGGAGGGTGAGATTATGGCTGAGGCTCTGCCGATGGGTGGCGACAACTTCGCCAGCATAAAAGTAGTTGGGATCGGCGGGGGCGGCGGCAATGCTGTCAACCGCATGATCGAAGAGGGGCTGGGCGGCGTCGAGTTCATCGCGATCAACACCGACTCTCAGGCGCTGCTGCTCAGCAAAGCGAAGACGCGCGTGCGGATCGGCGATAAGCTGACGCGCGGCTTGGGCGCCGGGGGCAACCCGGAGATCGGGCGCAAAGCCGCCGAGGAAAGCGCCGACGAATTGTACGAGGTCCTGCGCGGCGCGGACATGGTCTTCATCACGAGCGGCATGGGCGGCGGCACGGGCACCGGCGGCGCGCCGGTCGTGGCGCAGGTCGCCAAGGAGCTAGGCTCGCTGACCATCGGCGTCGTGACGCGGCCTTTCACCTTCGAGGGCGCGCGCCGTATTCAGGCGGCCGAGGCCGGGATCGAGGCGCTCAAGAGCCAGGTCGATACCTTGATCGTGATCCCAAATGATCGCCTGCTCCAGATTGTGGACAAGCGCGCCACTCTGCAAGATGCCTTCGGCATGGCGGACGACGTGCTGCGCCAGGGTATTCAGGGCATCTCAGAGCTGATCACCGTCCCCGGCCTGATCAACCTCGACTTCGCCGACGTGCGCACGATTATGTCGGAAGGCGGGGCGGCGTTGATGGCGGTGGGCCGCGCTACCGGCGAAGACCGGGCGCGCGTGGCCGCCGAAGAGGCGATCAGCAGCAGCCTGCTGGACGTGACGATCGACGGCGCGCGCGGCATCCTGTTCAACGTGACCGGCGGCCCGAACATGAGCCTGTTCGAGGTCAACGAGGCGGCGGCGATCATCAAGGAAACGTCCCACCCGGATGTCAACCTGATCTTCGGCGCGGTCATCGACGAGAACATGGGCGACGAGATCCGCATTACCGTGATCGCGACCGGTTTCGAGCAGTCCCGCGTCGCGACGCGGCGCCCGGCCAACGCCCGCGAGCGCGTGCCCGCCCAGCCGCAGCGCCAGCCCCAGCCGCAGCAGCGCCAGCCGCAGCGGCCCGTCGCCCCGGCGGAGCCGGTCGCGCCGGTGACGCAGTCAGAGGCGGATGTCGAGGCGCCCGCCCAGCCGCAGACCCGCAAGGTCGAAGAGGAGTTCACGTCGCGCGTCTATGACACCGACGACCTGGATATCCCGGCCTTCCTGCGGCGCCGGTAGCGGTTGCACCCGAAACGGTTTTGAGCGCGTGCGGCGGCGTGGTGTCGCTGGCGCTGGTGTGCGCGCTGCCTGGTAGAGCCTAGCCTTACCCTCCGGCGGCGTTGTCTTCGAGGTGGGTCGCCGCGTAAGCGGCCTGCCTCCGCGCGAAGGCAACGCCGTTCCTTTTTCACGCCCGGCGCGCTGTTCCAGGGGGGTTGGGACGGCGTTTTGGGCGCCGTTTGAGACCGGTTTGAAAGTGTGGCGCGCCCTCGAACAAACCCTTAAAATTACCTCGAATAGTACCGGGGTACTATATACCCTCCCGGCTGATCATGCTACAGTGTGGACCCATTGAAACACCATATATGGGGGTTGGTTTTCACAGAATATCCCAAATGTGGGGGTTGCAGGGTAAAAATAGGGTGGGATAAGCGGCTCACCCGGCTATCTGGGATCGCGCCATCTCAGTTGAGCAGACCGGCTCAAAACCACAGAAAGAGCTTGTGATGAAATGCCCTTATTGCGACGCGGACAATAAGTCGCGCGTGATTGACACGACGCGTGACCTGCAGGACGGAATCCGCCGGCGGCGCGAGTGCAAGGTGTGCGGGCGCCGCTTCAACACCTACGAAAAGGTGATGCGGGCGACGCCCCTGTTGATCAAGAGCACCGGCGACCGCGAGGCGTTTGATCGCGAGAAGCTGATTCGCGGCGTGCAGATCGCGTGCGCCAAGCGGCCCATCCCGGCCTCGGCGATCAGCGACCTGGTCGATCACATCGAGACGCACCTGCAAAACATGGGGCGCGACGAGGTGTCGAGCCGCGTGGTCGGCGACATGATCATCGACGGGCTGAAGCGCATTGACCCGATCGCGTACATCCGCTATGCCATCGTCTACCTGGGCCTGGACAGCATGACCAGCGTGCGCGACATGATCGACTCGATGCTCGCCGGGGAGCAGAACGGGATGGCGCGCGCCTCTGCCGCGCCGGACACCGCGGCTTCTGGTGAAGAAGTCGTCAGCGACGATGGCGCTTCGGACGAGGTCTCGTCCCCCGAAATTCCCTGACGTTACAACATGTTCTGATCGAAGGGTCCTGCACGGTCAGGCAGGAACCTGAGTTAGTGTTCTCGGTCGAATGACTTAGCGAGCGTTTACCGGTTGGATGCGAGGGGGCCTCGGTGGGGTCGCCTCCAAGCAGCGCGAGGAGCGAGTCATGGTGGATGGTGGCAAACAGGAAGCGGCAGTCGAGTCCCGGACCAATGGATTTCGCAAAGTTCCCTTCCCGCCCGATCTGGCGCGCGACATCCCGTTGAGCGACAACGCGCGCACGGTGCTGCGCAAGCGGTATCTGCGCCGGGGCGAAGACGGCCAGCCGGCCGAAACCGAGCAGGAGATGTTCTGGCGCGTGGCGTATCACGTCGCCAAAGTCGAAGCGGATCACGGCCAGCCAATCGAGCCGATGGCGCGCCGCTTCTACGATCTGCTGACGACGCTACGCTTCTTCCCGAACAGCCCGACCTTTACCGGCGCTGGCACGCCGCTTGGGCAGCTCGCGGCCTGCTTTGTGCTGCCGATCGACGACGACATGGGCCGCACCGGCTCCGGGATTTTCGAGACGCTGCGCCACGCCGCGCTGATCCAGCAGACTGGCGGCGGCAACGGCTTCGCGTTCAGCCGGCTGCGCCCGAAGGGGGGCCTCGTCCGTTCCTCGAACGGCAAGGCGACCGGGCCGGTCGGCTTTCTGCGCGTCTATGACCAGGCGTTCGGCGAGATCGCGCAGGGGGGCAGCCGTCGCGGCGCGAACATGGCCGTGTTGCGCGTCGATCATCCCGACATCCGCGAGTTCATCACCTGCAAGACCGACGAGAATCACATCACGAACTTCAATATTTCGGTCGGGATCACCGACGCGTTTATGCGCGCGGTGGAAGCAGACGCCGATTTTGAGCTGGTCAACCCGCAGGATGGCAAAGTTTGGGAGACCGTTCGCGCCCGCGAGCTGTTCCAGAAAATCGTCAAGCAGGCGCATTTCAACGGTGAGCCGGGCGTGCTGTTTCTCGACGCGGCCAACCGCGAGAACCCGGTCCCCCACCTGTATGAGCTAGAGGCGACCAATCCGTGCTTCGTCGGTGGGACGCGGATCGCGACCGAGTACGGCTTGCTCCGCATCGAAGACCTGGCGGAGCACGGGCTGGCGCCGTTCGTCGCGACGGACAACCGCGCGCTGGCCGATGACAGCCAACCGGCAGGCGCTTCGCTCGGCGTCGCGCTGCGCCCCGCGTCGGTCGCGTGGCTGACGCGCCAGGACGCTCCGGTCATGACCCTGACGACGCGCAGCGGCTACCGGGTGACGGCCACGCCCGATCACCGCTTCCTGACGCCGCGCGGCTACGTCGAATTGCAGGCGCTGCGGCCCGACGATACCGTCCTGTTGCAAAGCGGCGAGGGCGCTTGGAGCCGCGAAACGGCGCTGCCGAACGCGGTCTACATGCGCGAGCGAATGGCGCAGATGGCGCTAGCGGGCGACGCGCATAACGTCCAGCGGGTGGACTTTGCGGAGCGGTATGCCGGTCTGCCGGAGAACTGGTCGCATGATCTGGGGTTGGTGATGGGCTGGCTGGTCGGCGACGGCTGGGTCTCGGACGGGCAGACGCGCCGCAGCGTCGGCCTGGTGTTCGCCGACGACGCGGCGCTAGCCCAGATTCATGAGCCGCTGACGGAGTGGTTCGGCCCCGGCTCGGTGGTCGAGCGCGGATCGCTCAAGCAGCTGACCTACGGCCTGGTACCGTTCCTGTTCTTCGAGTCATTGGGCGTGCAGCCCGTGCACGCCGAGCGCAAGCGCGTGCCGGAGTCGATCTGGGCGGCGCCGCGTGAGGCGGTGGTTGGCTTCCTGCAAGGGCTGTTTGGCGCGGATGGCACGGTTGGCTTCAGCGAGAAAAAGCAGGATTGCTCGGTGCGGCTGGCGAGCAGCTCGCGCGGGCTGCTGGAAGACGTGCAGCTTCTGCTGGCGAATTTTGGCATCGTGAGCCGCGTCTATCACCGCCGCGCCGCGCGCCAGCACGCCATGCCGGACGGCAAGGGCGGCAAGAAGCTCTACCAATCGCGCCCGCAGTATGAGCTGGTGATCGGCAAGGCGAACCGCGACCGGTTTGTCGAGCTGATCGGCTTCGCTCACCCTGGCAAACAGGCGAAAGCGGAAGCGTTTATCGCGGCCAAGACGCGGCGCTCTAACCGCGAGACGTTCGCCGACCGCGTGCTGAGCGTCGAGCCAGCGGGCAGCGCCGACGTGTACGATCTGGCGCAGCCGCAGACGCGCAGCCTGATCGCCAATGGATTCGTCGCGCATAACTGCGGCGAGCAGTTTTTGGGTCCGTACGAGAACTGCTGCCTCGGCAGTATCAACCTCGCCCAGCATCTGACGCCGGAGGGCGCGGTCGATTGGGACCTGCTGCGCCAGTCGGTCGATACCGCGACCCGCTTCCTGGACAATGTCGTCTCGGCCAACAAGTACGTCCCCGCCGTGCCACAGTTGGAAGAAGCGGCGCACCGCGTCCGGCGCATTGGCCTGGGGATCATGGGCTTGGCCGATATGATGTACGTGCTCGGCGTGCGCTATGGCTCCCCGGCGGGGCAGGAGTTCGCCAGCCAGGTGATGGAGTTCGTGCGCTATCACACGATGCGGACCAGCGTCGAGCTGGCGCGCGAGCGCGGCCCGTTCCTGGCGATCGAGGGCAGCCGCTACGACCCGGCCAACCTCCAATGGGAGCCGCCGCAGCCGCTCGTCCCCTACGAGCACGACTGGGGCCGCCCGGCGCTCGACTGGCAGGTGATCGAGGAGGGTATCCGGCGGCACGGCATCCGCAACGGCGCGCAGACGACCGTCGCCCCGACGGGCACGATCTCGACGGTGGCGGGCTGCGAGGGCTACGGCTGCGAGCCGGTCTTCGCGCTGGCCTACATGCGCCACGTCAACGACGCGGGCCGCCAGCTTACGCTGCAATACACCAGCCCGCTGTTCGAGCGTGCGCTGCGCAATTCCGGCCTGGCGGACGACGAGATCGAGCGGATCGTGGAGCAGGTGAACCAGATCGGGACCTGCCAGGACCTCGAAGACGTGCCGGAAGACATTCGCGCGGTGTTCGTGGTCAGCGGCGACGTGACCGCCGAGGAGCACGTGCGGATGCAGGCCGCGCTCCAGGCGTTCACCGACAACGCCATCTCGAAGACGTGTAACTTCCCGGCCAGCGCGACCGAGCAGGACGTGGCCGAGGCCTACCTGCTCGGCTGGCGGCTGGGCTGCAAGGGGCTGACCGTCTACGTGACCGGCAGCCGCGAGAAAGTTGTCTTGGAGACCGCCGAGACCGCCAAGAAGAAGCAGGCGCCCGCCGAGGCGCGCCCCGCCGAGCAGATCCGCCTGTTCAACGAAGAAAAGAAGCCGCGCCCGCGCTATCTCAGCGGCAAGACCTACCGCGTCCAGACGCCGCTCGGTGCGACTTACGTCACGGTCAACGAGAACGGCGAAGGCAAGGGGCAGCCGTTTGAGGTCTTCCTGATGACCTCGAAGGTCGGCTCGGAGACGGCGGCAGTGTCCGAGGCGATTGGCCGGCTGATCTCGTACATCCTGCGCCTGTCCTCGACCGTCAGCCCGCGCAACCGCGTTAAAGAGGTGGTGCGCCAGCTGAGCGGGATCGGCGGCGGGCGCCCGATTGGCTTCGGCCAACAGCGCGTGCTCAGCCTGCCGGATGGCATCTCGCAGGCGCTCCAGGAATATCTTGACGAGAGCGAAGAAGGCGCGCCGGTCGAGCCGCCGGTCATCAGCGAAGGCCAGCTCGCGCTGCCGACCATCCAACGCTCCGCCGACCTCTGCCCGGAGTGCGGCGCGGCGACGCTGGTCAACGAGGAAGGCTGTCGCAAGTGCTATAGCTGCGCCTTCAGCGAGTGCTGAGAAGAGCAATGAAAAGCAGCAATAGAGCAGCGAAGAGCAGCTAAAAACAGCGAAGAATAGAAGCTCGATCCTTCAGCGGAGCCACGTCCCCGGCGCGGCTCCGCTTTTTTGCGCGCTCTTGCGCCGCGCGCCGGGGGATGCTACAAGTAACGTGGAGCCAGGCAGAACCGGGGGCGGGATGACCGACAAGATCAGGCGGCATGTCGGACGAGCCGCCCTGGCGCTCGCGGTGATCGTTCTGATGTCCGCGAGCGCGCTGGGCGCGCTGATCGTGATTTACGGGGCGCAGGACCAGGCGCGCCCGGCGGACGTGATCATTGTGCTCGGCGCGGGCGAGATGGGAACGCAGCGCCGGGCGCAGCACGCCGCGCGGTTGTACCGGGACGGGATCGCGCCGTTCATACTGTGCTCCGGCGGCTATCGCGGGCCGGACGGGCGGCGCGAGGCGGAGGTGTGCGCCGACCTCGCGCGGGCGGCGGGCGTTCCGGCCAGTGCGCTTGTGCTGGAGCCGCGCAGCCGCTCCACCGAGCAGAACGCCCGTTACGCGGCGGAAATCCTGCGCGGGCGCGGCTGGGAGAGCGCGGTCGTGGTCAGCGACAGCTTCCACCTGCTGCGCGCGCGCTGGCTGTTTGCGCGGGAGGATGTGACCGTGTGGACCAGCCCGGCCACGCGCCTCGGCGAGGCCGGGAACGCGCTTGAGACGCTCTATTTTCTGCTGCGCGAGATCGGCGCGCTGGGCTACCAGGGCGTCAAGATCGCGCTGGGTCGCTAGTTATGCACTTTGTAGCCTAGTGTCCAGGCCATCCCCCATCTTTCCGACCTGCGGCCGGCTTTCCGGGGGATGGGGGGCTTTTCTCGGACGCAAGTTCATAACACGCTCTAGGGGGCGCGGCAAGGAG
>DAOKYY010000079.1:0-18394 GCA_035325905.1 Aggregatilineaceae bacterium | reverse complement strand
ACAGCCTCTAGGAATTCATCTGATCAAGTGTGATAGATTGTCTGTTATAGTTATGGAGTATCGTCAGACGCGCGCATCGTTCAGAATGGCAGGCTTACTGGAATGGGGCTTAGAGAGACAATGGTTCCTCGCCGCGCGCATCCCGCCCGTTCAACCGCTCTCGTCATCGTTCTCGCAGCCGTGGGGCTGGCGCTCGCCACCCGGCTGATGAGCCTGAGCAACAACGCCACGCTGAGCGCGCAAAACGGCGCGCCAGACGCGGTGGCGCTCGCGCAGTTGGCAAGCGCCACACCGCCTCCGCAGGCAGGCACGCCCGGCGCAACGGCCACCCTGCCCTCCACGCCGACGCCGGTCGCCGGAGCGTTCGAGGTCGGACTTGACCTCACGATCGAGTATCTGCGCGGGCTAGACATCCAGGGCAGCGAAATCACTTTTGAGCAGCAGTTGGCGAACGGCGCGAACTACGCGCAGTACATCGCCAGCTACGTCTCGGAAGGCAACCGCATCTACGGCCTGCTGACCGTGCCGTTCGGCGAGATGCCGCCAGGCGGGTACAAGGCCATCGTCTTCAATCACGGCTATATCCCCCCGGCCAGCTACCGGACGACCGAGCGCTACGTCGCCTACGTGGACACGCTGGCGCGCGCTGGATTCGTCGTGTTCAAGATCGACCTGCGCGGCCACGGCAGCTCCGAAGGCGAGCCGAGCGGCAGTTACTATTCCCCGGCCTACACCATCGACGCGATCGCGGCGCTGAAAAGCCTGCAAACGCTCGATTTCGTGGACCCTGACGGAATCGGAATGTGGGGGCACAGCATGGCCGGGAACCTCGTGCTGCGCGCCATGCTGATCGAGCCGGACATCAAGGCGGGCGTGATCTGGGCCGGAGCGGTGTACAGCTACGGCGATCTGGCGGCGTATGGGATTTCCGACTCGTCGTTTGTGCGCGCGCCGGACGGCGCGAACGAGTCGCCGGGGCGGCGGCGCGGGCGCGAGATCCGCGAAGCGTATGGGGAGCCGGGTTCCGACCACCCGTACTGGCAGGCCGTGTCGCTCTCTGGAAATATTCGCTATCTGCAAAACCCACTGCAACTGCATCACGCCGCCAACGACAGCGTCGTGAGCGTCGCCTACTCACGCGATCTGAGCGGCGTGCTGCAAGCGAACAACAAGGTCTACGAATACTACGAGTACGAAGGCGGCGAGCACAACATTGAGTCGCCGTACTTCGAAACGGCGATGCTGCGCACCATCGAGTTCTTTCAAAAGTACCTGTGACGCCAGCAAAAAGCAGCGAAGGCCAGCACCGGCGCTCGCGCTGCATTTCGGCTTTTCGTCGCTGTCTTTGGCTTACCGGCGCGTCAGCCGCCCGTCAAACGCCTCGGCGCCAACCTCGGCCGGAACCGGGAACTTGACCGGCGCGCGGTCCCGCTGCGAGCGGTAGATCGCGGTGAAAATCTCGACCGTCACGCGGCCATCCCGTCCGGTCACAGCCGGGTCGCGGTCTCCGAGGATCGCCTCCAGAAAATCCTGGTTTTGGAGCGTCAGGTAGCGCAGCGCCGGGTCCGGCACGTCGAACGCAGCGCGATCGGCGGCGCGCCACTGGTCCAGCAGCGCCTCCTCGCCCGGCACCGTCCACAGGTCATTGTAAGGCGGCTCCTGGATCGAAGTCATCCCCGCGATGAACATCGCGCCACCCTCGGTCTGGACGCCAACCGAAGCCCCGTTTGAGCCGTGAATATGGACCTTGCCGTAAATCCCCGGCTTCTGCGAGTTGCTGACCACGATGCTGCCGGCGCCGCCGCCTTTGAAGCGTAGCACCGCGACCGCCGTGTCTTCGACCTCAATCGTCGGATGGTTGAGGTTGTCCCAGTAACCGAACACCTCGTCGATCGGCCCCATCAGCCACTGCAACAGGTCAAGCTGGTGCGGCGCCTGGTTGACCAGCACGCCGCCGCCCTCGGCGCTCCACTGCCCGCGCCAGGGGTCCGAGCGGTAATACGCCTCGTCGCGCCAGCCGTACATGACGACCGTGCCCAGCACCGGGCGGCCGATCTTACCGGCGTCGATCGCCGCGCGGGCACGCTGCACCGGCTCGTAGAAGCGGCGCTGGCTAACGACGCCGAGCTTGACGCCCGCTCGCTGCGCCGCGTCGATCATGGCGTCGCAGTCGGCCAGCGTCGAGGCGAGCGGCTTTTCGACCAGGACATGCGCGCCCAGCGACGCCGCTTCAACGGCAGGCCCGGCGTGCGCCGGGTGCGGCGTGCAGATGACCACCGCCTGCACGCCCGCCTGCTCGATCATGTCCCGCACGCTGGTAAACGCCGCCGCGCCGTACTGCTGCGCGAACGCCTGCGCGCGCTCCGCGCTGCGCCCGCACACCGCGACAAACTCCGACATGGGCAGGCTGCGCAGCGCCTGCGCGTGAAGGTGCGCCACTTTGCCGTATCCGATCACGCCCGTTCTCAGTCGATCCATGGCTGATCATCCTTTGTCGTTTGCGCTTCGCCGCTCAGCAGAGACATGCCGCGACAGGTCGCCGGCAGGCCCTGGTAAGTTGAGCCGCGCAACATCCTGAGCTATACTCCCAATCAGTCGTTGCCCGCCAGGCGACCGTTACACCCGGTCCGCCGGGCGCCGATACCGGAGATGCTGACACAAAAACCGAATTATTGAAAGGAGGCGCACAACCTAACCTCGTAGCGACTCCGCGCATCTACTTTGTATCCGGGAAAAACTTACAGGAGAGACCATGTTTCGCATCCATTCAGTCTCAAAGTCGATGATCGCTCTCGTCGTCGCGCTCTCGATGCTGCTGAGCATGACGACCGTCCTGGCGCAAGAAGGCGAGGAATTTGTGATCTCGGACGCGTATGCCGGGACGCAGGTCCGCGTCATCGCCGCCAACCACCCCTGGAATGAGGCGCTCCAGCGGCTCATCCCTGAGTTCGAAGCGGCGAGCGGGATTACCATCCGCCTCGAAAGCTACTTTGAGGACCAGCTCTCGCAGCGTCTTCAGATCGGCCTGACCGGCGGTACGGCGGAAGCTGATGTCTTCATGTTCCGCCCGCTTCAGGAAGGGCTGTTGTTCGAGCAGAACGGCTGGGTGGCCGACCTGAGCGAGTTCGCCAAGAACGACGCGCAGTGGAACCTGGCCGACTGGCAGCCCGGCCCGATGGGCACCGTCACTTCGGGTGACGTTCTGTTCGGCGTGCCGATTGTGACCGAGCGCCAGGCGCTCTACTATCGCAAGGACCTGCTGGAAGAAGCTGGCATCGAAGTTCCGCAGACGCTGGACGAGCTGGCGGCGGCGGTCGAAGCCCTGCACGACCCGGATAACGGCTTGTACGGCATCGTCCTGCGCGGGCAGCGCAGCGCGGCGGTGACGCAGTTCAGCAGCTTCCTCTACAGCTTCGGCGGCCAGTTCATCGACGCGGAAGGCAACAGTGCGATTGGCTCGCCCGAGGCGCTCCAGGCGTACACCTACTACAGCGATCTACTACGCAACTTCGGCCCTCCAGGCACCATCAACATGAGCTGGCCGCAGGCCATTGCGGTCTTCCAGCAGGGCCAGGCCGCGTTCTATCTGGACGCCGACATCCTGTACCCCAACGTCCTGAACCCCGACGCGTCGCTGGTTGTGGATAAGGTCGGCTTCGCGCCCTTCCCGGAAGGGCCGGCGGGCCGCCGTCCGTACAGCGTCACATCCTGGGCCATCGGGATGAACGCCGAGTCTGAGAACAAGGAAGCGGCCTGGGAATTCATCCGCTGGGCGACCAGCCCGGCCATCGTCGCCAAGATGCAGTCCGAATTCGGCCAGTCCGGCGCGCGTAGCTCGGTCTGGGCGTCGCCCGAAGGGCTGGGCGGCTTCCCTGAGGACCTGGCGAACGCGATCGTCGTCAACGGCGAGACGGGCGTCGGTTTTGACCGTCCGCGCGTGATCCGCGTGGGCGAGGCGCGTGACATCGTCGGCCTGCCGATCGTGACCGGCATCGAGGGCGGTGATGTGGCGGCGGCGCTCGAAGAAGCGGATGCCGCGTTCCAAGCCTTCCTGGAAGAAGAAGCCGCTGAGTTCGGCGGCTAGCGCACCGGCAAGAGTCTCCGAGGTCTGTCCCTGGCGCGGCCCAGGGGCAGACCTTCGGTATCGCGCTATTGCCTGAATTCATTTCTTGCTCAAATAACGGAACGACCTTTCGAGAGTGTTTTAATGACAACACTGCCTGCCACCTCCGCACACGCATCCAGGCCCCACTTCAGGCGGCGTTTGCAGCGCCTGGGGTTTATCGTCCCCGCCGTGGTTTTCGTCGTGGTGATGATGGCCTTTCCGGTTGCCTATAACGGCTGGCTGAGCCTTCACGAGTGGACCGGCTCGGCGCGGCGCGCGCCGGAATATGTGGGGATGGAGAACTACACCGAGCTATTCACGACCAGCGACCGCTTCTTCCCGGCGGTGAAGCGCACGTTCCTGTTCTCGACCGTGGTGGTCGGCGCGGAGCTGGTGCTGGGTATCGGCATTGCGCTGCTGCTGCGCGATGCTTTTCCGGGGCACACGGTGATCAAGACGCTGATCCTGTTACCGATGGTTGCCACTCCCGTGGCGATCAGTATGGCCTGGCTGCTGATGCTGGAGCCGACAATCGGCGTCTTCAACAAGATTCTGCGCGACGTGGGCCTGACCGCGCAGCCCTGGCTTGGCTCGCAGGACCAGGCGCTGTGGGTGTTGATGGCGGTTGACATCTGGCAGTGGACGCCGATGATGGCGATGATCACGCTGGCGGGGCTGCTGTCGCTGCCGGAAGACCCGTATGAAGCGGCGCTGGTCGACGGCGCGTCGCCGCTGCAAAGCTTCTTTCACATTACGCTGCCGCTGCTGGTCCCGACGCTGCTGACCGCCGTGCTGTTGCGCTCCATCGAGGCGCTGAAAACGTTTGACATCATCTACACCATGACGCGCGGCGGGCCGGGCTTTGCGACCGAAACGCTCAACACGCTGGCTTACGTGCGCGCTTTCGAATACTTCCGGCTCGGACAGGCCTCCGCGCTGCTGGTGGTCTTCTTCGCGATTGTGCTCGGCGTGAGCGTGATCTTCATCCAGATGCGGCGCACCGTCAGCGCGAGGCAGGCGCTATGACCGACATCACCCGACCCATCGAGCCGCGCCGTTCGCTTAGCCTCAGCCAGGAAGCAATCGCCAGCCGCAGGCGCGCCCAGGTGCGCCGGTTCATATCCGGCACGCTGCGCGCGATTCTGCTGCTGATCGTGCTGGTCGTGCTGCTGTTTCCGATTGTCTGGATGGCGCTCGCCGCCTTTCAGACCCATATCGAGATCATCACGCCGGAATGGGGTTTCGAGCCGACCTTGCGTAACTTCGACAAGGTCTTCTCGGAATACAATTTCCTGCGCTACATGGGCAACAGCTTCGTGGTGGCCGTGCTCTCGACCTTCTTCTCGCTGGTGCTGGGGCTGCCCGCCGCCTACGCGATTGCGCGCTTCCATTACGACTGGCTGGGCGTGGTGCTGCTCGCCGCGCGCATCGTGCCGGGCATTACGTTTCTCGTGCCGTGGTACATCCTGTTCAGCCGCGCCGGGCTGAACGGCAGCTACGCCGCCCTGGTTCTCAGCCACATGATCGTGTCGATGCCGTTCATTGTGTGGGTGATGGTCCCGTTTTTCGAGGGCCTGCCGCTCGAAGTCGAGGAGTCGGCGCGCATCGACGGCGCGTCGATGCTCGGCACGTTTATCCGCATCGCGCTGCCGCTGGCGGTGCCGGCGATCATGACTGCGACGATCATGTCGTTCATCTTCTCATGGAACAACTTTATGTTCTCGCTGGTGCTCTCTGGCGACGACACGCGCACGCTGCCGGTCGCGATCTTCAACTTCATCACCTACGCCAGCGTTGACTGGGGCGGGCTGATGGCGGCGGCGGTGCTGATCACGCTGCCGGTGCTAATTATTACTGCGTTCATGCAGCGGTATGTCGTCTCCGGCCTGACCGCCGGGGCTATCAAAGGCTAATGCTAGGACAATGAGCGAATCTCCTTCCACCATGCGGGCGCTGATGCTCACCAACTTCAACCGCCTGGAGCTACAATCCGTGCCCGTGCCGCGCCCGGAGCGCCCGGACGACGTGCTGATCCGCGTTCACGCCGCGTCGGTGTGCGGCTCCGACCTGCACGGCTACACCGGCAAGACGGGACGCCGCAAGCCGCCGCTGATTATGGGCCACGAGGCCGCGGGGGAAGTCGTGGCGGTCGGTGAGAGCGTGCAAAGCGTACAGCCGGGCGATCGGGTGGCGCTGCACCCGCTGATCTACCGGCCCGATCCGGCCACCGGGCGCGTCGTGCGCCAGATGATTGGCATGAACCTGCCGGGCGCCTACGCCGAATATACTGTCGTGCCGGAGTCGAACGTCTACCCGCTGCCGGACACGCTGCCTTACGCCACCGCCGCGCTGACCGAGCCGACGGCGGTCGCGGTGCACGCCGTCGGGCTGGGGCGCATCCGCCCCTATGACCGCGCGCTGGTGATCGGCGCCGGCACGATCGGCCTGCTGACGATGCAGGTGCTCAAGCTGGCCGGTGCGAGCGAGATCGCCGTCAGCGACGTGAGCGAGACGCGGCTGGCCGCCGCGCGGCAGATGGGCGCGACGCGGATAATCAACCCCGCCGCCAACGACTTCGCGGCGTTCGTCGCAGACGCGACCGGCGGGCAGGGCTTCGATATCGTGTTCGAGGCGGTCGGCATCAGCGCGACGGTTGGGCAGTCGCTACGCGCCATCCGCGACGGCGGCGCGATTGTCTGGATCGGCAACAGCGAGCGCATCGTAGAAGTCGATATGCAGGCGATCGTCACGCGCGAGCTGCAAATCGTCGGCAGCTATGGCATGAACGAGCGTGATTTCCGGCGCGCGCTGGCGATGCTGTCCGACGACCGGATCGACGTAGAGCACCTGATCTCGCGCCGGGCCGCGCTGGAAGAAGGCCCGACCCTGTTTGACGAATTGCTGCGCGACGAGGCGGTCGTCAAGTGCGTGATCGAGATCCCCTGAGCCGCGCCGCTCACCCTCAGTCGAACACGCCGGTCGGGTAGCAACCCCGGCCGGCGGCTTTTGCCGCGCGCTCCAGGCTGTCCAGGTATCGCTGCTGCGCGGTATCGGGCGGGTAGGCGCGCGACTCGGCGTAGCCGTCCGCGACCAGCTCGGCGTTGACAAATACCTCGCCCACGTAGACGTAGCGCAGCAAACGTCCATGCACGTCCGTATGGCTCACGTCGCGGACCAGCGCGACCGTCTGACCTTGCACTAGCGCCGTGTTCGCCGCCGTCGCTTCGCTGTAGCACTGCTCGTCGCGCTCCGGCGTGTCGATCCCAATATAGCGGACGCGATAGGTCTCGCCTCCCAGACGCACGTCGATCGTGTCGCCATCGATCACGCGTATAACCGAGGCGCGCTCGCCCTCCGCGCCGGGCGCGACAGGAACCGGGGTTGGCGCAAGCTGCTCCAGTTCGGCGCAGCCCGCCAGCGCCATTACGGCAGCCAGGAGCGCGGGCAGCATCGGACGCAGCCGGGATGCCAGTATAACGGTGAACGGTGGGTGGCGCATGGAACCTCGCGAGGAACGGACAAGGCCGGGTTCAGCTAGGCGCACAGCGGGCGTATTATAGCGCGCCGTGCGGCGCAGACGACGTGGCGGCGGCGGTTGGGCCGCGCTACTGTATCGCCTTATTGCTACAGCTAATTATCCGCCGTACAATTGTATGAGTGTTCCCGAACGGCCATCGAACCGGAGCATCTAACGCCATGTTTCATCACCGATCACGCGACGCATGGTTAGCGATTGTTTGGGCAACGGTCTTCTCTCTTCTGGTCGCCCCGGCTGCCTTCGCCCAGGACGAAGAGCCTGTTCTGATTCAGGTCGGCGAGAACAAGATCGGCGAGATCAGCGCCGAGGTTCCCGTCCAGGTCTTTGTGATCGCCATCACCGAGCCGCAGGTCATCGACGTTCAGGCGCTGTCGCTCGACCCAGGCTTCGCCCCCGCGCTCCAGGTGTTCGATTCGTCCGACCTGCTGCTTCAGGCCACGCCCAACGCGGGCCTCGGCACGGTCGCGCAGATCCGCTCGCTGGCGCTGAGCGCGGGCGCGTATCACATCGAGGTGCGCAGCGCGAGCGGCGAGCCGGGGCAGTTTGTGCTCGGCGTTCAGGAGGGCGAGGCGCTCGCCCCGCCGGTCGTGCTCGCCCTGGGTGAGATTGTAGAGGGCGCCGCCGGGAGCGACCAGCCGCCGCAGCGGTATACGTTCGCGGGGTCGGAGACGAACGGCATGCTGCTGTTCGTGGAAAGCGATCTTCTGACCGGCGCGCCGGTCGTGACGCTCAAGAATGCGGACAGCCTCGAACTCCTGGCGCTCAGCGGCGCGTCGCTGGCGGGCGTGCGCTACCGGATTCCGCCTAGCCCCAACAACTTCCTGGTCGAAGTCGCCAACAGCGGGTCAAGCGCCGACCAGGCGTATACCCTCTGTGTGCAGACCGACGATGCGACCGGTCCAACGTGCGAGGCGGGCGCCCCCGTTGAGGCAACGCCGACCCCGACGATCACGCCGTTCGTCGCGGCGCCGACACCCATCCCGCCACAGCCGCTGCCGCCCTTGCCCACCACCGGCGCGTGCGTGGTCGCCTCGCTGACCGGCGGCGCGGTCAACGTCCGCAGCGGGCCGAGCACGCAGTTCCCGCCGCTGTTCCAGATTTCGGGCAACGCGCTGGCGGCGGTCACAGGCCGGCTGGCGGATGGCTCGTGGTTCCAGGTGAACGTCAACGGAGTCGTCGGGTGGATTTCGTCGAGCGTGATCCGGATCGGCGGCCAGTGCGGCAACGTGACGGTCGTCGTGATGACGCCGACCCCGCCGCCGGGCAGCACGACCCCCACCTGGACCCCGGACGCGACGACCAGCATCACGCCGACCTGGACCGCGACGCCAACCGATGCGGTGACGCCCACCTGGACGCCCACGCCGACCTTGCCGCAGTTCGAGATGGTCGCGACGCTGAACTTCTCGCTGCCGCCGGTCTACGGCTCGACCGCGCTGACGTCGGGCTTCGTGCCCGATCCGTTCTCGGCCGGAGTCACTGCTGGCGGGCCGGCGAACGTGTCCTATCTGGGCGGTGGCTGCTCCGGCTACGCTACTGCCGCGCCGAGTTTCTCGGTGAACTACACCTCCGGCGCGTTCCCGACGCTGCGCTTCTACTTCATCGGCGGCGGTGACACGACCATGATCATCAACACGCCGGGCGGCAGCTATGTGTGCGTGGACGACTCGTTCGGGACGCTGAACCCCACGATCGATTTCAACACGCCATCGAGCGGGCGCTACGATATCTGGATCGGCTCCTTCGCAGCGGGGGCAAGCGTCGGAGGCACGCTCTACGTGACCGAGAACACGGCGAACCATCCGTAAGAGAATCGTCCGGCAGAGGGCTGCTGGCCGCCTTAGCCGGCGGCGCGTTTCGCCGCGTGCCGGTGTGCCGCGTTCGATAAGGGGTTACTCGGTGCGAGGAGCAAGCAGCCCTTCGGCGATCAGGTAGTTACCCAGCAGGTCCGCCACGATCCGGTTGCCGCTGGCGTCGAGGTGAAAATCAAACGCGTTGTAGACGGTCTGCCCGTCGTTAATGGCGATCGTGAAGGCGTCGGTCGGGTCGATGCAGCGCCAGCCGCGCGCCGCGCACTCGTCGAGCAGCGCGCGCCGTCCCTCAATCAGGTAATTGAGCGTCTCGGAGCCGATCAGGTCCTGGCTCCAGGTGGCGTAGACTTCTTCCTTAGCCGGAACCAGCAAGATGACCAGCTCGGCGCCCATCCCGTCCGTAACGGCGTGCGCCGCGTCGAGCGCCGCGAGCGTCCGCCCCCACCCGTACTGCACCATCTCGTAACTGAGATTATGCGTGTCGAGCCGCGTGTTGAACAGCATCTCGCGCCCGTTGACCGTGACGAAATGCTCGCCGGAGGCGTTCGCTTCCGCCGGGCGATCCAGCGCGTCGCGCAGCAGGCGATACACCGCTGAATAGTCGGCCAGCGGGCCGTAGTCGGGCACGTCGGAGACAGGCGGCGGCGGCCCGGCGAGCGCGCCGACCTCGCCGCGCAGCCGCGCGTGATCGTAATCGTCCTTGTAGTCGTTGCCGTACCACTGCCAGATCACGACCTTCGGCTCCATCGGGACGGCGTAACTACTGATCACCAGCTCGTGCGACATGGAACCGGTGCCCGGAATCCCCAGGTTCATCACGTGCCAGCCGAACCGCGCGTGAAGCTGCTCGACCCAGCAATCCTCAAAATCCGTCCAGCAGAAGGCGAACGAGTCCCCAACCGCGACGAGGTCCATCGGCCACTGTGGCGGCTGGGTGCGGAACCCTTCCGCCGAGCCTTCCCACAGGCGCAGCGTGTCGAAGGTGAACGCCGCGTCGCCCCAGTGAACCGGGTAATCGTCCAGGCCGGGCGGGATGCGCGCCTGAAACTCGCGGCTCGTCTCGTAGGGGAAGACCGGGATGATATGTTCGTCGCTCCAGGGGACGCGCCGCACATGCTGGATCACTCCCTGCGTGCCCTGCGGCAGCGCGTCGAAGCCGGCACGCAGCAGCACTTCGAGCGATAGCCAGGTGAGCAGAAACATGAAGACAAGCCCGAGCGCGCGCGCCAGCGCCTTCACTCCCCGGCGGGGCGGCGCGCTGGTGTAAGCCGGATCTTCTGCGTGCATACGCACCCCTCGCTCACTCTGACGCCGGCGGGGGCTGCTCGGCGGCATGTTCCAGGCGATAGATCGCCCCTTTGTAGTCCACCAGGTAAAGCTCGCCCTGCTCGTCTTCGCCGAAGGACGGGATGACGAACGCCGTGTCCATAAACGTTTCGCTCTGCCAGGCGCCCGCCTCGTCGCGCCAGGCGATCCAGACGATGCCGTTCACATAATCGCCGTAGAAGTACAGGCCGTCAAGCTCCGGCATGGCTTGGCCCCGGTACACGAACCCCCCCGTGACCGACAGCCCGGCCTCGTGCCCGTACTCGAGAATGGGCGGCGTATGCGTACCGAGGACTGTCTCGTCTTCCAGGTACGGATGCGTCGCCTCAAACGCGCTCCACCCGTAGTTCTCGCCCCCCTGGCTGGTCCCCGGCTGATAGTCGATTTCCTCATACCGCCACTGGCCCACATCGCCGATGTACAGGTCGCCGGTCGCCCGGTCAAAGCTGAAGCGCCAGGGATTGCGCAGGCCCAGCGCCCAGATCTCCGGCAGATAAGCCGGATCGTCCACGAAGGGGTTGTCGGCGGGCACGCGGTAGGTATCGGCGTTCACGTCAAGGCGCAGCATCTTGCCCAGATAACGCTGCGGCTCCTGCGAGTTGTAGTTCGGCTCGGCGGGGCGCCCGCCATCGCCGAAGCCGATGTACAGATAGCCGTCCGGCCCGAAGACGATATTGCCGCCGTTGTGGTCCTCAAACGGCTGATCGACAGTCAGCAGAATCTCGGCGCTCGACGGATCGGCGCGGTCGGGGTTTTCCGCCGAGACGCGATAGCGCGCCAGCACGCTGTCACCCTGGCGATTGGTGTACGACACGAAGAAAACGCCAGTCCGCTCGTAGTCGGGATGGAACGCCAGCCCCAGCAGCCCCTGCTCGGTGTAGACGCCGCTCGGCACGCCCGGCGGCAGGTCACTGATCGTCAGGAACGGCTGCGGAAGGACTTCGCCGTCGCGCACGATCCAGATGTTGCCGCCCTGCTCCACGACGAACAGCCGCCCCGAGCCGTCGCCCGCGTGAAACACGCCAAGTGGAATGTCGAAGTTCTCCGCGACTTTGACCCACTCGTACGTTACGCCTTCGCGGGTGACGGTCGTCTGCGCCGCCAGCGAGAAGTTGTCCACCACCGTCCGGTTGTTGACTTCTTTCATGTAGGCGATGATGTTGAGCAGGTCAGCATCCGACAGGTTCGGGTTGCCGCCGCGCGCCGGCATCTCGTAGCCGGTGATGTTCTCCGGGTCCGTCTCGGCGCGCCCTTCCTTGATGAAGGTCAGCAGCTCGTCATCGGTATGATCGCGCACGAAGGGGCTGTCCGACAGGTCCTTGCCGATGCGGTGCCCGGTCACGCCCGCCGCGCCCGCGTTGTGGCACGAAAAGCAGTTGGCCTGGTACAGCGTGCGCCCGGCAGTGACCACTTCGAGCGGGTACGTCAGGTTAGCGACATCGATCTGCGCTTCGAGCGCCGGTAGATCGACCGGGCGCAGGCCGTTGGCGTCGATGTACGCTTCGACCTCGCGCCAGCGCACATGCTTGATCAGCGTCACCAGGTCGTTGATCTGCGGCGTGGTCAGGATGCCGTTCTCATCCGAGGCGAAGGCGACCATCGCCGTCCCCGGCCGCCCGCGCGCGATCGTCTTGAATAGCTCGTCGTCGCTCTTGGCGCGCACGCTGGGGTCATTGATCGGCAGCGCGGTATTCAGCCCTTCGCCGGACGCGCCGTGACACTCCACGCAGTTGATCGCGTAAAGCTGCATCGCCCGCTGGATGGCGGCGGCCTGCTGCTCGGTGATCTCCTCGACCTGGCGGCTCGGCTCGCGCAGCATGTTCAGGCTGAGCAGGGCGAAAATCCCCACCAGCGCCGCCAGGCTGATCTTGATGATGTGCTTCGACAAAGAAGGGTCTCCCTACAAAAGACTATCGGCAGTCTACCGCTATCAGGGAACAGGCTGTCCCGCCACGGACGGATCGGGCGTCGAGGTTCCCGCTAGCGGGGGTGTTTCGGAGGCGTACACCAGGTCTTCGGGCGTGACGCTCGTCCGCCGCAGCACCGCGCGCGTATCGACCTTCACCCGGTCGTTCTCGATCAGCACGGCAAAGCGGTCCAGCGGGCGCGGCGCGGGCGGGTTCAGCACGCCGCCATCGCGCTCAAACTCGGAGCCGTGACACGGGCACGTAAACCGGCTGCGGGCTGCATCCCATCCGACGACGCAGGCGAGATGCGGGCAGGTGCTGCTCAGCGCCAGGAAGCCGCCATCCTCGAAGCGAATCAAGAAGAAGCGCGCCTGCTCGAACGGCGTGATCGTCCCCAGCGGAAAATCTCCGGACAGCCCGGCGATCAGCACCTCGCCAAAGCTGCCCTCGGCCTCGCGCGACGCGAGAAAGCGCAGGCCGATGCACGCCGCCTGCCCGACCGTGAACGCGGTCAGCACGCGCCATGTTAGCCCGAAGAAGTCGCGCCGTGTCATCCCCTCGGACGCTCCCGGCGAGAGGTGGGCGCCTGGCTCAAGCCCAGGCAGGTCTATCGGTTCCACGGAAACACCAGAGCCATATTCTCGCCGCGAAAGAACACGCCGATCACCGTCAGCGTGACAAAGGCCGCGAACAGCAGCGTGAACAGCGCCAGGTTGCGCTCGCTGCGCGTAGCGCCCCGCCGCCCGAGGCCCCAGTAATATACCACCAGCCCCAGCGCGAGCGCACCGATCGGGATCGCGCCATTGCTGATCGCGCTCGGCAGCGCGCCGAACAGCGCGGGAAGATCGAGCCAACACTCGTCGACGACGACCAGCGCCGCCGTCAGGCCCACGCCGAGCAGCGCGTTCAACACGGCCAGCCGGCGCCCGCGCCGCGAGCGGAACCAGATGCCGGTCACGTCGCGCTCCGGGCGCGGGTCGGCATCGACGTAGGGCAGCAAGCACAGGGCCAACAGGGTGAGGACGGGGATCACGACGGTCACGAAGGCAGGGTGGAAGTGCAGCAGCAGCTCCTGAAACCCCATGAAGTACCAGGCGGCCTTGGCCGGGTTGGGCGGGTGCGTCGGATTAGCGGCATCTTCGAGCGGCGCCGGAATCCACGTAGACCACGCGATTAGCAGCGCCAGCGCCAGCAGCGCCAGCCCGATCTCCAGGTTGAGCAGGTGCGGGATGGTCGTAACGCGCTCGATCCGCCGCCGGTCGAGCGGCGGCTCGTCCAGCGCGCGCGGCAGGCTGAATGTGTCTTTGCGCACGCGCCAGATATGATACGAGATGATGACCGCCATCAAGGGCGGGAAGACAACGATATGGAACGCGAAGAAGGTTCGCAGGGCGAACTCGCCAATGTCGCCGCCGCCGACCAGAAACGCGCGGATCGCGGGACCGACGACCGGCACATAGTTCAACATACTGGTCGCGATCGTGGTCGCCCAGTACGCCAGTTGATCCCAGGGCATCAGGTAGCCGGTGAAGTTCGAGAGAGCGACCAGCGCCAGCAGCGCCAGCCCCAGCAGCCAGTTGAACTCGCGCGGGGGGTGAAACGCGGCGGTGTAGAACACGCGCAGCAGGTGCAGCGCCGACACGATCAGCAGCAGATTGCCGCTCCAGTGGTGCATGTTGCGGATCAGCGCGCCGATCCAGATCTCAGCGGTGAGCGTTTGGATGCTGGCGTAGGCGTCGTTGGGCGATGGGGTATAGGTGAAGGTCAGCAGAACCCCGGTGAACCCCAGCACGCCGAACAGCACGATCGCGAGGATGCCCAGCCCATAGCTGTACGTCGCCCGCAGCGCGCGCTTCGGCACGCGGGGTGCGTGCAGGTGCAGGATCAGGTCGTTCAGCGTCAGACGGACGCGTCCCCGGTCGTTTTCCGGCCACGGCTCGCGCCAGATCGACCGCCGGACGCGGGTCAGCAGCCCCGGCTGCGGAACGCGCGGATCATCCTGGTTCACGGAGATGCAAGCTGTCCTTTCGCGCTGCGCCGCAGGTTAGCTGTCCGCGTCGCGGGCGCAGCGAAACCCCCGGAACCAGTCGCGCGAGTCCGGAGGCGCGTGAAAGCGCGTCGCCGCGCTGGTGCCATAGTCGATGTAGCTGCCCAGCCCGCCCCGGAAGACACGCGGGCTGGTGGCGTCGTCGGGCGACTCGCGCCCGTCGCCGGGGCGGTACGGGTACGGCCGGTACAGGCTACTCACCCACTCCCAGACGTTGCCGCTCATATCCAGCGCGCCGACCCACGACACACCCGCCGGGCGGCTGCCGACCGGGGCCGTTTCATTGTTAAAATTGCCGTCGAAGACCAGGTTATCTTCGACAAAGCGGTCGCCCCAGGGATAGTACAGGCTGTCCGGGCCGCGCGCCGCGTACTCCCACTCGGCCTCGGTGGGCAGCCGCGCGCCGCGCGCCGCGCAGAAATCGCGCGCCTCGAACCAGGTCAGGTTCTCGCGCGGGCGATCATCCCCGGCAAAGACGCCCTGCGAGCCAAACCCGGCGTTTGTTACTTCGGTGCGGTCGATCCAGAACGCGCGGTCAAAGCAGACTTCGTGCACCGGCTGCTCGTCGCGCCGGCCATGATCGCTGCCCATCAGGAAGCAGCCCGGCGGCACCCGCACCATCTCGACACCGCCAAAGTCCTGCACGGTCGCCCGCCAGTCCTCGTTGTGCTCGACATAGTCGGGCCGGGACGCTGACAGGCCAAGCGGCCCGCACCCCGCCAGCGCAAGCACGACAAGGCCCGCCGGAAGGGCGCGCCACCGGCTCATCCAACTGGTCGGCTTGCACCAACTCATGAAAAGACCTCGCGCGGAGGCTGATCGGCAGACGCAGTACGGTTGGCCCGCCGGGCGCCGTATTGTCCGCGAGTATAGCTCGCCCGGCCGTGCAAGCGCGATCCCAACTCTACATCACGGATGGCGCGCCATCACCCGCCGGACCTCGCGCTTGTTTTACCACAAACAGGGCAGCTTTTCGAGAGATCATTCGCCCGCTGATACCGGCGCTGTCATGCAGGCGTCCGGTTAACGGCGGTTGACGGTGCCGGGAGCCTCTGTATAATCCCTGGCGGCCATCGGGCCGGCTTAGGCTTCGGAATTTCAGCAGGAGTGAAAGTCATGTCTCGCAAATGGACCGCCGCGCTCGCCCTCCTCATCCTGGCGACTCTGCTCGTCCCGCAGGGGATAATCGCTGCGCAGGGCCGAACGGTGCGCATTCCCGTCTGGCACGGGGTCGAGGACTCGTCCGGCCAGCACACCGCCCGCGCCGCGACGACCGTCGTCGCACATTATGTCTGGGTAGCGAAGACGGCCGAGCAAGTCAGGGACTTCATCGCGCACGCCGACATCACGCTAACCCTCAATGACCAGCCGATCTTCACGCCGCAGCCCGGCGCTGACCCCGGCTGGCAGGAGGTCGAGGTCTCGCAGCTCAATAATCTGGCCCGCGCGCAGTGGACGTTCCCGCTCCCCGCGCTGGAGCCGGGTACGTACACGCTGAAGACTGTCATCACGCTCGACGCTGAGGTCTCGGACGGGCTGGAGCAGACGCCCTTCTCCGGCGTGGTGAACGAGACCACCAACACAATTACGATTTCGGGCGGCGCCACGACGGCGGCGACCCAGGCCCCCGCGACAACCTCCCGGAGCGCGACGCGCACCACGCCCACCGGCGAGGTGAGCTGCACGGCGGTCGTCGCCACGTTCGTCGAGCCGGCCGTGGGCTACTGGGGGCCAGACCCCGACAAACCGATCGTGCCGGAGTTCATCGTTCCAGAAGGCAAGTCACTGTGGACGTTCGGCATGGACGCGAACCACGAATATTACCAGGTCCTGCTTGACGAGGTGCTGTTCTGGGTCGAGGCCCACACGCTCAGCCCGCGCGCGGACGACGTGTGGCACAGCGCCCCGCTCCCGAACTGCGTCGTCGAATAGACCGGCTGGCTCCACAGGTGTCTATCGCCCAGGGCGCATCAACCGTGATGCGCCCTGTTTGATTCCCCGCATCCGTCTGCCCCGGCGAGGACTGCGCTGCCAACCGCTGGCTCCCCGCGAGATGGTTGACACGGCGTTTTGTTTCCTTATAGAATGATAAAAACGAAGAATACGATTAATCGAATACGATTTCATTGTGTATCTGCCTGCCACCAGGGGGGGAGTCTTCTTGAATCACATCCAGATCGATCTCAACCGCACGCTGGGGCAAGTCAACCGCGATATCTTCGGTGGCTTTGCCGAACACCTGGGGCGCTGCATCTACGGCGGAATCTACGAACCGGGGTCCCCCCTCGCCGACGCGCAGGGCTTTCGCACCGACGTCCTCGACGCGCTGAAGCGGCTGCGCATGCCGGTGATTCGCTATCCCGGCGGCAACTTTGTGTCGGGCTACCGCTGGCGGGATGGCGTCGGCCCGGTCGAGGAGCGCCCGGCGCGGACCGATCTCGCCTGGGGCGCGCTGGAGCCGAACGCCTTTGGCACCAACGAGTTCATCGCCTTCTGCCGCGCGCTGGGCGCCGAGCCGTATCTGGCCGTGAACTGCGGCGACGGCGATATGCGCGAGGCGCGCGACTGGGTCGAGTATTGCAACGGCGCGAAGAACACCGAGCTTGCGAACCTGCGCCGCCAGCACGGCTACGAGGAGCCGCACCGCGTCAAATACTGGGGCATCGGCAACGAGGTCGACGGCCCCTGGCAGATCGGCTATAAGACCGCCGAGGAATACGCCCGCGCCTTCACGGAATTCGGCAAGGCGATGCGCTGGGTCGATCCGGGCATCAAGCTGCTGGCGTCGGCGGTGTCGTTGTGGGAGGCCGATTTCGTCGAGCGCGCCCAGCTTCTGATCGAGCAGGCCGGCAACCAGATCGACTACATGGCGCTTCACTGGTACGTGGACAACCATGCCGATGACTTCGCCGCCTTCATGACGGTTTCCGAGCTGATCGAGGAGCGCCTCGCCTCGTACGAAGGGCTGATCCGCGCGCTGCGCTACGACAACGCGATCAAGCGCCCGATCCATATCGCGGTTGACGAGTGGAACGTCTGGTATCGCACCCACCCTGTCTTCGGCAACGAGCTGAACAACCTGGAGGAGATTTACAATCTCGAAGACGCGCTGGTCGTCGGCATGCACCTGAACGCTTTTATCCGCCACGCGCGCACCGTGCAGATGGCGAACATCGCGCAGATCGTCAACGTCATCGCCCCGATCTTCACTAACCCGCAAGGGCTGTTTCTGCAAACGATCTTCTACCCCTTCGAGCTGTACAGCCGGACCTGCGGCCAGACCGCGCTCGACGTGGCCTGGCGCGGCGACACCTTCTCCGGCGGCGCGCACACCGGCGTGCGCGTGCTGGACGTTTCCGCGACGCTGGACGAGCAGCGCAAGCAGATCGCGCTGTACGTCGTCAACCGCAGCGCAACCGGCGCGCTGGAAACGACCATCTCGCTCGCCGAGGGGCGGTTCGCCGGCCCGGCGCAGGTCTCGGTCGTCAACGGGCCGGATATCAAGGCGGAAAACACCTTCGCCACGCCTAACCAGGTGGGAGTCCGCGAGCACGCGCTCGAGGCGGACGGCGCTCAGCTGACCATGACCTTCGAGCCGCACTCGGTCACGGCGCTCGTCTGCCCCATCGTCTAGAACACACCAGCCGGTCTAGCCAAAGG
>DAOKYY010000078.1:0-18709 GCA_035325905.1 Aggregatilineaceae bacterium | reverse complement strand
TCCAGCACGCGCGAGTCAGGGGGCACCAGGCGCATCAGAATCGAGTGTGCGTCGCCGGGATGCGCTCGCGCCGGGTCAAAATTCTCTGTCAGGTGATATTTCGGCCTCATTTCTGATTTGTCGCCTCGAAACGATAGAGCAAAGCGTCCCCATGATTTTCGACCATCTCGACCCACTCAACATATTGATAATTCATATTTAGAAAAGTCATCAACCGCTTTACTTCTGCTTGAGAAGGTTCAAGCAGATCAGGGAATACAACAATGAAATTAGGTGGCTGTTCTGTCCATTCATTCACCAGCATGTCAATGACATTTGGCGCGCGCAGATACCAACTCCAACCCTTAACCCAGGTCCCAGGGGGCTGTAAACCGCTCAATACATGTAATTGAGGTGTGCTATCTGTTTCAGGTAGTATGAATAGGGTATCATCAGCCTGGCTGAAAGACTCAAGAAGCTCAGCCACAGGTTTCAGTTCCTCATATCCCGGCGTCCCCCCCCCCCCGAAAAAGGGAGCGACCCCAGTCCAAATCCAGCCAAGAGAAACTGCAAACATGGTTCCTGAGAGAAATATGGATGTTTCTGACACCTGTCTGCGCCGGATTGATGACAAAACCCGCCCTAACAAATCAATGGGATAAGTTAAGGCAAGACTCGACATGATTGATGTTGCAGGCAACGATCCCATCACGTGAATCTCATCGAAGCGAGGAATTAGAGTCATGCTCCCTGCTAACCACATAAGAGCTAAAAGTATCCAGTTGTCTTGATCTCGATAACGCCAGAACAGCAATCCTAAAAACACTGGCACAAAAACGTTCGTTAAGACCAGTTTCCGAAAGAAATCCCCTGTCATGATATTGCTAGGCATCAAGCCGGTGAAGTTGAATCCCCAATTCCAGTAGATGTATTCGGCTAAATTCCCTTGCAGAGCAACTACCCCGATTATCAATATCGGAAAGAGTGTTGCACCTAGACCATATGTCAAGAAATCGAAAAGGCGGGGAGAACTGTGGCGGCGAAATAAAAACAACCATATAGCAAACAAAATCACAGCAGCCCAACCATGTTGCTTGAAAATAGTTACTCCACCTAGAATTACACCAACAGATAATGCCGCTAGCCAACTAGATGAGTATTTTTCCATCGCCACCCATATAAAAACAGCCAACACAATACCAAAGCCCAACAAAGTATCGAAATAAAACAGAATATTGCCGTATATAGGCTCCCACCAAACCCATATGAGAACAGCAACAACTGCCACCAAATGGCGACGATTCCCAAGAGAAAAGGCGACCCCATATACAATCAACGAGATAACCAACACCAATGCAATATTCAAAAGCCGTGTAACAGTAAGCGTTTCGAAAGGTAACAGTCTTTGAGCAATTGCTACTATTACAGAACTACCGGGTGCATGTTGCTCTAATATATCGCCATATAGCGGCCTACCCTGGTTCATCATCCAAGGTATAGCAACTTGCCCGGAATGTGCAGAGATCGACAACAAGAAGCTGTGAGTTACGATCTGGTAAGCAAAAACACATAACAAGAATATCACGGGCCATCTTCTAAGAACTTTAGCTTTCACTGTCGATTTGCCCCGATTTCTATGATTAGATCGATCAGGCGCGCCATCCTCTGATCATACGTGTGGTGCGCGAGGGCGTGCGCCCGCCCCGCGTCCGCGATTTGGCGGCGCTCGTCGTCGTGCGCCAGATAATAACGCGCCAGCGCGCGCAAATGCTCATGATCGCGGTAGATGACCAGGTGCTCGCCGTCGCGGAACCACGCGCGCACGCCGGGCCGGTCATCGACCAGCTGGAACGCGCCCACGCCGCACGCCTCGAACAGCCGCATATTCCCGCCCCAGCGCATGAAATCCCCGTGCGGGTTGAGCGCGATCTTTCCCGCGCCGGTCGCGCGCAGCATCTCCGCACCCAGCGCCGATCCCCGGTAGAACCGGCGCAGGCTGGGCGGGACCTCGTGCACCGACCAGATGCCCAGGTCGAAATCGCGCAGGCTTTCGAGCGCCGCGATCCGCTCGCCGTACAGGCGCGGCGGGACCAGCGTCCCGACAAAGCCCACGTCGCAGCTGTAGCGCGCCCGCTCGTCCTCGCTCAGCGTGTAAGGATGGTGGAACTCCGGGTCGATAGCGGCCAGCGGCAGCGCCTCGGCGCGGCGCGCGCCCAGCTCGCGCCACTGGATCGCGTGGTAGAAGTCGTTGGTCACGGCGAGATCGACCAGCGGGGCGGCGGCGCGCTCGATGGCGTGCGAGAAGACGACCGGCGACGTGCCGGAGGCGTAAACCAGCGCCGCGCCAAGCTCGCGCTTGAGCCGCGCCAGCGTCTCCGGCAGGATCACGCGATTATCCCCGATCAGGATGATCGCGTCCGGCTGGAACTGCGCGGCGGCGGCGATCAAGCGCCGGTTGCGCAGGCGGATGTCCGGGTTGAGCGCCGGGACGCGCCCCGCGAGCGCGCTGATCGCGCGGGCGGGCGTGAGGCGCTGCGTCATGCGGAGCTGGCGCGTTCGCGCCCAGGGCAGCGCGCTCGCGCTGCGCCAGAAGACCGCGCAGGCGTGACCCTGGCGGCGCAGCGCCTTCACCCAGAAATGCTGCGCCTGCGACGGGGGAAAGAGCGGGTCTTCGCCGGGCGGCGCGGCGCGGCGCGCGTCCTCAAGCGCCTGCGGATGGTGCAGCGACGCGACGAACAGCAGCCTCATGCGCGCACCTCGATCCGGCTGGCGGCGGGCTGCGGGATGCGCGGCGGCTCGTCGATCGTCGCCTGCTGCCATAGCTCCAGCAGCAGCAGCCGGAAAACGACCTCGACCCGCTCGGTGCGCCCGCTGAAATGCCCGCGCAGCGTGTCTTCGAGGGCCGATCGGTTGAACAGCCCGCGCCCCAGGCTGCGCTCGTCAAGCAGCACGGCCTGGACGCGCTCCGCCAGCGCCGTGTCGAACCAGCGCAGGATCGGCGTGCCGAACGGCTGCTTGGGCCGCTGCCGGGCGAACTCCGGCAAATCCTCGCGCAGCGCCTCGCGCAGCACGATTTTGTTGGCGCGCAGCTTGATCGCGGGCGGGATGCCGAGCGCATACGTCAGCAGCGGCGGGTCAAAGAACGGCACGCGCGCCTCTAATGAGTGCGCCATCGTCACCTTATCGACCGCCAGCAGGCCGTTGCCCGGCAGCCACGTCAGCAACATGAGCGCCTGCGCGGTGTCCGCCGGGTCGTCCGCCCAGGCGCGGCGCAGAATTTCGACGTAGGCGCGCTCTTTGTGCTGCGCGGCATCCCAGGCGGCGCGCAGCGCCGGGCCGTAGAGCCGGTCGCGCAGCGTGTCGGAGAAAACCAGTCCCTCGAACGAGGCCAGCCGCCGCAGCCCGTCGGAAACCGGCAGAAACAGCGCGCGCGCTTCGGGCAGGTAAGCGGGCAGCGCGCCGAGGTAGCGCATGCGACGCAGCGCCGGGTACAGCGGCTCGACGCGCCGCCAGGGCCGCCCGATCAGCGCGGCGCGCAGCGGGCGCGGCAGCAGCCAATCCAGCCGGGCAGCGGCGCGAATCACCCAGGGAAACACGCGGTGCGCGCGGTAGCCGCCGAACAACTCGTCGCCGCCGGTGCCGTTGAGCACGACTTTGACGCTCTGCGCGGTGTCTTCTGCCAGCGCCTGGAGCGAGATGATCGACGGGTTGGCGTTCGGCTCGTCGTGATGGTAGACGTAGGCCAGCAGCGTGTCCCACCAATCCGCCGCCGTGATAATCTTCTCGTGATGGTCCGCTCCAAAGTGCGCCGCGACGCGCCGGGCGTGGACCGTCTCGTCGTCCGGGTTGGCCGCGCCGCGCCCCACGTCGTAGCCGACTGAAAAGGTCTGCACGCGGCCCGGCGCCATCTGCGACATCAGCGCCAGCAGCGCCGCCGAGTCGATCCCGCCGCTGAGGAACAGGCCCAACGGCACGTCGCTGCGCAGGTGCAGGCGGACCGAATCGGCCAGCCGCGCGCGGGTCTCGCGCAGGATCGCGGCCTCGTCGCGCGGGCGCGCTTCCTCTGGCGGAAAGCGCGGCGTCCAGTGACGGATCAGCCGCTGCGATCCGCGCTCGATCACCAGCGCGTGACCGGGCGGCAGGCGGCGCACGCCCTCGTAGAGCGTCTCCGCGCCGATCATGTACCCGAAGCTAAGGTAGGTGTCGAGCGTGGCGAGGCTCAGGCGGCGCGGCAGCGCGGAGTCTTGCAGGAGCGCCTTGACCTCCGAGGCGAACAGCAGCCGCCCGCCCTGCCCGGCCAGATAGAGGGGCTTGATCCCGGCCGGATCGACCGCCAGCACCAGCCGCTCGGCGCGCGCGTCCCACAGCGCGAAGGCGTACATCCCGCGCAGTTCGGCGAACAGATCCAGGCCGCGCTCCTCGTAGAGATGGACGATCACTTCGGTGTCGGCCTGGGTGCGGAAGGTGTGGCCCCGGGCTTGCAGCGCGGCGCGTAGCTCGACGTAGTTGTAGATTTCGCCGTTGAACACCAGCGCGACCGAGCGGTCTTCGTTGAAGATCGGCTGGTCGCCGGTATCCAGATCGATGATGCTCAGGCGGCGCATCCCCAGCGCCAGGCGCGGCGATTGCTCCGGCCACTGATAAAAGCCGCTGCCATCCGGCCCGCGATGGACGATGGCGCCCGTCATGGCGCGGACCAGCGCCGGGTCCGCCCGGCCGCCGCCCGTTTGATCGAAAATGCCGGCAATCCCGCACATCGTCTACGAAAGCTCCCGCTGCCAGCGGCGCCCAATCCACGCGCCGCCGGGCATCGCTATCACCAGCCGGTAAATCAGGTCCCAGTCGTCGCGCGCGATCGCGCCACTCAACAGCACCAGCGCGAGATACACCGGCGCGCCGCCCGCCGCCGCGAGCAGCGGGTGCACGCCGCGCAGGAGCACGATTGCCGCCGCCATCCCCGCGCCGGCCAGCGCCAGCCGCCAGAGATGGCTGCGCCCCCGCGCCCACCAGTCCGCCGGGAAGCGGAAGCTGCTCACCAGCCCACCGAGCACGGCCAGCTCCGCGATCAGGGTCGCGACCGCCGCGCCCGCCACGCCGATCACGGGCAGCAGCAGCAGGTTCAGCGCGATGTTGAGCGCCAGCCCCGCCGCGCGTACCCCCAGGGTGCGGCGTTGCCGGTTCTCGATCAGCAGCGCCTGGGCGAACACGGCGCTGATCATGGCGACCGAAGTGTACCAGATCAGGACCTGGAGCACGCTGGCGGTGCGCGTATAGCCGGGGCCGAACAGCAGCGCGGCCAGCGGCACGGCCAGCAGCGAGGTCAGCAGCGCGATCGGCAGGCTGACCAGCAAATTGAAGAAGGCCAGCTTTTCGATCATGAACTCGAACAGGGCGCGCATCCCGCCGCTGTAGGTACGCGACATCAGCGGGAAAACGGCGACCAGCACGGTCGTGCTGAGCAGCTCGATCACGCCGAAGGTCACGACGAACGCGGCGGTCAGCTGCCCGGTGCCGTCCGCGCCGAGCACGGCGGTCGTAATCAACTTGTCGGCGTGCTGGTAGGCCAGCGTCAGGAACGAGGCCAGCGCAATCGGCGCGCCGTTGATCAGCAGCCCCCGCGCCAGGACGCGGTCCAGCGGGAACTCCGGGCGGACGCCCGCCCGCTGCAGCGCGATCCACAGCGCCGCCGCGCGCAGCCCCCCCGCGCTGACGATGGCGAGGTACAGCCCGGTCAGGCCGCCGCCCGCCGCCAGCGCCGCCGCGCCGAGCGCGACCAGCGCGCCGACATGCCCCGCCGCGATCAGCGCCGTGATCGCCATGCGCTCCGAGGCGATCAACTGGTTGTACGCCATGTTGCCGAGCGCATCCACACCCAGGCTGAGCGCGGCCAGCGCCAGCAGCCCGCGCAGCGTCGCGTCGTAGCCGAGCAGCAGCGCGGCGAGCAGCAGCGTGATATACGCGGCCCCGGCCAGCGCCGGCTGCATGACCAGCGTCGCGCCGAGCGTGCGCCCCGCCTGGGCCGGTCGCGTGGCGACATCGCGCACCACGATCAGCCCCATGCCGAACTCTGGGATCGCCGCGCCGATCGCCAGCAGCGCGCCGATGGTGCCATAGACGCCGTAATCGCTCGCGCCCAGCCAGCGCGCCAGCGCGAGCTGCCAGCCAAACAGCAGCCCCTTCGACACGACGGTCGAAATCGCCAGCGCCCCGGCGTTGCGGGCGGCGCGACGGGTTGCCTCCGGCGAGAGGCGCGGCGCAGCCGGGTCAATCGGCGTGTCAAGCTGCGTCATGGCATCCCGCCCCGGCCCGCGACTTTCTCAGCAATCGCGGCGCGATACGCCTCGTCCAGCCGGGCGACGACCTGCGGCCAGGTGTAATCGCGCTCGACCAGCGCGCGGGCGGCGCGGCCCATCGCGGCGCGGCGACCAGGGTCGGTCAATAGCGCGCGTAGCGCCCCGGCCAGCGGCTCGACCGCCCGCTCGACCACCACGCCCGCCCCGGCCTGCTCGGCTTCCGGGAAATGGCAGCCCGGCGTCAGCACGACTGGCAGCCCGCAGGCCAGCGCCTCCAGCACCGCCATCGAGAAGCCTTCGCCCACGGCCGGCAGCGCGAACAGGTCCGCCGCGCTCAGCGCCGCCAGCCGATCCTCGCCGCCCAGCAGCCCGGTGAAGACGACGCGCTGCTCGACGCCAAGCTCGCGCGCCTGCGCGTGCAGCGTGGCGAGCATCCCCTCGTCCGGCCCGGCGATCACCAGCCGCGCCTCAGGCGTCGCGCCACGCGCCTGCGCGAAGGCCGGAATGAGCAATTGCGCGCCCTTGCGCTCGTGTAGCCGTCCCAGAAAGAGCACAACCGGCCCGCTGCCCAGATTCCAGCGGGCGCGGAACGGATCGCCCGGCGGCAGATGCGCGAAATCGCCCAGGTGCACGCCGTTCGGCACGACGCTGACGCGCTCCGGCGGGAGCGGCACGCCGCACGCGGCCCAGATCGCGCGGGCGTCGGCGGCTTCGGCGGCGGTCAGCGCGATCACCCGGTCGAAGCCGGGCAGCAAGCGCCGCGCGAACAGCCGGTCCCACAGCCGCTTGACGCCGCCCCGCCCGGTGTCGAGCGGCAGCGTGCCGTGCGGCGAGACCAGCAGCGGCACGCCAAGCCGCCGGGCGACCGGCGCGACGCGCAGATTCTCGGCCGTGCGCACCTCATGACAATGCACCGCGTCGATGGCGTGGGCGCGGATCAGGCGCTCGGCGGCGGGCGCGATCCCGGCGGGCGTGGAAAGATTGAGGCGGCTGCGCAGCGCGGCGCTGCGGTTGCGGACGCGCGTTACGTCTACGCCGTCGATCATCTCATGCAGCCCGGCCACCCGCTCGCCTGGCCCTAGCGCGTCGGTCGTCAGCACAAAAACGCGGTGTCCCGCCTCCGCCTGGGCGCGCGTCAGGTCAGTTACGGCGCGCACCGCGCCGCCGAAGCGCCACGCCGGGGCGTAGTACGGCACCACGTGTAACAGGTTCATGCCCGGTCCGCCGCCCGGCGCCAGCGCGGGGCAAGCTGCGCGGCCCAGAGCTTCGCCAGCGCGTAGGCCGCCAGCACGAATACGAACGGGTCTGCCGGGGCGCGGTAGCGGGTCGAGGGGTGGAAGATCAGGTAAGCGACCGTGATCGCGACGATCACCGCCAGCAGCGGGCCGATTTCGCGCCCGTCGCGCCAGCCGAACGCCAACCCTGCCGCGCCGAGTAGCAGCAGCGGCGTGAAGTACAGCACGTGCGCCACGCGCGCCGCCTCGAATTCCGGCGAGTGGTACTGAAACACCGCGTCGTCCACCAGGTAGGGGTCGGGCGGCAGGTCGTAGGGCATGATCGCGGGACTCCACAGCACCCACAGCTTGGTCCAGAACAGGCGCGGCCACGCGCCGGGATTGGCGCGCAGGTAGTCGATCGCCTGCTGCCGGTGCCAGCGGTCGGCCTCGACCTCGCCCAACTCAGCCGGGACAGGCTCCAGGCAATTGACCCACTGCGCGTCCCAGCCGCGCGCCAGATAATCGGCCACGCAGGGGTTGTTGCCCTGGTGCAGGTTGCTGCCGCCGTTGGTGCTGATTAGCACGAACTCGTCGTGCAGGCGCAGGTTGCGCGCAGTCCAGGGCGCGAGCGCGATCAGCAGCGCGAGGCCCGCCGCGAGGCTGAGCCACGCCGCCGCGCGCAACCCGTCGCGCCGCCACCACCACAGCGCCAGCAGCGGCAGGACCAGCACGATCCACGTCTTGGTCAGCGCGCCCAGGCCGAACGCGACGCCGAGCGCGGCGGCCCAATACCAGCGGCGCGTGTCTCGCGCGCGGTACGCCAGCCAGATTCCGAGCGCCAGCAGCAGAGTAAACACGCCGGTATCGTTGATCGTCAGGTTCTGAAACAGCAGGTAGGGGTAAAGCCCGTAAAACGCTGCCGCCAGCAGCCCGGTCAGCGGCCCGGCCACGCGCCGTCCGATGGCGTAGACCAGCGCGACCGTCACGGCGTCGAGCGCGGTCTGCACCAGCGCCACGGCGATCGGGTCGCGCCCGAACAGCGTGTAGACGCCCGCCAGGAAATAGGGGTAGAGCGGCGGCAGGTCGGAGTCCCCACTGCGATCGTCAAAGCGGGTGTAGCCGCGCCCATCCAGCACGTTCACCGCGTAGGCGTCGTAGCCGGACGTTTCGAGCGACAGCGTATGGCCGAACAGGACGAGGAACGCCAGCCGCGCGCCCACCGTCAGCAGCACGATAAACCCCAGCCAGCGCCGGGCGGTCATCCTGGTCAGCGTGTCCCTCAGCATAGGTTCGCATTGTACCGCGCCCGCGCGTAGAATCGCTAGCAGGCAAGCCAAGCAGAGAGCAGGCGTAGGATCGGATGATCGGACGAGGAACCTGGAGCGCGCTCGCGCTCGTCGTGGCGCTGGCGCTCGGCGCGGCGGGATGCTCGCTCGATGCCGGAGCCGCCGGTCTCGGCCCGCTCGCCGCGCCCGCCATCGACCGCACCGCCGCGGAAAGCCAGCTTCTCGCGCTGCAAGCGGCGCAGTCCGCCGCGCTCGGCCTGTGGGACCGGCTGATCGCGGGGGAAGACGTTTCGTGCGCCGAGGCGATCGCGCTGCCGCCACCGCTGGAAGGGCGCGCCGCGACGCCGCAGGCCGAGCAGGTCGTCGCGCAGCTTGGGGCCGCCCGGTCCGCGCTGGAGCAGTCCGCCGCGCGCTGGGACATGGAGTGCGGCTACGGCGGCGTGGTCGTCGGGCTGGATGCAGCGCGCGTGGGGCGGGACGCCGCGCGGCAGGCGACCGCTCCGCTCCAGGCGGCGCAGGCGCTGCTGGCGGCGTGGCCCTAGCCGAAGACCGGGCGGGCGCTGGATCAGAAAGGGGAATCGGCATGGCAAAGCACATCGGCATCCTGACGGCAGGGGGCGACAGCCCCGGCCTGAACGCGGCGATCCGGGCGGTCGGCAAGTCCGCCCAGCGCGCGTTCGGGATGAACGTGATCGGCTTCCGCGACGGGTTTCGCGGCCTGATGGAAAACCGTAGCGTCCGGCTCGAAGGCTCCGCGCTGTCCGGCATCCTCACGATCGGCGGCACGATCCTGGGCACCAGCCGCGACAAGCCCGACCGGATGCCGATGGGCAGCGAAGAGCTGGATATGACCGAGGTGATCGTCGGCAACTATCACAAGCACAACCTCGACGCGCTGGTCTGTCTGGGCGGCGGCGGCACGATGAAAAACGCCTATCACCTGATGCAGCACGGGCTGAACATCGTCACGCTGCCGAAAACCATCGATAACGACGTGGCCTGCACCGACGTGACCTTCGGCTTTGATACCGCGCTCAGCATCGCGACCGAGGCGGTCGACCGGCTGCACAGCACCGCGCACAGCCATCACCGCATCATCCTGCTGGAAGTGATGGGGCACAATGCGGGCTGGCTGGCGCTCGGCGCGGGGCTGGCGGGCGGCGCGGACGTAATCCTGATCCCGGAAATCCCCTACGACGTGAACAAGATCGCCGAGGCGATCCTGCTCCGCAGCCAGGGCGGCAAAGGGTTCAGCATCATCGTCGTGTCCGAGGGTGCGATCTCGACCGAAGATGCGGCGATGCTGGCCGGGCTGGACGCCGAGCGCGCCGCCGCCTCGAAGAAGAAGCAGCGGCAGGCCATCAAGGCGCAGATCGACGGCTACTGGCTGGCGCGCGCCGATCACACCGCCCGCCTGACGCGCCAGCTTGAGGAGCTGACCCGCCTGGAATCGCGCGTGACGATTCTCGGCCACTTGCAGCGCGGCGGGACGCCCTCGGCGGTCGACCGGCTGCTGGCGACGCGGCTCGGCACGGCGGCGGCGGAGCTGATCGACCAGGGCGTCTACGGCGTGATGGTCGCCGCGCGCGGCGAAGGCGCCGAGCCGGTCCCGCTCGACCAGGTCGCCGGGCGGCGACGTGTCGTCCCGCTGGATCATCCCTGGATCCGCAGCGCGCGCCAGATCGGCACCAGCCTGGGCGACTGAGCGCGCCCCACCAGCAAGCGAGGACACCGCGATGATCTGGCTCGGCCTGACCTGGCTGCTCGCGGTCGTGGCGCTGGCGCTGATCGGGGCTGCGTTCGCGGGGTCCATCCCGCTGACGCGGCGGCGCGTGCCCGATCCGCCCGACGACCCGGCGCGCCACGGCCTGCCAGGGGAAATTGTGCGCTTTCCCAGCCGCGACGGGCTGGCGCTCGGCGGGTGGTGGATTCCGGCTTCTGGCGCGCCGCGCGGCACGGTAATCCTGTGTCCGGGGCAGAACGGCAGCGCCGACGCGGACATCCCGCAAGCAGTACCGCTGCACGCGGCGGGCTTCAACGTGTTGCTGTTCGACTGGCGCGCGCACGGCCGCTCGGAAGGCGATCTCGTCACGATGGGCGGGCTGGAGCCGCTCGACCTGGCCGGAGCAATCGATTATGTGGAGGAGGTGCGCGGCGCGGACCGGGTCGGCGTGCTGGGGTTCAGCCTGGGAGCGGGCGTCGCGCTGATGACCTCGGCTTTCGACGAGCGGATCGCGGCGCTGGCCCTCGACGGCGCCTATCCCCGGCTGGACGGCATCGTCGCCGCCCGGCTGCGGCTGGCCGGGCTGCCGGGGCCGCTGGCGCTGTTCGGCGCGCGGCTGATCCTGCTGGCCGCCTCGCTGCGCGCCAACTGCCAGCTCTTTCGCGCCAACCCGCTCGACAGCGCGCCCGGCGTGCGCGTCCCGGCCCTGCTCATTCACGGGGAAGCCGATCCGTTCGTGGATGGCGCGGCGCTTGATGCGCTGGCCGAGGCGTTCGGGGGACCGGTCGAGCAGTGGCGCGTGCCCGGCGCGGGCCACCGGGAGGCGGTCACGCTCGCCCCGGACGAGTACGCGCGGCGGGTGACGGCGTGGTTCGGAGCGCATCTGGCGAAAGGCAGCTAAAAGCAGCAAGAGCATTCGGGCGGCTCTGCGCTATTTCTCAGTGTCTTTCGCAGTTCTCTGCTGTAGCTGCTCTCGGCTTAAATCGCGAAGCGCACCACGATCATATCGCCGTCGCGCACGACGTAATCGCGGCCTTCGAGGCGCATCTTGCCGCGCGCCTTAACCTCGGCCACGCTCGCGCTCGCCGCGATGAAGTCGTCATACGCGATCACCTCGGCGCGGATAAAGCCGCGCGCCAGGTCGCTGTGAATTGTCCCCGCCGCGTCGACCGCCGTCCCGCCCTGGCGCAGCGGCCAGGCGCGCACTTCGTCCTCGCCGTAGGTCAGGAACGAGAGGATGTCGAGCAGTTGGTACGAGAGGTGGATCACGCGGTCACGGCTCGGCTCGCTGATGGCGTACTCTTCCAGGAACAGCGCCACATCGGCCGGGTCGTCGAGCTGCGCGATCTCGGCTTCGAGCCGCCCCTGGAGCGCCAAGACCAGCGTCTTGCGATGATCGTAGTCGAGCGTAGCGGTCGGGTCGTCAGCCGCCTCACCGGTGTTGAAGACGACCAGCACCGGCTTGAGCGTCAGCAGGCCGTAGCCGCGCAGGCTCTTGAGTTCGACGGGAGTCAGGTTGTCCAGGTCGCGCAGCGGGCGCTCCGCGCTCAGGTGCGCGTGCAGCCGCTCCATTAATTCAGTTTCGGCGGCGTTCTGCTGCTTGTTCTCGACCTTACCCTTCTTGCGCTCCTCGTCCAGCCGCGCCAGCCGGTTCTCGACCGCGATCAGGTCGAGCAGCAGGAACTCGCCGTCGATGATGTCGAGATCGCGCCGGGGGTCGATCGTGTCGTGGGGATGCAGCACCGCGTCGTCGGCGAAGGCGCGGACCACGTGGACGAAACCATCCACTTGCTGTAGCTCGTTGCGCATCGGACCGCTGAGACCGCCCTCGCCGATGCCCTTATCCAGCCCGCCAATGTCGGTGTACTGGACGGTGGCATAGGTTGTCTTTTTCGGCTTGAACACCTCGCTCAGCCGATCCACCCGCGCGTCCGGCACGTTGACGATCGCCGTATGAACTTCAAGCTGGCCGGACGAAAACGGCTCGGTCGGGTAGGTGCTCCCGGTCAGCGCGTTGAATATAGTCGTTTTGCCGCTGTTGGGCAGGCCGATGATCCCCAGGCGCATCCGTGTTCTTCACCGTCTAACTACTGGTCCAGCGAGGGAAGCCCGCCGGAGAGTCCGCGCAAGCAAGCGCGGCTCAGTATAGCGCCCGCCGGGGCTTTACGCGAGGGTCAGCCGGGCGCCGGCAGGGCAAACGCATCAAAATGAGGGATGGGGAATAATGGGGAGCCTCAAGGGCAACCAGGAGGCTCGGATGGCAGACGAAGAGCCGATCAGTCTGATCATTTCGTTTCAGAACCTACCGGACCCGCGTGTAGAGGGGCGCTGCGACCACAAGCTGCTTGACATCATTGTGATCGCGGTGTGTGCCGTGCTTGCGGGGGCAGAGACGTGGGTGGAAGTGGGGCAGTTTGGGAAGGCGCGGCAGGCGTGGCTGGCGAGGTTGCTCGAACTATGGGACAGATACTCCACGGGAGCGCCACCACGACTGAGGCAGTCCACCGCGCAATCCAGAATAGTCAAGCGAGCATAAGAGTGCTGGCGAAGCGATACGGTATCAATCCCAAGACCGTCGCCAAATGGAAGAAACGCGCGACTGTTCAGGACGAGCCAATGGACCCCAAACAGCGCCTCTCCACGGGGCTGAGCGCCGAGGACGAAGCGTTGATTGTCGCCTTTCGCAAGCCCACCTTACTCTCGCTCGATGACTGCCTCTATGCGTTGCAGCGCACTATCCCCCATCTGACACGCTCAAGTCAACACCGCTGTCCGCAGCGGCACGGAATCAGTCGCTTGTCCGAGATATGCAATAAACCGGCCAAGCAGCGTTTCAAATCCTATCCCCTGGGCTATTTCCACCTCGACTGGCGCAAGCTGATCACTTTCCGCGACTTTCTGGCCGCAACGACGAACTGATCGGCTTGCGATATGTTTGGGATGCGACAGGCTGACACACATCCGCCCCGAATAGCGCTGCCTTCAGCTCAGGCTGATAGCGCCTAATCTGCTCGACTGGTCAGTAGGCCCGCGCTGAATCGAAGAGCGCAACAATGTTTTCAGGGGGGACATCCGGCTGGATGTTGTGGACAGCCCCCAGCACGTATCCCCCGCCTGGGCCTAGATCGCGAATTCGCCGCTGCACTTCCGCGCGCACATCGTCGGGCGTGCCATAGGGAAGCACGCGCACGTTGTCAATGGCGCCCCAGAAACCGATATCCCGCCCGAACTCCCGCTTCAGGCGAGCGGTGTCGTCCATACCGGCGGCGCTGACCTGAACCGGGTTAATGAAGTCAATCCCGATTTCAATGAAGTCAGGAAGCAGTTTGGGCAATGAGCCGTCAGAGTGGAACAGCACTTTCGCATCCGACCGCGAATGGACCATGTCAAAGAAGCGGCGGTGCCGGGGCTTGATGAACTTCCGATAGCTGTCCGGCGAGACCATCGGACCGCGCTGGTCGGCAACGTCATCCGAGCAGCTGATGACATCGACAATATCGCCAACAGCCGCAATCGCGCTTTCGGCAACCGCCATCCGCCGCTCCAAGACGGCGTCCATGATGGCGGTCAGAACTCCGGGGTTCAGATGGAAATCGGTATACCAGTCCTCGTATCCACGCAGCCACTGGCTGTAATGTACGCAAATGTCCTGAAGATGCAGGACGATCCCATACTCCGTGCGCTCGTGCAGCCACAGCGCACGGTCGCGGAGTCCGCGCGTGTATCCGGCGTCTCCTGCAACATCCGGCCAGGGATAACGCACAACATCATGGAGGCTGATTTCACCAGCAAGCGGGAACCTCACAGGGTCAAAATAGAGCGAGGTGGGGGGGCGCTTCCAGACCACGCCCCACTGGTCCTGAAAGGCGTTATCCGGCAGCTCAATATCGGCCCAGTTATCCGGCGGACCTAAAAACACGCCTCGAACGTCAACGCCAAGCCTCTCCAGGACACGCTCATCGATCGCCGCGACGCCGAGCACGCGGGAATTCCCGGTTGTGCCAAGCGGCTGCGTCTCAAGCGCCAGGCCGAGAGACTCCACCAGCCGCCGGTAAGCGGGCATGGTGATGCCGGAGTTCCGGGTCGCGCCGAGGTCCATCGGCACACGATCAGGCTCCTGGTGGTTCAGCGCCCTTTGTAAGCGTTCGCGAGGGTTCATCCCAAATCCTATTGAGGTGCAGAACGAAATCAGCCTTTGACAGCGCCCATGGTCAATCCGCTGACAATATAGCGCTGGGCGAGGAGCGCAAGGAGCATTGGAATTCCGGTGATCACGGTCGCGGCGGCGGCCAGCCCGCCGACATTGATATTCAGATACGACACAAAGTTAAAGACTGCGACAGGCAGAGGGCGCGTGGCGGCTCCGGCAAGAATGATGGAGAACAGGAAGTTGTTCCAGGAAAAGATGAACGCGATGATCGACGCGGCGGCGATCGTGGGCGCGGAAAGCGGAAGCGCCACGCGCAGGAAGACGGTCAGAATGGAGCCGCCATCCACCAGCGTGCTGTCCTCAAGTTCGGCGGGCAGTTCCTCAAACGCGCCGATCAACATCCAGGTGATGATGGGGAGGCCAACCGTGAGGTGCGTCGCGATCAGCGACTCGTACGTCCCGACCATCTTGAGCCGCAGAAAAAGAATATACCACGGCAGCAGATAGCTGATGGCGGGCATAATGCGCGCTGCCAGGATGACGACCGCCAATCCGCGCTGTCTGAACCGCGCGATGCTGAAGGCGGCGGGAGCGCCGACGACCACGCCAATCGCCGTCGAGGCCGCCGCGACCACAAAGCTATTCCAGGTGTAGCGTGGAAAAGGATTGCGGATAAAGGTTTCGCGATAGTTCTCCAGAGTAGGCTCAAAGAGCACCACCGGCGGGGTCGCCAGGTTATCGACCTGAGTCTTGAACGAAGCCATCGCCATCCAGATGATGGGAAACAGGAAAAACAGCGTGAGTAGCGTGAGCGCGAGGTAGAACAGGCTTCGTTTCCAGACTGCTCGCTCGCGTCTTGGGTTTTGCGCTCTCATGCGGCTGCCTCCGTCCGGCGGCGCAGAATGATCAGCAGCAGGCTGACGCTCAGCACGAGCGTGAAGAAGACGACCAGCGCCGCCGCTGCGTACCCTAATCGGAAGTAGTCGAAGCCAGTCTTGTAGATGTAAAGATTCAGCGTTTCCGAGGCGAAGCCCGGCCCTCCCTGCGTGGTGCCGTAAATGATGTCGAATGTTTTCAAACAGTCGATGGACCGGAACATCAAGGCGACCATGATCGTTGGCCGCAGCATCGGCAGCATCAGAAACCGAAAGCTCTGCCACCACGAGGCGCCGTCAATCGCCGCGGCCTCAAACGGCTCGTGCGGCAGGGCGGTCATGCCGGCCAGGATCATCAGCATGACGAGCGGAGACCACTGCCAGGTGTCCATGAGGATGAGCGTGGGCAACACCGAATCGGCTGAATTCAGCCAGAGCTGCGGCGGAAGGCCGAGCGTTTCCAGTATCCAGTTGGCGACGCCATCGACCGGGTTGAGGATCAGCATCCAGATCAAGGACATGGCTACGGGCGTGGCGACCATCGGCAGGAGAAACAGCGTCCGTACCACCCCTCTTCCTACGAAATTATGGTTAAACAGCAGAGCCATCCCCAGCCCAAGCGCCACCTGAAGCGCCAGCGCGCCCAGCGTAAAATACGCTGTTCGCTCAAGCGCGGCATGGAAACGGGTGTCTTTCAGCAGAGCCGCGTAGTTCTCAGTGCCGATCCATTCGGGGTTTTCCAGGTTGAAAGGGGAGAGATCGTGAAGACTCAGCCAGACGGTGTAGCCGACGGGATAAGCGAGCATGACGGCGACCACCAGAATCGCGGGCAGAGGAAACAGCCACGATGCGATCAGCCGGCCACGCCGCAGCGAGGACGTTTTTAGGCGTCTCGCGCTTATGAAACTATTCAACTGCCGTCCAAACACACTCTGTGCCATTCCATAAGCCCTGAGTTCTGTGTTCTTCGAATCGGGCTGCGATTGTGCGAAGGGACTGGCTGGGATTGCAGCCAGTCCCCCCAGGCGAGTCGCACCTTTTTTACTGCTCTTGCTTCAAAAGCTCCTCAAGCTGCGCCTGGGCGGCGTTCGCCGAGGCCACGATGTCCTTGCCTTCGATGGCATCGACGATCACCTGACCGACCACATCACGCCAGGGCTGAACGTTCACGATGTGCGGATTCATGTAGGGCATCGCAAGCTGTAGAGATTCCCGCATGGCTGCGGTCAAATCAGGGTGCGGGTCGTTCTCGGTGAACGCCGGGTCTTCCCAGGAAGACGTGCGCGGGGCAGGGATGCCGAGCAGCTTGGCTTTCAGGGAGTTTTCCTTGCTCGTCGCCCACTGAATGAAGTACCAGGCCGCTTCCCGGTTCGGGGCATTCGGCGGAATGCTCATGACCCACCCATAGGCGTAAGGCTTTCCGCCGGGCACCACCGCGAAGCTGACATCGTCGGCTACCCCCGACTGCTCAGGGTCGAGAATGGTGGCGGCAGCCTGTCCGCTCTCGGTCCACAGCGCGCCTTTCCCGCTGGTGAACAGCTGCACGTTCTCCGGCCAGCTGTTGTTGACCGCGCCGGGCGGGCCGTATTCGCGCAGCATTCTCCCCCACCAGTCGAAGGCGGCGATGGCTTCCGGGGTGTTGATGGCCGGCTGGCCGTCCACGGTCCACGCGCCGCCCATGCCGTACAGCACGGACGAGAAAACGGAGGTAGCAGCCGCTCCCTTGCCCCGGTTGATCCAGCCGTAGAAGTCATTGTCGGGGTCGTTGAGCGCCGCGGCGACGGCTTCCGTTTCCTCGAAGGTCGTCGGAACTTCCAGCCCGGCCGCTTCCAGGATGCTCGGCCGGTAGATCATGATTTGCGCGTCCGAATAGGTGGGAATGCCGATCAGATCGCCGTTGACCGTCGCCAGCGAAATCGCGCCATCGGAGAAGTCTTCGAAGTCGAAGTCCGGGTTGGTGAGCGTGGGATCGTTGATCAGGTCGTCGAGCGTGGTGTACCAGCCCGCCTGGTGATACTTGAAGCCTTCCTGAATAGTCATCGAGCCGAAGATGTCGATGTCATCGCTGCCAGCAATCAGCTCGACGGTGAGTTTCTGCCGAAGCTGATCTTCGACGAAGGTCTCCATGTTGACGTTGATGCCTGTCAGTTCCTCGAAAGCGGGCAGTTCTTCAAGAATAAAATCGGTCCACGCGGTGTTGGGCCACAGAACCCGAAGCGTCGTGCCTTCATAGCGGCGCCAGTCAAACTCACCTTCCTGCGCCAAGCTTGGAGAGACCCCGACCGAACTGAACATAACGGCCAGGAGCATCATGACACTGAGGAAAACGGCCAGTCTTGGTTTCATCCTTGCCTCCTGCTGAATATTTTTTCGTTGGTTCCCTGGGGCCTTAAACGGGCGTCTCCGCGAGGGAAACGTGCATTTGCTCTAGCACACTGCGAACATGATTGCGCTCTTCGTCGGTGGCAGGCACTAGAGGCAGCCGCGGATCACCGACCTCTCTCCAGGTCATGCCGATTGCCGCCCGCAGAATCGGGATCGGATTGACGCGGCCATTCTGGTTAAGCGACTTGAAGAAGGGATACAACTCCAGGCTGATTCTCGTCGATTCGATAGCGTCTCCTTTCAAGAACAGGTCGATCATCTTCTTCATGCGGTCGCCAATGACCTGCGATCCGCCGCTGACCACGCCGACACCCCCCTGGGACAGCGTTTGAAGGACCATCATGTCGTCGCCGGAAAAGACTTTGAACCGGTCGGGTGTGCCGAGGTAATAATCCGATGACTGCAGCGGATTGATGCCAGCTTCCTCTTTGACGCCGAGGATGTTATCGATCTGGCTGAGCGCAATCAGCGTCTCAGGATCGATATTCGTGCCGGTGAACAGCGGGATGTTGTAGAGCAAGATGGGAAGGTTGGTGGACTCGGCAACGGCCTTGAAATGCCGGTAGACACCCTCTTGCGTTGGCTTGAGGTAGTAGGGCGCTACGACCATGGCGACGTCAAACCCCAGCTTCTCGGCTTCTTTTGTCAGCCTGATCGCGTGCTGGGTGTACGCCGCGCCCGTCCCGGCAACCACAGGCACACGGCCGTTCACAGCCTCTTTCACGGTCCGAAAGAGGCTCAGCCGCTCGTCGTACGTCATCGAGATGAACTCGCCGGTCGTCCCCCCGACAATCACCGAGT
>DAOKYY010000077.1:16909-18716 GCA_035325905.1 Aggregatilineaceae bacterium | reverse complement strand
TTTGCCAACCGCCAGCCATTCAGGACAATACTGCTCATGCGCATTGGTCAGATCACCGGCGAATATCCCCCGATGCAAGGCGGCGTCGGCGCCTTCACCCAGGAATTATCCGAGGCGCTCGTCGCGCTTGGGCACGAGTTGTTCGTCTTCACCGATCACCGCGCCGCCGCGCAACCGCCCGGCAGCCCCGTCCACGTAACGGCAGACGCGCACTCGTGGGGCTGGGGCACCCTGGGACGCATCCGCCGCTGGGCGTCCGCGCAGCGGCTGGACCTGGTCAATATCCAGTACCAGGCCGCCGCCTACAACATGGCCGCGTTCATCCACATTCTGCCCGTCCGGCTGGACGGCGTGCGCGTGGTCACGACCTTTCACGATCTGCTGGTGCCGTACCTGTTTCCGAAAGCTGGCCCGCTGCGCTACCAGGCCGTGCTGACGCTGGCGCGCAGCAGCGACGGCGTGATCGTCACCAACCGGGGCGACCGCGAACGCCTGGCGACTGAAAAGTCCCTCGCCAGCCTGCGCCACATCCCGATCGGGTCGAACATCGCGCCCAATCCGCCGCCGGACTACAACCGCGCGGTGTGGCGCTCGGCGCTTGGCTTCCGCCCGGAAGACGTCGTCGTCGGCTATTTCGGCTTCCTCAACGCCAGCAAGGGGGTCGACACGCTGCTACAAGCGGTGCGGATCGCGCGCAATGGCGGCCTGCCGGCGAAGCTGCTGATGATCGGCGGGCGCACCGGGACGAGCGATCCGGCGAATTTTGTGTACGCGGACGAGATCGATGAGCTGATCGGCAAGCTGGACCTGCTCGATCACATCAAGTGGACCGGCTTCGTTGACGACCGGGCGGTGAGCGGGCACCTGATGGCGGCGGACGTGGTCGCGCTGCCTTATCGCGACGGCGTGAGCTTCCGGCGCGGGAGCCTGATGGCGGCGCTGGCGCACGGCTGCGCGATCATCACGACGCATCCCGATGTCGATACGCCGGAGCTGGTCGGCAACAAGCACGTGCGCATGATCGCGGCGGAGTCTCCGACCGCGCTGGCGCTCGCGATCGAGGACCTGGCGCAGAACCCGGAGTTGTGCGCGGAGATGGGCCGCAACGCCGCCCGGCTGGCCGCCGATTTCTCGTGGGAGACCATCGCCGCGCGCACCGCCGCGTTTTATCAGGACCTGATCGACCAGGCGGGCTGACCGAGTATCACACCAGAGACCGCGCGACCGCCTCGACCTCATCCAGCCAGGCCCGGCGCTGCTCCGGCGACACCAGCGAGACCTCGCAGAAATTGATCCAGCGGGTCCGCTGCACGCCGCAGAATTCCAGGATGCCCTTGCATAGCACGCGCTCAACCGAGGTGTAGATCGGGCGCGGCGCGCCCATCGTGGTGATCGCGGTCCCGGTGCGGATGTGCGAGAGCATCGGGGCGGCATCCGCCTCGCGGAAAGCCCATTCCGGCAGAAATACCTTGTCGAAAAAGCCCTTGAGCAGCGCCGGCATCACCTCCCACCACACCGGGAAGATGTAGATCAGGTGGTCGCTGCGCATGATGCGCTCCTGGTACTCGCGCACCTTCGGATCGAGAGAGCCGCCGCGCGTGTAGACCGCCAGCTCTTCGACGGTCATGACCGGGTTGAAGCCGTCGCGGTTGAGGTCGAGCACATCAACCGTGCAACCTGCCGCTTCCAACCCGCGCCGCGCCGCCTCTAACAGCGCGAAGTTGTAGCTCTGCCGCCAGGGGTGATCGATCGTGATCATCGCGTGCATGGCGTCACTTCTCGTAATCTCTTGGGGGATACGCGCCGC
>DAOKYY010000077.1:0-16809 GCA_035325905.1 Aggregatilineaceae bacterium | reverse complement strand
CGTCAGGCACGCGCAGGACGCGCGCCCTGGCAGGCGCCCGGCACATCCGGTACACTCCCCGCCTGGATCGCGATCCATTCGCCGCCGCCCGCAGGACAACTTAAGGATCAATGGAGCGCAGCGCAACGGCATTATCTCCCGGTCAGCGCGTGATTTTGGCCGCCATCCTGGTTGGCTATCTCGCGCTGGCGGTGGCGTATAGCGTCGTCACGCCGCTGTTCGAGGCGTCCGACGAGCTGTGGCACTACCCGATGGTCCGGTACGTCGCCGAAAACGCCTTCAGCCTGCCGGTGCAGGACCCGGCGAACCCCGGCCCCTGGCGGCAGGAAGGCGGCCAGCCGCCGCTCTACTACTATCTCGGCGCGGCGGCGACCTTCTGGATCGATACGTCCGACCTGCCGGAACTGCGCCGCCTCAACCCGCACGCGGATATTGGCGTCGTCGTGCCGGACGGTAACGCCAATATGATCGTGCACAGCGCCGAGCGCGAGGCGTTTCCGTGGTCCGGCGCGGCGCTGGCGATGCACCTCGTGCGTTTTCTCTCGGTGCTGATGGGCTTCGGGACGGTCGCGCTCACCTTCTGGCTGGGGCGCTTGCTGTTCCCCGCTCGGCCTGCAATCGCGCTCGCGGCAGCCGCCTTCACCGCCTTCAACCCGATGTTCCTATTCATCAGCGGCGTGATCAACAACGACAACCTTTCGACGCTGCTCGCGAGCCTGCTGCTGGTGCTGGTCGCGCGGCTGGCGACGTGGCGCGGCCAGCCGCCGCTGCGCTTCTACGTGGCGCTCGGCGTCGCGGCGGGCGCGGGGATGCTCGCCAAGTTCCAGATCGGCTTCATGCTACCGCTGATCGCGCTGGCGCTGGCGATCGTGGCGCGGCGGGAGCGATCATGGCGTCCGCTCCTGATCGGCGGCGCGATCTCCGGCGGGCTGACGATCGCGCTGGCCGGGTGGTGGTATTGGCGCAACTTCCGGCTGTACGGCGACGCGACCGGCATCAACGTCTTCCTCGACATGGTCGGGCGGCGGCAGGTTCCGGCGGACCTGCGCCAGCTCTGGACCGAGCGCGAGACGTTCATGATGGCGTTCTGGGGCTTCTTCGGCGGCGTCAACGTCCCGCTGCCCGGCTGGGCGTACACCGCGTTCAACGCGCTCGCGGCGATCGGCGTCATCGGGCTGATCGTCGCGCTTGCGCGCTGGGCGGTTCGACGCGGCGAGCGGACGACGAGCGCGCCGCTGCTGTGGGCGAGGGTCTTCGCCGTGGTCTGGCCGGTGATCATCTTCCTCTCGCTGTTGAGCTGGACCCGGCAGACCTGGGCCTCGCAGGGGCGGCTGTGGTTCAGCGCGATCGCCGCCCTGAGCGTGTGGCTGGCGGTCGGGCTGGCCGGGTGGACGCGCCGCCGCGCCGCGCAGCGCGCCCTGCTCAGTATCGCGGTGGGCGCGTTCGTGGCAATCGCGATCTACGCGCCGATCTTTGCCATTCACCCGGCCTACTCGCTTGACCGGATGGCGCGCTTCTCCGGCGCGACGCACGAATTCCCCGGACGCCGCGCGGTGTGCTGGGCCGAGCCGGGCGAGGCGCGCCCGGCGCTGTGCATGGCGGCGCAGCCAATCGGCGGCGAGGTCCGGCCGGGCGAGTACGTCAAATTCACGCCAACCTTCACCGTCACCGGAGAACTGACCCGCGACTGGAGCCTGTTCGTTCACCTGGTCAGCGCGGACGGGATCATCGAGGCGCAGCGCGACGTGTACCCCGGCGGCGGGCTGCTGGCGACCTCTGAGATCACGCGCGACGATGCCTGGAACAACCCGATCGCGGTGCGCGTGCCAGAGGGGGTCTACACCCCGCAGACGCTCGACGTGACCCTGGGGTTGTACCACCTGCCGACCGGCGACCGCATGATCCCGACCGGCGACGGAGCCGACGCCGCGCACAACCGCGTCCTGCTGGGGCAGGTCGATCTCGTCCCGCCAGAGGGCCAGGTGCCGAACCCGGTCGGGGCCAATTTCGCCGGGCGGCTGACGCTGCTCGGCTATATGGTGGACGACCGCACGCTCCGGCCCGGCGAGACGGCGACCGTCACGCTGTACTGGCAGACAACCGGCGATCTGAGCGAAGAATATGCGATCTCGGTCCAGGTGATCGACCCGGTCACGCTGACGAAAGCGGCGCAGCTTGACGCGCTGCCGCAGCCGCCGACCAGCGCCTGGACGCCCGGCGAGACCGTCGTCGAGACGCGCGCGCTGGCCGTCTTCCCGGACGCCGCGCCGGGCCGCTATCGCCTGATGGTGCGCGTCTATCCCGACGGCGCGCCGGGCGAGCCACTGCGCGTGCGCGGAGAAGCGGGCGCGCAGTCGGAGGATTTCGTGTGGCTGAGCTGGATCCAGGTCGAATGAGCGCGCGTCGCGTCCCGCGCTGGCTGATCGCGCTGCTGGCCGCTTACGCCGCGCTGGCGACGGTCTACAGCGCCGTGACGCCGATCTTCGAGCCGCCGGACGAGGTCTACCATTTTCCGCTGATCGATCATATCGCGCGCACCGGCCGCCTGCCGGTGCAGGACCCCGATCATATCGGCCCCTGGGAGCAGGAAGGCAGCCAGCCGCCGCTCTATTACCTGCTAAGCGCGGCGCTCGTCCTGCCGGTTGACCGGGGCGATCTGGCTGCGCGGCTGGAGCGCAATCCGCACGCGAAGATCGGGATCGGCGCGGCGACCGACAACCACGTGACCGTGCTGCACGATTGGGACGCCGAAGCCTTCCCCTGGCGCGGGACCGCGCTGGCGGTCCACCTCGTGCGCTTTTTCAGCATCGCGCTCAGCCTGGGCACGCTGGCCGCGATCTACGCTATTGTGCGGCAAGCGCTGCCGGGCCGCCCGGCGCTGCACGTGACCGCGCTGCTGTTGGCCGCCTTCAACCCGATGTTCCTGTTCATCTCGGCCTCGGCCAACAACGACAATTTGGTCAACCTGCTCAGCGCGCTGGCGCTGGCCCTGGCGCTGCACATCTGGCGCGCCGGGCTGACCACGCGCCGGATCGTCGCGCTGGCCGCGCTGCTGGCGCTGGCGTCCCTGTCGAAATTGAGCGGGCTGGCGCTCTACCCGGTGGCCGCGATTGTGGTCGCGCTCGTGCTGCGCCGCGAGCGCCGCCCCTGGACAAACTGGGCGCGGGCGTTGCTGATCGTGCTCGTCGCCTGGGCGCTGATCGCGGGCTGGTGGTACGCGCGCAACGCGGCGCTCTACGGCGATCTGTTCGGGCTGAGCCGCATGATCGAGATTATCGGTCCGCGCCCGCACGCGCCAACGTGGAACGAGCTGGCGGGTGAGTTCGAGGGGTTCCGGCGCTCGACCTGGGGCGTGTTCGGGACGCTCAACCTCAGCGCGCCCGACGCCCTGTTCTGGTACGGCGATCTGCTGAGCCTGATCGCGCTGGCCGGGCTGCTGATCAACACGGCGCGCGCAGTCCGCGAGCGGCGCGCTGCACGCGACTGGCTGCCGCTTTTGTTGCTGGCGCTGCACGCGCTGATCGTCTTCGCCGCGCTGGTCAACTGGACGCGCCGCACGCCCGCGACTCAGGGACGGCTGATGTTCCCGGCGCTGGGCGGGATCGTGACGCTGGCCGCGCTGGGGCTGGGAAGCTGGCTGCCGCGCCGCTGGGAGCGGTGGACGCCGCTCGCCGTTGCGCCGCTGGTTGCCGCCGCGATCGCCTTGCCCTTCGCCGTGATCCGTCCCGCGTACATCCCGCCGTTCACCGTCGCGGAGCTTCCCGCCGATAGCGTGCCGGTCGAGGCGCGTTTCGGCCCGATCGAGCTACTCGGCGTGCGTGTGGACGAAGCCCCGGTCGCGCCGGGCGAGGCGCTCGACGTGACGCTCTACTGGCGCCCGGCCGCGCACACCGCCGAGGATATGAGCTTCTACGCGCAGGTCTACGGGCTGCCGGAACCGGGCGCGGCGGGCGCCTTGCAGGAGATCGGTAAAGTGGACAGCTACCCGGGGCGCGGGCTGTTGCGCACCACGACCTGGGCGCTCGACCGGATTTACGCCGACCGTTACCGGATCGCGATTGCCGGGGACGCCGCAACGCCGGTCCGGCCCGCGATCAAGATCGGCTGGCGGCGCTTCGGCTCCGGCGAGGAGTTTTCGCCGGAAACACGCGCGGGAGAAGCGCGCGATCCGGTCATCGTCCGCGCCGGCCGCGTCGCCGGAAAAGGCGAGCGATTGCGCGGCGGGGAGCGGGCCGGCGCGGTCTTCGGCGGCGTGATGCGGCTCAACGCGGCGCGGGTCGAGCCGGTCCGCACGCGGGCAAGCGACACGCTGGCGGTCGATTTGGAGTGGGAAGCCCTGTCGCCCATCGGCGAAGACTTCACCGCGCTGGTGCACCTGATCGACCCGGCGCGGCCCGATCAACCGCTGGCCCAGGGCGACGACGAGCCGCTCGGCGGGCGCTGGCCGACTTCGGCCTGGATCGTGGGGCACACGTTTGTCGATCCGCACGCCGTCGCGCTGCCGGCCGATCTGCCGCCCGGCGAGTACGCGCTCGCCGTGGGCTTCTATCGCCGGGCCGATTTCACGCGGTTGCCGGTTGAGACCGAACGCGCTACGCTCCCCGGTGCGGTAATCCTGCCGCAGACCGTGACCGTCGAGGGGCCATGACCGCTCACCCGGACACCTCGCGCCCGCGCTGGCTGCCGGACGCGCTGGCAGGGCTGGCGCTGATCGCGCTGTGGGCGCTGTATTTCTGGCGGCTGTTCACGCCGAGCGACGCCGACGTGCTGTCATTGCGCGAGGGTGATTTCTCCGGCCAGTTCGTCGCGTTCTTCAGCTACCAGGTCGAGCGGCTGGGCGCGGGCGAAGTCCCGCTGTGGAACCCGTACAACTACGCGGGACATCCCTTTCTGGCGGACACGCAGTCGGCGGTGTTCTACCCGCCCCGGCTGCTGACCGTCGCGCTGGTCAACGCGCTGGATCGCACCGCGCCCGGCGAGCTATACGCCGCGCTGCAAACCGAGATGGCGCTGCACGTCCTGCTCGCCTCGCTGCTGATGTATGCCTTCGTGCGCCGCCTGACCGCCGCCAGCGGCGCGCCCCGGCGGGCGTCGATGATAGGCGGGCTGGTCGCGGCGCTGACCTACGCGTATGGCGGCTATCTGGCAGGCTATCCGCCGCTGCAACTGGCCGTGCTGGAAGCGGGAGTCTGGCTGCCGCTGGCGCTGCTGGCGATCTTCGAGGCGACGCGCGGCCCGCGCCCCGGCGCGCTGTGCCTGGCGCTGGCCGGGGTCGCGCTCGGCCTTGCGCTGCTGGCCGGGCACCCGCAGACCGCGCTGTTTGCGCTGTACCTGTCGCTGGCGTTTCTCGGCTACCGGCTGTGGCTGGCCGGTGCGCGACGCTGGCGCGCGTGGCTGCCGCAATTTATCCTGTCCGCCGCGCTGATCGGCGTCGTGGCAGGCGGGCTGGCGGCGGTCCAGCTACTGCCAGGGCTGGAATACCTGCGCCACACCTCGCGCAGCGCCCTGCCTTACGCCGAGAAGGCGCACGGCTTCCCGCCGCGCGACCTGCTTCAGGTTCTGTTTCCTGGCGTGGTGTCGCAATGGTCGCCGCTGTACGTCGGGATCGCGGGGCTGGCGCTGGCAGGCGTCGCGATCTGGCGGCGCGCGGCGCACAGCGCCTTTTTCGCGCTGGCAGGGCTGGCGGCGCTGGTGTGGAGCTTCGGCGCGGGCACGGCGATCTTCGACGCGCTGTACCTGCTCGGCCCCGGCGTCAGCTGGTTTCGCGGGCAGGAGCGCGCCGCCTACCTCGTCGCGCAATGCGCCGCCGTCCTGGCCGGGCTGGGCGCGGCGTCCCTGATCGCGCTGCCCGCCGATCCGCGCGCGGCGCGCCGCCTGGCGCGGACGCTGTGGACGCTGAGCGCCTTCACCGCGATCGCGGCGGGGCTGTGGCTCACGCTGTGGATGGGGATGGACCGCGCGCGCTATGAAACGGCGGGTAATGCGGCGGTCTTCGCGACCGCAGTCGCGGCCCTCAGCGCACTGCTGCTGCCACGCCTGCTGGCCGGGCGGCTGCGCGGCGCGTGGGCGCTGCTGCTGGTCGCGTTGGTCTGGGTGGACCTGTTCAGCGTGACGCGCGGCGGCCCGAATTACGAGCCGGTCCGCGCCAGCGACCGGCTGGCGAAACCGGCGTATCTGGCCGGCATCCGCGCCGATCTCGCGCCGGGCGCGCGCGTGGACGGATTGCGCGGCGTCTTCGAAAATTACGGCACGCTCTATCACGTGCCGGACATTCGCACCATCAGCCCGCTGCGCCTGGAAGGCGTCGAGCGCGTGCTGGCCCTGCCCGACGACCGCGCCTGGGAGTTGCTGGCGGTCCAGACCGTGCTGACCGACTGGGAGCAGCTCATGGCGCCGAGCGCGATTGTTGGCGTCGCGCAGGACGCGCTTGGCCCGTTCAACATCCACCGGCTGGCGGACCCGCGCCCGTTCGCGCAGCTTGTCTACCGCGCCGAGGTCGTGCCGGACGAGGACGCAATCTACGCGCGGCTGGCCGATCCGGCGACGAGCCTGGAATTCATCCGCTCGACCGCGCTGCTGGCGCACGCTACCGGGAGCGACTTGCCCGCCGATCCGCCCGCCACATTTGGCGTTGCGACCGTGACGAGGTTCGCGCCGGAGCACATCGTCATCGACGTAGAAACGCCCGCGCCCGCGATCCTGACGCTCGCCCTGCCCGCCTACCCCGGCTGGCAGGCAGCCATCGACGGGGAGCGCGCGCCAATGCTGCGCGCCTACGGCGGGCTGAGCGCGGTCGCCCTGCCAGACGCCGGGACGCACACCGTCACGCTGACCTATCGCCCGGCGACATTCACTGTGGGCGCGCTGCTCAGCGTCGCGACGCTGGCGCTGCTGGTCGGCGGCGTTGGCGTAGCGCGGCGGGCACGACGAGCGCGACGAGGATAAGGGTATCAGGTATGCATCACGCCGTGTTCACCTCTCCTGACCGCCGGGCATTGGCGCTGCTTACCGGCGCGGCGATCGGCGCGCTGGGCGCGCTGTTCGGGCTGCTGATCGTGGTGGCCGGGCCGGTGATGGCGTTCGGCGCGCTGGTCGGCCTGGCCGCCGGGCTGTATGTGCTGAGCAGCCTGCACGCCGCGCTGTACGCCATGTTCGCCGTGATCGCGCTGCTGCCCTTCGCCAACTTCCCGTTCAGCGTCGGCCTGACGCCGACCCTGCTGGATGGCGCGCTCGGCGCGTTTCTGCTGGTGTACGCCTTGCAGTGGATGTCTGGGCAGCGCCGCCTCTTGCGTAGCACACCGCTGACCCCGGTCGTGCTGGCCTTCGTCGGGATCATGCTGTTCGCCTTCCTCATGGGCCTGCGCCACGCCCCGCTGACGGCCCGCGTGCTGCGCAACGTGCTTGAAATGGTGCTCAGCCTGCTGCTAATCCCGGTGCTGATCGACGTGATGCGCGACGCGGGCGCGCTGCGCCGCGCCGTTGCCGTGCTGATTCTGCTTGGCGGGCTGGCGGCGCTGGTCGGGATCGCGCTCTGGCTGCTGCCAGACCTGACCGCCGAAGCCATCCTCAACCGGCTGGGGCGGCTCGGCTACCCGGTCGGCGGCGTGATCCGCTACCGCGAGACCTCGGCGGAGCTGCTCAACGAGCGCGCGATCGGCACGTGGGTCGATCCCAACGCGTTCGGCGGCTTCCTGGTGATGATCGGCGCGCTGGCCGCGCCGCAGGTCTTCGCGCGTCGCCCCGTTCTCGACCGCCGCGCCGCGATCGCGCTGCTGGGCATCGTCGGGCTGGCGCTGTTCCTGACGGATTCGCGCGGGTCGGTGCTGGCGCTGGGGATGGCGTTCGTGTTCATCGCGGCGCTGCGCTATCGCAAGCTGCTGGCGGTGATGGCGCTGGCCGGCGTGCTGATGCTGTTCATGCCCTTCACGCAGCGGTATGTCGAGAAGTTTGAGGCGGGCATCCGGGGCGAGGATGTCGAGACGCAGATGCGCTTCGGAGAATATCAGGACGCGCTGAACCTGATCGCGCGCTACCCGCTGATCGGCGTCGGCTTCTCCGGCACGCCGCAGATCGACCAGTACCTGGGTGTGGCGAGCACGTATCTCACGATTGCGTCAAGCGCCGGGATCGCCGGGCTGGCGGGCTACTTGCTGGTGTTCGCCAGCGCCTTCGGCTACAGCGCGCAACGGTACGCGCGCATTCGCGCGCATCCTGACCTGCCGGACGTGTGGCTGGGGCTGGCGGCGGCGCTGGTCGGCGTGCTGGCGGGCGGGTTCTTCGACCACTTCTACTTCAAGATCGATCAGTTCCACGCGACGATGACCGCTGAATGGAGCATTCTGGGGCTGATGGTCGCGGCGGCACGGCTAGCGGCTGAGCCGGAGAGCTACGCAGGCGACGAAGCGTCCCCGTCCGGGCGCGGCAGGCGCAGGGCCTCGTAGCGTAGCGAGGCGATGCTGCGCTCTTCCCAGAACTGCTGGAAGCGAGTCAGACCGCCCTCGAACTCGCGTGAGAGCACGGCATCCTCGAACGCCCCGCTGGCGCGGATCAGCTCGACCTTCCAGGCGAAGTACTCCGGCTGATCGGTCACGAAGCGCAGCCGCGCGCCGTCCGCTAATATCCGCCCCAGGTGCGCGATATTCCGCTCGGGCAGAATATCCTTACGCAGCCGCTTCTTTTCGAGCGTCGGCGGCGGGAAGAGCACCCATGCCTCGGCGACCGAGCGATCCGGCACCTTGACGAGAATGCGCCGCAGGTCCGCCCGCACAAAGCGCACATTATCCAGCCCGGCGGTCTCAGCGCGGTTGACCGCGTCCCACACCGATTTCCAGTGAATCTCGATTCCCACGAACAGCCGGTCGGGGTGCGCGCCCGCCTGCTCGACCAGGAACTCGCCGCGCCCGCTGCCGAGATCGAGCGTGAGCGGCGCGTCGCGGCCAAACAGCGCGCGCGCGGTCAGCGGCGGGAGCGTGTCGCCCCGATGGTACAGGTCTTCGCTGGCGTAGACGCGCACGTAGCGCGCCAGCGCTTCCGGGCGCGGCTCTGTGGCGCGAAAGCGTTGCAGCTTGAGGCGGGGCATGGCTCGGCGATCGCTCAGCGGCACATCAACGCTGATCGGCGGCGGGATGCGCGGGCGGCTGGTGGCCGGGAGCCTGTCGCGGCGCGGAGCGCGCGCTCTGCGCGAGGTAATGCTCGAAGCTGGCCGGGTCGCCCGGCGGAAGCCCGCGTTCTTCGCAGAAGCGGTCGTAACGGTTCAGGTGCGGCGAGGCGGTCTCGATCTCCAGGCGGAAGACGCGCGCGATCACGCTGCGCCGTAGAATGCCGGTGCGCTCCCACGCCGCGAAGACCGGCGTCCGATCGTACGGCATGGCGCGGAAATCCGCCGCCCACGCGCCGTTCTCGGACTCCAGCACGAGATACTGCGCCGCCGGGTCGCCGTTGAACGGAAAGCCGACCGCGCCGCAGTTGAGCGCCCAGTGGCCGTCGATATAGCGGCTGTACGGGCGATGCGTGTGCGCGCCAACCACGATCGTCTCCGGCGCCGCGCCGACCGCGTCCCGCAGGTCGGCGTCGGTCATCCAGAAGCCGATCCCGTCGTTGAGCGCGCGCAGGCTGCCGTGCAGCACGCGGATCGCGGGCAGGCCGGGCAGCGCGACGACGTGCTGGCGCGGCAGCGCGGCGAGATAGGCCAGCTCCTCGGCGCTCAGCTCGTCCGCGACGCGCCTGGCCGGCAGCCACCAGTCTTCGTCGTCATCCGGCGCCGGCAACGAGCCATCCGCCAGCTTGAGGATATAGTCCTCATGGTTGCCAAACAACACCGTCCAGCCGGTCGCGCGCACCGCCTGCAAGCACTCGGCGCTCTGCGGCCCGCGATTGATCACGTCCCCAGCGACGATCACCGCATCCGGCGCGAGGCGCGCGAGATCGGCCTGGACCGCTTCGAGCGCGGGCAGGTTGCCGTGAACGTCGGCGAGGATGGCAAGGCGGGGCATTGGGATATTTGTCCTATCGACTCGGCGGATTGAGGCACAAGGGGAACCATTATGCCACACATTACGTCATAATCCTAGATGGCGGGCGCGCTGATCCGCCGCACGCCGCCAGACTCGACCGTACCGTCAATGGAGAAAGGGAGTCTTCCAATGCTACAGGCGCTCATAAGTGTGACTTCTCGCAAACACCAGTGGATGGCGGCTGCCCTGCTGGCCGCCCTGGCCCTGGCGCTGGTCGCTGGGGGCGCGGCCTCACCGGCTCGCGCGCAGGAGCCGGCCGATTCCCCGCGCACGATTCAAGTGACCGGCTTCGGCAGCGCCAGCGGCGCGCCCGATGTCGCGCTGGTGCAGTTGGGCGTGCAGTTGTTCGAAACCGATCTAGGCACGGCTGTCGCCAACGCGAATGCCACGATGGAAGCCGTGATCGCGGCGCTGGTCGAGCAGGGGATCGCGCGTGAGGACATCCGCACGACCAATTTCAGCATCTACCAGGAATCGGGTATGCCACAGCCGCTTGGCGCGGAGGGCGCCCAGCCGCCAATGCGCTACGTGGTTAACAACATGGTCGAGGTCAAAGTGCGCGATCTGGATCAGATCAGCGCCGTGCTTCAGGCGGCGCTGGACGCCGGTGCGAACAACGTCTACGGCCTGACCTTCGGCCTGGACGACGCGGCGGCGCTCGAAGCCGAGGCGCGCACCCTGGCCGTCGAGGACGCGCGGGCGCGCGCTGAGGCGCTGGCCGGAGCGTTCGGGCTGGAAGTCGGCGACCCGATCAGCATCCGCGAAGGCGCTGACACCGGCATCAGCCCGCGCATCATGGAAGCGGGCTTCGGCGGCGCTGGTCCGGTCATCAGCGAAGGCCAGCTCTCGGTCAGCATGCAAGTCACCGTGACCTTCGAGATCGCGCCCGCCGCGGCGTCGTAAGGCGCGCACGCCCCACACATAGCCGCAGGGCGGTAGCATAATGCTGCCGCCCTGCTCCGATCCCTCACCATTCCCCCGGATCGCTGCGATCCGGCCTTGCCAAACCGCCCCGCCTGCGGTACGATACGCTCCGCTTAGCACCCCACCCATCAGTCGGGTGCCTTTCCGCCCGCCGGCGGGCTGCCCAAGACCGCGCGGCGTGCAAACCCATGGAAAGGAGACCAAACTATCCATGAATCGTCCCTACGAATTGGGCTTTATCATTCCTAGCAACGTCCCGGAGACCGAGACGCAGGGCGTGATCGACACCGTCCGCGGCTGGATCGAAGGGCTGAACGGCGCCGTCACGAAAGTTGATTATTGGGGCCGCCGTCGCCTCGCCTACCCGATCGACGAATACCGCGAGGGCTATTACGTCTTTGTCTACATGGACTTCGCGCCGAACCGGCTGAACGAGCTGGAGAACAACCTGCGTCTCAGCGACAACGTGATTCGCCACCTGGTGATCCGGCTAGACGAAGAGTAACCGCACCCCCGCGCGCGAGGGCTTGAAGCGAGGAGCTGGATCAGCATGGGCCGTGGATTGAACAAGGTCATGATTATCGGACATCTCGGCCGTGACCCGGAGCTGCGGTACACCCCCAGCGGACGGCCTGTCGCCAGCTTCAGCGTCGCCACCAGCCGCACCTGGACCTCGTCGGAAGGCGAGCGCCGCGAAGAGACCGAGTGGTTTAACGTGGTGGCCTGGGGCAACCTGGCCGAGATCTGCAAGTCTCACCTGACGAAAGGCCAGCAGGTCTACGTCGAGGGGCGGCTGCAAACGCGCGGCTGGGAAGACGAGAACGGCACGCGCCACTACCGGACCGAGCTGGTCGCCAACGAGATGATCCTGCTTGGCGAGCGCCGGGCGGGCGCGGGCGAGATCGACGCCGACGCGTTTTCGGACGACGACTACCCGTTCTAGGCGACCGTTCATAGCGAGAGTCAGGGGCACGCGATCGCAGGGCGCGATCGCACCAAACACGCATCAAGACGCTGCGCCCGGCGCTATGCCGGTGCAGCCTCAGAGGAAGACCGATTCAGGAGGATATTCCGGTGAGCGATAACGATTTCCCGCGCCGTCGGCGTGATGATGACGCGCGGCGCCGCAGCGAAGAGCCGCGCCGTCGCAACGACGACTTCGAAGAGCAGGACGAGGGCGACGATCGCGACGATCGTGGCGGGCGTCGCGGCGGGGGCCGCCGCCGCTCGATGCGCCGCAAGGAAGACTACTTCCACAGCAATAACCTGGTCATCAACTACAAGGATGTCGAGGCGCTGCGCCGCTTCATCACCGATCGCGGCAAAATCCGCCCGCGCCGTCAGACCGGGCTGACATCCAAGCACCAGCGGCAGCTCGCCCGCGAGATCAAGCGCGCGCGCTATCTGGCGCTGCTGCCCTACACCGACCATTCGCGCAGCTAACGACGGCGGCTTAACGGACTCGGGCATGGCATCCGGCACCGTTTCACACCAGCCGGCAGATGCGCGGTCGGGCTGACGGAACACCTGAGGGGGACGCGCTGCACCCAAGCCGGCCCCCTTTTTCGGTGATCATCCTGCGGAGGAGATAATTGATTTATGGCTAAAAGAAGCACTACCGGCGGCCCCCGTACCCGCCGGGTGACTGAAGAGGACCTTCAGCGCCGCCGCGAATACCTGTCGCGCGCGCAGCGCGAGCATATGTGGCAGCGCCGCGCGCTGATCACCATCGGCGTGCTGATCGCCATCAGCGTGGTGATCCTGGCAGTGGCGCTCGTATACGAGAACCTGATCCGCCCCGGCCAGCCGGTTTCGACCGTCAACGGCCAGGAAATCACGACCGCAGACTTTCAGAGCCGCGTGCGCTTCCTGCGCTGGCAAACCGGACAGCAAATCCGCCAACTCTACGAGCTGACCGGCGATCCGAACACCGTGTCGCAGTACGCGTCGCAGCTCACCAACCCGATCTCGATCGGCAGCCAGGTGCTCGACCAGATGGAGGAAGAAATTCTCCTCAAGGAAGAGGCCGAGGCGCGCGGCATCACGATCGACGAGGCCGCCGTCGACAAGCGCGTGGACGAGTTCATGGCGCAGAGCCGGGGGCTGACCGTGCCCGGCGCGCCAACCGCGACGCCCACCACGGCGCCCACCGTGACGCCAACGCCGCTCGTTTCCCCTACGCCGAGCGCCGTTCCGGCAACCGCGACCGCCTCGCCGTCGGCCACGCCCGCCGAGGGCGAAGCCGCCGCCGAGGCGACGGAAGCAGCGACCGAACAGGCGACCGAAGAAGCAGCCGCCGACGACGCGACGCCAACGACCGAGCCGGCTGCAACCGCCACGCTGCCCGCCGCGCAGATTCAGGCGACGCTGGATCAGGCCGCGAAGGTCTTCTTCGAGGACGCGCAAAAAGGCGCGGACGTGGATCGTGACACAGTGCGCGACGTGTTCTACTTCGACGCGCTTCAGGCCGCCCTGCTCGACGCGATCGGCTCCGAAGCGCCGGCTGAGGAGCTTCAGGTGCACGCCCGCCATATCCTGATCGCCTTCGACCCGGCCAGCGTGGGCCAGGCGGCGATGCCCGCGACCGAGGAGCAGAAAGCGGCGGCGCTCGAAAAAGCCAACACTGCGCTGAGCGCGCTTCAGGACGGCGAGCCGTTCGCGGACCTGGCGGCTTCAATCTCGGACGACACGTCCAGCGCGCAGAACGGCGGCGAGCTGGATTGGCAAAGCCCGGATGGCTTCGTGCCCGCGTTCGCTGATGCCGTAAAGACGGCGGACCTGGGCGCCATCGTCGGCCCGATCGAAACCGAGTATGGGTACCACATCATCCAGGTGCTGGGACGCGAAGTCCGCGCCCTGACCGATTCGCAGCTCAGCCAGCGCCGGAGCCAGCTCTTTAGCGACTGGCTGGCCGATCGCAAGGCCGCCGCCGAGATCGAGCGCAGCGACAACTGGCTGGAGCGCATCCCCGAAGAGCCGACCACGAACCAACTGCTGGGCGACCTGCTGCTCGTGCAGTAGCGGCGTTCTCGGTTCCTGATCGCGTTTTCGCGACACCCGTGGCGAGCGGCCCGGTCACACCCGGCCGCTCGTTTTATTGCGCGCGAGAGCGCTAGCGCAAGGTCGTTGACGCGACAGGCCGGGCTAAGCGTCGCCGCGCCAGCGCCAGCAACCCGCGCAGCAGGGCGGCGCCTGCCCCAAGCACAGCCAGCTCGAAGAGGCGCGCCACAGTCGCTTCGTTGATCCGAATATCGTAGCCGCCGTAGAAGTCGAGATAAGCCCCAATTTCGTTCGGGATGTCGAGGAAAATCTTGTTGTAGTACGCGACCGCGCCAAGCATGTAGACGATCTCCACCGCCGGCACACCGGCTCGCAGCAGCGCGGCCAGCGCGATCGCCAGCGGGATGAACAGGAAGGTCACGAAGCGCCAGATGTCCGTTCCCCCGTAGAGCGTCAGCGCCAGCACGAGCGCCGAGTAGAGCGCCAGGATCGCCCGCCAGCCCGCCAGCCCGCGCCACACCGCCCGCGCCCGGCCCGGCGTCAGCAGCAGCCAGATCGGCAGCGTGTAGCTCGCCACGTTGAACGCCAGGTTCAGCCAGCGCCGCCGCGAGAGCGGAGTTTGCACCAGCGTCGTGAGTAGCTCCGCGCCCGACTGGTTGAGCGGATCGAGATACTGCCCGCTGACCCGGATCGGGATGATCAGGCGCGGGATCAGGATGAAAGCCCCAGTCGTCACCACGACCACCCCAGCCCAGACCAGCCGCGAGAGGCGCCGCGTCTTCCAGAAGTCCCAGACCAGCAGCGCGGCGAGAATCGCGGGCGGGATCGCCAGAAACTCGCGCACGAACAGGCCCAGGCACGACACCGCCAGCGCCAGCGCGATCCGCCGCTCGAAGACGGCTAGCATGGCGATGACCATCAGCGGATAGGCCAGATGATCGGGCCGCGCCACGTCAAACAGCAGGAACTTGACGTTGTACAGCGAGAGCGCGATCGCCAGCGCCGGGACGGCCACCCGCCAGCCGCGCACGCCGAAAGCTCGCGCCAGGGCGTAGACGCTGACCAGCTGCGCGATCGCCGCGCCATAAGCAATCACGACGAAGCCGGGATAGGTCGTGGTGGTGAAGGTGCCGCCTTCGGACGAGGCGCTGACCGCCAGGGTGTGCTCGATGGGCAGCGCGCGGGCGATCCCGCTGGCAAGCAGGGGCGTGGCAAAGCGGTAGACAAACGGCGCGATCAGGTCGTCGTTGCCGGCCAGGCCGCGCTCGGCCATATCGTAATAGATCGCGAAATCCCAGTAGTAGCGGTCCGTGTCGAGCGTGTTGGTCAGCAGGCCGAGGCCGAGCACCAACGCCGCGCAGCCAATCGCGGCCAGCACGTAGGGCGCGAGGCGGGCGCGAAGCGGGGGCCGGATCGGGCGAGCAGTCGGGCGGAAGAGATCGGGCATCGGCAGGCGGCAGGTGATCGCGTTCGGCGCAGCAGAAGTGTACCCCACTGGCGGGCGTTGCCAAGCGGCGCTTGCCGGGGAGCCGCCGGATATGCCACAATGTCTGTAACCACCGCTCGCTTAACATATCATTTGGGTGTAGAAAAGGACATTAGCTGATGGTCGTGCCTCGTTTCCGGCTCATGACAATTGAGCGCCACATCCTTGAACAACAGGGGCAGCATCCCGAAGCGACCGGCCGGCTGACCGCCCTGCTCTACGACCTGGCGCTGGCGGCCAAGCTGATCGCGCATGAGACCACGCGCGCCGGGATCGCCAACATCCTCGGCAGCACCGGCGACGAAAACCCGCACGGCGAAGTGCAGCAGAAGCTCGACGTGTACGCCGACGACGTGATATTCCGCATGAACGATCACACCGGCCGGGTCTGTGTGATGGCGTCCGAGGAACACGACGAGCTGCTGGCGATCCCGGCGCACTATCGCCCCGGCTATTATGTGCTGATCTACGACCCGCTCGACGGCTCGTCGAATATTGACGTCAATGCGTCGATCGGCACGATTTTTGCGATCCATCGCAAGCGGTCCGATGGCGACGGGCACGGGGGGCTGGACGACGTGCTCCAGCCAGGGAGCCGGCTGGTGGCCGCCGCGTATGTGATCTATGGCTCAAGCACGATGCTGGTTTATAGCACCGGTCAGGGCGTGCACGGCTTCACGCTCGACCCCGGCGTAGGTGAGTTCTTGCTGAGCCATCCGAACATTCGCATTCCGTCGCCGCCGGCGTACTACAGCGTCAATCACGGTTACGAGCGCGCCTGGACCGAAGGTGTGCGGCGCTACGTCCGCTGGCTGCAAGGGCTGGACGACGAGCAGCGACCGCCGCTGGGCCAGCGGTACATCGGCAGCCTGGTGGCCGATTTCCACCGCAACCTGCTGCGCGGCGGAGTGTTTCTCTACCCCGGCACCGAGGCGCAGCCCGCCGGCAAACTGCGCCTGACCTACGAGGCGCAACCGCTGGCTTTTATCGCGGCGCAGGCCGGCGGCTATGCATCCGATGGGCTGGGCGATATTCTGGATATCCAGCCGAGCACGCTGCACCAGCGCGTCCCGTTTTTCGTCGGCAATCGCGACCTGGTGGAGAAAGCCGAGGCGCTGCTGCGCGAGCATGATGCGGCGTATCTGGAGCAGTACGCTCGCCAGCGCGGCTAGCGCCCTCTGTGCCCGCACGTGGTGCAAAAGATCAGATTTCGGGTTTTTGCCGAATTTGGCCCTTGTCACATGCCTCTGCGCCTGCTAAAATGAGCCGCACTTGACCAGAGGGCTGGCTGAACAGGCTGAGCGCTCGTGTCAAAACGCACAAGAGAGGCTGGCGGAGACGCTGGTTTTTTATCTCTCTGGGCACCTTAACAACAGCATAGTGACA
>DAOKYY010000076.1:0-19003 GCA_035325905.1 Aggregatilineaceae bacterium | reverse complement strand
CTCACCCCGTCACGGACTGCTTGCGATTCTGGAACATCAGCCCGAAGCCGCGCCGGGTGATCAGGTAATCGTGCGCCGGGTCGGCGTCTTGCAGGCGCTTGCGCAGGCGGCTAACCAGCGCGTCGAGCGTCTGGTCCGGGATGTCCGCGCCCGGCCCCCAGATCGCGCCGACGATCTCCTCGCGCGTCACGATCCGCCCCGCGTGCTCGACCAGCAGCGCCAGCAGCGCGAACTGGTGCGGGCTGAGCGGCGGGTCGAGCGTCTGCCCGCCGACCGCCACCGTCGCCGCGTCCAGGTTCAACTCCAGCCCCGGCGGCGGAATCTGGACCGGGTCGATCTGAATCGTCGTCACCGGGTCGTCGAGCACGACGCTGAAGCTCTGGCCGAAGTGGATCACGTCTCCGGCGCGCAGGCGCTGCGGCTGGCCCGGCTCTAACCGCTGCCCGTTGACAAATGTCCCGTTGGTGCTGCCCAGGTCTTCGAGGTACAGGTGGAGATGATCGCTGGCAAGCTGCGCGTGCAGCCGCGAGATCTCGCCGCTGTCCAGCACGAGATCGCACTCGCGCGCCCGCCCGATGGTGAACGGAAACGTGTCCAGGTCAATCGCGCGGCCCGGCTTGTCCCCGGCCCGCATCAGAAAGCGTTGTACGCTTGGCATGGCAATCCCCCGTTCGCAGCGTGCGGCCTGGCCCCCACCCCTCAGTATCGGCGCGGCGCGCGCAGACTTCTTGTCGCGCCGCCGTCGCGCGCCCCACGCCTGCCTGACGCTCTCCTTAGCCCGCGTCCTCGCCGCCCCCGTCCATCTCATCGGCGTAGCCCGGCAGATCGCTCGCGTCCAGCCCCATGCGCGCCTCGAACCCGGCGAGGGCGTTTTGCAGGCGCTGCTGGCGCAGGCTGTTGGTCAGGTCGCCGCGCGTGCGCTCCAGCACGCCGCGCAGCTGGTCCATGCGCCGCCGCAGCCCGCCGGTGATCGCGTCGTGAAAATCGAACGAGATCAGCGCGTCGTAAATCTGGTCCATCGCCTCGAGCAGCCGCTGCGCCTCGTCGGAATGCCCCTGGCGGATGATGTCGAGAATCTGGCGGCGCAGCTCGCTGGCGGCCTCGGCCAGCCCGTTGAGGTAGGTGGACGGCTCCACGTCGAGCGACTCCGGCGTGGGGAGCGGCTCGCCGCGCACCAGCGCGTAGGTCGCGAACGCCTCGGCCACCTCTTTCAGCGCGTCCTGCGTGTACCCGCTGTGATACAGGTCCGGGTAGTCCTGCACGGCGCGGCGCATCTCCTCGGCGGCCTGGCGCGCCGTCTCCAGCCGCTCGCGCGCCGTGTCCCACTCGTGGCGGTGGACGGCGCGGATCGCGTTGGCGGAGTGGCCGATCACCGCGCGCGACTGCGTGATCGCGGCGTCGCGGGCGGCGCTCTTGGCCTCGAACAGCTGGCGGATGTCTTCCATCATCGCGTCGAACTGGGCGCGATCATTCATCGTCGGGCGTCCCTTCAGGCGGCGTCTCGCCCCCCTGGTCGTCGGAGCGGATCGAGTTAAAGAGCTGGTCGGCCAGCGACGGGGCGCGCGCGGGCAGCGCGATCTCGCCGTGCTGCGCCTCGTAGCGCGCGATGTTCTCTTGCAGGGCGCGTAGCAGCATCTTGGCGTTGGCCGGGGTCAGCACGATCCGGGCGCGCACGCGGGCCTTCGGCACGTTGGGCAGAATCTGGGCGAAATCGAGGAACAGTTCCCAGGGCGAATGGGTGATGATCGCGAAGTTGGCGTAGGTCGCCGCCAGGTCCGCCGGAATCTCGACGTTGAACCGGCGGGGTTGGGGCGCGGGTTGCTCAGCCATCAGAAGCGGTTTCTCCCTTCGGCGCTCGTTCGAGCGTGCAGCCGCCAAGCGCAGGTAACACCAACAGCCGCGAGCGACCCCCTCAGACCGGCTGTTGTCTTCGTCAGGCGTCTATTGTATCGCGAACGGCAGCGGAGATCAGCGAAAGACAGCAGAACGCGCAGGGTATGGGATGCACTCTGTTGCAGCCAACAAACAGCGTGGCACTGGTTTTTCTCGTCGTGGCGATGCAAGCATCGCCCGCTGCGACAAAACACCGAACACCACGGGCGGAGCAAGCTCCGCCCCTGCACCGGACGCCGGATTTTCCGCGCGATCCGCTCTGTAGCGGTCACAGTCGCACCGCCAAGAGCCGCCAGCGGGTTAGCGCCGCTCTTGGCGGCAGGTCGCCTAGAACGGCAGGTCGTCTACCTGCTGGTTGTTGCCGTAGTATTCGCCGCTTTCTTCCATCCGGTCGCCCCGGCTGCCGAGGAACTGGACGTTCTGCGCGGTCAGGTCGAGCGAGGCGCGCGCCTGGCCGTCCTGCCCGACGAAGGCCGAGGCGTCAATCTCGCCCGTGACCATGATCTGCATCCCCTTGCGGACGTACTGGTTGCAGGTCTCGGCCAGCCCGCGCCACGCGCTCACGCGGAACCAGGTCGTCTTCTCGCGCTGCTCGTTGGTGGTGCGGTCGGTCCAGCGCCGCGAGACGGCCACGCTGAAATCGCAGACCGCGACGCCGCTCTGGGTATAACGCAACTCCGGGTCGCGCCCGACGTTGCCGATGATGATCGTGTACTGATAGCCCGCCATGTGTGTTCTCCCAGCTTCAAGTGCGCAAACCGCACCCTCGAACGTCTGCCCTGCGCCGGTGATCGGCCCGTTTCAGCAGCCAGCCACCGGTATTCATATTATACCAGAACTAGAACGTTTGTTCAAGTTCTAACCTGCTAACTTTCCCCGCGCCGCCCCGCCAGCCGCTCGGACAGCAGGCGCTGTATCACCGCCGGATCGCCCTGCCCGCGCAGCGCGCGCATCGCCGCGCCCATCAGGAACTTGATCAGCTTTTCCTCGCCCGCCAGATAGCGCGCCACCTCGGCGGGGTTCTCGGCCAGCACCTGATCGACCACCGCGCCGAGCGCGCCCTCGTCGCTGACCTGCGCCAGCCCCTGCGCCTCGACCAGCGCCGCCGGGTCGCCGCCCTGCTCGTAGAGCGTCACCAGCAGCTTCTTCGCCACGCCGTGATGGATCACGCCGTCCTGCACCAGCCGGACGAGTTCCGCCAGCGCCTGCGGAGCCAGCTTGATCGCGCCGATGTCCTCGCGCTCGCGCCCTTCGAGGTTCATCTGGCGGAACACGTCACCGGTCAAATAGTTGGCGACCTGCTTGGGGTCGCCGCCCGCGCTCAGCGCCGCCTCGTAATAATCGGCCACGGCCCGGTCCGCGACCAGCAGCGCGGCGTCGTAGCGGCTGAGGCCCAGGTCCCGCATGAACCGCTCGCGCTTGGCGTCGGGCAGCTCCGGCAGCGCGGCGCGCTCGCGCTCCACCCACGCGGCGTCGATCTCGACAATCGGCAGGTCTGGCTCCGGGAAGTAGCGATAATCGTCGGCGCTCTCCTTGACGCGCTGCACGACCGTGACCTGGCGCGCCTCGTCCCAGCCGAGCGTCGCCTGCTGGACCTCGCCGCCCGCCTCGTACACCGCGATCTGGCGCTCGATCTCGTAGGCCGTCGCGCGCGCCAGGCTGCGGATGCTGTTCAGGTTCTTGACCTCGGTCCGCGTGCGCAGCTCGTCCGAGCCGGCCGGCCGCACGCTGATGTTCGGCTCGATCCGCAGCACGCCCTTGCTCATGTCGCCGCTGTTGACGCCGAGGTACTGCAAAATGGCGCGCAGCTTGCGGGCGTAGGCTTCGGCTTCCTCGGCGGTGCGCAGGTCCGCCTCGGTCACGATCTCCAGCAGCGGCACGCCCGCCCGGTTGAGGTCCACCAGGCTGTGGCCGTCCACATGCGTCAATTTACCGGTGTCTTCTTCGAGGTGCGCCCGCCGGATGCCGACGCGCCGGGTCGCGCCGTCCGGCAGGTCGATCTCCAGCCAGCCGTTGATCGCCAGCGGGTAGGCGTACTGGCTGATCTGGTAGCCTTTGGGCAGGTCCGGGTAGAAATAGCTCTTGCGCGCGAACTGGTTGAAGGCCGGGATGGTGCAGTTCAGCGCCAGCCCGACCCGCAGCCCGAACTCGACCGCGCGCCGGTTGAGCACCGGTAGCGCGCCCGGCAGCCCCAGGCACACCGGGCAGACGGCGGTGTTCGGCTCGGCGGTGGTGCTGTCGACCACCGGGCAGGCGCAAAACATCTTCGAGGCGGTCATTAGCTCGGCGTGAACTTCCAGCCCGATGACGCCTTCATACAGCTTGTCCGACGTGGTCGAGAGGGGCATGTGACTTCCGCCTGTGCCTGTGATCCGGGCGCGGTTCCGGGGGCAGAGCATAGCGCAGAGTGGGGCAAAGCTCAACGTGCGGGCGGCCATACTGGCTGCTCTTGGCTGCCTTTCGCTGTTCTTGGCTGCTTTCTGCTGCTTTCCGCCCGGTTGTCCCCCACCGGCGCCCGGACTACAATTCAGGCACCGTTCGCCGGAAGACACGCCCATGCCTGACATTCGCTCGAAGAACCCGACAACGCGCCGCCTCCGCCTGGTGATCGCGCTGGCCCTGCTCGCCGGGGCGCTCTCGGCCTGCCGCGAAAAGCTGCCGCCTGCCGCGCCGACTCCTGACGCTGCGGCGCTGCCCCTGTGGGACCCGGACCCCGGCGCGCTGGTCGTCCGGCTGGACACGCACGCCGAGCATCTCAGCCCGGCGGTCCGGCTGAACACGCTGCCGCCCTGCACCGTCTGGGGAGATGGCCGCGTGGTGTGGACCAGCCCTAACCCCGCGACCGGCGAGGACCTGCTCGAAGCGCGGGTGGACGAGGCGACGCTGCGCGGTTTTGTCGAGAGCATCCTGGCGCGCGGCTTCGCCACCTGGGAAGACGACACCGTGCCGCCGGCCGATGAAAACCCGGTCATCGAGACGATCACGCTCGCGATCTACGGCGACTCGCGCACCGTCCGCCGCGCGACCGGCTGGCCGGACCACAGCTATAGCCGCATCCTCGACGAGTGCCGCCGCCTGAGCAGCGCGCCGGTGCTGGTGATGCCGTCCGCCGGGTGGGTCAGCGCCTACCCGATCACGCCCGACCCCGCGCTCCCAAGCTGGATGTGGCCGCCCGGCGCGCCGTTCACCCTGCGCGAGCTGGCCGAAAGCGGGCAGGCGCGCTGGCTGGAAGGCGACCTCGCGACCGCGATCTGGCGCCACGCGCGCGAATCCGGCGGCGCGATGCAGGTCCTGGAGCGCGGCGGGCAGGGCTACGCGCTGGCGATCGTCGCGCCCGGCTACTCGCGCGAAGGCCCCGTCTCGACCGGCGAGTGAGCGGCACCGGCCAGCCATCGTATGAAGTGATCTCCGGCAGGTCCGGCCCTGTATTTCTGTATTGGTGGCGGGCCTGCGGCGGCTTACAATAAGAATCAATCCGGCCCGGCGGCGGGCCAGGGTGATCGCGGGCGAGCGCCTGCGATAGTCTCAGGAAAATATCGAAGGATGTAACGCTATGTTGCGTTCCGTTTTTTTGTATCTCTCGGCTGCGGAATGGGCCAGGAAATGGATTGTGCGGATCGGGCTGACGCGCCGCGCGGTCGATCGCTTCGTCGCGGGAGACACGCTGGCCGACGGGCTGGACGCGGCGCGCCGCCTTAACGAGCGCGGGATGGGCGTGTCGCTCGATCACCTCGGCGAGAGCGTGTCCGACGAGGCCGGGGCGCGCCAGGCCGTCCAGGCGTATCTGGAGCTGCTCGACGCGATCCACGCCAGCGGCGTCCGCGCGACGGTGTCGCTCAAGCTGACGCAGCTTGGGCTGGACATCGACGAGGCGCTGTGCGTCACGAACCTGCGACGCATTCTCGACAAAGCGCGCGAGACCGGCGGGCACATCACGATCGACATGGAGAGCACCGCCCACACCGACGCGACGCTGCGCGTTTTCCGCACCGTGCGCGCCGACTATGAAAATGTCGGGATCGTGATCCAGGCGTATCTCTACCGCAGCGAGGCGGACCTGCGCGCGCTGGCGGCGGAAGGCGCCTTCGTGCGGCTGTGCAAAGGCGCCTATAAGGAGCCGCCGGAGCACGCCTTCCCGGACAAGTCCGACGTGGATGCGAATTATGTCCACCTGATGAAGCTGTATCTCGGCGACGAGGCGCGCGCCAACGGCGCTTATCTCGCCATCGCGACCCATGACGAGGCGATGATCGCGGCGGCGCGGGCGTACATCAAGGAGCACGATGTCCCCTACGATGCCTTCGAGTTCCAGATGCTGTACGGCATCCGCTCCAAGCTGCAAGAGCAGCTTCGGGACGACGGCTTTCAGGTCGTGGTGTACGTGCCCTATGGCACCCAGTGGTATCCCTACTACATGCGCCGTCTGGCCGAGCGCCCGGCGAACGTGTGGTTTATCCTCAGCAACTTCTTTCGCCGCTGAGCGGCGGCGCGCGCCCGATCGCCCGAACAGCGCGCCGTCTGGCGCTGGCAGCCCGCCAGCAGAGGAACAGAACCGCTATCATGACGAGCAACTTCCCTGTCACGTGGATCGCCAACGAGCGCGCGCGCGGCATGGGCCGCAGCCCGGCGGTCGAGGCGCTCTTTCCGCCGGGCACGGCGCGCCTGACGCGCAGCTTTCACCGGCAGATCCCCGGCTACCGTCTCAGCCCGCTCAAGGGCCTGCCCAACCTGGCGCAAATGCTCGGCCTGGGCGGGCTGTGGGTCAAGGACGAGTCCGCCCGGCTCGCGCTCAGCTCGTTCAAGGTGCTCGGCGGCTCATACGCGATCTACCGCACGCTGAAGACGATGCTCGGCCTGGACCACCTCGAAATCCCGTTCAGCGAGCTGACCTCGCCGGAGTTCAAGGCGAAAGTCGGCGACATCACCTTCGCCAGCGCGACCGACGGCAATCACGGGCGCGGCGTGGCGTGGTCCGCCCACGCGATGGGCTTCCGCGCGGTGATCTACGTCCACAAGCACACCAGCCAGGCGCGCATCAAGGCGATTGAAAGCAACGGGGCCGAGGTCGTGATCGTCGACGGGACGTACGACGACGCCGTGCGTCAGGTCAACGAGGACGCGCAGAAGCACGGCTGGCAGGTGATCTCGGACACGGCGTGGGAAGGCTATGAGGATATCCCGCGCTGGGTGATGCAGGGCTACACCACGATGTTCTCCGAGGCGCAGGAACAGCTCGCCGCGCAGGGCATCGTCAGGCCGACGCACCTGTTCATGCAGGCCGGGGTCGGCGCGCTGGCCGCGTCCGGCATCGGCTTCTACAACGAGCTGTTCGGCAAAAACGACCCAACCGCCGTCGTGGTCGAGCCGGACTTGGCGGCCTGCCTGTTCGCCTCGATCGAGGCGGGCGACGGCCAGCCGCACACCTTCCCCGGCGACCTCGATACGATCATGGCCGGGCTGGCCTGCGGCGAGCCTAGCCCGCTGGCATGGGGCATCCTGCGCGATTGCACGGATGTGTTCGTCAAGTGCCCGGACTACGTCGCGGCCAAAGGGATGCGCGTCTATGGCGTGCCGCTGCGCGGGGACCCGTTCATCGTCTCCGGCGAGTCCGGCGCGGTGACGCTCGGCGCGCTGATGTTCATCATGGAGCGGCCAGAGCTGGCCGGCCTGCGCGCGCGGCTCGGCCTCGACGAGAACTCCCAGGTGCTCCTGGTCAACTCCGAGGGCAACACCGATCCCAACCACTTCCGCCGCATCGTGTGGGACGGCGCGACGCCGGTTCCGAGAGAATACCGCGAGACTTACTGACCGGGACCGCTCAAGAATGGGGATGGGGCAGCAAGCCGCGCCGCGCCGAAACACGCTATAATCGCCGCACAGACAGGCGTCCGCGTATCCTTTTTGCCGCACCGAATTATTAAGGGCAGGGCAGCGTGCCGTTTCAGATCGAAAGCGAACACTTCGGCGGCCAGGTGAAAGTCATCGTGCCGCAGGTCTTCCCCGACCAGCGCGGCTGGTTCATCGAAGCCTACCGCCGCGACAGCTTCACCGCGCTCGGCATCCCGGACGAGTTCGTGCAGCACAACCAGTCGTGCTCGGTGCGCGGCGTGATCCGTGGCCTGCATTTTCAGTGGGACCGGCCCATGGCAAAGCTGATGCGCGTCATCACCGGGCGCGTGTTCGCGGTGGCGGTCGATATTCGCAAAGGCTCGCCGACGCTCGGCCAGTGGGCCGGCTGCGAGCTGTCCGCCGAGAACAAGCGCCAGGTCTACGCCACGCCCGGCTTCGCGCGCGGCTTCTGCGTGCTCTCCGACGAGGCGGAGCTACACTATTTGTGCAGCGCGGTTTACAACCCGGCGACGGAGGTCAGCGTGCGCTGGGACGACCCGGACATCGGCATCGACTGGCCGGTCAGCGCGCCGATCCTGTCTGACAAGGACGCGCAGGCGCTATCGCTCGCGGCGTGGCTGGCCTCGGACGCGGCCCGTCACCTGGCTTATGAGGCGGAGAAATCGCCATGACGCTGCGCGGCTGCGCCACGCCGGAAGGGACCGCCGCCTACGCGGCGCGCTCCGGCGGAGACACGGCTCCCGGTCATTTTCGCTCGACCGTCGATGGGCTGACCGTCGCCTCGATTGGCCTGGGGACGTATCTCGGCGAGCCGAGCGACGCGGTCGATCTGCGCTACCAGGCCGCCATCGAGCTTGCGCTGGCGCAGGGCTGCAACCACTTCGACACCGCCGTAAATTACCGCTTCCAGCGCAGCGAGCGCCTGCTCGGCCACGCCCTGCGCGCCGCGATCAAGCGCGGCGACGTGCAGCGCGACGAGGTCATCGTCGCCACCAAAGGCGGCTTCGTGCCGTTCGACGGCGGGCTGCCCCCTGACCCGCGCAAGTGGGTTTACGAGACCTACATCGAGCCGGGGCTGGCGCACGCCAACGATTTCGCGGCGACCTACCAGCACTGTCTCGCGCCGGACTTCCTCGACGCGATGATCGAGCTGAGCAGCGAAAACCTGGGCGTCGAGACCATCGACATCTACTACCTGCACAACCCCGAAACGCAGCGGATCAGCAACACGCACGAAACCTTCCGCCGCCGGATGCTCGACGCGTTCGAGTGCCTGGAAGCCGCCGCCGGCGCCGGGGCGATCATGGCCTACGGGACGGCGACCTGGACCGCCTTCCGCAGCGCGCCGGACGCGCCCGATTATCTGTCCCTGACCGAGCTGATGGGCTTGGCTTACGAGGTCGCGGGCGAGGACAATCACTTCCGCTACGTGCAAATGCCCTACAACCTGGTGATGACCGAAGCCTTCGCCCTGCAAAACCAGCAGGTCGGCGACGAGTTCCTCAGCCCGATTGAGGCCGCCGAGCGCCTGGGCCTGACGGTCATGATCAGCGCCACGCTCAAGCAGGGGCTGCTCGCCAATCCCTTCATGGCGGACCTGTCGTCGTACTTCCCCGGCGCGGAGACCGACGCGCAGCGCGCGATCCAGTTCGTGCGCTCGACGCCGGGCGTCGCCAGCGCGCTGGTCGGCATGAGCCAGCCGGAGCACGTCGAAGAAAACCTCGCGCTGCGCCGCCTGCCGCCGATTGATCCCGATATCATTCAGGGCATGTTCGAGCCGTGAGACGACAAGGGCGAGCTTCACCGGCTCGCCCTGTTTGTTGTTTCGTCGAACGGCTTGCTGACGCAGCCTACTGCTGCGACAGCAGCAATTCCATGTATTGCGCGCGCTCGAACCCGAACGGGTCCTTGACGTTCTGCTGGCTGACCGTGCCCCGGAAGTCGCTGAGCGAGGCGTAGCCGTGCTCGCCCATCCAGTTCTGCACGTCCATCAGCATCGTCGAAAGGTACGGCAGGCCGTTGCGGAACAGCGCCGAAGCGACCTGCACGGCGGTCGCGCCCGCCAGCAGCGCCTTGATCAGGTCCTCGCCGCTCGCCACGCCCGTATTCATGACCAGATCGAGATGGGTACGCCCATAGAGCAGCGCGATCCAGCGCAGCGGCAGCCGTAGCTCCTGCGCGGTGCTGAGGCCCATCTCGTTGACGATGGTCTGCTGCTGGATGTCGATCGTCGGCTGCAAGAAGCGGTTGAACAGCACGACCGCGTCCGCGCCCGCCGCCTCAAGCTGCTTGACCAGGTTGGCAATCGAGGTGTAGAAGGGGCTGAGCTTGACCGCGACCGGGATGTTGACCGCCTGCTTAACGCTCGCGACGATGTCGATCAGCCGCTGCTCAAGCTCGGCGCCGGTCACGTCCGGGTCCGCCGCGACATAGTAGTAGTTGATTTCCAGGCCATCGATCCCGGTTTCGGCAAGCTGCTTGGCGTAATTCACCCACGAGCCGGGCGCCACCGCGTTGAGGCTGGCGAAAATCGGCATGGCGACGGCGCGGCGGGCCTTCTCGACCCACATCATGTGCTCGCGCCCGCCTCCAAAATCGACCGGGGGGTAGAATGACGAATGGATTTCCGGCGAGATGTTCGCCGCCCGCTCCAGAAAATCGGCCATCGTGGTGTCGTCGTGCAGGATCTGCTCTTCGAACAACGAGCGGATGACCAGCGCGCCCGCGCCGTAGTCCTCGCAACGCTTGATCTTGTCGACGTGGTTGGAAATCGCGCTCGCAGCCACCACCAGGGGATTCTTCAGCGGCACGCCCATGTAAGTAGTGGATAGATCAGCCATCTCGACTCCTTTAAGTCCCGCACTCTTGATATTAGCCACTATACCGCCGGAATGGGCGCCGTCTCAGTGACAAATAGGAGCGGCTGCCCATGATCATAGGCACCATTTCACGCGGCGCGCCGGGGCTTGACAGCGCGCTGGGAAGGCGTTATGATCGGCGCATTACCCCCTCCCCCTGGGGGGCGGGGCTGGCAGGGAAAGGACGAAGATGGACGAGCAAGCGCGCCTCGACGCGATTCACCGCCTCAAGAGCGTGGCCGGGCACGTCAACGGCATCGTCAAGATGCTCGAAGACGACCGCTACTGCATCGACGTGATCAAGCAGATTCAGGCGGCCCAGACCGCGCTGGCGCGGGTCAGCGAGGGCATCCTCGACGCGCACCTGCGCACCTGCGTCACGACCGCGATCCAGGGCGCCGAAACCGCCGAGCGCGAGCGCGTCCTAACCGAGATCACCGAGGTCTTTCGCCACACCGCCCGGCCCTGAGCCTGGGGCTTTGCATCCCGTTTCGCAGCGTACCTGCATCACTCACCGAAGGAGCATCTCCATGCCAAGCAAGACCTTCACCGTTCCGAACATTTCCTGCGGTCACTGCACCCGGACGATCGAAAATGAGCTGAGCGACCTGGACGGCGTGCAGCGCGTCCAGGCGGACCAGGCGACCCGCGTCGTCACCGTCGAGTGGGACGCCCCCGCCACCTGGGAGCAGATCGACGCGCTGCTGCATGAGATCAACTATCCGCCGGCGCCCGAAAACCAGCTGAACGTTCTTTGACCGGAGCGCGGCGGCGCGACCTGGCGCGGCCCAAAGGCCGCGCCAGGTCGAACAAGGAGCAAGCATGAGCGAAAAACAACTCACTTTGCCGGTCAGCGGTATGACCTGCGCCAACTGCGTGGCGACGGTCGAGCGCAACGTCCGCAAGCTGGACGGCGTGCGCGAGGCAAACGTCAACTTCGCCAGCGAGAAGCTGAGCCTGGTCTACGACGATTCGCTGCTGAGCACCGGCGACATCATCGCCCGCGTGCGCAAAGCCGGGTACGACGTGCCGGAGCAGACGCTTGAGCTGCCGATCGTCGGAATGGACTGCGTCAACTGCGCGCAAAGCGTCGAGCGGGCGCTGCGCAAGGTCGAGGGCGTCGTCGAGGCGAATGTCAACCTCGCCAGCGAGCGCGCGACCGTCCGCCTGACCCCGACCGTCACGCGCGAGGCGCTGGTCGGCGCGGTGCGCAAAGCCGGGTACGACGTGGTCGAGGCGGCGGGGCTGGAGACGCTCGAAGACGCCGAGCAGGCCGCCCGCGACGCCGAGATTCGCAGCCACCTGCGCAACGTCATCCTCGGCGCGCTGTTCACCATTCCGCTGTTTGTGCTGAGCATGGGGCGTGACTTCGGCCTGCTCGGACACTGGGCGCACGAAGCGTGGGTGAACTATGTGTTCTGGGCGCTGGCGACGCCGGTCCAGTTCTACGTCGGGCGCGAGTTCTACACCGGCGCGGTCAAGTCGATCCGCAACGGCTCGGCCAACATGGACGTGCTGGTCGCGCTCGGCTCCAGCGTGGCGTATTTCTACAGCGCCGCGATCACGATCGGGCTGCTCGGCGGGCACGTCTACTTTGAAACGTCTGCCTCGATCATCACCCTGATCATGACCGGCAAGCTGGTCGAGTCGCTGGCGAAGGGCCGCACCAGCGCCGCGATCAAGAAGCTGATGGGCCTGCGCGCCAAAACCGCCCGCGTCGTGCGCGACGGCGTCGAGACCGACATCCCGGTCGAGGACGTGCGCGTCGGGGAGATCGTGCTGGTCCGCCCCGGCGAGAAGATCCCGGTCGATGGCGTGGTGATCGACGGGCGCAGCGCGGTGGACGAGAGCATGATCACCGGCGAGAGCCTGCCGGTCGATAAGGCGCCGGGCGACACCGTCATTGGCGCGACGATCAACCGTCAGGGGATGCTCAAGTTCGAGGCGACGAAGGTCGGGCGCGAGACCGCGCTGGCGCAGATCATCCGCCTGGTGGAACAGGCCCAGGGCAGCAAGGCCCCGATCCAGCGGCTGGCCGACCGCGTGTCGGCGATCTTCGTCCCGATGGTCGTCACGATCGCGCTCGTCACCTTCGCGATCTGGATCGGCGTCACGGGCGAGTTCACGCCCTCGCTGGTGCGCATGATCGCCGTGCTGGTGATCGCCTGCCCCTGCGCGATGGGCCTCGCCACGCCGACCGCGATCATGGTCGGCATGGGCAAGGGCGCGGAGAACGGCATCCTGTTCAAGAGCAGCGAGGCGCTGGAGCGCGCGCACAAGCTGACCGCGATCGTGCTCGACAAGACCGGCACCCTGACGCGCGGCGAGCCGAGCGTGACCGATATCGTCGTCAGCCACAGCGCCAACGGGTATGACGAGCGGTCGCTGATGGCGCTGGCCGCCAGCGCCGAGCGCGGCAGCGAGCACCCGCTGGGCGAGGCGATTGTCCGCGCCGCGACCGAGCGCGCCCTGACGCTGGCCGAGCCGCGCCGCTTCGAGGCGATCACCGGCCAGGGCGTCCGCGCCGAGGTCGAGGGCCGCGCCGTGCTGGTCGGCAACCTGGCGCTGATGCAGGCGCAGGCCGTCCACCTCAACGGGCTGGAAGCCGAGGCCCAGCGCCTGCAAAACGAAGCCAAAACCGCGATGTGGGTCGCCGTGGATGGCCGCGCCAGCGCCGTGATCGCCGTCGCCGACACGATCAAGGACGGCTCCGCCGAGGCCGTGCGTCAGATGCACGACCTGGGGCTGACGGTCGTCATGATGACCGGCGATAACCAGGCCACCGCCGACGCCATCGCGCGCGAGGTAGGTATCGACCGCGTCTTCGCCGAGGTGCTGCCCGGCGACAAGGCCGCCTACGTCCGGCAGCTTCAGCAGGAAGGCTACGTCGTCGGCATGGTCGGCGACGGCATCAACGACGCGCCCGCGCTGGCTCAGGCCGATGTCGGGATCGCGATCGGCACCGGGACCGACGTGGCGATGGAAGTGGCCGACGTGACGCTGATCGGCGGCGATCTGCGCGGCGTCGCGCGGGCGATCGCGCTCAGCAAGAAGACCGTCCGCACCATCAAGGAAAACCTGTTCTGGGCGTTCGGCTACAATACGATCCTGATCCCGGTCGCGGCGGGCGTGCTGGCGCCGTTCGCCTGGGCGCCGGAGCTGCTGCGCCATCTGCACCCGATCCTGGCCGCGTTCGCGATGGCCGCCAGCGACGTGTGCGTGATCGGCAACAGCCTGCGCCTGCGCCGCGTGAAGCTGTAGCGAGCAGCCGTGAGCCGTTAGCGGTTAGCGAGAGCAAAAAGCAGCGATAAAGCAGCCAGAACCTGTAGGGGCGATGCTCGCATCGCCCTTTTTTTGCCCAACCTGCGCTGAATGACCGGGCGGAGCCAGTTCACTAACCGAACCAGAATGGTTATCGCCTTCGTTAACTGCTAACGGCTAAACGGCTAATTGCTCCGTTTTGTGTTATTAGTTCTCTTTATCCGCCTTGCCCAAAACTTGCCAGGGCGCGCATCTGCCCGTAAGCTAATCGGGGATATTGGCGCGGAAAGGGTCCACCCCGCGAGGAACCATGCAAGACCTGCTGTCCACCCTGCTCGAATATGACCCCGGAATGCTGGCGATCATCGCGCACCGCTGGGACGCCGACCTGAGCACGCTCGACAAGCGCGAGGCCGCCGAGGCGCTGGCGCGCGCCATGCTCGACCCGGAGCGCGCCGCCGCCGAGTGGGGCCGCCTGAGCGACGAGGAGCGCGGCGCGCTGCAAACCCTGGTCGGCTCGCGCGAGCACAAAATGCCCGAAGCGCAGTTCAGCCGCTTCTTCGGCGAGATCCGCCAGATGGGGCCGGGCCGCCGTGACCGCGAAAAACCGCACCTGCACCCGGCCAGCATCGCCGAGACGCTCTATTATCGCGGGCTGCTGGCCGTCGCCTACGATCAGGGCAAGGCGGGCGGGCAGCTTTTCGCTTATGTGCCGCCGGACCTCGCCGCCGCGCTGCCGACCCACGCCACCGGCTTCGTGGTCGAGGCTGCCGACGCCGCGAGCCGCGAGCGCGGCTCCTTCGAGCCGCAAACCGTCCAGCCCGCGACGACGACCCTGGTCGACGACCTCACGACGCTGCTGGCCTATCTCCAGATCGTCCCGACGCCGCCCGACCACGACGCGCTGTTCGCCCAGGTCAACGAGGACCTCGGCGCGCGCTGGCTGGGCGAGGCGCACCCGGCGCGCACCGCGCTGCTGATCACCCTGGCGGGCAGCCTGGGCCTGGCCGCCGCCGAGCGCGGCGTCTTCAAGCCTGTGCCCAGCCACGCCCGCGCCTGGCTGGAACGCTCGCGCCCGCAGCAGGTCCGCGCCCTGGCCGAAGGCTGGCGCGCCAGCACGCTCTATAACGACCTGTGGCACACGCCCGGCCTCAAGCCGGAAGACACCGGCTGGCGCAACGACCCGCTGCTCGCCCGCCAGACCGTCCTGACCTTTCTGGAGATGGTTCCGCCCGACGACTGGTGGCCGGTCGCCCAGTTCATCGAGGCGGTCAAGGCCGACGAGCCGGATTTTCAGCGCCCCGCCGGGGACTATGAGAGCTGGTACATCCGCGACGCGACGACCGGCCAGTACCTGCGCGGCTTCGAGAGCTGGGACCGCGTCGACGGCGCGGTGCTGTGGTTCATCCTGACCGGCCCGATGCACTGGCTGGGGCTGATCGACCTGGGCGACGAGGGCGCGCTCTGCCGCCTGACCGTCTACGGGCGGGCGCTGGCCGGGGCCGCCGACTGGCCGGACCGCCCCGAAGAAGGCGAGCGCATGTCGATCCAGCCCGATGGCACGGTGCTCGCGCCGCGCACGGTCAGCCGCTACGAGCGCTTTCAACTGGCGCGCATCACCGAGTGGGGGCCGGCGGGCGACCCGTATGTTTACCACCTGACCGCCGCCGGGTTGCAGCGGGCCAGGGCGCAAGGCATCGCGCTGGACGTGATTCGCTCGTTCCTGCGCCGCGCGTCCGAGGCGGAGCTTCCGGCCTCGGTCAGCCGCCTGCTCGACCAGTGGGAGCGCAGCGGCGGCGCGGCGGCGCGCCTGATGCGCGGCGTCGTGCTGCGCATCCCCGCCGAAGACACGATGAAGATAGTCACCGAGACGCCGGAGCTGCGCCGCTATCTCGGCGCGACGCTCGGCCCGACCGCGGTGATGGTCCGCCCCGGCCAGGAGCAAGAGCTAGCCGCCGCCCTGCAAGCGCATGGAATCCTGGTGGAATTCGATGAAGCTTAATTCCCTGCCCGGCGTGCAGACCCTGAGCGCCCCGCCGCGCGCCCTGCTCGACGCTTTCGAGGCCGCTTTCCCTGGGCGCGCGCCGGAGATCGTCACCCGCGCGCCGGGCCGCATCAATCTGCTCGGCGGGCACGTCGATATTCAGGACGGCGTGGTCATCAACATCGCGATCGATCGCGGTATCTGGCTGGCGGCGGCGCGCAGCGCGGATGATACCGCCCGCCTGCGTGCCATCGACCTGGACGAATCGGTCACGCTGCGCCTCAGCGACCTGGACAGGCGCGCTGGCGCGGATGGGCGCGAGCTGCCGCGCTGGGCGCGCTACCCGGCAGGCGTCGCCTGGGCGCTGGCCCGGCGCGGCCTGCCAATCGCCGGGATCGACGCGGCCTTTCTCGGCAGCGTGACCATGCGCGCCGGGCTGAGTTCGTCCGCCGCCGTCGAGATGGCCTTCGGGGTCGCGTGGCAGGCGCTGGGCGGCTGGTCGTTGCCCTGCGCCGAACTGGCGCAGGCCGGGCGCGAGGCCGAGCGCAGCTACATGGGCCTGGGCACCGGGATTCAGGACCAGATCACCGTGCTCTGCGCGCAGCGCGGGCAGACCTTCTGGCTCGACTGCCGCAGCCTCGATACCGAGTCGCTGCCCCTGCCCGACGCGGCGCGCGCCGTGGTGTGCGACACGCTCACCCGGCGCGAGCTGGCCGGCTCCCGCTACAACGGGCGCTCGGCGGACTGCCAGGCGGCGGTGCGCGTCATCGCGGCGGACGACCCCTCGGTGCGGATGCTGCGCGACGTGCCGCTTGACCTGCTGCACGCCTTTCAGCCGCGCCTGACAACCGACCAGTTCCGCCGCTCGCGCCACATCGTCAGCGAGATCGCGCGCGTGGCCGAGGGGCGCGCCGCGCTCGAAGCCGGGGACCTGGACGCGTTCGGCGCGCTGATGAATCGCTCGTATTGGAGCGCCCGCGACGATTACGGCAGCAGCTCGCCCGCGCTCGACGCGATGTGGCAGGCGGCGACCGGCCACCCGGCCTGCTACGGCGCGCGCTACAGCGGCGGCGGCGAAGCGGGCGCGGTCGTGGCGCTGGTCCAGGCGGACGCGGTCGATCACTTCATCGCGCACACCGCGTCCGCGTATCGCGCGCTGGCCGGGCGAGACGGCGATTTCTTCACCGTCCAGCCGGTCGAGGGCGCAGGGCTGATCGGGTAGCGTGGCGCACATGAGCAGATCGCGCACGTCCGCCGCCGAACCTCCCGCCGAGCGCGCCGCGCTCGACCGGGCGTTCGCGGCCAAGTGGGAGCAGTTCGCGCGCCTCAAGCGCACCGAAGACACCTTCGAGCGCGAGCTGCGCGGGCTGCGCCGCTGGCTGATGATGCCCTTCATCGCCTTCGTGATCCCGATCGAAGACCCGGCGGTGCGCGACCAGCTAGCGGCCTGGCAGAGCGCCTTCGCGGACATGATGCCCTACCTGCCGCAGCCGGTGGAGCGCGCGCACGTCACGCTGCACTACGTGGGCCAGCTGCGCACCAGCGCGTGGATGCTGCTCCCCCACACCTGGGAGCGATCCGCGCTGGGCTGGATGGCGGCGCGCGCCGGGGCCGCGCTCAAGCAGTGCCGCCAGTTCACGATCGGGATCGGCCCGCTCAACGCCTTTGCCAACGTGCTGTTCGCCGAGGTGCATGATGGCGAACGCGAGTGCCTGCGCGCAACCCGCCTGCGCGTGCGGCGCGCTTTGCCCCTGCGCGCCCGCCCATCGTCCCCGTGGAGCTATCTGCCGCATGTCACGCTCGGCTTCTGGGGCGAGCAGCCCGCCGCGCCGCTGGTCGAGCGCCTGCGCCCCTTCCGCAACGCCGCGCCGCTACCGCTGCGCGTCTCGCGCGTCAAGCTCACCGTTTACTGGCGCGACCGGGTGCCGCTCACGCCGGATATTCTGCTCCGCGCGCGCGAAGAAGTCATCGCGGAGTTCCCGCTCGCCCCGCGCGAGTGATGTTGGAAGCGTCTCCGTATGCCTGATACTCCGTCACCGCGCACCGCCTCGCCCCGCGCCTGGATCGGGCGCTTGGCCGGGATCGTCTTCGGGCTGGCGCTGGCGTGGCTGCTGGTGGAGGTCTTGCTGCGCGCGCTGTTCTTCGCGCTGCCACCGCGCCTGCAACTGGTGCTGGAGCCAGTGCGCGTCACGCCGTTCAGCGCGCGCCGCCTGCTCCCCGACCCGATCTGGCAGCCAGACATCGACTACCTGACCATCGCGCGCCCGGTGACGGATTTCGAGCAGTTCGGCACGGCGGAAGTGCGCTTCACGGTGACGACCGAGCAGCTTTGGAACCAGCGCGGCGCGTTCCGCACCCGGCAAGAGCTGGTCGATCGCTATGTGGATGGCGTGGTCGTCGGGGACTCGTTCGCCTTCTGCTTCACCGACGCGGACGAGTGCTGGGTGGACCGGCTGGCGCAGCAGGCCGGGCGCAACCTGATCAACCTCGGCGTCGTCAGCACCGGCTCGGTCGCGCACCGGCGCGTGCTGGAAGACTTCGGCCTGCCGCTGAAACCGCCGCTGGTAATCTGGCAGTGGTACGGCAACGACGCCAACGAGGATTACGGGCTGGCGCGGCTGCGCGGCGAGGCGCAGACTCCGCCCGGCGACGATACGCCGCCGCAATCCGAGCGAAGCTGGCTTGAGGAGAACTCGGCGGTCTACGTGCTGCTCCAAGTGCTGCTGGGGCAGGACGACCGCTACGCCGCGTCGCTCCAGTTTCTCGACCGGTACTGGGCGCAAAAGGGCGATCTGCGGCTGGGCTTCGGGCGGCCGTACCTGTGGGGCGCGTTCGACCTGAGCCGACCGCAGAACGTCGAGGGCTGGCAGCTTTCGCAAGAGGCGCTGCTCAGCGCGCGGGAGCAGGTCGCGGGCTACGGCGGGCGCCTGGTGATCGTGCTGATGCCCACCAAAGAGCAGGTCTACCGCGATTTAGCCGAGCCGCTGATCGGCGCAGATCACATGGCGCTGCTCGACACGAACTATCAGGCCATGCTCGATTTCTGCGCGTCCGAGGGGCTGACCTGCCTCGACCCGCTGCCCATGTTCGCGGAGCGGGCCGCCGTCGGCGAACAGCTTTACTACGCGACCGATATCCACCTCAACGCGCGCGGCAA
>DAOKYY010000075.1:0-19320 GCA_035325905.1 Aggregatilineaceae bacterium | reverse complement strand
CGAAACTTGTGCCAAAACGCTATTTGTGTTTGAGCGAAGTCGATGCCATAATAGGGTGTCATTAAGAGCAATTTGTGCCCGGCCGGCATTTTCTAAAAGCAATTCGTATGGGAGGAAGCCCGTGGCGAGTGTATCTTACCGAAACGTGACCAAACGGTGGGGCGATGTGACGGCTGTCAAGGACCTGAACATCGAAATCCCAGACGGCGAGTTTCTCGTCTTCGTGGGTCCCTCGGGGTGCGGCAAATCGACCAGCTTGCGGATGCTTGCCGGCCTCGAAGAGATCACGGAAGGGGAAATTCTGATCGGCGACCGCGTGGTGAACAACGTGGCGCCTAAAGACCGCGACATCGCGATGGTGTTCCAGAGCTACGCGCTGTACCCGCACATGACGGTCTATGACAACATGGCCTTTGGCCTGCGTCTGCGCCGCACCCCCAAGCAGGTAATTGACGAGCGCGTGCGCGAAGTCGCGGCGAGCCTGGGCATTGAAACCCTGCTCGACCGCCGCCCGCGCCAGCTTTCGGGTGGGCAGCGCCAGCGCGTCGCGGTAGGCCGCGCCATTGTGCGCGAACCCGCCGTCTTCCTGCTGGACGAGCCGCTTTCTAACCTCGACGCCAAGCTGCGCGTTGAGGCGCGCGCCTTCATCAGCAAGCTGCACCAGCGCCTGGGCACGACCTTTATCTACGTGACCCACGACCAAGTAGAAGCGATGACGATGGGCGAGCGGATCGCGGTGTTGCGCGCCGGTGAGCTGATGCAGATCGACACGCCGACCAACCTGTACGACCACCCGACGAATGTCTTTGTCGCCGGTTTCATCGGCAGCCCGTCGATGAACTTCTTCGACAACTCGGCGCTGAAGGAAGTCAACGGCAAGATGGTCGTGGACACCGGCCACTTCCAGATCCCGGTCCCGGCCTCGCGCATCGATCAGTACCGCCCGTACCTCGGCAAGAATGTGATCTTCGGCATTCGCCCGGAGAACATCGCGCATCCCGATTTCCAACCGGCGAATGTCGAGCCGGCCATGATCGAGGCCAATGTGGACGTGGTCGAAGAGATGGGCAACGAGAAGATCGTCTATCTGGAGTCGGGTGGCAAGACCTTCCTGGCCCGCATGGACCCGCGCTCGAATGTCCATGTCGGCGAGCGGACTGGCGCGGTTCTGAACCTCTATAACATGCAGTTGTTCGACCAGGAAACCGAGCAGGCGCTGCAATAGTCCCGGTGCGGGGCGGCGGCTGCCGATCCTGTCGGTTGATACAGTCGGGGGACCGCTTGTGCGCACGTCACGAGCGGTCCTCTTTTTTGACCGGCGCTTTCATCCAGGTGCTGCTGCGATGTCCCAGATACGGCCAACCGCCTCGGCGCACAGTCCGCGTACCTCGCTAGCCTTCGACCTTCCTGCGCTGGAGCGCGATCTGCGCGCGGCGCTGGACGGCGAGGTGCGCTTCGATACGACAACCCGTTTGCTGTACAGCACCGACGCCAGCAATTACCAGATCGAGCCGATCGGGGTGGCCTTTCCGCGTCACGCCGGCGACGTGGCCGCCGCGCACCAGATCGCGGCCCGGCACGGCGTCCCGCTGCTGCCACGCGGCGCCGGGAGCGCGCTGGCCGGGCAAACAGTCGGTTACGCGCTGGTGCTCGACCTGTCGCGCCACATGCGGCGCGTGCAGAGCGTGGACGTTGAGGCGCGCCGCGTGCGCGTGCAGAGCGGCATGGTGCTCGGCCAGCTCAACGCGCAGCTTGCGCCGCTCGACCTGATGGTCGGGCCGGACCCCGCCAGCGCCGATCGCGCCACCGTCGGCGGCTGCCTGGGCAACAACGCGACCGGGATGCACAGCATTCTCTACGGCATGTTCAGCGATCATGTCGCCGGGGTTGAGGTGGTGCTGGCCGATGGTGAGCGGCTGGCCCTGGGGGCAAATGCGCCCGTGCACCCGCGCGCGGCGGCGCTGGCTGCCGAGGTGAGCGCGATCCTGGATCGCTACGCGGGCGAGATCGCGGCGCGTTACCCTCGAACGTGGCGCACGGTGGCCGGGTACGCGCTCAACCGGCTCGATCCACAGGCGCCGGACCTGGCGCAGTTATTCGTCGGGGCGGAAGGCACGCTTGGCACCGTAACCGAAATCGATCTGGCGCTGGTTCCGCGCCCGCGCATGACCCGCCTGGCGTTGGTGCACTATGGCGAGCTGCACGCCGCGCTGGAATCGGTGCCGGGGCTGCTGGAAGTCGGGCCGTCGGCGATCGAGCTGCTGGACAAGATGTTGCTCGACATGACGCGCGCGCACCCCGACTACTCGCGCCACCTGACCTTCGTCGAGGGCGATCCGGCGGCGGTGCTGGCGGTCGAGTTCTACGGCGAGTCGGCGGACGAGCTGGCGGCCAACATCGACCGGCTGAAGCAGAAGCTGGCCGCGCTGGGGCACCGCGAGCGAATCGTCATCGCCGAGAGCGAGGCGCGCGCCGCCGACGTGCTGAAGGTGCGCAAGGCCGGGCTGGGCCTGCTGATGAGCATGCGCGGAGATTTCAAGCCGGTGCCGTTCATCGAAGACGCCGCCGTGCCGGTCGAACACCTGGCTGCGTATGTCGCCGGGGTGGAGCGTATCGTCGCGGAGAACGGCGCGCGTATGGCGCTCTACGCGCACGCCAGCGCCGGATGCCTGCACATCCGCCCGCTGCTGAACCTGAAAAGCGCCGAGGGCTTGCGCCAGTACCGCGCCATCGCCGAGGCGACCAGCGACCTGGTGCTGACCTATCACGGCACGACCAGCGGCGAGCACGGCGAAGGGCTGTCGCGCGGGGAGTTCAGCCGCAAGCTGTTCGGCCCGGTTCTGACCGAAGCCTTCCGCGAAGTCAAGCGAGCGTTCGACCCGCAAGGGCTGATGAACCCCGGCAAGGTCGTGGACGTGGGGCCGATGGACGACCCGCGCACGCTGCGCTACGGGCCTGAGTACGCTACCCCCCTGGCACCGGCGCGCACCCGGCTGGACTGGTCGCACGACGGCGGGTTCGCCGGGGCGGTCGAGATGTGCAACGGCGCGGGGGTGTGCCGCAAAGAGGGAACCGGCACGATGTGCCCCAGCTTCATGGCGACGCGCGACGAGCAGGACTCGACGCGCGGGCGCGCCAACATCCTGCGGCTGGCGATGACCGGGCACCTGAGCGCCGAGGGCCTCACCGACCGGCGCGTGGCCGAGGTGCTCGACCTGTGCCTGTCGTGTAAGGCGTGCAAAGCAGAGTGCCCGTCGCTGGTCGACATGGCGCGGCTCAAGGCCGAGTTCACGGCGGCGTACTATGATCGTCATGGCGCCCCGCTGCGCGCGCGGCTGTTCGGCAACATCCACCACCTGAACCGGCTGGGCAGCCTGTTTCCCCCGCTGGCGAACGCCATGCTACGCTCGGCGCCGGGGCGGTGGGCGCTGGCGCGGATCGGCGTCGCGCCGGAGCGCACGCTCCCGACGCTCGCCCGCCAGCGATTCAGCGTCTGGGCGCGGCGGCATGGGGCGGTTTTCCCGCCGGGCGCGGCGGAGGCGCCGATCCTGATCGCGGACACGTATACCGAGTACAACACTCCACACCTGGGGCAGGCGGCGCTGCGTGTCGCACAGGCGGCGGGGTGTCGGGTGGAGGTCTGGGGGCCGCGCGAGCTTGATTGTTGCGGGCGCCCGCTGATCTCGAAGGGGCTGCTGGACGGCGCGCGGTCGCTGGCGATCAAGAACGTGCGGCGGATGGCTCCGATCGTGGCGCGCGGCGAGCGCTTCATGCTCCTGGAGCCAAGCTGCGCGGCAGCCTTCCGCGACGAGTACGCCGGCCTGGTCCCGGCGGCGCTGCGCGACGACGCGCGGCGGGTCGGGGCGGCGACGATCACGGTCGAGGAGTGGCTGGCGGAGATCGGCGCGGCGGGGCGTCTGCCGCCAGAGCGGTTTGACGCGCAGCCGCGCGAGGTGCTGCTGCACGGCCACTGCTACCAGCGCGCGCTGTGGGGCACTACCGCGACCCACCTGGCGCTGCGCCTGATCCCGAATTGCCGCGTCACCGAGCTGGACGATGGCTGCTGCGGCGTGGCCGGGAGCTTCGGGTACGAGCGCGAGCATTACGCGCTCTCGATGCAGATCGGCGAGCAGCGGCTGCTGCCCGCCGTGCGCGCCGCGCCGGAGGCGATTATCGCGGCCAGCGGCGTCTCATGCCGCGAGCAGGTCCAGCATGGCGCGGGACGAACGGCGCTTCACCCGGTCGAAGTTGTGGCGGCGGCGCTGCGTGATGCGTAAGGTCGCGCGCCATGAGCCGGTATAGCAGGTACGCGCACCAAGCAGATTGGCTCGCGGTCCACCGATCGCCCTGGCCGGTGCTGGCCGGTGTCGCGCTGATCGCGCTCGGCCAGTGGCGCTGGTACCGCGATGTCGAAGCGTTCTGGCCGGGCGCGGCGCTCGCCGGGCCGGGGATGCTGCTCGTCATGGCGGGCGTGCGGGCGAAAGCGCGCGGCGTCGACGGCGCGCGTCTTCGCGCGAGCGAGAAAAGCAGCGTTTTCGCGCCGCGCCTGCTGCTCGCCGCCGCCGGGATCGGCCTGAGCCTCTACGCGGGCTGGAGCGCGGTCGAGGCGAATCACACGGTCTGGACCTATCTCGCGCTGTGGGGCGCGGGGGTGGCGCTGACCGTCGCAGGGCTGGTGACTGGCGTAGAGGCGCGGGCGTGGGGACAGCAGGTAGCGTCCAGCCTGCGAACCGAGCGCCGGACATGGCTGCTGCTTGGCGCGCTGTTCGCGGCGGCGCTGGTGGTGCGCGTGGCGTTGCTGGACACGATCCCGTCGATCCAGGCGGGCGACGAGGCGCAGTTCGCGCAGGAAGCCATCTCCGTGGCGCGCGACACCGGTTGGCGCTATAGCCCGTTCGCGATGGGCATCTGGCACCACCCGCGCACCGTTCACACGCTGATGGCCGTCTCGATTGAGCTGTTCGGCCAGACGAAGGCGGCGGCGCGGCTGCCCTGGGCGCTGTTGGGCGCGCTGACCGTCCCGGCGGTTTATTTCCTGGCCCGGACGCTCGGCGGGCGGCGGGTGGCGTGGGCTGCCGCGCTGTTTATGCTGACCTTTCCAGCGCAGGTGCAGTTCAGCCGGACCGGGATGGACATGACCGGGGACCCGCTTTTCGCGGCGCTGGCGCTGGCGCTGCTGGCGCTGGCGCTGCGGTCGGGCGACCGGCTGGATGCGGGCCTGGCCGGAGCCGCCGGCGGCCTGACGCAGTACTTCTATTTCGCGGGGCGGATCGCGCCGCTGGTGCTCGGCGCGTATGTGCTGCTGGTGGCGCTGCGCTCGTCGCGCCCGATCCGGCAGCGAGTGGGCGTGGTGGCGGTGTTCGCGATCGTGTTTGGGGGGACGGTGTTTCCGTATTTCTACGGCTCGCTCCGCGATACAACGCGCGCGCTCCACCCGCGCCTGAACGCGGTCGGCGTGTGGCAGACCGCTGCCGCCAGCCAGGCGGCAGCGCAGGGCCGGGCGCAGGCGTTCTGGACGAACCAGGCGCGGCGCGGGCTGATGGCGTATGTGCAGGTGCCGGATGAGAGCGACGTATACGGGCGCTACGGGGCGCTGCTCGGATGGTTCGCCGGGGTGCCGTTTCTGGCCGGGGGTGCGGTCGCGCTGCGGCGCTGGCGGTCGCCGGATCATCTGATCCCGGTGATCTGGGCGGCGGGCACGGCGACGCTGGGCGGTGTGCTGCTGATCGACCCGCCGCACTATCCGCGCTATATCAGCGCGACCCCGGCGCTGGCCGTGTTGGTCGGGTTCGGGCTGGCGGCGCTGGGCGAGGCGCTGGCGCGCGCGCTGGGGCTTGGCGACGCGCTCCGCCCGCGCGCTGTGACGCAACTGCGGCGGACGCTGCCGGTTCTGCTGGCGGGGATGCTGGCAATCGCAAACCTGGCGGTGTACGTGGTCGATTACCTGCCGCGCCCGCTGCTGTACGGCGAGCGCACGGCCCAATTGAACGAGGTTGCTGCGATCCTGGCGGCGCTTGACGGAGAATACCAGGTGCACACCTTCTCGTCGCAGGACCTCGACATGCACGGCACGGACATCATTCGCTACCTGACGCCCGAAAACGCAGGGGTCGAGTATACTGGTGCTATGGACGCTTTGCCGGGAAGTCTCGAGCACGGCGCGCACGCCTTTGTGATTGCCCCGGCCCGGCTGGAAGAAGCCAGCCCGATCGCGCAATGGCTGCCGGGCGGGCAGCTCCGGCAATATATCAACCCACGCACGGGGCGACCGCTGGTGTACCTCTATCTCGTTGAGATGGGCGGATAAGGAGCGGCGAATGATGGTCGAAACGGCGGCGGTCGAGCTGTCCACTCAGGGCAACGGCGAGGTGATCGACATCACCCGCGAGGTGCAGCAGGTGGTTCAGGCCAGCGGGCTGGCTGCCGGGACGGCGACGGTCTTCTGCCCCAGCGCGACCAGCGCCGTGACCACGATCGAGTTTGAGGGCGGGGCCGTGCGTGATTTTCGGCGCCTGTTCGACGAGATCGCGGCGGAGGACCGGCCTTACGCGCACAACCAGCGTTGGGGCGACGGCAACGGGCACAGCCATGTGCGCGCGGCGCTGCTTGGCCCATCGCTAACGGTGCCGTTCGTCAGCGGGCGCCTGACGCTGGGAACCTGGCAGCAGATCGTGTATGTCGATTTCGATAACCGCCCGCGCCAGCGGCGGCTGGTCGTGCAGCTTGTCGGGGAGTGAGCGCCCGACCGATCCGCCGCATAAGAGGACGCTGGGAATAAGCGAAGGTGAAGATGGACACGCGGATGATGGTGGGGACGGAAGTAATCGCCGCGCTCGAACAGATCGCGGCGGAAGTGACGGAGCAGGGGGGGCACGCCGGGGCTTTGCAGTGGGTGGCGGAGGCGGCGCGCAGCCTGAGTGGCGCGAGCGCGGCGGGCGTCTGGCAGGCGGAAGACGGCGGATCGTGGCTGCGCCTGATCGCCGGAAGCGGGCTGGCGTTGGGCGAGGCGCTCGACGTGCGAGAGGGGCTGCTCGGCGCGTGCGCGGCGTCGCTTGGAGCCGTGTCCGCGCATGAATTGCCGGCCGGCGATCCGCTGGCCGGGGCGGGATACGCCGCCGGTTTTGCCCTGCCGCTCGTCTTTGATGGCCGGTTCCTGGGGGTGCTGGCGGCCTATGATCGGGCGCCGCGCGCCTTCGACCTGGCCGGACAGCGCGCCCTGGAGCTGCTGGCGAGCAGCGCCGCGGCGATCCTGTCGGCGCGCCAAGCCAGCCAGGACGCGGAGGAGCTGGCTCAGACCGTCGCACAGGAGCGCGAGGGGCTGCGCCAGTTGCAGCTTGCCGTGCGACGGATGCTGGAGCAACCCGATTCGCAGGCGAACCTGATCGAAATCACGCAGGCGCTCCAGGCGCTTGGCTGGGGCGGCGTGGCGCTCGCGCTGTTTGACGAGCAACAGATGGTCGTCGCGAGGCTGACCGCCGGGCTGACCGAGGGGGTAGATACCGCCTGGGGCGCGGGCGTCGTGCCGGACGACATCTGGGCGCGCTATCAGTCCGGCGAGCTGGACGGCTCGCGCCTTTACGGCGTCTACTATCTCCCCGCCGATGTCGGGGGCAACGAATGGCAGCCGGACGACCTGGTGTTCGCGCCGCTGCAACTCGGCCAGCACCGGCTGGTCGGCGCGATCCGCGTGCAGGACCCGGCCGGCGGGCTGCGCCCAACCCCTGAAGCCCTGCGGATGCTCGATATCCTGACCAGCCAGGCGGCGTATGTGATCGAGAACGCGCGCCTGCTGGACGAAGCGGCCCGTTCGGCGGCGACGCTGGCCGAGCAGGTCGACGAGCTGTCGATGATGCACCGCGCCGATCGCGAGCTGGGCGCGCACCTGAACATGGACCGCGTCATGACGCTGACGATGGACTGGGCGCTGCGCCGCACCAGGGCGGACACCGGTCTGCTGGCGCTGATGACCGATGACCGGCGCGGTCTGGTTCCGTTTGTGACGATGGGCTATCTTGACCAGGCGGTCAACAAGTTCGACGCGTCGAACCCCTGGCCGCTGACGCTGGGCGCGGTCGGCGAGGCGGCGCGCACCGGCGAGACGATCGTCTCGCACGGCGCGCCGCTGAACGGCGAAGAGGCGCACCTGATGCCCGGCGCCCGCGCGCAGATCGCGGTGCCGCTCTCGATGCGCGGCGAGATTCTAGGCGTGATCATGCTGGCGTCCGGCGACCCGGACACGTTCGAGGAGAACGACGCCAGCTTCTTGGAGCGCCTGGCCCGGCGCGCGGCGGTCGCGCTCGACAACGCGCGGCTGTTCCGGCAATCGGAGCAATTGGCCGACGATATGGCGGTGCTGTACTCCGCCAGCCGCACGATCACCTCGACGCTCAACCGCGACGAGGTGCTTCAGCACAGCGCGCAGTCGATGGCGGTCGCGCTTGAGTGTTCCAGCGCGGTCATCCTCGACCACCAGGCCGAGACGTGGGAAAGCGAGGTGTTAACCGTCTACCGCGTCGGCACGGCCCGCGACGCGCAGGAGATTCTGCCCGCGCCGGGGGACGCGCTGGACCTGGGCAGCCTGCCCACGATCGTCCAGGCGATCACCGGCCAGCGCGCGCTTATCCTGCGCGCGTCGGACCCTTCCACGCCGAGCGCCGAGCTGGTGTGGCTCCACGAGCACCGGATTCAGGCGGCGCTGGTGCTGCCGCTGGTCGCGCAGGGCGAGCTGATCGGCGTGGTGATGGTGATCGAAGGGCGGCGCGACCGGCGTTTCACCCCCAACGAGATTTTCAAGGCGCAGACGCTCGCCAGCCACGCCTCGGTCGCGCTGCGGCAGTCGCTGCTGTTCAGCGAAGTGCTGGAGCTTGAGAAGGTCAAATCGGAGATGATCCGCATGGCCTCGCATGACCTGCGGAACCCGCTGAATAACGTGCTGGGCTACATCGAGCTGGTCAGCCTGTCGCTGAACCCGGCGGCCAGGACGCCGGAGGTCGAGGAGTACCTGGTCAGCCTGCGGCGCAGCGCCAAGACGATGCAGTCGCTGATCGACGATTTGCTGACGTTGGAGCGGGTCGAGAGCGAGCGCGAGAGCGAGTGGCAGGTGATCGATCTCGCCGGGCTGGTGTATGAGGTTGTCGAGGCGGAGCGGCCGGGCGCGGCCTTGCGGCAGGTGGCACTGGGGTTCGAGCGGGCAATCGACGCCGCGCCGGTCTTTGGCAGCGTGACGCAGCTTCGGCAGGCGATTGCTAATCTGATCGGCAACGCGGTCAAGTACACGCCCGACGAGGGGCGCGTCGACGTGCGCTTTGCTCAGGGCGGCCAGCGCCTGCACTTCTCGGTGCGTGATACCGGCTACGGGATCTCACCGGAGCGGCAGGCGCGGCTGTTCGAGCGGTTCTATCGCGCGCGGGAGCCAGGGACCGATCATATCCCCGGCACCGGCCTGGGTCTGTCGCTGGTCAAGACCGTGATCGAGCGGCACGGGGGGCAGGTCTGGTTCGAGAGCGAAGTCGGGGCTGGCAGCACATTCGGATTCTGGCTACCCGCCGCCCAAACCGGCGCGCAATAGAGCGCCGCGATCGTTCTTCCCTATTCGATCAATCGCGCGCCGCGCTGGCTGGGGCGGGTGGTAAACGTCCGGCTGCCGATTCCCAGCCGCTCATATGTCGCGGCGAAGGCGCTAGCGGCGGCCTGCGCGGTGGCAGCGTCCGTGCAGAGCGCGCAGAGCGTCGGCCCGGACCCGCTGATCAGCGTCGCCAGGGCGCCCGCCTCACGCGCGGCGGCGCGGGCCTGGTCGAAGCCGGGGATCAGGTTGGCGCGGGCCGGGGTGACGATCGGGTCTTGCTCGGCGGTTCGTGCCAGCAGCGCGAGATCGCCGGTGTGCAGCGCGTGGATCAGCGCCGCGACGAGCGCCGTCTGGCGGACCATATCGTGCATCGACACGCGGGCGGGCAGCACAGCCCGCGCGTGCGCGGTCGGCACGGCGATATCGGGCGTGACCATCGCCAGGTGCATATCAGCCGGGACGGGGAGCGGGTGGATCGCCCTGGCGTCCGCGCTCATGACCAGCACGATTCCGCCCCACAGCGCGGGAGCGACGTTGTCGGCGTGCCGCCCGCTGACCGACGCCTCGGCCTCGATGCACGCGGGCAGCAGGTCGTCCAGGCCGAGCGGCGCGCCGTACAGCGTGTTCACCGCTAGGGCAGCAGCGGCGGCGCTGGCGGCGCTGCTCCCCAGTCCGCTGGCGAGCGGCAAGCCTTTTTCCAGGTCCAGGGAGACGCCCCCGGACGCGTTGAGCCGCTCCAAAACCAGCTGGGCGGCAATACAGGCGGTGTTGCGCGCAGCGGAGCGCGGCAGGCGCCCATCGTCGCCGGAGATCGATCCCAACGCCGCGCCGGGCTGCTCGCGGTAGGTGGCGCGCACGATATCGCCGGGGGCCTCAAGGGCCATGCCCAGAATGTCGAAGCCCACGCCCAGGTTGGCGACGGTCGCCGGCGCAAAAACGGCAACCGAATCACGGGCAGGCTGAGTCCGGTGCGCGGGGAATTGGGCGGTTTTGGGCACGATGCTGCTCCGTCTGCGGACTGATCCTGCCGCCGAGTATAGCCGGTCCGGTAATAACGGGCTATTGCGCGGGCAAAACAGGCTGGTTAGGCTCCGACATGCGTATACTTATCATTACACGCTGTTCGGGACGATCAGCGGGCGATCGCCGGGGAACGCCGGTCGCCGTTTGAGGCCGAGCCGGGTATGCTCGGCCAGAACCTGCGCGGATGGCTGCCACGCGGAGACTCGCGGGCGGCTACGCGTCCAGTCGGAAATGGACAAAGGCTGTGGAAGCGCTCGGTCTGCAAGACATCATGAATCTCGCGCGCCAGGAATCGACGCGCCTGCACCACTACTTCATCGGCGTGGAGCACTTGTTCGTCGCGCTGACGCAGCTTCAGGGCGGGCTGACCGCCGCCGTGCTGGAAAGTCACGGGCTGTCGCCGCGTTTTGTGCGCTATAGCATTCGCGAGTCGGTTGGGCGCTACGAAGATCGGCGCTACTGGTCCGGGTTCCCGGAAACGCCGCGCGCGCAGAAAGTGCTCAAGATGGCGCACGACTACGCCGGAGAGGGCGAGCCAGGCGAGCGCGAGCTGCTGCTCGCGATTCTGGACGAGGGCGCCAGCATCGTGAGCCGGGTGCTGCACGAGGTCGGGGCGGACCTGGCGGCGCTGCGTCAGGCGGCGGCGGAGTGGAACGCGCCGCTCGACGCGCAAGCCCCGGAGGTTCCGATTCTGGGCGACGCCAAGCTGAGCGACGAGCAGCGCCGCGTGCTTCAGCTCATGTTCCGCGAGTACGGCCAGGTGCAGATCGTGCGCGAGCTGAACGGGGGCTACAGCGGGGCGCGCGTGCTGCTGGTGCGCCCGGTGCGCGTGGATGGCTATAAGGACGCGCCGGTCGTCGCCAAGCTGGACGACCGCTACGCCGTGCTGTACGAGCGGCGGCGCTATGACCTGCACGTGAAGGGCACGCTGCCCTCGACGACGGCGCGGCTGGTGGATATGCCGGTTGTGCCGGACGACCTGTCAATCGGCGGGCTGAAGTACACCTTTGTCGGGCATATTGAAGATACCGAGCCGGTCAATCTTCGCGAATACGCGCTGCAAAGCCCGCCGCAGGCGGTGGCCGAGCTGATCCGCGCGCTGTTCGAGTCGTTCGGCCCAGCGTGGTGGCTCCAGCGCAAGCCGTACCGCTTCGGCGCGTGGCGCGAATACGAGCACGCGCTGCCGCCTGCGCTGGTGCTGGAAGCGGTGCCGGAGTCGACGGCGAACGAAGGCACGCGGGTGATTCGCCCGCTCGGCAGTTGGAGCCGGTCGTCGCAGATTCTGCCGGGCGAGGTTATCGCGATTGAGGAGTTCAGCGTCCAGAAGATCGACGCCGACAAGGACCGCCTGCACCTCGCCGCCGGATCGCAGCCGGAAGCGCTGAACCGCGCCAGCAAGGTCGAGATTCGCGGGCTGGGGCGCGAGGCGGGGCACTATCGCGGCGAAGTCATTCCGCGCCTGTGCGGGCGCGTCGTGCACACCCGCGACGACCTGTTGCGGCGCAGCTTGCAACAACTGGAGCCGGATTTTGACTTTCAGGGCGCGAGCATTCCGTGCCCGCTGCCGGGCGTGGCCGATTTGCCAAACCCGATCCTGCACGTCAACGAGCTGCTTGAGCGGCAGGTCGCCGGGTACCTGTCGATTATTCACGGCGACCTGCACGCGGGGAATGTGCTGGTCGGGCCGCGCGGCGACGCCTGGCTGATCGATTTCGGCTGGACGCGCGAGGGCCACACCCTGTTTGACTGGGCCATGCTCGAAGTGAGCTTGCTGGTCGAGGTCGTCGCGCGGAGGGCGCGGCCCGGCTGGGCGGGGGCGTGGGACGTGATCCGGCTGCTGCGGGCGCTTAACCGGGGCGAGAGCCTGCGCGGGGCGGGCGGCGACGCGGCGCTGCTTGAGGCGCTCGGCATGATCGAGGCGGTGCGCGAGGTGGTCCGCGAATGCCTGGCCGTGCCGGGCCACTGGCGCGAATACTTTGTCGCGCTGGCGTTTACCGGGCTGCGCCTGACCGACTGGCTGTCCGAGACAATCGACGGGCGGCGGCTGGCGTTTCTGGTGGCCGCGCTCGGCCTGGCCGAGTCGCTCGACCCGGCGCACAAGGGCAGCACGGACTCGACGTGGAGCGAGTTAACCGCCGATATGGACCGCACCGAGCTACGGATCGACGATCAGGAGTAGGGGGAAGCGGCTCCGCCCTGGTTCGCCGGGAATCAAAGAGCGGGACGGCTGCCGCCCCGCTCGAAGCGAAATGCTAAGCCTAGCGGCGCGCCCAGCCGGGCAGATCGCGCCGGTACTCGCCGCTGCTGTACACGTAGACCCAGGCGTCTTGGTGCGGCTCGTCTTTAGTGAAGTCGTAAATCCACCACGAGTCCATGATCGACAGGTTGACGCAGCCGTGGCTCTGGCGATACCCAAAGCGGTCATGCCAGTATGTGCCGTGCAGGCCGATCTCGTCGTCGAAATACATGACGTAGGGCACTTCTTCGATGAAATAGAAGTCCGGCTGGCCGACCGCGCCGCTCATGCGCGTGGCGTCGTAGCGCTCGTAGACCTTAAACAGCCCTTCATGGGTGGACCATTGGGGCAGGCCGGACGAGATCAGCGTGGCGAAGACCATCCGGTCGCCTTCATAGGCGACGAGCGTCTGCTCGTAGAGGTCAATCGCGAACCACCGGTCGGTAGGGCCGATCCCTTCCGGCCGGGCGATGGGGTGCACTTTGGCGACGCGAATTTGCTGGACCCACTGGTTCGGCGCGACGAGGTACCATTCCCAGCCATCGACGTACTCCACACCGTAGATGTTCATCAGGGTGTAACGCTCGATTTTCGGCTGCTCTTTGTCTTGCGGGCCGCCGGGGTAGCGGCTGGGATAGGCTTCGGCGAGCATCCAGGCGAACGGGCGCTTGGGGTGTGATTGCAGCTCGACGCCGGAGAAATGCGACACGTCGGCGTAGGTGATCTGCTCGCTGGGTACCCACACCCCCCAGTTAATCTGCGTAAAGCCCGCTTCCTCATTGATGATGGTGACGAAGTTGTAGCCCGCGCCCATGTGTCCGATCGGGTTGCCGTTGGGCGCGTCGTACATCGTGATGTCGCCGATCATGCGCCGGTACGCGCGCGTCCAGACCACTTCCTCGTTATACGGCACCTGGATCACGTCCGGGACCGGCTCGGCGGCCATTTCGGCCTCGGCGGCGCGCAGCTCCAGCGCGGTCATGCCGGTGTCCGGCAGGCAGTCGGCAGGCACGACAGGCGTCTCGCCGTCGGGCGTGCTGGCTTCCGCGGCGGCGATCCGCTCGGCGCAGTCTTCGTCGCGCCGGTCGCCGGGAAAGGCTACCGCCGGGCGCGCCAGCGAGAGTTCTAGCCCTATCAGGCTGAGCAGAATCAAGACCGGGACCAGGGTTTTCGCACCGCGCATAACGCTCACCTCAACATGGACTGAAACATCGGCCGAACTACGCGCTAATCACAACACCGGAGTCCGCTTCGCGGACGGAGCGCCGATCAAGAATACCAATCCGGCGCGGCGGGGTCAACCACCGTATCGCTGACGCTGCGCGGCCCGGCGCCGGACGAATTCACAACCTTCTAATGGGGACCAGGCGCAGCGTATGGTACAGTTTGTGGGGCGCGCTTACTAAGCACGATCGGGCACCCGATCAGATGGTGGAGACGGATGGCACAGACGAACGGTCGCCGCGCGATCCTGCGAGCGACGAACCTCACGAAAGACCTGCCGCTTGGCCCGGTGGTGGTTCACGCGGTACGCGGGGTCGATTTGACGATTTTTGACAACGAGATGGTGGCGATCGTCGGGCCGTCGGGCAGCGGCAAGAGCACGCTGCTGGGCCTGATCGGGGGGCTGGACACGCCGACGACCGGGCGCGTCGAGATCGACGGCGTTGACATTACCAACATGAGCGAGGGCCGTCTCAGCGAAGTGCGGAACGAGAAGATCGGCTTTGTCTTCCAGTTCTTCAATCTGATCCCGACTCTCACCGCGCTGGAGAACGTCGCGCTGCCGATCGAGTTCGCCAACACTCCGAAGTTCGAGCCGGAAAAACGCGCGCGCGAGCTGTTGGACATGCTCGGCTTGAGCGACCGGCTCAACCACCGCCCGATGGAGCTGTCCGGCGGGCAGCAGCAGCGCGTCGCGATTGCGCGCGCGCTGGCGAACAACCCGCCCCTGCTGCTGGCCGACGAGCCGACCGGCAATCTCGACTCTGAGGCGTCGGAGGTCGTGCTGGAGGCGCTGCGCGCGGTCTGGCGCGAGACCGGCACGACGGTCGTGCTGGTGACGCACGATCACGATCTGGCGGCGCGCATGGGCCGCGTCATGGAACTGGTCGACGGGCGCATCGTGCGCGAGTACGTCCCGGCATGAGGCTGCTGCGCTTCTTCATCCTGCACTCCTTGCGCGATATGGGGCGCAACCGGACGCGAACCGCGTTCGCGCTGGTCTGCGTGGCGACGGGCGTCGCGGCGGTCGTGGCGCTGCGCTCGCTGGGGTTCATGGTCGCGGATGAGCTGACCAGCAACCTGGCCGAGATGAATCGCGGCGATCTGCGCCTGACCGCCACGCACGATATCGGCAACCTGGCCGATCGCAGCGCGTCAGGCTGGATCGTGTTCTCGGACGAAGCGGTCGCCGCGATGCGCTCCTGGGCGCGGCGCGAAGGCGTCGAGCTGACCGTCGCGCGGACGAACGCCGTCTCGTCCGTGCGCCATCTCGTGCAGGGCAAGGCGAGCGGGACGGCCCCGATCCTGTCGCTGTTCGTCGAGCCGGAGTTGTACCCGTTCTACGGCTCTATCACGCTGGAGGATGGGCGCGCGCTGGCCGAAGCGTTTGACGAGAACCCATCTGAGAGGCTGACCGCTCGCATCGCGCCGCAGGCCAGCGCGGTTGCGGCGCTCGGCGCGTCGCCCGGCACAGGCAGCATGGGGCTGGCCTGGGCGACCTATCCGACCTACCGGATCGCGCACGTCCGGCCGGTAGTGATCTCCAGCAACCTGCGGCGCGCCTCGACGCTATCCCTGAAAGAGGGAGATGTGTTGCGGATCGGCGCGTCGGACGTGCTGTACGTCGTGGCAGGCGTCGTTCCGGCCAGTTCGGAGACGATTCTCTCCACGCCGCAGACGGCGCTGATCGATTTCGTCTACCTGCCGTTCGATGACCTCGCACTGTTGGGCGACCGGCCTCTACCCGACCAGGTCTACGTCAAGGCCCCGCTGGGCCGCGATGCCGGCGCGCTGGACGAGAGCCTGATCGCGACGCTTGAGGGGCGGATTCGGACCGACGGCAACCTGGACGAGACGCTGAGCCGCGTCTCGGTCGCCGCGCTGGAGGAGCAGAACGCCGAGACCGCCGACGTGATCGACGACATGATCCTGGTGATGGGCCTGTCGTCGCTGCTGATCGGCGGGATCGGCATTATCAACACGATGCTGGTGGTCGTCAGCCGCCGCACGCTGGAGATCGCCGTCCTGAAGACGCTCGGGTTGAAAGCCTACCGGGTGACGACGCTGTTCCTGGTCGAAGCCGCGCTGATGGGCCTGATCGGCAGCTTGCTCGGCATCGTGGCCGGCGTGCTGCTGAGCTACCTGGTCAAGAGCGTCGGCGAAGAAGCGTTCAGCCTGGCGCTGGTCTGGCGGCCCTATCCTGAGGCGATGTTGAGCGGCCTGTTCCTGGGGATGATCATCACGGTGCTGTTCGGCTTCCTGCCGACGCTGATCGCGGGGCAGGTGCGCCCGGCGATCGTGCTGCGCCCGAACGAGGCGCAGATGCCCGCCGCCGGCCTGCTCCAGACGCTCGCCACGCTGATCGTGATGATCGGCGTGCTGGGGCTGCTGGTCAGCTCGATCGTCAACGACAGCATCACGATCAACCCGGTCTACATGATCGCGGGGGGCGGGGCGCTGGTCGGGCTGTTTCTGGGCATCATCATCGCCAATCTGGGCGTCGGACGGCCCATTCCCGATTATTACCGGTTCCGCCTGCCGCGCCGTTTCGAGCGGCTGGATAACTGGATCACGGGCGGGGTTGGCGCGTTCGCGTCGCTGTTCCACGCTGGGCGTGGCCTCGACCGGCGCGAGCGCGGGCGCGCGGCGCTGACGCTCGGCTTGCGCGGCCTGCGCCAGATTGTGCTGCTGTACGGGGCGCTGGCGATTGGCGCGGCGCTGGCGTCCGCCCTGATGCTGATCGCCGCCGAAAGCTGGCGCCCGCTGCAACTGGGCGAGACCAAGCCGCCCGGCTGGATTCTGACCGCGATCCGGCAGGAGGATACGCTCTGGGTCGCCGCCTGGCTGGCGCTGACCGTCAGCCTCGGCCTGTTGATCCGGTGGCTGGGACGCCCGCTCGCCAGCCTGATCGCGCTCGGCACGATCGGCGTGACGGCGGGCGGCGGGATCGGGCTGCTGGCCGGGCGCGGCCTGGAGCGGCTGCTGGACGGGACTGCCGCCTGGGACACGCTCAGCGCGCAGGCAACCGGCGTCGTGCTGGTCGAGGGCGCGCTGGCGCTGCTCGGCGCGATCTTCGTCGGCTACTGGCTGCTGGTTTGGGCGATTGGCAAGCTCCCGCCGTCGGTCCTGCTCGCGATCATGGCGCTGACGCTGATGCTGGCGGTCGCCGCAGTTGGCTCGCTGATCGGGGGGCAGGCGCCGCTGGCGCTGGCCGCGCTCGCCATCGTCGCGGCCCTGGGCGGGGCGTGGCTGTGGCGGCGGCGCTCAGCGGTCCCTACCAGTCCGGCAGGCGCACAGGCGCGGGCCGTTCCAAATGGGCGCGGCGGGCCGGACCCCGGCGCGACGGCGCTGATCAGCGGCGGGCTGCTGCTCGGCGGCGTGCTGCTGGCCGGGACGCAGGTGCAGGGGCTGCGCCAGGCGGCGATCGTCGCGGGGGGGGTGGCGTTCGCGCTCCTGTGGCGGGCGCTGCGCCGCCGCCTGAGCGTGGACGGGCGGCTGATCCTGCGCGAGATGTCCGGGCGGAGAACGCGTGTCGCGTCCACACTGCTCGGGCTGAGCGTCGGCGTGGCCGGGCTGAGCCTGGTCTCCTTGACGACCGGGGCCGTCAGCCACATTCTGGAGATTCAGCTCTCCGAGCGCGCCGAGGGCAACCTGCTGGTCATCTCGCGCGCGCCGCAGCAAGCCGGGGCGATCCGCGAGGCGCTGAGCGGGCTGGACGGCGTCGAGCACTACTCGCAATTCACGACCTATCGCGCCGTGTTGGAATCAATTAACGGCGAGCCGCCGGTGTTCGAGCATCCCGGCCCGTTTAACATGGGCGGCGGAAACGACGACCAAAGCGCCGAGGACGCTGGAGACTCCGGTGGGGCAACCGGCCCTGGCGGAGAGAACCCGTTCGTCATGATCCTCTCCGAGCGGGCGAGCCTGGAAGACCTGCCGCGCTACCAGATGGTCGAGGGGCGGCAGCTCACGCCTGCCGACGCCGGAAAGAACCTGATCATGCTGCGCCAATCGTTTCTCACCGAGCGCATGGGGCTAGGGGCGGGCGATCAGCTCCGCTACCGTTTCCGCTCGCGGGATCGAGACTCGGATGGCGTGGTGATCACGCTCGAGGTTGTGGGCGTGGTGGCGATGCAAAGCGCGCAGGCCGGGTTTGGGGACCAGTACCTGTTGCCGCCCGACACCCTGCCGGGTGAGGTCGAGTCGCTCAACCTGGTGACGATCGTCCAGGTCAGTGAGGACGATCCGGCCTATATGGACCAGGCGCTCGTCGCTCTGTCCGACGTGCCGGGCGCGATCCCTGTGGAGCTGAGCGCGCTGACGCAGTTGATCGAGAGCCTGCTTGAACAACTGAAGGCGATCCCGACGCTGGTCGCGTGGCTGGCGCTGCTGGCCGGGACCGCGATTATTGCCAACACGGTCGCGCTGGCGACGCAAGAGCGGCGGCGGCAGATCGGCGTGATGAAGGCGGTCGGTCTCAAGGGGCGGCGCGTGCTGGGGATGCTGATGATCGAGAACGGGCTGATCGGGCTGCTGGCCGGGCTGATCGGCGCGGGCGTCGGGCTGATCGTGACAGTCGCGGTCGTGCTGGCGAGCCAGTCACCCGACGAGCTGGGCCGCCTGCTGGAACTCTCGACCATCGGCTGGCTGATCCTGGTTGGGATCGGGGTCGCGATTGGCGCGGCGCTGTTCTCGGCGTGGGGCGCTGCCGCCGAGAAGCCGATGAACGTGCTGCGCTACGAGTAGAACTCGTGGCGACGGGGAGCGGGCGTCAGCCGACGCGCTGGCCGGACGCCTCGTCAAAGAGGAAGATGTGCTCGGCGGGGAAGGCGAGCTGGACGCGCTCGCCCCGTTTGCCCGGCGCTTCGAGCGGGACGCTCGCCACGCAGCGAAACTCGCCCAGGGCGAGGTACAGCAGCTTGCGCCGCTCCGGGAAGTTGAACTCGATATGCTCGATCCGCGCCGGGATGCCCTGGTCCACCACCTGAACGTGCTCCGGGCGGATGCCGAGCAGCGTTCGCTGGCCGTGCTCCAGGCCAGGGCGGGTGGGCTTAACGCCGAACCGGCTGCCTTCCCACGATTCACCATATACCCGGCCTGGAAAAAGGTTCATCGGCGGCAGGCCGAAGAACTGCGCCACGAAAGCGTTGACCGGCCGCTCGTAAAGCGCCTCGAACGTCCCCACCTGCTCGATCTTGCCGCTGCGCATGACCGCGATCCGGTCGGCCAGCGCCACCGCTTCGGTCTGGTCGTGGGTGACGTAGACCGACGT
>DAOKYY010000074.1:13597-19324 GCA_035325905.1 Aggregatilineaceae bacterium | reverse complement strand
CCGCATTCGCCAGATCATTTCGACAGAGCACTTAACCGCTCCCTACTGCACCGGCACGGCGTTGAGGTCGCCCTCGTAGCGGGCGTAGGTGGCCGAGACCCAGCCCTGGCCGCCGCCGAAGTCGATCAGGTACCAGCTTGCGTCGCCGTTCTTCGCCAGCAGCGGGTAGCGGTTCGGATAGCCGACCTGCGCCACGACCTCGGTCTCGGTCGACGGCCCCTGGCGCACGTTCAGCGCGCTGGCCGTTGGCGCGGCGAAGACGCCGGTCGGAGACTCGGCCGGGGCCGGGCCGCTCGCGCCGCCCGCCGGACCCGCCGGGACCGCCGCGCCGCTCTTGTAGGCGGCGATCAGCTCCCGCGCCAGGTCAAGGTAGAACGTCCCGTACTGCTGGCTCGGCTCGATGTGGCTCTGCTCAGGAAACTCGTTCCAACTGGTGATGATGATCATGTGCGGGTTGGCGGCTGCCGCGCCGGAGAAGCTGCGCCGGAAGTAGTCGCCATTGCCGCGCGCCCGCACGACCGCGTTGCCGCGCCCCAGCCGTGACTCGTCAAAGCCGGGCATGGCGGTCGCGACGAAGTACCCGCCCCGGTTCATGGTGCGGGCGGCCCAGGTCGCGTTGGTGCCGGCCGGGTTGCCGCTCCACGCGATGTTGTACAGGTTCAGCCCATCGAACACGCCCAGGTACGCCAGCGCGTCGCCTTCCGCGATCCAGATCGTGTTGTGGTCGGGATCGACCTGGGCGCGGATGTCTCGCCACTGGGCCGGGGTGAAGCGTTGCTGCTTCCAGAAGAAGATCACCGGCTTGCCGTCATAGCGCAGGTAGGCCGGGTGATTGCCGAGCGTGTGCACGGCGTAGCTGACCGTGTTCAGCGCCGACTCCGGCGTGCTGATGAAGCCCTGGCCCATATCCACATCCACCGCCGCGCGGAAGCCATGCGCTGCCGCCTGGTCGAGCAGGCCGTGGAAGACGCCGGTCGTGTACGGCTCGTCCGGGCCAAACCAGCTCATCACGAAGCCGTCGATTCCGGCGGACTGCGCCTGGCTGATCTGGCGCGCCATCACGCCGCCATCGGCGGAGTTATACGGCTCGGCAGGGCGGTCGACCAGGTTCGGATCGTTCCACTGATCGGTGTTGAACCAGCCGTAGAAGTAGGCGAGGACGGTCGGCTGGCGCTGCGCCTCGACACGCGGCGCGGCGGGCAACAGGGTGATCGCGAGCGCGATCACACCCAACAACAGGAACCCCTTACGCATATGAACCTTCTCCCATTCGTTCCGATACACGCCTCGACGCCCCGCGTGCAGGGCGCCGATCACACTACGCAAGGGGAGGTATTTTATCGTCCGACGCCGCCCGTTCCAACAGGACTTTAGAACTAGCGTTCTGGCGGAAGGCAGCTAAAACCAGCTAAAACCGGCGGAAAAACCCTGCGGCTGGTTGCTGACCTTCGCTGCTTTGCTCAAAAGTGCGCCCGCGCGTTGTGTGATACAATGCAGGCACTGTCACCGAAACCGTAAAATAGCGTTGTGGCGGGAGCGCGTCTTATGCAGCCTTCGTCCTTCTCCTCGCGGTGGAGTCCGGGCGCCCGGATCGGGCTGGCGCTCACGGCGCTTGTCATGATCGCGGCGGGCGCGGTGCTGGCCGCCTACGCCTTTGCCGCCTGGGACTGGCGCGGGAATGCCTTCGCCGGGTTCCTGCCCACGCGCGACCTGACCGTCAGCGACGCCGAGCCGTTTGGCGGCGTGTGGCCCGCGCTGGCCGCTGGGCTGGCCCCCGGCGACCGTATTCTGGGCGTCGGCGGCGTGGCGCTGGACGGGCTGCCGGCGCCTGAGCGCGTCGACGCGTTCAACCGCGAGATGGCCGCCCGCGAGCCGGGCCAGCGCGTGATCCTGCGCTTCGCCCCGCAGCAGGAGACCGGCCCCGCCGGGGCAGCCTGCCAGAATGCGGGCGAGAACGCTCGCTGCTCGGTCACGATCACGCTGGCCCGCATGTCCCTGGGGGACTTCGCCGGGTTCTTTGGCGTCAACTGGCTGGCGGGGGCCGCGCTGTGGCTGATCGCGCTGGCGCTGGTCACGCGCTGGCCGGACCGGCATACGCTGCGCATCCTGGCGGCGCTGACGGCGCTGCTGGCGGTGGTCGTCGCCGGGCGCTTCGACTCGCTCACCACGCAGTTGTATATCCCGGCGTGGCTGGCGGCGCAGGCGCTGGCGGGCGGGCTGGCGGTCATGCTGGGGCTGGCGTTCCCATACGCGCTGCCCGCGCTGGCGAGGCTGCCCGCGCTCGGCTGGTCGCCCCTGATCGGCGCGGCGGCGCTGGGCGGCGCGGCGATCGTGCTCGACGGCGCGGCGGACGCGGCCACGCGCGATCTGGCGATGCCGCTGGCGAGCGCGATCCTGCTGGCTGGCGCGCTGGCGCTGGCCGGGCTGATGTTCTGGCGGCGGGCGCGCGCGGTTTCGCCCTCGGCGCGCAACCAGGCGACCATGCTGCTGCTCGGCGCCGCGCCGGGGCTGGCGCCCGGCCTGGCGCTGGCCGGGTGGTGGATCGTCACCGGCCACCTGGCGAGCGAGCTGGTGCCGTTTCTGTCGGCGCTGGTCATTTTGTTCCCGCTGTCGGCGGCCTACGCGGCGCTTCAATTCCGGCTGGTGGACACCGACCGCGTGATTACGCAGTCGATCCTGTACGGGCTGATGGTCGCCATGCTGACGGTGGCGTACTGGCTGGTGGTGGCGGGGGTGGCGCTGTGGATCGGGCGCTCGGCGCGTGAAACGGCGCTCAGCCCGGTCGCGGTCGTGACGGCGATCTTCGTGGTCGCGGTCGCGTTTCTGCCGCTGCGCGGGCTGCTCCAGCGCGCGATCGACGCGGCTTACTTCCGCACGCGGCGCGGCTACCAGACCTCGCTGGAACGCTTCTCGCGCGAGGTGCCGCAGGCCGCTACGCCGGGCGACGTGCTGGCGCTGGTGCAGCGCACGCTGGCCGAGACCGTCGCCCCGGCGCACGCGATCCTCTTTACGCTGGACGCCGACTCGCAGCAGTATCGCGCCCTGCCCGATCCCGCAACCGGGGTCCGCCCGACTGATCTGACCTTCACACCGCAGAGCGGGCTGGTGCGCTATCTGGCCGAGCAGGCGAGCGTGCTGACGCTCGAAGACCCGCGCCCCCTGCCACTCGAAGTCGTCAGCGACCGGGCGCGGCTCGCGGTGCTGGGCGCGCCGGTGCTGGTCGGGCTGCGCGGCCAGCGCAAGCTCGACGGCTTTCTGGCGATCGGCCCGCGCCAGAGCGGAGCGGCCTACCTGCACGAAGACCTGCGCTTCTTCGAGAGCCTGAGCGACCCGCTGGCGCTGGCAGTCGAGCGCGCCCAGGCGGTCGGCGACCTGGAGCGCCGCGTCCGCGTGCAGGACGTGCTCAGCCAGGTCAGCCGCGCGCTGAACTTCGCGATCGACTTCGACACGCTGCTGGAGCTGCTCTACGCGCAGACGCGGCGCGTCATCCCCGCGCCCTATTTCACGATCGCGCTGCGCGACGCGCACACCGACGAGCTGACCTACGTCTTCTACAACGACGGCGACGAGCGCAACACCGCGCGCGAAGGCGCGCGCTGGCGCATGGGGCTGGACCTCGTCAGCGAGATCGCGCGCACGCAGCAAACGCTGCGCACCGACGACTATGTGCGCGAGTCGTTGCTGCGGGACCCGCGTGGCCCGGTCGAGAATCCGAACCTCAAGGCGTGGATGGGCGTCCCGCTGCTGGCCGACACCGGCGGCGGCGTGCTGGGCGTGATGGTCGCCGCCACGACCGAGCCGGGCGTGACCTTCACCGACGAGCAGCAGGGGCTGTTCTGGGACATCGCCAACCTGGCGGCGAGCGCGATCGACAAGCTGCAACTGCTCAACAAGACGCAGCAGCGCGCCCGCCAGCTCAGCGCGATCAACGAGATCGCGACGCGGCTGGCGTCCGAGCTGGGCAACGTGGACCGCCTGCTGCAACTGATCACCGAGAACGCGGTGCAGATCCTCGGCGCGCAGGCGGGCAGCCTGCTGCTGGTGGACGAGGAAACGGGCGATCTGGAGTTCCGCGTGGTGGCGGGCGGCGGCGCGAGCCTGATCGGGCGGCGCATTCCGGCGGGCAGCGGCCTGGCTGGGGCGACCGTCCAGCGCGGCGCGCCGATTATCGTCAACGACCCCAGCCGGGACTCGCGCTGGTACGGCGACGTATACGCGGGCGAACCGGGCGCGGGCGACAACGGCTTTGAGTCGAACGCGATCCTCTCGGTGCCGCTGCTGGCGCAGGGCCGCGCGATCGGCGTCTTGCAGACGATCAACAAGCTCGACGGCAGCATCTTCGTGCCGGAAGACGCCGACCTGCTGGCGACCTTCGCCGGGCAGGCCGCGATCGCGATTGAGAACGCGCGCCTGTTCGATATGACCGACCAGCAGCTTGCGCTGCGCGTGCAGGAGCTGGACACCATGCAGCGCATCGACCAGGAGCTGAACCGCACGCTCAACCTCAACAATGTGGTCGATATCACGATGGACTGGGCGCTGCGCAAGAGCGGCGCGTCGGCGGGCGCGCTGCTGATCCTCGACCGCGAGCGCAACGAGCTGCAACTGGTCGCGTCTTACGGCTACGAGCCGGACAGCCCGCTCGGCCAGCCGACCGGCGCGACGTACCCCGCCGACCGGGGCGTGATCGGGCGCGGCATCCGCTCCGGCCAGCCGTCGCTGGTCACGGATGTCTCGATTGACCCGGCCTACGAGGAGACGCTGCCCGGCTGCGTCGCGCAGCTGACCGTCCCGCTGTTCAGCGCCAACCAGGTCATCGGCGTGATCCTGCTCGAAAGCGCCGACGAGGGCGCGCTCGACCTGCTCGACCTGGACTTCGTGGCGCGCCTGGCGGAGCACGCCAGCCCGGCGATCGTCAACGCGCGGCTGTTCCAGGAGCTGACCCGCGCCAACGAGGCGCGCAGCGAGTTCGTCAGCATCGTCGCGCACGAACTCAAGAACCCGATGACCAGCATGCGCGGCTACACCGATCTGCTGCTCAAGGGCGTGGTCGGGCCGGTCAACGAGCAGCAGGCGGGCTTCCTGAACACGATTTTCAACAACGTCATGCGCATGGAGACGCTGGTCAGCGACCTGAACGACCTGACCAAGCAGCAAACCAACAACCTGCGGCTGGAGATCGCGCCGGTGGACCTGCGCGAGGCGCTGGCCGAGACGCTGCGCGCGCAGCAGCGCCTGATCGAAGACAAGGAGCAGACTTTGACGCTCGACGTGCCGGACGATCTGCCGCCGGTCGCGGGCGATTTCAACCGCCTGATCCAGATCATGACCAACTTCGTCTCGAACGCGAACAAGTACACCGGCGAGGGCGGGACGATCACGATCTCGGCGCAGGTCGCACGCAATGTCTGGGACCCGCAGGGCGCGCCGCAGGTGGTCCACTGCGCGATTAGCGACACGGGCATCGGCATGAGCGAAGACGACCTGGCGCAGCTGTTCGTGCCCTACTTCCGCAGCGAAGACCCCCGTACCCGCGACCAGCCGGGGACCGGCCTGGGGCTGGCGATCACGCGCGGGCTGGTCGAGCAGCATGGCGGGCGCGTGTGGGTCGAGAGCGCGCTGGACGAAGGCACGACCTTTCACTTCACGCTGCCGCTGGCGACCGAGCCGCAGCGCGCCCGCGCCTGAGATCACTGGCCGCGCCCCGGTTTACCTCACCCCCTGGCC
>DAOKYY010000074.1:0-13497 GCA_035325905.1 Aggregatilineaceae bacterium | reverse complement strand
GCCGAGCGGGGGTGAGGTAAACTAGCGAACGTCTGACACCCTTCGCCCGGCGACAGCACTGGCCGCGCTCCGTCGAAACGGCCTATAATTACGTGTAGAGCGCCTGCCGCCACGCGCGATGCTGCCGCAGGTGGCGCGCGCCGTATCATTCCGCGACGGTCTGTTCGTGGTTCGCTGAAGCGTACCTAATCGCCTGAACTCGGTGGGTAGAAGGGAGCAGAGGGATGACACGACAAGGGGTTTTTGACCGCAACGGGGAGCGTCTGGGCTATGTCGAAGGCGATCGCCTCTACGATGTCGAGGGCATCCAGACCGGGCTGCTGCGCGACGGAGTGATCTACGACCTTCAGGAAACCCGGCGCTGGCTGCTCGACGGCCACGCGCTGACGGACCTGGATGGCACGGTGATCGGCTATCTGGGCGATGGCGTCCGCGACGACGACTGGACGAGCGACTGAGCGCCCGGTCCGGCAGGGGCTGGACCAACGGGCCGCATTTCCACCGAACAGGACGGTTCTCGAATGGCTCATGAGCACAAGAAGCTGAACGCGATGCGCTTTCTGGAAACCCAGGGCGTCGCCTACGAGACCTTCACCTATGACCCGGCGATCCTGGACGGCGTTCACGCCGCCGAGGCGATGGGCCAGCCGGTCGAGCAGGTCTTCAAGACGCTGGTCGTGCAGCTTGGCAAGGGCGATCACGCGCTGGTGATGGTCCCGGCCGGGCGCGCGCTGGACCTCAAGAAGTTCGCCCGCGCGATTGGCGAGAAGAAGGCGACGATGACGACGCAGCGCGGCGCCGAGGCCGCGACCGGCCTGCGCAAGGGCGGGATCGGCGCGCTGGCGCTGGCGCACAAACGCTGGGGCGTCTATCTCGACGAAAGCGCGCAGCAGTTTGACGCGATCCTGGTCAATGGCGGCGAGCGCGGGGTCAACCTGAAGGTGCCCGTCGCGGACCTGGTGCGCGTGCTGAACGCGCGCGTGGTCGACGTGACCACTGAGGACGGCGGCGCGGGGCACAGCCCAGGCGACGCGGATGGCTAACAGGACTGTTCGCAGCGCCCGGCGCGCTCCCGGCTATGACACCACCTCTTATCAGCCGGGCACGCGCCGCGCTGGCCGGGGCGGATCGCACGATCCGCCCCGGTTCGATCATCAGGCGACCTCTAGGTGAACTCTCGAAAGTAATCGGCTCATGTGCTGCGCGCGTTGAACCTCACCCCCGGCCCCTCTCCAACATGGAGAGGGGAGAAAAGCGGCAGCGGCGCGCGGCTTGAAGTCCCCTCCCCGCGCCGGAGAGGGGATTCAGGGGTGAGGTAAGCCTCGCCGACGCCGCGTATGCCGATCATTTCGAAAGATCACTTAAAACACCTTGACGAGCCACGGCACGAGCGCGTTGAGCGCCAGCCCCAGCACGAAGAACTTGCCCGCCTCGCGGTTGAAGTACATCGCCCAGCCGACATACCACAGCGGCCACACCGGCCAGTTCTCCGGCGGGGTGGCGGGCCTGGGCTGCGAATAGACCTTCCAGGTGGTGATCAGCCGGGGCAGCGCCAGGAAGCTGAGCAGAATCCACGGGCCGCTGACGCCGCCGATCACCAGCGCGATGATCAGCGCGTAGAACACGACGAATGTGACCTTGTTGAGCGCCAGCGCGCGCCGCACGCCGATCAGCACGGGCACGGAATGGACTCCTACTGGCCGGTCGCTCTCGATCTTGTCGGTGTGCTTGCCGATCAGCACCGAGGCGACGATCAGGCCGTAGGGCAGCGTCAGAAGCAGCGCGTCGAGCGGCAGCTCGCCCGCGATGGCGTAGACCGTCCCACCGGCCATCAGCGGCCCCCAGACGATCAGCGCGGTGATCTCGCCCAGCGCGAACCGCTTGAGGAAGGCGGTGTAGCCCAGGCTGAGCGCCAGCCCGCTAACCGCGAAGGCGATCACCAGCGGGCCGCTCGCCCAGGCCAGAAACAGCATGATCGCGCCGTCGAGGGCGGTCAGCGCCAGGGCGACTTGCAGCAGCCGGGCGGGGGTGGTCAGGCCGCCGAGGACGGGGTGCGTGCTGTACTGCGCGCGCGGGTAGTCTTCGGTATCGACCCCGCGCCGCACGTCGGTCCAGTCGTTGACCAGGTTGTTCGTCGCGTGCGCCGCAATCAAGCCAATCACCGCCAGCAGCGCGTAGCCGATGCGCGCCAGCGTGTCTTCGGCGAAGGCGCCCATGCCGAGCGCCAGCAGCACGCCGATCACGCCAGACGTAATCGTCATCGAGAAGACGCAGGCGCGGGCGATCACCAGCCAGCGCGTCAGCACGTCGGCGTGATGCACGTCGGGGTAGTTGCAGGTGTCCAGCGCGATCTGCCAGCGGCGCAGCAGCGGCGTGGCGCGGACCGTCGCGGACGTGGTGGATGGAGCGGACATCGTGACTCCTCTGTGCGTGTTCCACGCAACTAAGCGCTGTTCAGGCGCATGTTTCCTGGCTTGATTGTAGCGCGTCAGGCGGGCGTGTGGCGCGGAGCGGGGCGGATCGCACGATCCGCCCCGGTGTTGTAGAAGGAGAAGGGGACCTAACCCGACTTCGGCAGATATTGGCGCAGCTTGGCCGCCAGGTTGGTGATCGGCATGGTTTGCAGCCAGACCTTGCCGGGGCCGGTGATGGTCGCCAGGAACAGCCCTTCGCCGCCGCCGATCCAGTTCATGAGGCCCTTCACCATCTCGATGTCGTAGTCGCAGGTCGGCTCGTACATCGCGATGTGGCCGGGGTCGATCCGCAGGCGCTGGCCGGGCTGAAGCTCGTACATCTGCACCTCGCCCGCGATCTCGACGAAAGCCGTGCCGGGGCCGGTCAGCTTTTGCAGGATGAACCCCTCGCCGCCGAACAGGCCGGTGCCCAGCCGCTTGCGGAAGTGCATCGCCAGGTCAACCGTGTCCTCGGCGCACATGAAGGCGTCTTTCTGGCAGATCATGCTGTAGCCCTCGCGCAGCGGGACCGGCAGCACCTTGCCGGGGCTTTCGGTCGTGAAGGTGATCATCGCCTGGGGCGCGGTGCAGGTGTAGGTCGTCAGGAACAGGCTTTCGCCCGCCAGCATCCGGCCCAGCGACTTGCCAATCCCGCCGCGCCCGCTGGTCTTCATCTCCAGCCCGTCGCTCATCCACGCCATCCCGCCGGACTCCGTGAAAATCGCCTCGCCCTGGCTCAGCGTGATCTCGAGCGACTGCATTACTGTGCCGTTGATCTTGTATTCCATGTTGGGTGCTCCTGAGCATAAATGCATCTATAGGGTCACGGAATTGTAGCACGATCGCGCCGCGCGCGGGTTCCCGCGCGCAGCCGATCAAAAGCGGGGCACGTGTTACCCGCGCCCCGCCGGTTGACTCATCGTCCCGATTGCCGGCAAGCGCCGGGACTACATCAGGAACATCGGCATGCCGAAGACGTGGCGAATCTTCGGGCGATACTGCCCCACATCGTACAGCTCGGCCACGTTCACGCGCTTGATGCCCTGCATGATGGTGTTCATGTTGATGTCGGTGTACAGCCCGCGCTGGAGCGCGACCATCCGGCCAAAGCGGCCCTGCTCGACCAGGCTCATCGCCATCTGCGCGTAGTTGGCCGCCACCATCAGGTCCAGCGAGTCGGGCGCGCCGGAGCGCATCAGGTAGGCCAGCTGCTGGTAGATGATGTTCTCGCCGGTCAGATCGGTGAGCATGCTGCCGAGGATCGCGCCGATGCCGCCCAGCTTCTTGTGCCCGTAGGCGTCGGCCTCGCCGGTCTGGATGACCTCACCCTCGATCATGCGCGCACCTTCCGAGACGGTCAGCATCGCGTAGTTGCTGGGGTTGTTGTGCTTGTCTTCCACGATCATCTCGGCCAGGCGCTTGGGGTCAAACGGCACTTCGGAGATGATGGCGCGGTCCACGCCAGCCAGGTACGCCGCGATCAGCGAAGTCTCGCCGGAGTTGCGCCCGAACAGCTCCACGACCGCGATGCGCTCGTGCGATCCGGCGCTGGTGCGCAGGTTGTGGATGAACTCCACCGAGCGCGTGACGGCGGTCGAGAAGCCGATGCAGTAGTCGGTCCCATACACGTCGTTGTCCATCGTCTTCGGGATGGCGACGACCTTGACGCCCTCGCGGTGCATGCGCTCGCCGTAGCTGAGCGTGTCGTCGCCGCCGATCGGGATCAGGACATCAATCCCCAGGTGCTCCAGCACGCCGAGCACGTGGCCGGTGTAGTCCGCCACGTCGCGGTTGTGCTTGTCCTTATGGGTGGGAACGTCCTGGCCCTTCAGGAATTCGGGAACCTGGCTGCTCAGCACGTTGGACGGGTTGGTGCGCGAGGTGTGCAGGAAGGTCCCGCCGGTGCGGTCAACGGTGCGGACGGCGTTCTTGTTCAGCGGGATGACCCACTTCAGCTTCTCGGCTTCGGTCGCATCCACGTTGTAGTTGAGCAGCCCGGCCCAACCCCGGCGGATGCCGACGACTTCGTGTCCGGCGTCAACCGCGCGATAGACGATCTGCTTGATGCACGGGTTCAGGCCCGGAACATCGCCACCGCCGGTGAGCACGCCAATACGTAACATTGATGCCTCCCTCTTGCTGCAAAAACAGGTGGCGACCAGCCACTTAACAGGTCATTGGCCTGACGCAGGCCGCTGTGACGTGGAGCAAACGGGGCAGAGGTGATGACCAGGCCCGCACTCTGCCCATTATACCAGCGGGGCTGCGCGTCCGCTCTTGACATTTATCACGAAAAACGCCGCCCTTTTAGTGCTGATTCGGCACGCCAGCCGCCGGGGCGGGCCAGAGCCACTCGCCGCGCCCGGCTACTTGGCGAGCATCCCCGCCATCTCGACATAGCTGTCGGTGATCGAGCGCTCGTGCGTGGTGGCTTCGAGCAGCGTCACGGTGCCGATGTCGCGCCCGTGCAGCCCGACCATGATCCCGGTTTCGCCCGCCAGCAGGTACTCGACCGCCGCGACGCCCATGCGGGTCGCCAGCAGCCGGTCGAAGGCGCTGGGCTTGCCGCCGCGCACGACGTGGCCGAGGGAGGTCACGCGCACCTCGAAGCCGACTTCGTGGTTTTCGAGGTATTCGGCGATCTCATGGGTTTTCAGGTTGGCGCCTTCGGCGACCACGCCCATCGCGTGGCTCTTGCCGCGCATATAGGCTTCTTCCAGCGTCTTGCCGATCTCTTCGAGCGTGGTGGGATGCTCTGGAATGACGATGAACTCCGCGCCGCCGAGGATGCCGCCCATCGTCGCCAGGTAGCCGCAGTTGCGCCCCATGACTTCGAGCAGGAAGCAGCGCTCGTGGCTGGCGGCGGTGTCGCGCAGCTTGTCCACCGCGTCGAGAATAGTGTTGAGCGCGGTATCGACCCCGATGCTCATGTTGGTGCCCCAGATGTCGTTGTCGATGCTGCCGGGGACGCCCACCACCGGAAAGCCGAGCAGGTGCAGCGCCTGCGCCCCGCGCAGGCTGCCGTCGCCGCCGATCACGACCAGGCCCTCGATCCCGTGCTCGTTGAGGCGGCGCAAGGCGCGCTTCTGGCCGGCCGGCGTCTCGAATTCCTGGTTGCGCGCGGTCTGGAGGATCGTCCCGCCGCGCTGCATAATGCCGCTCACGTCGCGGCTGGTCATGCGCTCGAAATCCCCGGCGAGCAGCCCGGCGTACGCCTGGCGGATGCCGAAGACCTCGACCCCTTTGCTGGTAGCGGTGCGCACCACGGCGCGCACCGCGGGGTTCATACCCGGTGCGTCTCCGCCGCTGGTCATCACAGCGATGCGTCGAAACATGGCCTTGCTCTCCTTGAGCGCGCCGAAGCCCGCTCGTTTGGAACGAACCCGGCTGGTTTATACACCGGCCCTGGGGCGCTGTCAATTGGGCAGGACGACGAGAGCAGAGAAGAGCAGAAAAAAGCAGCAGAGAGCAGAAAAGGGCAGAAAAGGGCAGAGAAGAGCAGTAGAGAACAACAGAGAGCTGGCCTGTCGCTGCTCTTCGCTGCTTTTAGCTGCCTTTAGCTGCCTTTAGCTGCTTTCGGCTGCTTCTCGCTGTTTTTAGCGCGCCACGACCTCGGCGCTCTCGACGATGCGCGCGATGTCGTCCTCGAAGGTCGCGTAGAGGTCGGCGGGCAGCTCCAGCTGCCAGTTCGCCGCGCGGCTGTCATCGACGGGGACGCTGAAGCTGATGACGCGCACGTCGTTCGGCCCGTCGAAGTCCTGGAACACGCGCCCGCCGGCCGGCTCGGTCATGTCGGCGCGCACGCCGCACAGCGCGCCGCGTCGCACGAGGGCGGCGTCGCCGGAAGGCAGGCTGCCTTCGACCGTGCTGCACGCCGTGTTCGCGCTGGAAACATCCGTCAAGGTGAGCAGGATCGGGTAGCCGCCCGACGCCAGCCGGAAGGGGTTCATCTCGACGATGTGCACCGGCGGCGACGGGCTGGCGTCGAGGTCGATTTCCAGGTCCTGCCAGCTGGCGTTGGCCTCGTCGAGCGTCACGAAATCATCCAGCAGGTCACGCCCGACGACCCACCACTGGTTCTGCGCGACGGCGGGGAACCAGCTTCGCGGAACCGTTACCTCGACGGCGTAGCGTCCGGTCTCCAGGCCGGAGGCGCTGGGCGCTTCGACCGTAAAATCGACATCCTTGCGCCCGAAATCGCCCGGCAGGTATTCGAGCAGCAGGTCAGCCGGGCCGAGGCTGAAGCGCGCGTAGCTCAGCCCGCCGCACAGCGCCGCCGGAAGGATCACGAACAGGAACAGGGTCAGCAGGCAGCCGCGCAGGCATCCGCCGCCGCAGCCACAGCCCATCGGCAACAGGCAGCCGGGAAAGCGCGATCCGCGCGCAGCGGGCGCGGGCTGCGGGGCCGGGGCGGGCGGGGGATACTCCGGCGCGTAGGGGCCGGGCGCGGCGGGATAGCCGTAAGCGGCGGGCGGCTGCGGCTGGGCAGGCGGGTAATAGCCGGGCGGCGGCGTCTGCGGCGAGGGCTGCGGGGTGTAGGGAGACGGCGCGGGCGCCTGCGCCGCCGGGGCGACGCCGTACTGCTCGCGGAACTGGGCCAGAAGCTGGCGCGCCTGCTGGTTGCCCGGATTGACGCGCAGGACCTCGGTCAGCGCGCGCTCGTATTCAGGCAAATCGGCGGCCACCGACGCCAGCCACAGCCAGGCGATCTCGTTGTTCGGCTCGCTCTGGACCACCTGCCACAGCAGGCGGCGGGCTTCCTGGCGCTCACCGGCCTGCGCAAGCTGGACCGCGTCGTGCAGTTGAGAGGCCATCGTCGCTATCTCCTGCTTTGGTTCTTCCGGCGCGCCGACAGAGGTAGAAGGCTGCCGCATCACCGTAGCATTATGCTCCACTTTGGCGGATTGCGACAAGTTCCGGCCTTCAGTCGTCGCGGCTGACGCGCCAGATGGCGACGACGCGCGCGCCGTGCGGCCTGGCGAAGGTGAAGACGCGCTCCCAGCGCATCCCAGGCAGCGAGGGCGGGTTGTCGAGCGGGACCGCCTCGTCCGGGCCGGTGAACTCGGTCATGAGGTAGACCCAGGGCGCGCGGTCCAGACGGTCCCGCAGGAAGCCCCAGCGCGCCGGGTTGAAGGTTACGTCTGCGCCCAGGCGGTAGTAGTCATGGCAGGACCAGTCCAGCTCCGGCGTGGTGTAGAGCGTGGTCAGACTGCACAGTTGCAACACGCCGATCGCCGGGACGCGACCCGCCACGCGCTCGCCGTGGTCTTCCAGGTAGCGCAGCGCCTCACGCGCGCCCCAGCCGTTGAACGACCCCCAGAAGTAGTCGTAGCTGTCGCGGCGGGGGAGGGTCAGGGCGGCGGGATCGGCGCTGGCGCGCCAGTCGAAGGGCAGCGCGAAGACCAGCGCCCACACGCCCAGGCCGAGCGCGACCGCGCCGCGCGCGAATCGGGCGGCGCGCGGGCGGCGGCGGAAGGCGCGCAGCCCGTACAGCGCGCCCACACCCCCCCCGACCAGCACGGCCAGCGGCGGGATGCCGGCCAGCAAGTAGCGCGTTTGCAGGCTGCTCGCCAGCAGGGCGCTCGGCCCCCACAGCAGCGCCAGCCACGCCAGCGCGTAGAGCGTGGCGCGCGTCCGCCAGACCAGCGCCAGCCCGCTCAGCGCGACCGTGCCGAGCGCGAGCCAGGGCGTCAGGAGCAGCGCGACGCGGTCCGCCAGCCCGCCCAGCTTGTCGAGCACATCTTCGGGGCGGGCGCTGGGGTCAGCGAGATAGGTGTCGAGCAAGATCGGGTGGCCGCCGCCGAGCAGCGACACCAGCGACGCGGCGCCGAACAGCGCCCATCCGATGGCGAACACGATTGCGATCGGGCGCCAGGCGGGCCAGTAATAGCGCCACAGGGCGCGGGCGTAGATGCTCAGGCTGGCGCGGCGCAGATCGGGCGAGGGCACGTCTCCGAACAGGATCGCGGCCAGGACCGGCAGCGCCAGCACCGGCGCGGTCGTCAGCTTGGCGAACACGGCGCCGTTCGCCAGCAGCGCGGTGACGAGCGCCCGCCGCCGCGACGGCGCACGCGCCAGCAGGACACTGTGCCACGCCGCCAGCGCGGCCAGCGCGGTCGCCAGCGGATCGGCCAGCGCCATGCGCTCGAAGAAGACCGCGAACGGCGTGATCGCGTAGAGGGCCGTCGCGAGCAGCGCGGCGCGCGGCCCGAACAGCGTCCGCCCCGCCGCCGCGACCGCCGCCAGGGTCAACAGCGCCGCGAGCGCCATCGCCAGCCGCGCCGTTTCCAGCGCGCTGGCGCGCCCGGTCTCGAAGAAGCCGAGCCAGTAGTAAGTCAGCAGCTTGCCGTGGCTGTAGTCGGCGGGGTTGCGCTCCAGCGTGTAGATGATCTCGCTGCGCTGGATGTGGCTGACTTCGTCCACGAACCCGGCCAGCGCGCCGGGCCGGTGCGCGCGCAGAAAGAAGCCGCCGAGCAGCAGCAGAACCATCAGCCAGAGGCGGGCGCGGGACGACATGCAGGCGCTCCTTGCGGTCGTGGGGCGGTAGTGGACCGTGCCGCCGCAAGCATAGCACCCGGCGGGGCGCTGTCAAGCGGGGAAGCAGCGATTAGCAGTTCGCGGTTAGCCATCAACTCTTCGCGAGAAGCTGTTATGAACTTTCCAGACTGGGCCACAAGAGAACAATCTGGCGTCCGGGGGGAGGGGCGGAAGCTCGCGCCGCCCGTCATCCCCCGAATGGGTCTGGCAGCGGGCGCAGCTTGCCGCGCCCCTACGAGAAAAACCAGACCGGATGCCCGGTTGAACCCGGGTAAAGCGCATCACAAGCTCTAATCGCTGCCTGCGACCCGCTCCGCCAGCGCGTCCGCGTCGATCAGATGCACGCGCCAGACCGTCACCCACAAATCACCCTGCGGGCGCGGGTACGCGGCGACGAGGTCCCACGCCAGCGCGTCGTCGGCCGGGTCGGACCCCGGCGGCAGGTAATCGGTCAGCAGGTAGGTGAACGGGCGGCGCTGCACGGCCTCGATCAGCGCGGGCCAGGCGTAGACGGAGTCCGGCATGCGGGTCTGCGGCAGGAACGAGACGCGCGCGTCCATGCAGCGCCAGTCGAAGGCGGCGGTGACGTACAGATCGGGCAGCGTGCAGTAGTGCATCGCGCCGACCAGCGGCACGCGCCCGTCGAGCCGCTCGCCCTGCGCGGCGAGATCGGCCAGCGCCTCGCGCGCGCCCCAGGCGTTCGAGCTATAGCGCAGGAAGTTGCGGCGGTCGATAGCCGTCAGGCGCAGCGACGCGGGGTTGTCGAGCAGCGTCCGCGCGACGGGCAGCGCGAAGGCGATCATCCAGATCGCCAGCAGCGCGCCGCCAATCACCGCGCCGCGCCGCGCGCCGCCGAGCGCGATCGCGCCCCCGCCGAACAGCGCCGCCAGGACCGGCAGCACGGGCACGAAATAGCGCGTCTGAAGCGTAACCGCGAACGCGATAAACGGCAGCGTGAGAATCGCCAGCCACGCGAGCAGGTAGAGCGCAGGGCGACGACGGCGCGCCGCCGCAACACCCGCCAGCGCCAGCAGCGCGAGCGCCAGCGCGGGGCTGAGGAACACGGCGAACGCCTCCCACGCCAGCCGCAGGTTTTCGACAAACCCATCGACTCCACGTGTAAGCTCGAACAGCTCCGGGTCGTAGGGTTCCTGCGGGCGCCCGGCCAGCGCGTTTTCGAGCGCGCCGAGGGCGTACAGCGCGGCGACGGCCAGCGCGATCGCGGCGGCGGGCGCGAGCGCGGGCCGCAGGCGCATCCACCGGTCGCGCGGCGAGGCGCCGTCGCCGAGCAGCAGCCCGGCCAGCGGCGGCAGCGCCAGCAGCGGCGCGGTCGAGAGCTTGGCGAGCAGCGCCAGCGCCAGCAGCCCGCCGAGCGCGATCCCGCGCCAGGGCGTCGGGCGGCGGACCGTGACGACCGTCCACCACCCGGCCAGCGCGCTGAGCGCCGCCGCGAGGGTGTCAGACAGCGCCAGGCGGTCGTAGAACAGCGCGTAGGGCGCGAAGGCCAGCAGGCCGACCGCCAGCGCCCCGGCCCATTCGCCGGAGCGCCCGCCGAACAGCGCCCGCGCCAGCGCCGCGCTCCCCGCCGCCGCGAGCAGCCCTGCCAGCGCGACGCCGAGGCGAGCGGTCGCCAGCCCGGCCTCGGTGTACGCCGGACGAAAGAGGCCGATCCAATAGTAGAGCAGCAGCTTGCCGTGCGCGTAGGCGACCGGGTTCGCGTCGAAGCGATAGACGGCCTGGGCGCGGCGCAGGTGATAGGTTTCGTCCTGGTAGAGCGGCAGCGCGGTGATGTGCCGCGCGCGCAGCGCGAAACCGGCCAGCAGCAGCGCGACGATCAGCGCGAGGGGAGCGAGCCTCACCCGCCGCCGGGACATCGCCGCGTCACTCCACGACGGCGACCGGCGTCAGCGTGTCGGCGGCGAGGTCCAGCACGTAGGCGCTGCCGTCCGCCATGACCGCCAGCGCCGCCTGCCCGGTCGCGAAGGGCTGCACGCGCGCCAGCGGCACGCCCACGGAGCCGAGCGCGCTGCTCAGGCGGGTCGCGTCGCCCCGGCGCACGCTCTGCACGACGAAATCGCCCCGGATGGTGGTCCACAGCAGCGCGGTCTCGCCCTGGACGAGATGGACCGCCAGCCGGTTGAGCGGCGCGGCGATGGCCGGGACCAGCACCGGCGGCGTGAAGCTTTTGTCGCGCGTATCGAAGACCATCACTTCCTCGGCGCCGCCCGCGTTGCCGACGATCACGCGCGTGCCGCTCTCGTTCCACGGCAGGCCGAGCGGCGTCTGCGTGGCCGAGACGTAGACCGCGCCGCCGGGCAGCCAGATCTCCTGGCGGTCGGTGCCGTCCGGCCGGGCGGAGAACAGCCGCGCGACCTGGCGGCCATCCTCTGCGCTCACCAGGCGGAAGAACATCAGCCGCGCGCCGCCCTCGGCCCAGGCGACATGCCGCCCCTCGCCCAGGATGTACAGCTGGCCGGTTTCCAGGTTGGCGACGTACATCTGAAAGCGGTAACAGGTCTGCTCGCCGCAGGCGTCGCGGTAGGCGGCGACGAAGGCGATATGGCGCGCGTCCGGCGCCCAGACGACCTCGGCCAGATCAATCGCCCAGGCGTCGAGCGTGTCCGCGACGTACTGATCGTCGGCGGGCGGGATGCAGCTGTGCTGCGCGAAGGGGAACAGCTCGGTTTCGCTCCCATCCGGGCTGAGGACAACCACGCGGCTAATGCCGATTCGCTCCGGCAGGGCGCTGTCGCAGCGCGGGACGAGCAGGTGCAGGTGGCGGACCAGCAACAGGCGCGAGGCGTCTGGCGCGGGGACCACGTCGTAATCGAGCGGCGGCAGCGGCAGGTGAAGCGCGTCCTCGGCGCCCGGCAGCGCGGCGAAAGGCGTCCCGGTCAGGCGCTGCGGGCAGGTCTGCATCGCCTGCTCGACCGCCGGGACCAGCCGCTCGATCTCGACCGTCTGCCAGACCTCGGCGGGCGTGGCTTCGACCGGCGCGACCGGGAAGGGCGGGCGCGCCTCGGCGCGGCCATCCGGCAGGACGAACGTATGCGTGATCTGCGTGCGGTCGGCGGTGGGGTGGAACACGTCCAGCCCGACGACGTGCGGCTCCAGGAAGTAATTGGCCGCGTCCCCTTCGGCGGCCCAGCCGGTCGCGCCGCTGGCGAGGCGGACCTGCCACCAGCGGTAGCCGTTGGCGCAGCGGAAGCCGTCGATCACGGTGTAGACCGCGCCCGGCGGCAGCAGCGTGACCTCGACCGCCCCGGCGGCGCCGGTGTTGGGCCGGTCCTTGAGGCTGACGCCGTAGGGCGAGCTGACGCGGCCCAGCGCGCCAACTTCCAGGCGCGGCTCGACCAGCCCGGCGCAGGCGTCCTGGGCGCGGGCGAAATCAGGCGCGGGCGAAATCAGCGCCGCGAGCGCCAGCAGAAGCAGCGTCGCGCGCGCGACCAAGCGGAGCATGTTCCCGTTCCTTTCGTCGGAAAAGCGCGGGGCCGATGATAACACGCCGCGCGCGGAAGGGCAGCGAAGAAGCAGCGGAGAGCAGCGGACAGCAGCGAAGAGCGGCAAAGACCGGGGGGAGGTGAACTACGCGCGGCGGGTTGCCGGAAAAGCCCCCGCCTGAGTATGCTAGAGGGCGGGAAATCGGAACGATCCGCCGAGTCGGCCTATGGCGAGGAGAGCACGATGCGCAAGGCACGGATGCCGCTGGCGCTGGTCGCGCTGGCCCTGATCGGGGCCGCGCTGGCGTGCAGCATTGAGATCACGACCGCGTATGTCAAGGCGGCGGACCTGGTGCGCGACGAAACCGGCGCAACCAAGACGCTCTCGTTTGCCCCGGCGGATACGTTCTATTTGCTGGTGGAGCTGGCGAACGCCCCTGACGACAGCGAAGTGCGCGTGCGGTGGCTCCAGGTAGGCGCGGGCGAAGGCGGCGGCGATCTCGTAGTCGGCGAGGAGACGATCCGCGCCGGGAGCGGCAAAATCCTGTTCAGCGCGACGCACCCGGAGCAGCAATGGCGCGTCGGCGAGTACCGGGCCGAGGTGTACCTCAACGGCGAGCAGACGCACAGCGTGACGTTCCACGTGCGGTTCTAGAGCGTGTTATACGCTCTGGCGAGCCAAACGAGTCCGCGCCAATGCCATGTTCTCTCGTAGGGGCGCAGCTTGCTGCGCCCGCTGCCAGACCCATTCGGGGGATGACGGGCGGCGCGAGCTTCCGCCCCTCCCCCTGGACGCTGGATGGTTCTCTCGTGGTCCCGTCTGGAAAGTTCATAACAGCTTCTAGAGCAGTTATGTGAACTATCGAAAGTCATTGGCGTATCAGCCCGGTGTGGGGAACCTCACCCCTCAATCCCCTCTCCGGCGCGGAGAGGGGACTTCAAACGCGTTCCGCCGCTGCTTTTCTCCCCTCTCCATGTTGGAGAGGGGCCGGGGGTGAGGTCAGCCTTGCGCAGCGCCGCATTCGCCAGATCATTTCGACAGAGCACTTAGCGATTCGCGGTTAGCA
>DAOKYY010000073.1:0-19512 GCA_035325905.1 Aggregatilineaceae bacterium | reverse complement strand
GCGCGGCCATATACTCGTGCGGATAGTGGCACTTCAGAAAAGCGGTCTGGCAGGTTAGGACAGCATAGTCGGCGCTGTGACTCTTGTTGAACCCATAGCGCGCGAAGAACTCGATGTCGTCGAAGATGCGGTTGGCGGTGTCGGGGTCGACGCCGTGCTCCGGCCCGCGCTCGACAAAGGTCGCGCGGTGCTTTTGCAGGTCTTCCTTCTTCTTCTTCGACACGGCGCGGCGCATCAGGTCGGCCTCGCCCAGCGAGTAGCCGAACAGCTCCGCCCCGATCTGCATAATCTGCTCCTGGTAGACGATGATGCCGTAGGTCTCTTCCAGGATCGGCTCCAGCTTCGGATGCTTGTACTCGACCGGCTCCAGCCCGTGCAGGCGCCGGTTGTAGGTCGGGATATAGTCCATCGGGCCGGGACGGTAGAGCGAGATCCCGGCGACGATGTGCTCGAAGCGCTGGGGCCGCATGTCGGTCAGCATCCGGCGCATCCCCTGCGATTCCAATTGGAAGATGCCGATCGTCTCGCCGCGCCCCATCATCTCGAACGCCGCGCGCATCATCTGTTCCTGTTCGGGGTCGCCTGGATCGGCGCGGTACGGGATGTTCGACAGGTCGTAGCGCACGCCGTGATAGCGCGCGATCATCTCGCAGGCGAGGCGCATGATCGTCAGCGTGGACAGGCCGAGAAAGTCCACCTTGAGCAGCCCGATGGACTCGCAGGTTTCCATCGGGAACTGCGTGACCATCTTGACCGGCGCGTCTTCCGCCGAGCCTTTGGTCGGGCGGTGCAGCGGGATGTACTCGACCAGCGGCTTGTCGGCGACGATCACCCCGGCGGCGTGGGTGCTGGCGTGGCGCGTGATGCCCTCAAGCTGGCGCGCGTAGTCGATCAGGCGGCGCGCGGCCTGGTCGGACTCGTAAAGCGCCTTGAGTTCGGGCAGCGCCTTTTCAGCGTCGTCGCCCAGGGCGTCGTCGAACTTGACCGGCTTGGCGCCGGATGGAATCAGCCGCGCGATGCGGTCCACTTCCGGCAGCGGATAGTCGAGCGCGCGGCCCACGTCGCGGATCGCGGCCTTGCTGCCCATCGTCCCGAAGGTGATGATCGCGGCGACCTTGTCCTCGCCGTATTTGCGCGCGCAGTATTCGATCATCTCGGCGCGGCGGTCTTCCGGGTAGTCCAGGTCGATGTCGGGCATCGAGATGCGGCCGGGGTTGAGGAAGCGCTCGAACAACAGCTTGTTGCGCAGCGGGTCGATGTTGGTGATCCCCAGCGCGTAGGCGGCGACGCTGCCCGCGCCGGAGCCGCGCACGTTCCACCAGATGTCGGCGTGCCGCGCGAACTCGCACAGGTCCCACACGATCAGGAAATAGGTGTCGAAGCCCATGTCGTGGATCGTCGCCAGCTCGAAGTCGAGCCGCTGCCGGATCTCCGCCGAATCGGCGCGGCTGCCATAGCGCCAGCGCAGGCCGCGCTCGCACAGGTGGCGCAGATACGTCTCGGCGGTGAATCCGGGCGGCACCGGGAAGACCGGCAGATGATAGCCGTTCGATTCGAGGCTGAGGTCGCACATCTCCGCGATCCGCCGCGTGTTCGCCAGCGCCTCTGGCACGTCCGCGAACAGCCGCCACATCTCCTCCGGCGTGCGCAGGTGGAAACTGCGGCTGGCGAAGCGCAGCCGGTTCTGCTCGGTTTTGACGTTGCCGGTCTGGATGCAAAGCAGCGTGTCGTGCGCGTCGTAGTCGTCGTCGAGCACGTAATGCACGTCGTTGGTCGCCACGACCGGGACGCGCGCGTAATCCTGGTTGGCGAGCAGCCAGGAATTCAGCCGGTGCAATTCCTCGATGTTGTGGTGCTGAAGCTCCAGAAAGAAATTCTCCGGCCCGAACACGTCCCGGTACCAGCCGATCTGCGCCAGCGCGTCGGCCTCGCGGCCTTCCTCAAGGATGCGCGGAATCTCGGCGGCGAGGCAGCCGGATGTCGCGAGCAGCCCGTCGGCGTGGCGCTCTAAGAAGTCGTGATCGATGCGCGGGCGGTAATAGTAGCCCTCAAGCTGCGAGGCCGAGGCGATCTTCAGCAGGTTCCTGTAGCCGGTCTCGTTGCGCGCCAGCAGCAGCATGTGATAGGGCCGCTGGTCGAACTGCGGGTCGCGGTCGGTCATGCTGCGCCGCGCCAGGTACGCCTCCATGCCGATGATCGGCTTGACCCCGGCGGCTTTGCAGGCGCGGTAAAAATCGATCACGCCGTACATCGTGCCGTGGTCGGTAATCGCCAGCGTGTCCATGCCGGTCTCGACCGCGCGGCTGACGAGCTTGTTGATCCGGCTCATGCCGTCGAGCAGGCTGAACTCGGTATGCACATGCAGATGCACGAAGTCTTTTTTGTCAGACATAAAGCGTGCTCACCCGCTTGATCCCGCGACTTCTGGCGTGGTTGGCCTGTGACAAAACATGCGCCAGCACAGCGCCGGTTCGCGCTGGCGGCGCGTTCGGAGCGACCGGCTCGCATTATAACACGCCGGGTTCGGCCCGAGGTTTAAGTTTGCACACAGATTTCGTGGACGATCCTCACAAACGCAATGCTGGCGCGCCAGACAAGCGGGGCCGCCGATTTCCCACCAGCCCATAACCGGATTATACTGGGGCCTGACGGTTGGAAGACGGTTTGTTTTTGTTCAAGGAGGCGCGCGGACAATGCTGGCGGTCAAGCGATTTCGAGTGCTGATGCTGGCCGTGTGGATCGTCGCGGCTTTGCTCGTCGTCGGGACGGTTCTGGCGCAAGATGGGGGCCAAATCCCGGCGCAGGAGACGGCGGACGCGGGCAACACGGCTCCGCAGGACCTGGACGATATCGCGGTCAAGCTGACGCCGCTGCTGGTCGGCGCGGCCCTGATCGAGCGCACGCTCGAATTCCTGTTCAACTGGGTCGAGCGCGCCATCCTCGACGCCAGCCACACGCTGCACGTCATTTTGGCGCGCGTCGCCGGTCTGGTGCAGATCGACGTGCACAACGCGTGGAGCAACGTCATGCAGCTTTCGTCGGCGCTCGGCAAGCGCCAGGCGCACCCGGACCTGGCGCTGAACGACCCCGACAGCCCGAACCCGGAGGACTGGCCGCTCGCGCTGCTGGAGGAGCGGCTGGCCGAGGCGCGCGACCTGTTCGAAACGGCGCAGAAGACGATCGAAACGGCGCTGTCGTCGCCGCTGTACGTGGCGCGCAAAAAGGTCGCGGCGATGGTCCTCAGCACCGTCTTCGGCGTGACGCTGGCGCTGATCGGCAGCCTGCGCCTGTTCGCGCCGCTGGGGGTCAACGTCGCCGGCTGGATCGAGGACCCGTTCCGCATCTTCGACATCGTGCTGGCGGGCGTGCTGATGGGCTTGGGGACCGACTGGGTCCACCAGGTGATCGGGCTGCTGGTCAACGGCAAGGGGCTGCTGGGGCGCGCCGCGACCGGCTCCCAGGTGGACACCGAGCAGGTCGCCGCGCTGGCCTCGGCGGCGGTGCAGGAGAACATCGGGCGCCAGCTGGACGATCTGCGCGCGCATCTGCCGCTGTCCAACCGCGCCGCGCCCGCTCATGCCGATACTCCGGCGGAAAGCGCGCCGCCCGCCGTCGAATCGCTGGCTGCCGATTCGCCCTTCACGCGCGGTCTGGGGCTGGTCAGCGCGACGCTGGCGCCCCTCGCTGCGCCGGTCGCGCCGGTCATGCCGGAGGAAGCTCCAGCCGCGCCCGCGCCTGTTCCCGCTGCTCCGCTAGACCAGGGGGGCTTTCTGCCGCTTGACGACGTCAGCGTGACGGTTCGCGAGGGCGGCACCTCGGCCCGCGCGGAGCCGTCGCTCGACGCCGGGACGCTCGGCGCGGTGCCCGGCGGGGCGCGCCGCGAGGCCGATAGGCTCGTGTTCGGCGAGTACACCTGGCTGCGCACGCCGTGGGAAGGGCCGGAAGCGGACGACGCCTGGCTCCCCGGCGAAGACACCGATTTCCCGCGCTCGGCGGCCTACAACCAGGTCGATGGGCGCTGGTACGAGAGCGAGGCGGTCCTGGCCTTCCGGCGGACGCTGGTGCGCGATTTGCTGCGCGTGCGCGGCGGGGATCGTGACCGGATTGCGGAGGTGGACACGCTGAGCGGCGCGGCCCTTGAGGAGCTGGAGGTCGCGCTCACGCGCGAGACGATCCCGCCGCATTACCACGACTTCTGGGCGATGCAGCTTCATCTCGGCCTGCCGGATCCCTTCGCGTGGCTGCCGGTGCAGACCTCGCCGCCCGGCGAGATCGAGGCGATGGGCTTCAGCGGCTTCGGCCCGACGGCCTACGCGCTCGACAACTGGATGATCGAGTACGAGCAGTCGCGCGGGCTGCATTCCGGCGTCGATTACCTGGTGCCGGAGGGCACGCCGCTGATCGCGGTCGCGGATGGCGTGATCGTCGAGTTCGCCTTCCTGCCGGACCCGGCGGATCGCTCGCTGGCGCTGCGGCCCTTCCTGCCGGACAAATACCAGCGCGCGGACGGCTCGCGCGTGCTGTCCAACATCGTGATTGGTTACGGGCACGTCTCCGACGACGCGCCGCTCGTGCGTATCGGGCAGGAAGTACGCGCCGGGGAGATTATCGGTAGCTCCGGCTGGCCGGTCTACACGACTGAAGAAGGGACCGTCATCGCGCAGCGCAACAACGCGCACCTGCACCTTGAGGCGCACTTCGTCACGGACGGGACGGCGACGCTGGACGGGCGTGTGCCGCTCAACCCGCTGCTGCTGTTCACGCCCCGGCTGGTGGCGTGGCAGGCGCGGCTGGCGACGCAGCGCAACGGCCCGGCGTATCCCTCGGAAGGGCAGCCGTTCGGGCGGCTGGGCTTTTTCAGCGTGGGCGCGTTCGACACCGCGCCGGGGTCGATTGTGTGGGATCACCGCGTCACGCGCTCCGAGCCGTGGCCGGAAGGCGTCTACCCGCTCGACCGGATGATCGAGTGGGCGCGCAGCTTCGAGCCGTACCCGCTCGACGGGACAAGCACGTTCTAGGGGCGCGCTGCGCGCTTCGCTTACGACTCATCCGGCGTCTGAGGTAGGAGCCGAGCTTGCTCCGCCCGTTACCTCTGGGCCAGCGGGGGCAGCGACCTGCGCCCCTACACGACAGTATGAAACGGGGCGCGCGCGCCCCGTTTTTATGCGTAGCGTAATCTGGTTGGGGCAGCGCTCAGGCGCTCGCCATCCCGGCGATCTGGCGCTGCAAGCGGCGGTTGCGGCGCGCGGACCGCAGGTAGGCGATCAGGAGCAGAATCCACGTGAACGCCAGCGCCGCGACGCTGGCGCGGTCGCTGAGCACCAGGTAATAGCGCGCGGGGCGGTCGCTCGCGGCTCCGAAGGTCATCATCTTGGGCATGGCGTCCTCCTTCCGCGCCCGCGCTGGGCGGCTGATCGCCCGCTGCGCTGCAGGTCTCAAAACGTCGAACTGACCGGCGTTTTCCCGCCGATCTTTTGTCAACTATAGCACAAATTGAGCAGCATCCGGCGTGCCACCCGGCGTGGAATACGATAAACTTTGGCGCGAGATTGTAGTGAGACGGCCGGGCGTCCAGAGCGTCCGGCAATTAGAGACCATGCGGGATGGAAGATGCCTGAGTTGCCCGAAGTTGAGACCGTGGTGCGCGGCCTGCGCGCGCCCCTGGCCGGACGCACCATCACCGGCGCGCAGTACGACTATCCCGGCGGGCTGGTCCGCCCGGACGGGCCGATCTTTACGGCGCGCATCGCCGGACAGCCGATCCGCTCGCTGTCGCGGCGCGGCAAGTACGTCATGATCAAGCTCGACCCCGACACGCTGATCATTCACCTCAAAATGACCGGGCGGCTGTACGTCGCGCCGGATGGCGAGGAGCAGCACGCCGACCGCTGGGTCCATTTCACGTTTCAGCTGGACAACGCGCACCAGCTTCGCTTTTCGGACTCGCGGAAGTTCGGCCGGGTGTACCTGGTCGAAGACCCGGCTGAGGTGGTCGGCGCGCTGGGGCCAGAGCCGCTCGACGATAGCTTCACGCTGGACGAGTTCCGGGCGCGGCTGGCGCGGCGGAGCGGGGCGCTCAAGCCGCTGCTGCTCAACCAGGGCCTGCTGGCGGGCGTCGGCAACATCTACGCCGACGAGGCGCTCTACCTGGCGCGGCTGCACCCGCTGCGCCGGGCCGATTCGCTGAGCGAGGACGAGGTCGCGGCGCTCTACGCGGCGATCCGGCGGGTGCTGGCGGACGGCGTCGCACGGGAAGGCGCGAGCGTCAACTGGTATCGCAAGCCGGACGGGACGAAAGGCAGCGCCCAGGCGGGGCTGAATGTCTACGGGCACGCGGGGCAGCCCTGCCCGCGCTGCGGCACGCCCATCCTGAAAACCGTCGTCGGGCAGCGCGGCACGCACCTCTGCCCGGCTTGCCAGATTCCCTGAGCGCGACGATACTGATCGGCACTGCTCGACGCGGATCGGCTGGGGCAGAGCGATAGCCAGAGGGCCTGTCCGCCGGCAGAGGGAGCGAGGCGCATGATGGCACCCACCTTGATGCTGTGGCGGCTATTCCCGGCGCAAGCCGAGTCGTCCAATGTGACCGATTTCTTCGGCCAGATCTCCGGGCTGGTCGGGCTGACCTGCATCGCCGGGATCATCTGGATCGCGCTGACCGCGTTCGTCCTTCAGCGCGCGGCGGAGCGCCGCCGCCGGGCCGCGCAGGGCCTTGCGCCGCTGCCGAGCCTGTACGCGAGCCTCTGGCAGACCGTGCGCGGCCAGCGCGCCGCCGATCGGTCCGTCGCGGCGCGCCTTGAGCCATCCCCGCTGCCTCGCCCGGCCACGCCCGCGCCGGATCTCGCGCTGCTGACCGGCGATCTGCCCGCCGCGCCGCTTCCACGCGCCTGGGCGGAATCCGCGCCGGAGCCGGATGCGCCGCCCGCCGCCCCCGCCGAGTTCCTGCCCGGTTCCCCGCTCGAAGGGGCCGCCGCGCCGTCCGGCGACGCGCCCACCGGCCCGGCGGACGCTATTGAGCTGCTGCGCGTCTGGCGCGATCTATCGACCGGGGAATTGATCATGGAGGTCGATGGGCGCCGCTTCCGCTCGGTGGACGAGCTGCGCAGCGCGGACCTGGAGCGCCGCTTCATCGGCGCGGTGCGCGATCTCAGCGCGCTGGCTCGCCCGTCGCTTGGACCGGTCGCCGCGCCGCCCGCCGATCAGCCTGCCGCGCCGCGCGCAGGCTCGAGCCTGCGCCAGATCGGGCGCGTCGCGCTCGGCCAGGCCCCGGTAGAGCCGCCAGCGACTGGCGCGCGCTCGATCGCCGACCAGATCGAAGACCTGCTGCAAGAGCGGCTGGCGAGCCTGCCAGCCTTTCGCGGGCGGGTGATCCACGTCCGGCCCTCGGCGCAGGGCGGCGTGCAGATCGTGGTGGACGACCGGCAGTACGAGGGCGTCGGCGAGGTGGACGACCCTGGCGTGCGCGCGCTGCTGGAAGAGGTCGTGCGCGAGTGGGAAGGGACGCAGTAACAGCGGCGGAAGGCCGGCTGTTCCCAAACCGGATACAATGAGGCTGAGCGATGGCCCCTTTCCCCTTTTCCGCTTGCCCCGGCCCCGCTGTTCGCCGCTCTGCACCGGACGGAGTTTTTCCGCTTCATGGATCAGACCACTGAAATCATCAACCGCGTCCTGCCGATCTTCCTGCTGATCGGGCTGGGCGCCTGGATTCGCCGCAGCCAGTTTTTGCCGGAGCGCGCCATCGACGACCTGCGCAAGATCGCGGTCAACCTGGCGCTGCCCTCGGTGTTGTTCGTTTCGTTTCTGCAAATCGAGATGCGCTCGACTTACCTGGTCGTGTTCGTGGTGGTCGGCGCGCTGAATATCGCGCTCTACGCGCTCGGCGTGACGCTGCGCCGCCGCCTGAGCGTGCCGCATCCCTACTTCCCGTTTCTGATGACCGGCTTCGAGTACGGGATGCTCGGCGTCAGCCTGTTTGGCAGCGCCTATGGGCTGGAGAACATCGGCTATATCGCGGTCGCGGACCTCGGTCACGAGCTGTTTATCTGGTTCATCTTCCTGGCGCTGCTGCTGATGAAGCGCGACGGCCTCAACCACCCCGCGCAGCTGGTCAACGCCTTCTTCCGCTCGCCGGTGATCGTCGCGATCCTGGCGGGCATCGCGCTTAACTTGCTCGGCGCGGAAGAGTTCCTCTACGAGCAGCCGATCACCGGCGGCCTCATGGCGACGCTCGGCTTTCTCAGCGCGCTGACGATCCCGCTGATTCTGATCATCGTCGGCTATGGGATCAGGCTCGACCGCGCCAGCCTGCGCGAGGCCGCGCTGGTCGTCGCGGTCCGGCTGGCGATCCTGATTCCGCTGGCGCTGCTGCTCAACGCGGTCATCATTCGCGGCTTGCTCGACCTGGAGCGTCCGTTCGAGATCGCGCTCTTTACGTTGATGGTTATGCCGCCGCCATTCATCATCCCGCTCTACATGCGGCAGGACATGCCGGACGAGAAACGCTACGTCAACAACGTGCTGATGGTCTACACCGCCTTCTCGCTGATCATCTTCTCGATCTATTTCGCGCTGAACCCGCAGCTTTGAGCGCGCCCGGCTGCGCGCAACAACAAGCGCCCCGAATGTTCTCCGGGGCGCATGATCGTGCAGAAAAGAATAGGGGCTGGCGCTACTTGACGACCGTCGTCGGCAGCGGCGCGCCGTGCCAGACGTTGTCGTAGTTCGGCCCCAGAGTGTCCTTCAGGACCCACAGGTAGTTGCAGCCCCAGATGATCTTGTAGTACTGCCCGGACTCGTCGAGGCCGATCACGCGCGCCGACTTGCCCGCCGCGAGCGTCACCACCGGCGCGGTCAGCTTGCCGGGCGCCCAGTAGGCCTGCGCGTTGGCGACGAACGTGCCGCCGACCGTCCCAGCCGGGATGTTCATCAGCACGTCGCAGCCCGCCTTGACCGCCGGAGCCACTTCAAGCCCGGTCGTGCAGTCCCAGGTCATCGTGTCGACATACGACACCCCACCCGCGAAGTTCGGCAGGTTGTAGGTCGTCACGGTCAGCGTGAGGGGCGTATGCGCCGGGACGCTGTAGTCGACGGTGTTGAAGATGAAAAAGCTGAACGTGCCGATTCCGCTGAAGTTGCTGTCCGTCGTGTAGGCGACCTGCCCATAGCCGGGCACGGTGAGCTGGCCTTGTTCCGAGGCCGCCGCCGGGTTGTTGATATAGACCTGAATCGAGAAGCCGTCGGTGTCGGCGCAGGAGTTCGGCTCGCCTTCCAGAATCTCCCACGATGGCTGGACGCTGGCGCTCTCGACCCGATCCGGCGTGCGCGCTCCGACGAGGGCGAGCGCCAGCCCGAACACAATGATCAACGAGATGAAGCTTAATCTTTTCATGACACATCCTCCGAATAAATCGACCGAATCGGGCAGACTATCCCACCTATTCACCTAACTATCATCATACGCCTACATTGGCTTGGAAACAACACCCCTCTTCGACTCGCTGGCGCAACCGGCGTGACAATCGCCTGCCCACCTTTCGCCGCTTTCCGGTATAATCGAGCGCCAGGACGCAGGGTTCTCTATCGAGCCAACACGGAGCCAAGACGGATGAGCGAACGAAAGATCCGCGTGCTGATCGCCAAGCCCGGCCTGGACGGGCATGACCGGGGCGCGAAAGTCGTGGCGCGCGCGCTGCGCGACGCGGGGATGGAAGTGATCTACACCGGGCTGCGCCAGACGCCGGAGATGATCGTCGAGGCGGCGCTGCAAGAAGACGTGGACGTGATCGGCCTGTCGATCCTCAGCGGCGCGCACATGGCGCTCGTGCCACGCGTTTTCGAGCTGCTGCGCGCCGAGGGCCTGGACGACGTGATCGTGATCGTCGGCGGCATCATCCCGGACGACGACCTCCCCGCGCTGCGCGAGATGGGCGTCAGCGCCGTCTTCGGGCCGGGCACTAACACCGAGGATACCATCGCGCATATTCGCAGCGCGGTCGCGGCCCGCTGAGCGCCGTCCCATGACGCACGCTTCCGCTCAGGATTGGATCGGCGAGGTGCTGTCCGGCGATCGCCGCGCGCTTGCGCGCCTGATCACCCGCGTCGAGAACCGCACGCCGGACTCGCACGCCGCCCTGGCCGCGCTCTACCCGCACACCGGGCGGGCGTACCTGGTCGGCGTGACCGGCGCGCCCGGCGCGGGCAAATCGACCGTCGTTAACGCGCTGACCCGTGTCTTGCGCGAGCGCGACCGGACGGTCGGCATCATCGCGGTGGACCCCACCAGCCCGTTCAGCGGCGGCGCCGTCCTGGGCGACCGCATCCGCATGGTCGATCTGGCCGGAGACCGGGGCGTGTTCATTCGCAGCATGGCGAATCGCGGCAGCCTCGGCGGGCTGGCGGCGGCGACGGGCGACGTGGCGCGCGTGCTGGACGCCGCCGGATTCGACGTGGTGCTGATCGAGACGGTCGGCGCGGGCCAGAGCGAGGTCGATATCGCGCGCACCGCCTATACGACAATCGTGGTCGACGCGCCGGGCATGGGCGACGACGTGCAGGCGATCAAGGCGGGGATTCTGGAGATTGCCGACATCCTGGTCGTGAACAAAGCAGACCGGCCGGGCGCGGAGAACGCCGTCCGCGCGCTGCGCGCCATGCTGGAGCTGGGCCACCGCCTGCGCACCAGCCTGCATCACGGCGAACTGCTGGTGCACGACGCCGGGCCGGACGAGCCGGCTTATGATTTCTGGCAGGTGCCGATCCTCAAAACGGTCGCCACCGAGAACCAGGGGCTAGAAGAATTGGCCGGCGCGGTCGAGCGCCACCGTATTTACCTCGACCAGAGCGGGCTGCTGATCGAGCGCCAGCGCGCCGCGATCGAAGCCGAGCTGGCCGCCCGCCTGCGCGAGGCCCTGCTGGCGCGGCTGGTCCATGAGCGCACGCCCGCCGCCGTGGAAGAGACGGTCGAGCGCATCCTGGCGCGCGAGCTGGACCCCGGCAGCGCCGTCCGCGCCCTGCTGGACGGGGCCGCCTGAATCACAAGCGCCCGGCGGGTGTGGGTGTGGCCGCCGGGCGCCGTTCTAGCCGCCGCCGAAGTCGAGTAGCTTCGGGTTATTTGACAACCGTGGTTGGCAGCGGCGCGCCGTTCCAGACCTTGTCGTAGTTCGGACCCATCGTGTCCTTCTCGACCCAGACCCAGGTGCAGTTCCAGAGGACCTTGTAATACTCACCGCTCTCGTCCAGCCCGGCGACCCAGGCGGTCTTGCCCGCGGGCACGCCGATCACCGGAGAGGTGAGCAGGCCGGGCTTGTAGTAGAAGTCCGCCCACGTCACGAACGACCCGACAACCGACTGCTTGGGCAGAGCGACCAGCACCGGGCAGCCCGCGACAGGCGCCGCGCCAGGCACGCATGTCTCGTCGATGTCGGTGTACGGGTCGATTGTCTCGAGCAGAGAATCGCTGTAATAGATGTAGATGCCGATACCGGGGGCTGAACCGCCGATCTCGGTGAAGGTGTAGGTGAAGGCCAACTGCTGCGCCGCCTCGCCGCTGACCGTCTGCGAGGGATCGTCCATCAACTCGCCATCATCCCAGAACTCGACGAAGTACGTGCCTGGCCCGACCGACATGAAGCTGACCGTCACGGTGCACGCCTGGCTGGTGACGGTGGCCGCAAATTCGCCCTGCGCTGCGGCCAGCCCCAGCGGCCCGAAGACTATCGTCGCAAGCATTACCATCAGGGTCAGCGCAGGAACGAGAGCTTTTATTTTCATCATGGCTCCTTTGTGGAAGGCAAGAAAACAAGTAGGACAAGGGTCGAACAAAAGCACGGGAATTCTGTCAGCATGTGGAAATGGTGCTACGGGCAAACATGCACCGCTCCACCATTATTATTAACTCACTGCCATGTGTTGTCTAGAAGAAAAAGGGTAAAAACTTGCAAAAATGTTGTAGACGCGCAGTGTCCCCTTGCTCAGTTCCGGCTGGTCGGCCCGCCGATCCAGATACCCACTAGGTGGGCTGTTGCGAATACGGTACACTGGGTATGGGGGAGTCGATCGGAGAAAGGAACCCGCGATGGACTACGATCCGCGCTTCGACCCGCGCCGCCCGCGCCGCCCCGAAAACGAAGCCGACGACGCCTGGAGCGCCGCCGAAGAAGACGATCTGGCCGAGCCGGATGTCGAGATCGAGGACCTCGCCGCCGGGTACGAGTGGAACGACCCCGATCTTCTGGTGCAAGAGCCGCCCCTGCGCCGCCGCTCGGATTCGCGCCCGTATATCGCGGCGGAGCCGGTCGAGCGCCCCGGCGCACCCTTCACCGGCGGCAGCTACGACCCGGCGCGCGGCTACCGGAGCCTGGGGCCGATTACCTCCGAACCTTTCGACCCGTTCCGCCCGCCAACCAAACCCGACATGCCAGCCGTGCCGGGCGAGGCGCGACCGCCGCTGGCGCCCGGCTGCCTCAGCGCGCTGCCGTTCTGGGGGATCGTTGTGGTGGTCGTGCTGGCGCTGGTGGCGCTGGCGGTCCTGGTGCTGGCGCTCGCGTCGCTGCGGTTGCTCGTCGGCTGAGCGTCCCTCCTGGCCCTGCGCCCGATAGAAACCGGATCGCGTCTGTGCTATAATCACACCCGCAGTTTCAAGCTGGCAAACCGAGTTCAGGAGCGGGGGACGACGCCTCTGGGCGCCGTCCTTGCGTCATGAGGAACCATGCTACGATCAATTGCCAAAGCCATGTTCGGCGACCCCAACGAGCGCGAGTTGAACCGCCACCGCGAGGTTGTCGAGCAGATCAACGCGCTCGAGCCGCAGATGCAGGCGCTGAGCGACGCGCAGCTCCGCGACAAAACCGGCGAGTTTAAGGCGCGGCTGGCGCAAGGCGAGACGCTCGACGACATCCTGCCGGAAGCGTTCGCCGTCGTGCGCGAGGCGTCGGTCCGCACGACGGGCCTGCGCCATTTCGACGTGCAGCTGATCGGCGGGATCGTGCTGCACCAGGGCAAGATCGCCGAGATGAAGACCGGCGAGGGGAAGACCCTCGTCGCCAGCCTCGCGCTCTATCTCAACGCGCTGACGGGCCGGGGCGTCCACCTCGTCACGCCGAACGACTACCTGTCGAAGTTCGGCCTGCAGCAGATGGGGCCGATCTATCACTTCCTGGGGCTGACCTCCGCCGTGATCCAGAATCGCGGCGAGACGGACACGATGCACTCCTTCCGCTTCAACCCGAAGTGGGCCAGCGCCGACGCGCGCTTCCAAAACCTGGAAGAGATCGACCGCCGCGAAGCGTATCTGGCGGACATCACCTACGGCACGAACAACGAGTTCGGCTTCGACTACCTGCGCGATAACATGGTCCACTCGCTCGATCGGATGGTCCAGCGCGGGCACTATTACGCCATCGTGGACGAGGTGGACAATATCCTGATCGACGAGGCGCGCACGCCGCTGATCATCAGCGGCCAGGCGGACCAGCCGTCCGAGCTGTACACGCTGTTCGCGCGGCTGGTGCGCTCGCTGAAGCCCAGCAGCCAGGAGAGCGTCGAGCGCGAAGACCCCGACGGCGACTATGTCGAGGAATTGCGCACGCGCAGCGTCTACCTGACCGAGCAGGGCGTCGAGAAGATGGAGCGCAAGCTCGCGCAGGAAGGGCGGCTGCACGGCGACAACCTCTACAGCCCCGAAAACTCGGAGATGCTGCCCTATCTCGACAACGCGCTGCGCGCCCAGGTGGTCTACCAGCTTGACCGCGACTACGTCGTGATGAACGGCCAGGTGATCATCGTGGACGAGTTCACCGGGCGGCTGATGCACGGGCGGCGCTTCTCGGAAGGGCTGCACCAGGCGATCGAGGCGAAGGAGGGCGTCGAGGTCCGCAAGGAAAACCTGACGCTGGCGACGATCACCTTCCAGAACTACTTCCGCATGTACGAGAAGCTGGCCGGGATGACCGGCACCGCCGCCACCGAAGCCAACGAGTTCGACGAGATTTACCGGCTCGAAGTGACCGTCATCCCGACCAATCTGCCCAATATCCGCGCCGACCACCAGGACCAGGTCTACATGACCGAGCGCGGCAAGTGGCAGGCGGTCGTCGCGGACATCAAAGAGCGCCAGCAGCGCGGCCAGCCGGTGCTGGTCGGCACGACCGCGATCGAGACCAGCGAGCGCCTCAGCAAGATGCTGGAGCGGGCCGGCGTCGATCACCAGGTGCTCAACGCCAAGCAGCACGAGCGCGAGGCAGTGGTCATCGCCCAGGCCGGGCGGCCCGGCGCGGTGACGATTGCGACCAATATGGCGGGGCGCGGCGTGGACATCCTGCTCGGCGGCAACCCGGACGGCTTGGCGCGCGAGAAGCTGCGCAAGCGGTACAACGTCGACGTGACCGAGGCGACCGAGGAGCAATGGCGCGAAGTGCTGGCCGAGGCGAAGGCCGAGACCGCCGCCGACCGCCAGAAGGTGCTGGCCGAGGGCGGGCTGTACGTCCTCGGCACCGAGCGGCACGAAGCGCGCCGGATCGACAACCAGCTTCGCGGGCGCTCTGGCCGCCAGGGCGACCCCGGCGAGAGCCGCTTCTATCTCTCGATGGAAGACGATCTGATGCGCCGGTTCGGCGGGGACCGCGTCAAGGGCTTCATGCAGTGGGCGGATATGCCCGAAGACATGCCGATCGAGCACGGCATGATCACCAAGTCGATCCAGCAGGCGCAGATCCGCGTCGAGGGGCACAACTTCGACATCCGCAAGCGCGTGCTCGAATACGACGACGTGGTGAACAAGCAGCGCGAGTCCACCTACGCCCAGCGCCGCAAAATCCTCAACGCCGGGCCGGGCGAGCTGCGCGAGCAGATCCAGCGCATGATCACCGAGCATATCGAGGCGATGGTGGAGGAGCACACCGAGGGCGACCCGGTGGATTGGGACCTCGAAGAGCTGCACCGCGCCGCGCTGACGATCTACCCGGTGCCCGCCGAGATCACGCCCGAAACGCTCGCCGCCTGCGCCGACGCCGACGAGATCGCGCTGGAGCTGGTCAAAGGCGCGCTGCGGGCCTATGACCAGCGGCTGGAGCAGTTCGGCGAAGACTGGATGGCGCAGGCCGAGCGCGAGGTGCTGCTCAACGCGGTCGACACGTTCTGGCAGCGCCACCTGACCGACCTCGACATGCTGCGCGAAGGCATCGGTCTGGTCGGGTTCGGCGGGCGCGATCCGCTGGTGGAGTACAAGCGCGAAAGCTTCCAGATGTGGACCGGGCTTCAGGAAGAGATCAAGGCCAGGGTCGTGCAGGACATCTACCGCGTCATCCCGCGCGAGCGCGCGGCCCCGGTCGTGCGCCTGACCAACATCCGCACCGGGCGGGGCGCGCTGCCGGTTGGCGCCACGCCGAACACCCCTGCCGCCCCGGAGCCGGTACGCAACGTCGGGATGTACGATAACGTCGGGCGTAACGATCCGTGCCCGTGCGGCAGCGGCAAGAAGTTCAAGCACTGCCACTATCCCGAAATTCAGAAGCAGCGGCAGACGGTCGCGCCGGAGATCGTCCGGCATCAGGCGCCCCGCCGCCGCCGCTAAGCGGTCTATCGACAGCTCCCAGAGCGCGTTGTGAGCTTCGCAAACTGGGCCACGGGAGAAAGAGGCGTCCAGAGGTAAGGGGGCGGAGCATGCTCCGCCCGTGATCCCTCGAACAGGTCCAGCAGCGGGCGCAGCTTGCTGCGCCGCACAGGAAGCACAGAGCATGTCGCCAAACTCAGCCGACGACCCCATGAACGACCTCGACCCGCGCCTGCTGGACCTGCTGCACACGCGGCTGACCTCGTTTGTGAAGTGGGATGTGCTGCGCTTCTTTCACGAGCACCCGCAGATCACCGAGACCGCCGAGAACATCGCGCGCAGCACCGGGCGCGATCTCCGCGCCGTCGAGCCGGAGCTGGTTCAACTGGCCCGGCACAGCATTCTCGAAATGGAGATGCTCACCGGCCTGCGCGTCTACACCCTCAGCGATGACCCGGCCATCCGCCAGCTTATTCATGAGTTTTTCATTGCGTGCGACGACCGGCGCTTCTGCCTTCGGGCGGTCTACCACGTGATCGACGGCCTGCACTGACACGCCGCATTTGCCCCACCGGCGAGACTGGCGTTTAATAGGGACACTTTGAAGGCGCCGCGCGACAGCGCGCGCGTCCTTCCGCAGCGGGCAATCGTAACGCGCGCGGGCGCAAGCACAGACATTATGACCGCCAGTGATGATCCGCTTCCCGATCGAGTAGAGGCGCGGCACACCGCCAGTCTGCCGGTCACGGACGCGATCGCGGTGATCATCGACCGGAACGGAATTGTGCGCTTCGCCACCCCCGACGCCGCGCGCTACTTCGGGGACACGTCCAGCGAAGTGATTGGGCGCTCCGTGCTGGACTACATCGCGGCGGACGAGCGCGAGACCGTGATCGCGCACTGGCGGGCGCTGGTCAACACGCCGGGCCGCATGTCCGGCGAGCTGGTCATCACGCTCCACGGGCGGCTGAAGCACGCCCGGCCGCTGCGCGTCAGCGCCTGGCGGCTGCCCCGCACTGACGAGTTCCTGCTGCTGTTTCGCTTCTCCGACCACATGCGCGACCGCCTGGAAACGCTCTATTCCATCCTGGCGGCGCTGTCCAGCGCGCTCAAGCTCGACGAAGTGTTCGACGTGGTGCTGGCCGAGGCGCTGCGCCTGATCCCCTGCGACCACTGCGCGCTGATGGTCTTCGCCCCGGACGGGACGCTGCAGCTGGCGCGCTCGGTCGGGGCACCGCTCGAGTCGCCGGATCCCGACGACCGCGACCGCCTGCTGGAACGCGCCACGATCCGCGCGCTGCGCAGCCTGCGGCACGCGGTGATCATCGCCGATTGCGAGCGCGATCCGCGCTGGGAGCAGCGGCCTTCGTCGGCGGTCAAAAGCTGGCTGGGCGCGCCGCTCATTCACCGGGGCGAGTTTCTGGGCGCGTTGAACCTGGACAGCCTTCGCCCCGATTTCTTCACGCCGGAAGACGCCGCGCTGGCGCAGGCGCTGGCGACGCAGATCGCCGCCGCGATCTCGACTGCGCGCCAGTACGAAGCCGAATTGCGCCGCGCCGACCGCTTCCGCGCCGTCAGCGAGGTCAGCCTCGCCATCAGCCAGCTTGACCTTGCCAGCGTGCTGGAAGTCGTCTACCGCAAGGTTAGCGGCCTGATGGATACCAGCAGCTTCTTCATCGGGCTGTACGACGCCGAAGCGGAGAAGCTACACATCGTCGGCTCGTACGAGCACGGCGAGCGCATCCCCGATGAAGTGCAACACCCCGGCGATGGGCTGGTCGGGCTGGTGCTGCGCACCGGCGCGCGCGTGATCATCCACGACAGCGAGGTCGAGCCGCTGCCGGAAGCGGTCATCATCGAAGGCGAGACGCCGCGCAGCCTGCTGATGTTCCCGCTGCTGGCTCAGGACAAGCCGGTCGGCGTGATCAGCGTGCAGAGCTACCGCCCGCACGCCTACACCCAGAGCGATATTGCGCTGCTCGAAACGATGGCCGGATCGGTCGCAACCGCGATCGACAACGCGCAGCTTTACGACGCCACCGCCGACCAGCTCGCCGCGCTCGAAACGCTGCACCAGATGTCGCTGCGACTGGCCTCGGTGCAGGACCGCGAGCGCGTAGCCGAGCTGACGCTCGACGCTGTGCTGGAGCTATTCGAACCGGCGGAAGTGTGCCTCTATCTGACCGGCGATCCGCCACAAGAGCCGGTGCTGTGGGAAGGCTGCCTGAGCCTCCACGACGGCCAGCGCACGATGCGCCAGGGCGACCCGGCGACCGGCTTCCTGGCGAATCAGATCGCCGAGACCGGGCAGCCGGTGGTGCTGCACGATCTGAGCATGCCGCCGGGCATCGCGTGCGGGCGCCAGCGCCCGGTCCAGGCCCTGGCAGGCTATCCGCTGGCGCGCGGCGACAGCACGCTGGGCGCGCTAGTCCTGCTCTATGACCGCCCGCATTTCTTCCGCGCGACAACGCTACGCACGCTCGAATTGCTGTGCATGCAGGCGGCGACCGCTTTGGAGAACGCGTCCTATTACCAGCGCCTCCGCGAGCGGCTGGATGAAGTTTCGGCGCTGCACGATCTGGCGCGCGAGGTCAGCAACACGGACTCGCTTGACGAGATGCTGCGCCTGGTCACGCAGCGGATGCGCGATGTCTACGACTGTCGCTCGGCCTCGATCGCGCTCTATGACCCGGCCTCCAACCAGATCGTGACGCGGGCGGCGGTCGGGATCAGCGCCGAGCACCTCGCGCAAGCGCGATTTGCGCCGGGCGAGTTCGTGGCGGGGCACGTCGTCGCGACCGGCGAAGTCGTCTACGTGCCCGACACGCGGACCGACGCGCGTTTTCGCGTGATCGACCCGGACATTCGCTCGCTGCTGGCCGTCCCGCTCAAGGCGCACGACCAGGTCATCGGCTCGATGAGCATCGACAGCGCCTGCCCGGATGCGTTCACGCCGGATCATGAGCGCCTCCTGACCATCGCGGGCAGCCAGCTTGCCGCCGCGATCGAGACGCTGCGCCTGCTCGAAGAAGCCCGCGAGCGCGCCGCGCAGCTTGACGAAGCGAACCAAACCTTGCGCGCGGTTGACGCGCTGCGCGACGAGCTGGTGCAGAACGTCAGCCACGAGCTGCGTAGCCCGCTGGCGCTGGTCCGGGGCTACGCCGGGCTGATGCGCGACGGCGAGCTGGGTCCGGTGACTGCCGATCAGATCACCGCCCTGGACACGATAGAGAAGAAAGCCGAATCGATCAGCCGCCTGATCAACGACATCCTCTCGCTGGAGACGATCCAGCGCGGCACGCTGACGCTGGGGCTGGTGGACATGGCGGCGCTGGCGGAACAAGCCGTGCGCAGCGCGCGCCTGGTCCACGCCGGGCACACCTTCGAGTTCGTGTGCGAGACCGAGGCGGACGCATGCGTGGTGGAAGGCGATGGCGGGCGGCTGACGCAGGTGATCGACAACCTGCTCGGCAACGCGGTCAAGTTCTCGCCGCCGGGGTCAACCGTCACCGTCCGCCTGCGGCCCGGCCCGGACTCCTGCGCGGTGACGATGGACGTGATCGACGAGGGGATTGGCATCCCCGCCGACAAGCTCGCGCATATCTTCGAGCGCTTCTATCAGATCGATCACGGCGAGCGCGGGCACCGGGGCGGGGCGGGGCTGGGGCTGTCGATCGTGCGGCGCATTTTGGAAGCGCACGGCGGGACGATCGCGGTCCGCAGCGTCGAGGGTCAGGGCAGCACCTTCACCTGCACGCTGCCGCTGCTGTGCGGCGAAGTGGAAATGAGCACCTGATCTCGATCTCGTTATCCCTGCGGCACCTTTCCATTACCGGAGAGGGCCGGGATACGATACCCATGCGCGGCCGCCTAGCCCGCGCGCTCGATCAGGCTCGGATCATCGAAAGTCGGCGCGTTGACGCGCGCCGAGACCGGGTACGCCATCATCTGCCCGGCGGGATACG
>DAOKYY010000072.1:0-20060 GCA_035325905.1 Aggregatilineaceae bacterium | reverse complement strand
CCGGGGGTGAGGTCAGCCTTGCCAACCACCGCATTCGCCAGATCATTTCGATAGACCACTTAGCTTTTAGCTATTAGCCCTTAGCTAACTGCTGCTCTCTCAATACTCGTACAACCGGAAGATCGTCGGGCCTTCCTGAGCGGAATAGCCCTCCGCGATATAGACTTCCCAGCCGCTGCCGCGCGCGGCGCTGTCCTGTTTGCCGCTGCACCGTGCGACGCTGCGCTCGCGTCCCGTGCTTGCCGCGCCCTCGCCCGGCACCGCTCCGGCGTAGACGCACGCCCCGCCCGCCTCCTCGTAGAAGGCGGCGACCTCGCGCCCGGTTTGCGCGGTGCGAAACACCCGGTACGCCGCGCCACGCTCCGGCGTGACGCGCTCGATCTCGACCGCGCCTTCCGGGAGCGGCGCGCCGCTTCCGAACACCAGCCCGTAGAGCGGCTCGGCCACGCGCATCAGGATCAGCGCCGCCGCTACCACCGCTGCGATCATCAGCAGCAGCGCGAGCCACACCGGCACCGGCGGCAGCCGCCGCGCCGCGCGCGTCATCGGGAAGGCTCCGCTTCCGGCGGCGCGGCCAGCGCTTCAACCGGAGCCGAGCCGTCGATCAGGCGCGCCGCCAGGCCCAGGTCGGCGGCCAGCAGATCGCGCAGCGGCGCGGCCTGCTCGCTGGCGAGCACGATCCGCCACGCGTCGAGCGCGCCGGACTGTTTGCGCAGCGCGGCGATGTGCTGGCGGGCGGTCGCCAGCTGCCCGCGCCGCATGTACGCCCGCGCCAGCCACAGATCGGACAGCAGCCGGTAACGCGCATCGGGAATACGCGCGCGCAGCGCCCGCTCCAGGTATAGGATCGCCTCGGCGGCGTCGCCCTGCCGGTCCGCGATCAGCCCCAGGTTATAGGCCGCCGCCCAGCCGGACGGATCGCGCGCCAGCGCCTGCTCGGCGTAATCGCGCGCCTGGTCGAGCTTGCCCTGCTGCACGCTCAGCTCCGCCAGCCCCAGATAGCCAGCGGGCGCGTCGGGCGCCAGCTTGACGGCGCGCTCGTAATCGCGCCGCGCGCGGTCGAGCGCCCCGCTGAGGCGGTGCAGCTCGGCGCGGAAGCGGTGATGCTCGGCGTCGCCTGGCTGCCCCTCGATCAACCGGTCCATGACGGCGATCGCTTCGGGGATCTCGTCGTGGTGCAGGTGCCGGACCGCCGTTTGGTAGGTCATGTTCGTCGGGCTGCGCAGCGCGAGTTGCGTCGCCGCCATCCAACCGATCCCGGCGCCAGCGAAAAACACGGCCAGGTCGGGCGCGACGATCCCGCAGGCGACCAGCGCCAGCCCCGGCGCGAAGGCGAGCAGCACCCGCCCCCGCCGCGCCGGAGAGACGCGCATCAGCAGCGCGACGCCCAGCCCCGCCAGCGCCAGCCAGACCAGCGCGACCTGCGCGGCAGGCCGCCATCCGGCGCGGGGATACGCCGCCTGGAGCGCGACTCCGCCTGCCAGCGCGACCACTGCCAGCCCGATCAGCGCCGCCGTCCAGCGCGGCCCCAGCCACTGCGCGAAAGCCCGCAGCATGGTTATCCGTCCTTTACTCCTGGCGGCGGGCGATGATCCGCCGCGTGCGCCGGGGGCGCTCGTCCGCGCCCAGGTCAATCCGCATGCGGATCATGACCGGCACGCCGCCAACCGACTCCCAGAACCGCATCCCGGCGGGGTTGCGCGCCGCGACCTGCAACTCCACCTGCTGCACGCCACGCTGGCGGAACCACTGGTTGGCGGTCGTGACCAGCTCGCGCGCCAGCCCGCGCCCCCGAAAGGCTGGATCGACGAAAATATCGGCGATGAACCCGGCGTCCACCGGCTCAAACAGGTCAGGATGCAGGTCGATCACCGCGCCGAGCAGGTAGCCGGCGGCCTCGCCCGCCACTTCGGCAACCAGCGCGATCGTCGCCGGGTCGTGGCGGCGCTCGATCAGGCGCGCGGCGTAGCGCGCCGCCGCGCCGCCGGTCGCGCCGGGCAGGCGCGGGTCCAGCGCGACATGATGCTCGGTCAGCATCTGCCACAGCCGGGCGATCGCCGCCTCGTCGCGCGGCTCCACCGGGCGAATCAGCGCGGTGCGCGGCTCGCGGTCCGGCATAGCTCGCTCCATTCTCGCACAAAAAACGCTCCCGTCCAGACAGGGACGGGAGCGCAAGCTCTCGCGGTACCACCCGTATTCCCCACCCAGGCAGGCGGGGCGCTCAGCGGCCACCAACATGGCCCGGTCGTGCTAACGGAGACCAGCCCGGCACAGCTTACTGGCGCGGCGCGCGTTCAGCCTGCGGCTCAGGAAGGATTTTCCGCTCGCCTGCCACGCCCGGCTCGCACCACTCCCAGGCTCGCTGACCGGCATAAACCAGCGTACTCGTTTCCGTCGTCGCCTTTATGCCGACAGCATACCATAGCGCCGGAGCAGAATCAAGGGCGCTGAGGCGGGATAACGGGCAGGCAGCCGGAAAAATGAGACGGCAAACGATGGACGGTCCGGGACGCCCCTCCAGAGCATGTTATGTACTTTCAGGAAGCTAACGGGGAGCGCCGGGCTTGGGTTCTCTCGTAGGGGCGATGCAAGCATCGCCCGCTGCCAAAATAACCAAAGGTGCCCAGGGGCGGAGCAAGCTCCGCCCCTACAAGTCCGTGCTTGAACTGGCGGGAGACTGGCGTCCCTACAGCAGCTCCGGAATCTGCTCCGGGTGCTGGGCAACCTTGACGCCCGCCTCGGTCAGCGCCTTGATCTTGTCTTCCGCCGTGCCGCTGCCGCCTTCGACAATCGCCCCCGCGTGGCCCATGCGCTTACCAGGCGGCGCGGTCCGCCCGGCGATGAACGCGACGACCGGCTTGGTCATCGACTGCGCGATGAAGGCCGCCGCTTTTTCCTCGTCCGTGCCGCCGATCTCGCCGATCATGACGACTTTCTCGGTCGCCGGATCGTCCTCGAACAGTTGCAACACATCGATGAAGCTCGTTCCGTTGATCGGGTCACCGCCAATGCCGACGCACGTCGTCTGGCCGATGCCCGCCATCGTCAGCGCGTAGACGACTTCGTAGGTCAGCGTGCCGCTGCGCGAGACGACGCCCACATTCCCCGGCGTGGCGATGTGGCCGGGCATAATGCCGACCTTCGCCTGGCCGGGCGTCAGCAGGCCGGGGCAGTTCGGCCCGACCAGCCGGCTCTCGCTCTGATCGATCCGGGCGCGCACCTTCATCATGTCCAGCACGGGGATGCCCTCGGTGATACACACGATCAACTCGATACCGGCGTCGATCGCCTCGAAAATCGCGTCCGCCGCGAACGCCGCCGGAACGTAGATGATGCTGGCGTTGGCCTCGGTCGCGTCGCGGGCGGCTTTGACGGTGTCGAAGACCGGCTTGCCCAGCACCCACTCGCCGCCCTTGCCCGGCGTGACGCCGCCGGCGACGTTGGTCCCGTATTCGATCATCTGCTCGGTGTGGAACAGCCCCTCACGTCCGGTGATGCCCTGGACCAGCAGCTTGGTCTCGGAATCGACTAGAATCGCCATCGTCTCGTCCCTCTCACGCGCCCTGCGCGGCGGCAACCGCTTTGCGCGCCGCGTCCGCCAGGCTCGTCGCGCTGACCATGTTCGGCAGCGCGGCCTCGGCCATGATCGCGTGCGCCTCGTCCTCGTTGGTGCCGACCAGCCGCACGACCAGCGGCAGGTCGATCTTCACCTCGTCCAGCGCCTCCAGAATGCCCCGCGCTACCTCGTCGGCGCGCGTGATCCCGCCGAAAATGTTGACCAGGATCGCCTTGACGTTCGGGTCGCTGGCGATGATGCGCAGCGCAGCGGCGACCTTGTCGGCCCGCGCGCCGCCGCCGATGTCGAGGAAATTGGCCGGGGAGCCGCCGAATAGCTGCGTCATATCCATCGTCGCCATCGCCAGCCCTGCCCCGTTGACCATGCAGCCGATCTCGCCGTCGAGCTTGACGTAGCTCAGACCGGCGGCGCGGGCTTCGGTCTCGGCGGGTGGCTCGGCGCTGGTATCGCGCATCTCGGCCAGGTCCGGGTGACGGTAGAGCGCGTTGTCGTCAATCGACATTTTGCCGTCGACCGCCAGCAGGTTGCCGTCGCCGTCGATGATCAGCGGGTTGATCTCGGCCAGCGTCGCGTCGCTCTCGACGTAGCAGCGGTACAGCGCGCGGGCAATGTGCATAAACTGCTTCCACAGGTCACGCGGCAGGTCGATCCCATATGCCAGATTGCGAATCTGGTAATCGCGCAGGTCAAGGAACGGGTCGATATGCGCGCGGATGATCTTCTCCGGCGAGACGCGGTTGACTTCCTCGATGTCCATCCCGCCCTCGGCGCTCGCCATGATCAGCGGCTTGCGCGCGGCGCGGTCGTTGGTCACACCCAGGTAGATCTCCGTCTTAATCTGGGAAGCGGGATCGACCAGGACTTTGAGCACCTTGTGCCCCTTGATCATCATCCCCAGGATCGCGTCGGCGCGCTGCTGGGCTTCTTCCGGCGTCTGCGCCAGCTTGACGCCGCCCGCCTTGCCGCGCCCGCCGGTCAGGACCTGGGCCTTGATCACCACCGGCCCGCCCAGCTCTTTGGCGATCTCATACACCTGTTGCGGATCATGAGCGACTTTGCCACGGGGAATGGGGATGCCGAATTCGGCGAAGCGTAACTTCGATTGATACTCGTGCAGATTCACTGGGCGGCCTCCAGAACGGACCACAAGTCTAATACAGGGGAGTCTGCCGCTCGCGCGGCCCATTCAGAAGTATAGCACCGCGCCAGGGCCGGACAAAACGCCTGCGCGATTCTTCACGATAGCTGAGAGCAGCAAGGAACAACTCAAAGTAGAGAAAAACAGCTTAGAAACAGCAAAAAGCAGCGGGGCAGTTTTGCTCTCCGCTGCTTCTCGCTGCTCTTTACCGCGTTCTGTTTAATCGCAGCAGGTCAGGTGGCGGACGATCTCGTCCAGCACGTCGCGCGGCGGGCGCAGCTTCTCTTCGGGCAGATGCACCAGCGGCGTCTCGACCAGCCGGCTGACTTCCGGCAGCGTCGGACGGTTCTCGTCCACGTAGATCAGCCCGGTGATGAACAACTGCTGCGCGCGCGCCTCTTCCAGCAGGCGGAGCGCCGCCAGCTTGTCGGTCGGGTCGTGCTGGGCCGGGTCGAGCGCCTTGAGCATCAGGTGCGAGCCGTCATAGAGCTGGACCGTGCGCGTGCTGCCCGGCTCCTGGTCCTCGATCACGATCTCCTCGTATTCCGGGATGAACGTAATGTCATGCAGCGGCTCCTGCTTGGCCTTGCCGTAAGCGTAGCTCTTGGTGGAATCCTCGTGGTTGTTGAACGTCACGCAGGGGCTGATGATATCCAGCACGGCGGTGCCCCGGTGCACAATCGCGGCCTTCAGCAGCTCGCGCACTTGCTTGGAGTCTCCCGCGAACGAGCGCGCCACGAACGAGGCATCCGCCGCCAGCGCCTCAAGGCAGATGTCGATCGGCGGCAGCTCGTTGACCCCGGCGTACTTGAGCTGCTGGCCGTAGTCCGCCGTCGCGGAAAACTGGCCCTTCGTCAGCCCGTAGACGCCGTTGTTCTCGACGATATAGACAATCGGAACGTTGCGGCGCACCATGTGCTTGAACTGGCCGAGGCCGATGCTGCCGGTGTCGCCGTCGCCGCTGACGCCGATCGCGATCAGTTCGCGGTTGACGGTCGTCGCGCCGGTAGCAATCGCGGGCATCCGCCCGTGCAGCGAGTTAAAGCCGTGCGAGCGGTTCAGGAAATAGGCCGGTGACTTGCTGGAGCAGCCGATCCCGCTCAGCTTGATCACCTGGTGCGGGTCAATCGACATCTCGTAAGCGACGGCGATGATCTGGTTCGAGATCGAGTTGTGGCCGCAGCCCTGGCACAGGGTCGAGACGCCGCCCTTGTAATCGTTGCGGCTGAGGCCGATTTCGTTGACGCGTGCATTGACCGCCATGATTAGCGACCTTCCTGTTCTGCAACGGCGCCCGTCAGCCAGCGCGGCGACAGGGGCAAGCCGTCGGAATATGCCAGCGAGTGAATGCGCGGGGCCAGATCGGGATATTCCATGTGCAGGATGCTCGCCATCTGGCCGTCAGTGTTGTTCTCGACGACGTAAATGCGATCGTGTTGGGCAATGAACTCGCGGGTGGTGTCGTTCAGCGGCAGCGCGCGCAGGCGCAGATAGCTGGTTTCGATCCCGCGCGCGCGCAGCCGGTCGCGCGCCTCGACCACGCAGGCGTCGGTCGAGCCGTAAGCGATCAGACCGACCGCCGCGCCCCCGGCGCGGTCCACCACCGGCGCCGGAACCAGACCGCGCGCCGTGTCCCACTTGCGGCCCAGCCGCGCCATGTTCGCCACCCAGTCGTCCGGGCGCTCGCTGTAAACGGCGCGTGCGTTGTGGCCGGTCCCGCGCGCGAAGTACGCGCCCAGCGGGTGATCGATCCCCGGCAGCGTGCGATAGCCGATCCCGTCGCCGTCCGCGTCTTCATACCGCGCGAAGCGCCCCGCGCGCTCGATGTCCTCGGCGGTCAGCACCTTGCCGCGATCCATCGGCGCGTCAGGATATTGAAACGGCTCGCTCATCCACAGGTTCATCCCCAGGTCGAGGTCGCTCAACACGAAGATCAGCGTTTGCAGGCGCTCGGCCAGGTCAAAGGCGCGCCAGCCAAACTCGAAGATCTCGGGCATGTTGCCGGGCAGCAGCACGACATGGCGGGTATCGCCGTGACCGAGCAGGTAGGTCGTCAGCACGTCGCCCTGCGACGTGCGCGTCGGCAGGCCAGTGCTCGGCCCCATGCGCTGCACATCCCAGATCACGGCGGGCACCTCGGCGTAATACGCCATACCGGCGAACTCGGTCATCAGCGAGATGCCGGGGCCAGAGGTGGCCGTCATGGCCCGCGCCCCGGCCCAGCCCGCGCCGATCACCATGCCGATCGCGCCGATCTCGTCTTCGGCCTGGATCACCGCGTAGGTCGCCTGCCCGGTTTCCGGGTCGGTGCGATATTTGGCGAGGTCCTCGCGCAGCGCGTCGATCAGGCTGGTCGAGGGCGTGATCGGGTACCACGCCGAGAAGGTCACGCCGCCGAAGACCGCGCCGAGCGCCGCCGCAGAATTGCCATCCATCAGCAGCAGCCCCTCGGTGCCGTCCATCGGCTCGACGGCGTACGGATCGCGCTTGGCGAGGTTGTCCTGCGCCCACTCGAAAGCCGCGTTGACGACCTTCATATTCATCTGGACGGGCTTGGGCTTGTTGTTGAAGTGGAAATTCAGCGCGCCCTCGATCAGCGCCAGGTCGATGTTCAGCAGCGACGCCAGCACGCCGACATAGACCATGTTGGCAATGTACGACGTCAGGTTGGCAGGCACCTCGGCGGCGTCGGTTAGGGCCTTGACTGGCATCGGGTAGTAGACGATGTCTTCGCGGTCCTGCTTGATCGCCCATTCTTCGGGATAATAGCACGCGCCGCCGGGCGCCAGGTTGGCGATGTCGTCGGCAATCGTCTGCTGGTTCATGGCGACCAGGACGTGATAATCCTCGCGCCGGGCGATGTAACCCTCTTTGCTCAAGCGGATGGTGAACCAGGTGGGGAGGCCCTGGATATTTGACGGAAAGATGTTTTTGCCGCTCACCGGAATGCCCATGCGGAACATCGCCCGCAGCAGGACGGTGTTGGCCGTCTGGCTGCCGGAGCCGTTCACGGTAGCGATCATGATCTGGAAGTCATTGACCACTGACGGTTTTGCGGCCAGCATATCTTCCAGCGGTACAGTTTCGATCGTGCTCATCAGCGATTTTCACTCCTGCGCGGCTAAGGGCGGCGCGCTAGCTTGTGCTTGGTCGTTCGAGTTCAGGCGTCCTGCTCCGTCAACGCACTAAGTATGGGTTGAGTGAGGGGTTCGATTTGGCTGGCTTCCGGCTCGATACGCGCCACCTTTTCCCGCTTGTCTCGCTCCGTCGAGATGGTCTACCCCAGGACACGGCCAATCATGCTACTCAAAGATGCTGAATAGGTAGCTGTAGGGCTTGGTCGCGCCGTCGTCCCAGCGGGGCTTCGGCTCGACCGCGTCGGGCGAGTGCTTGAGCAGCTCCATATGCTCCTGCAAGGCGCGACGCCCGCCCTCGAAATCACCGCGCGCCACGCAGTCCACCATCTGGGCGTGATAAGCCCACACCTCGCGGTGATAGGCCAGCGGCGCGTGCAGCGCGACGCCGAACGCCTTGTAGGCCGCCCAATAGGCCGACAGCAGCCCCTGCACGAACGGGTTGTCGAGGTGGCGGAAGCAGGTCAGGTGCAGCCGGACGTGCTCCTCGACCGGCACCTCGATCGGAAGCTGGTTCAGCTTTTCGCTGGCACGCTCCAGCAGCCCGCGCAGCGTCGCGATGTCGTCCTCGGTCAGGCAGGCGACCGCTTCGGTCCAGTAGCTCAGCTCCAGATGCTTGCGCAGGTCGCCGAAGGTGTGGAAATAGGTAGGGTTGAGGCCGATGGCGTACAGCACGCTGAGCGTCGCGGCGGGCGCGAAATCGAAGGCGCGGACCTGCGAGCCGGTGCGCGGCTTGACCTGCACCAGCCCCAGCGTGCGCGCGACCTCCAGCTCCTCGCGGAGCTTGCCGACGCTGACGCCCAGCTCAGCGCTCAGCTCGGTGATCGTCGGCAGGCGCTCGCCCGGCTGGAGCTGGCGGTCGATAATGTAGCGCAGCAGATCGGAGAAAACGGGAGCCGGAGCCATACCTACTCGCGCGGGCCGCTTGCCCCGCACCTGACGACCGGATAAATCCTCCGATCAATCAGATAAATTTGATCGTTGCGCATAGTATAGGCCAGGCGCGCCGGAGGTGCAAGCCCCACCTGACGTTCGGCGCAAATCGGAGGATGATCGTCAGTATGCGGCAAAGCGCGGAGGTTACGACTGCTCGCCGGGCGGCTGCCACGCACGATAGCGGGTCGCGGCTTCGGTGGGGGTGTCGCCGCCCGGCGCGGGCGATTCTAGCGCGGACGGCTCAGCGGCCGGGGCCGGCGCCGCTGGCCTGGCGGGCGGCGCGTCGTCGCGGACCAGCGCGTCCATCGCGCGGGCCGATTCCGAGAGTAGGCGGCGCGGCGAGGTCGAGCGGCGCAGGTCTGCCGCGCCCTGCCCCAGCTCGCGCGTCACGTCCATCAATTCCTTGCCTTCAGGTCCTAGCTCGCTCTCGATGTCCTTCATGAACTCGGCCCACATCTCGCGCATCTGGCGCACAAAACGCCCGGCCTGCCGCGCCCATTTGGCCGTGTTCTCCGGCCCGCCGACGACGAACAGCACCAGCGCGATGATGATCATTTCCGTGATGCCAACGCCAAAAATCCCGTCCATCCACGACTTCCTCAATCGGCTCGCTCGCGCCCTCTACTTTAGCGCGCGCCCGCCCGTTTTTCCACCGGCCGTTCCAGCGTGGCGAGCGCGATCCCGATCAGCACCAGCGCCGTCCCGGCCAGTTGCAGCGGGACCGGCCATTCGCTCAGGAAGAAGATCGCCAGCAGGCCGCTGCCGATCGGCTCGCCCAGCACCACCAGGCTGACATACGCCGCCGGGAAATAGCCGAGCGCGAAATTCAGCGACGAGTGCCCGATTAACTGCGGCACCAGGCCAAGCAGCACCATCCACAGGTACGTCTCCGCGCCGAACCCGGCGACCGGCTGGCCCGCCAGCGCGACCACGCCGACCAGCAGGATCGCCGCCGTGCCATACACCAGCCAGATGTACACCATCACGCTCAGCCGCGCGCGCAGCCGCCGCCCCAGCAGGAAATAGATCGCCGCCGCCCACGCCCCGACCAGCGCCAGCCCGTTGCCCAACAGCGGATCGTGACGCGTGGGCGGGGCGCCCGCCTCGCCGCTCAGCCCGACGATCAGGCCGCCGCCCAGCGCGACCGCGATCCCGACCGCCGTGCGCCGGCTGATCGCTTCTTTCAGCACCAGCGGCGAGGCCAGCGCGACCCACAGCGGCGCGGTCGTGACGATGGTCACGCTGTTGACGACGGCAGTGTATTCCAGCGATGAAATCCATGTTGCGAAGTGCACGCCAAGCACGACCCCCGCGACCAGCGCCCATTTCAGGTCGTCGAAGGCGATGCGGCGTAGCTCCGCCCGGTGGCGCAGCAGCACGACCGGCGTCAGCGCCAGCGCCGCGACGCTCATCCGCACCGCCGCCAGCACCAGCGAAGGCGCGTCGTCGCTCTGCGCCAGCCGGATGAAGATCGCGGCGGTCGAGACGGCGAAGACGCCGAGCGCGAGCGCCGCGTAAGGCGGCCAGGTCGGGATCGCGGCATCCACCCGGCGCGCGCGGGCCTGTTCTGTCGTCATCCGATTGACCTCAGGGAAAACTCAGACGGACGCGCGCGATTGTCCCACGTTCGGGGCGGACAATCAAGCGCCGGGATGCGCCTAGCCTACCCCAGCGAACGAGTCGGTGCCGTTCGCGCCGCCGATATGCGCACCGGCTTTCGCGCTGTTGCTCGCGTCGAAGCCATTGCTCCGGCGTGGCATCACCGCCCGCGCGACGCGGTCCGCGCTGTAAATCACCTCGACCGGCATATCGTAGGCGTGGGTCAGCGTGTCTTCGGTCAACACCTCCGCTGGCGAGCCATCGGCCACGATCCGCCCGCCTTTCATGACGATCACCTGCCGGGCGTAGAGCAGCGCGCTGTTCGGGTTGTGCGACGAGATCACGAACGAGACGCTACGCTCGGCCAGCGCGACGACCGTTTCGAGCACCAGCCGCTGGTTGCGCGGGTCGAGGTGCGCGGTCGGCTCGTCGAGCAGCAGGATGTCGGTCTGCTGCGCCAGCCCGCGCGCGATCATGGCGAGCTGGCGCTCGCCGCCCGACAGCTCGGTGTAGGCGCGGTGGCGCAGGTGCGCCAGCCCAACCTGCTCGATCGCCTCGTCCACCACTTCGTAATCGGCGCGGCCCGGCGTGCCGAGCAGCTTGAGGTACGGCGTCCGCCCCATCAGGATCAGCTCGCGCACCGTGTAGGCGAAAACAGGCGTGTGAAGCTGCGGCACCAGCCCGACCCGCTGGGCGCGCCGGTGCGAGGGCAGCGCGTGGATGTCGGCGCCGTCCAGCAGCACCTCGCCGCGCTGCGGCGCGCGGACCCCGCCCAGAATCTCGAGCAGCGTGGTCTTGCCGCAGCCGTTGTGCCCCAGCAGATACGCGACCGTGTTCGAAGGCACGCGCAGGCTGACGCCGTGCAGCACCGGCTGGTCAATGACATAGGCATAATGAAGATTTCTGGCTTCAAGCATCATTTCCATCCGGTCTTGTTAATCCGCAGAATCGCCAGCAGCAGCGGCACGCCGACCAGCCCCGTAAACACGCCCAGCGGGACCTCGACCGACCACAGCGTGCGGGCGAGCGTGTCGATCACCAGCAGGAACGACGCGCCGAGCGCCATCGTCGCCGGAATCAGCCGTTGGTGATCCGGCCCGACGAGCGTCCGCGCCGCGTGCGGGATCACCAGCCCGACCCAGCCGATCACCCCGCCCACCGACACCGCGACCGAGGTCATCAGCGTGCTGAACAGGATAATCAATAACTTCAGGCGAGCCGGGTTTAGCCCCAGCGCCAGCGCCTCATGATCGCCGAGCGACAGCACGTTCAGCCGCCAGCGCACGGCCCACATGAAGACCATCCCCGCGACGCTAATCAGCATCAGCGCCGGGAGGTCCGCCAGCGTGACGTCGGTCAGCCCGCCGAGCAGCCAGTACGTGATCGCGGGCAGGCTGTCGAGCGGGTCCGCGATGTACTTCAGCACGGAGGTCAGCGAGCCGAAAAACGAGCCAATCAGGATGCCGACCAGGGTCAGCACCAGCAGCGGCGCGCTGTAGTACAGCCGGCTGATGCTGTAGGCCAGCAGCACGGCCAGCAGCCCGAAGCCGAAGGCCGAAAGCTGCACCATCCCCGCCCCGGCCGAGAGCAGCAGCATCAGCGCCGCGCCGAAGCCCGCCCCGCTGGTGACGCCCAGGATGTTCGAGTCCACCAGCGGGTTGCGGAAGATGCCCTGAAACGCCACGCCGGTCACGGCCAGGTTCGCGCCGATCAGCAGCGAGGCGGTGATGCGCGGCAGCCGGATCCGCGTCACGACGTTGTAGACCAGGTCCGGCGCGGCGTTCGCGTCGGGCCGGTCCACCACGAAGCGGACCAGCGCGTCGATCACGTCGCCCGGCGCGACGGCGTAGCGCCCCAGCCCGATCGCGTAGATCGCCAGCGGGAAGGGGAGCAGCAGCACCAGCCAGTAGATGGCATGCTGGCGCTGCTGTACCGAGAACGGCAGGCGAACGGCCACGCGCTGGCCGAGCGTCCGGATCATTCGCAGAGACCGCTCGCTTCCTCAGAAGTCACGTCATACTCGTAGAAGCGGTTGTAGAACTCAGCCACCAGCGCCTCGCAGTCGAGGTCAAGCTGGCCGGGGTAGAGCTTGTTCGCCATCCAGATGATGCCGATGATCGAGTCCGGGGCGGGGATGTCCAGCGGCGCGGTCAGCGACGGAAGCTGAATCACGTTCCCGTCCACGACCGCCTGAACCGGCGCCCACTGCGGATCGCCGGTGATCGCTTCGACCGACGCGCCGCCATAGGTTGGCACCAGGATCACCTGGGGATTCCAGTTGTAGACCTGCTCCAGATTGACATCCTGCCAGCCAGCGCCCGGTGTGTCTTTGCTGACCGACACGCCACCCGCTGCCTCAACCATCGCGGTCTGGTACATCCCGCCGCTCGCCACACGCAGCGGATTCGTGCCGGAGAAATAGACCGTCATCGGGTTGTCGATGCCGGACATCTGCTCCCGAATCGAGCCGAGCACCTCGTCGTAAAACTCGGCGAACTGCCCGGCGCGGTAGGCCGCGTCCGGCCCCAGCACCGCGCCGACCAGCGCGACGGCTTCCTTCAAAGCCTCAGGCGTCTCGCCCTCGAAGCGCAGGATCGGAAGGCCCAGCTCGTCCGCCGCGCTCAGCCAGTCCGAATCCCGGCTCGCCAGCAGCAAATCGGGCTGGACCGCCGCGATCTCTTCCAGGTTCGATTCGCCCTGGCCGAGCGTGCTGACGGCGTTCGCCACTTCCGGGAAGCGCGGGTCGATGCGCGTCATCGCCGCGACGGCGTCGTCCCGGCGGATGCCGAGGTAAGTCGCCGCTACCAGGCGATCCGCAGCGCCCACAGGGTAGACAAAATAGGTCGAGACGCCGTAGGCGGACACGACGCGCCGCACCGGCTGCGGGACCGTGACCGTCTCGCCCGCCTGATCCGTGACCGTCACTTCCGCCGGGAGCAGACCGAGTTCGATCGCAATCTGCTGGGCATCCGGGCCGGTCGCCCATTCCAGGAAGGCCGCCGCGCTCGCCGCCGGTTCGGTCAGCGGGCCGTCGCAATCCACGCTGGACAGGTACCGCCCCGCCAGGTCGGGGAGCAGCATCCGGATCGGCCCGATCTGCCCGCATTCAAATTCGATCGGCAGGTCTTCGGGCATCTCGCGCGTGATCACAAGCTGCGCCGCGCTCAAGTCGCCGAGCAGCGCGCCCGCCGGGGCGTAGGTCACGTCAAACGCCACATCCGGGTTCTGCTCCGTATAGGCCGTGATCCAGGCATCCACCACTTCGCGTGCGGACTCGTCCACCAGCGCGCTGACAGTCAACTCCTGCGCACGCGCCGACGCGAACACGGGCAGCGCCGCGCCCGCCAGCGCCGCGACCAGGAGCAGGGACAACCAAGTTCTCTTTAGCATGAGCAAGCTATCTCCCTAGAATGAAATGAGTTAACTGGCGCCGGGCGAGTCCAGCACCGCATCGCACGCGCCAAGCCAGGCGATGATCGCCTCAAGCTGCGCGATCACCATTTCCAGCGCGAGGTCGCCCACGCCGTGCGGCGGAGTCACGCGCCGGGCGCGCAAGCCCTCCAGGCGGCGCGTGCAGGCGGCGCGCTGGCGGGCGATGATCGGCTCCGCCGGGATGCCCAGCAGCCCCGCGATGTACAACCGGCTCAGAAACTCGACCCGGATGCGGCGCAGGCTGGGCGAGGGCTGCGGCTCGTCGAGCCACGCGCTCAGGCGCGCCCGCCCCGCCTCGGTCAGCGCGTATTCGGTGCGCGTTGGCGCGTCCGCGCAGGCGATCTGCGTCCCGGCGATCAGCCCTTGCTGTTCCAGCCGCTTGAGCACGGCGTACAACTGGCTGGTGCTGACGTACCACACCTGCCCCAACTGCTGCGGGTCGCGAAACGCGTCGAGCAGCTGGTAGCCGTGCTGGCTGTTCGCCGCCAGCAGGCCGAGCAGGGTGTCGTCCGGGGTCAGCTTTTGCATGGGTCCTATTCTATGGTGGAATAGCCCGCCCCGCAATAGGTTGTGACATATTTCTCAAAATGAGGGGCGGCTTGTCATTGGGCGCGGCTGGCCGCGAGCGTATCTCAGGCGGCGCCCACCAGGCGGCTCGGCGTCGGGCGCGCGTTGATCGGCCCCTGTTGTGCTAGCCTATACTGTGAAGGCGATCACTAGGTTGAGGAGAGAACATCATGAAACTGAGGCTGCTCGCGCTCTTGATCGTTCTGGCGCTCGGCGCGACCCCGGCGCTGGCGCAGGACGGCGCCAACACCATTACCTTCAACGGTTCCGGCTTTAGTTGGGACCGCGCGCTGGCGGACGGTGTGTCTGTGATTCAGTACGCCGGCGAGCCGTTGGACCACGAAGCGCCCGGCAGCCCCCAGCCGCCGCGCACCGAGTTCTCGCTGTTCCGGCAGATTCCGTGGGACCAGGTGCCGATCGACGAAATGGGGTACCCCGGCAGCGACCGCGAGGGCAAGGGATCGGTGATCGTCTACCGGCTGGCGGATATCGCGCCCTACGAGTTCTCTCAGCAGCAGGTCGAGCAGCTTCAAGCCCTGCTAGCCGGGCGCCCCGATCTGGCCGAGCACATGCGAGTCAGCGACGACCTGATGGCGTTCAAGCTGCCCTTCCTGCCAGTCTTCCCGGCCGGGCAGGTGATCCGCGCCCGCGCGCAATACATGGACACAAGCGCGCTCCAGGGTATCAGCTATGTGACGGTTTACCGCCAGGATGTCTCGCCGTTCATCGCCAGCGAGTTCTACTATACCTTCCAGGGCCTCAGCGCGGACGGTTTGTTCTATGTCGCCGCGACGTTCCCGCTGACGATTGAGGGCTTTCCGGTCGACTATCCTACCGATTTCGACTACGAGGCGTTCATCGCCCGGCTGAACGAATACTTCGCCGAGAGCATCGCGCAGATCAACGCGGCTCCGGCAGAGAGCTTCAGCCCGCGCCTGGAACAGCTCGACGCGGTGATCCAGTCGTTCACCTTTCTGACGGCCGGGGCGTAGCGGGCGCAAGCTCGACACTTGAATGAACAAGGCGCGCCCGATCTGGACGCGCCTTGTGTATATCTGCGATGTGCCGGGCTTAGAGGATCGCCGTGACCAGCGCGAGCAGCACGCCGCCTGCCATGACGCTCCCAAGCTGCCCGGCGGTGTTGGCGCCCATCGCGTGCATCAGGATGAAGTTCTCGAAGTCTTCGTCCTGCGCGACCTGCGCCGCCAGCCGCCCCGCCATCGGGAAGGCGCTGATCCCGGCCGCGCCGATCAGCGGGTTGATCTTGCCGCCGCTAACGCGCGACATCAGCTTGCCAAACAGAAGCCCTGCCGCCGTATCGAGCACGAACGCCAGCAGGCCCAGGATCAGAATTTGCAGCGTGTCCAGCCGCAGAAAGCTGGCCGCGGTCATCGTCGAGCCGACCGTCAGCCCCAAGAACAGCGTCGCGATGTTGATGATCTCGTTCTCGGCGGCGCGCGTCAGGCGCTCCACCACGCGGCTCTCGCGCAGCAGGTTGCCGAGCATCAGCATGCTGATCAGCGGCGTGGCGTCCGGCACCAGCAGCCCGATTACCAGCGTGACCACAATCGGGAACAGCACCAGCGCGCGGCGCGAGACGGGTCGCGGCGCGTACTCCATGCGAATCATCCGCTCCTCGCGGGTGGTCAGCAGCCTCATCACCGGCGGCTGGATGATCGGCACCAGCGACATGTACGAATAGGCCGCCACCGCGATCGGCGCCAGCAGGTCCGGCGCGAGCTTGCTCGCCACGTAGATCGAGGTCGGCCCGTCGATCGCGCCGATCACGCCAATCGACGCCGCCTCGTTGAGCGGGAACTTGAGCAGCGTCGCCAGGATCAGCGTGCCGAAGATGCCAAACTGCCCTGCCGCGCCGAGTAGCACCATCTTGGGTTGCGAGAGCAGCGGGCTGAAGTCGATCATCGCGCCGACGCCGACGAAGATCAGCAGCGGAAACAGCTCGTTGCTGATCCCGGCGTCGTACAGCACGCCGAACAGGCCGTGATCGTCCAGCATCCCGGTCAGCGGGATATTCGCCAGGATACAGCCGAAGCCGATCGGCAGCAGCAGGACCGGCTCGTACTGCTTGAGCACGGCCAGCGCGATCAACACCAGCCCCGCCGCGATCATGACCGCGTTGCCGACGCTAAAGTTGGCTAGCCCTTTGGTCAGCTCCGGCCAGAGTTCAGAGAAATCCATGAGATCGCCCCGGCCCGCCTAGCCCGCGTAGTCCATCAGCACGTCGTGATGCTTGACGTGCTGTCCCGCGCTGACGCGCACCGCGCCGATCGTGCCGCTGCGCGGCGCGCGGATAATGTTTTTCATCTTCATCGCTTCCAGCACGCAGACCTGCTGGCCCGGCTCGACTTCGTCGCCCGCGCGCACATCGACCGCGACGATCACGCCCGGAATTGGGGCGAGGATGCTCTTGGCCGCGCCGTTGCTCGCCGGGCTGGCCGCCGGGCGCGCGGCGGGAGCCGGTTTCGGCGCGGGCGCGCTGGCCGGAACAACCGGCGCAGGCGCTGCCGGGCGAACGACCGGCGTCTCGTCCAGCCAGACCTCGTAGCGTCGCCCGTCTACTTCGGCCACAATAGGCCGCGCGTACAGGTTGTCGATCTCGATCTCATATTGCTCGTTTTCGACTTTGACTGTGACTTTCATCCGCTTGCTTTCATCGTGTCGGTCTGATTCCGTACGTCTTATCGTGTCGGTCTGGTCCGCCTCGGGTCCTGCCGGGGGCCTTTTTGCTGGAGCAGCCGCCCGCGCATCACCGCCTGCCACGCGCTGACAATCGGCGTTGGCGGCACGGGGAACTCGTGCGGCTGCGCTTGCTGGTGGCGCATCAGCGCGACCGAAACCGCGATCGCGACGGCGCGCTTTTCACGCTCGATCGCGTCGGGCGTCATGCCGGCGAGCGCACTGGTGGAAACCGGCTCCGCCTCCCCGGCATCCGGCGCGGCGGGGTCTTGCGCCAGCCGGACCAGCAGCGCCATCACGCCCCACAGCAGGAAGATCGCGCCGAAGACCAGCCCCATGCCGATCACGGTGATTTCGAGCGCGGTGATCAGGTTCTCGCCCATGCGCGGCCTATCCTTTCGCGGCTAGACCGGGATGTTGCCGTGTTTGCGCGGCGGCGCGGGCGAGTATTTGTCTTGCAGCGCGGTCAGCGAGGCGATCAGCTTGACGCGGGTCTCGCGCGGCTCGATGATGTCGTCCACATACCCGGCGCTGGCCGCGTGATACGGGTTGTTGAAATTGCGGCGGTATTCGTCCGTCAGCCGCGCGTGCTCCGCAGCCGGGTCCGGCGCGGCGCTGATCTCCTTGCGAAACAGGATGTTGACCGCGCCCTCGGCGCCCATGACCGCGATCTCGGCGCTCGGCCAGGCGTAGTTCACATCGGTGCCCAGGTACTTGCTGCTCATGACGACATACGCCCCGCCATACGCCTTGCGCGTGATCACGCTGATCTTCGGGACGGTCGCCTCGGAGTAGGCGTAGAGCACTTTCGCGCCGTGGCGGATAATGCCCCGGTGCTCCTGGTCCACGCCGGGCAAAAAGCCGGGCGAGTCGACGAACGTCACCAGCGGCAGGTTGAAACAGTCGCACATCCGCACGAAGCGTGTGATCTTGTCGGCGGCGTCGATGTCGATCACCCCGGCCATGATGCTCGGCTCCTGCGAGACGATCCCGACGCTGTGCCCGCCAATCCGCGCCAGCCCGACAATCGCGTTGCGCGCGAAGGTTCGCTGGAATTCCAGGAAAGTGCCCTGATCCACCACGCGCTCAATGACCTCGTGCATGCTGTAGGGCACGGATGGATCGAGCGGGACAATCGTGTTCAGGTCGTCGTCCATGCGCAGCGGGTCATCGCCGCTCTCGACAAAGGGCGGGTTCTCGACGTTGTTAGACGGCAGATAGCCCAGCAGCGTGCGGCACAGGTCGAGCGCCTCTTGCTCGGTGTCGGCGGCGAAGGTCGCCGTGCCGCTGATCGAGGTGTGGACTTCCGCCCCGCCCAATCGCTCGTTGTCGATCTCTTCGCCAGTGACGGTCTTGATCACCTGCGGGCCGGTCAGGAACATGAACGACTGCTCGCGGACCATGATGATCGCGTCGGTCAGGGCGGGCGAATAGGCCGCGCCGCCCGCGCACGGGCCGAGCATGACGCTGATCTGCGGAATCACGCCGGAATACTGCGCGTTGCGGCGGAAAATCTCGGCGTAGCCGCCCAGGCTCTTGACGCCTTCCTGGATGCGCGCCCCGCCGGAGTCGATCAGGCCGATGATCGGCGTGCCGTTGCGCAGCGCGAGGTCCATCACGCGGCAGATTTTGTGGCTCTGCATCTCGCTGAGCGTGCCGCCGTAGATGGTGAAATCCTGCGCGTAGACGTAGACGGTCCGCCCGTTGATCTGGCCGTAGCCGGTGACGACGCCTTCGCCCAGGTACTTCTCGGTCGCCATGCCCATCTCGTCGCCCTGGTGCGTGATGTACGGCTCCAGCTCGTTGAAGGTGCCGGGATCGAGCAGCAGACTCAGGCGCTCGCGGGCGGTCAGTTTGCCTTTTTCGTGCTGCCTGGCGATGCGGTCTTCGCCGCCGCCAGCGCGGGCTTTCTCGCGGATGGCGCGCAGCTCGACAATACGCGGGTCTTCTTGGGACATCGGGGCTTCCTTGCGGTCCTGACTGCTTACCGGGTTCGGTCGATTGCACTTCCTAGTGTACCGGCGCGGCGGCAGCCCCGTCACCGACGATCGTCATCTTTCAGGCCAGCGGATAGCACAAGGGATTAGCGTATCGCATGCCACAAGAACAGTTGTTTGAGGAAGACATTCACTGTACATTTCCAGTAACGTTTCAGTGTATTTCATTGAAGGATGTTGTTATGAATCAAGATCTGTCTACAAAGAGGCCAGACGGTGAGCACATTAGAAGAGACTACCAACTGACGCCTAAAGACGAGCGAGGGTTGCTCTGGTTCTTTCTGATTGGCGTCAGTGTTTTATTATTTCTTTTCTCAAAGAGCGCTGTAGATCCCTGGTGGTCCGATTTGCTACAAAACCTAGGGGCAGGTTTCGTTGGCGCGATAGTAACCTATTTTGCTTTCGACATTTTCCTATTTCGTAAACAACGAGAAGAATATCAGCAAAACATTCGCCCGATTACCGAAAGATTGGATTTGCTGGCAGCACGGGAAGTTCTACCTCTAAGGGTTTATGCAAGAGTTTCGCTTTGGCTTTATGAGTTTGTACGTAAAGGCATTGTAGATGAAACAACATTCCACTCCTTGCTAGAAAAAGCCAGAGATGAGGCCATTGAAACGACTGTAGAATTGACCCGCTTCAGCGCCCCAATTGCAGCCGCGCTGTCAGAAGAGCAGCTTATCCGCTATGCGAGTTTGGTTGAAAAATCTGACAAACTATGGTTGCTGTTAAATCGTCTTGCCACGCATACGCAACTGCCGATACAGGCTCGTGATTTTTCAAGTGAAGTTGAAGAAGTAGATCGATATAGACGGGAGAGCTTCGAAAGAGCTATTGAGTTTGCTCCAGAGAACTTAGGCTATACAGCACTCGATGAGTTACTTCAATCGATTAAACAAGGCGATCTAAACAAAAGTCCTCTATTCATAGGCTATACACTTAGTTTTGTGGCGCTTGAGAGCCTTCCAAGTGAGGACATTGGG
>DAOKYY010000071.1:0-20207 GCA_035325905.1 Aggregatilineaceae bacterium | reverse complement strand
TTGACGCGGCGCAGCGTCATGGTCGAGAGCACTTTGATCGCGACCCAGCGCTTCAACTTCGGCTGGTAGGCGCGATACACGACTCCCATCCCACCGACGCCCAGCAGCTCATGAAGCTCGTACGGCCCGAGCTGCCGACCCGAGAGATTGTCAATTTCCATGGCCGCGCTACATCACACCCAACATCTGCGCGTACGATACATACCGGTGATAATAACTGAATTCAGTATAGGCCATCGACCTGAATGCTGCAACAAATATTCTCACCAGAATAGCCAAAAAGAACTGTAGAGCGATAGGGCACGAGCGCCCGGCCCCTGGGCGGGCGGCGTCGTGAGGGGTCAATTTCGGGAGGAAAAGGAGCCAGCTATGTCTGAATCGATCGGTCGCATGTTCATGCGGCAGACCAACTCCGCGTTTGTGGGCGAAACGGCCCAGGCGCAGGGCGCGCCTCAGCCCCCGCTGGAGCTGCCCTACGACGCCACGCAGCGCCTGATCGCGCTGCCGGAGCCACGCGCCGCCGATCCGGTCGCCGCCCCGCTGATCGACCTGATCGAGCGGCGGGTGACGGTCCGGCGCTACACCGGCCAGCCGCTCACCCTGGCGGAGCTGTCGTACCTGCTGTGGTGCACGCAGGGCGTCAAGCCGCTGAAGATGCCTGATCGCACGCTGCGCAACGTGCCCTCGGCGGGCGCGCGCCACCCCTTCGAGACGCTGCTGCTGGTCAACCGTGTCGAGGACCTGGCGCCGGGGCTGTATCGCTACGTCGCCAGCCTGCACAGCCTGGTCCCGCTGCGGGCCGAGGAGCCGGGGCTGGCCGGCCGGGTGGCGCGCGCATGCGGCAACCAATCTCACGTCGAGCAGGCGGCGGTCGATTTCATCTGGGTCGCCGTGCCGGAGCGCACGACCTGGCGCTATGGCGAGCGCGGCTATCGCTACCTGCACCTCGACGCCGGGCATGTGTGCCAGAATCTGTATCTGGCGGCGTGGAGCATCGGGTGCGGGACATGCGCCATCGGCGCGTATGACGACCACGCGCTGAACGGCGTGCTGGAGCTGGACGGCGAGGCGCAGTTCGTGATCTACATGGGTAGCGTGGGCAAGCGTCCCGGCGCCTGAGCGGGTTAGAAACATCTCAGAACGCGGCCGGTTGCGCCCGCCCGCCTGGTAGCGTGCTACAATCACGTCCCGCGCGAGTCGCGCGCGAAGGAGTGGGGTATGGCGGTGATTGAAACGCGTCATCTGTCGCTGGTGCGTGGCGGCAACGAAGTTCTGCGCGATGTCTCGCTGGCGATTGAGCCGGGCGAGATCTTCATCCTGATCGGGCCGAGCGGCAGCGGCAAAAGCTCGTTGCTGCGCTGTCTCAACCGGCTGGAGGAACCCGCGCCGGGCACCGTCTTTTTGCGCGGCGAAGACATCACGGCGATGCCGGTCATCACGCTGCGCCGCCGGGTGGGGATGGTCTTCCAGCTTCCGGCGATGTTCCCCGGCACGGTCGCGGACAATATCGCCTACGGCCCGGCGCTGCGCGGCGAGGCACTCTCCGCCGCGCGCATCGCGGAGCTGCTCGACATGGTGATGCTCTCGCCCGCGCTGGCCGACCGTCCCGCCACGGAGCTTTCGGGCGGGCAAGTGCAGCGCGTGGCGGTCGCCCGCGCCCTGGCGAACGAGTCCGAAGTGCTGCTGCTGGACGAGCCAACGTCTGCCCTGGACCCGATTGCGACGCGCGCCGTCGAGCAAACGCTGCTGGAACTGCGCGCGCGCCTGGGTCTGACGCTGGTCTGGGTGTCGCACGCGGTCGAGCAGGCGCGGCGGGTGGGCGACCGGGCGCTGTTGCTCGACCGGGGCCGGGTGGTGAAGATTGATCGCGTCGAGCGGATGCTCGACCCGGTAGACGGCGACCCGCGCGCGCTGGCCTTTGCGCAGGGCGACAAGGCCGGGCTGCGCGACGGCGAAGCGCCGCTTGCGCGCGCAGCGGCGCCCGCCCAGGAGAGATAGGCCATGTTCAACGCCTCGCTGCTTAACGACTTGTTTAACGAGATCGACGTGGCGCTCAGCAGCCTCACCGATCTTCCCCGGATCGGGCTGGCGCTGGCGCTGGTCGTCGCGGCGGCGCTGATCTCGCGCTGGCAGCGCGCCGACCTGGAGAAAGACCTCGCGGTCGCGGCGGCTCGCAGCTTTGTGCAGCTGATCGCGATCGGCTACCTGCTGGAGCTGATCTTCAATCAGGACAATCCGCTGTGGACGGCGGCGCTGCTGTCGATCATGATCGTGATCGCGGCGCGCACGTCCGGGCGGCGCGGGCGCAACACGCCGTCCGCGACCTGGATCGCGCTATGGTCAATCGGCCTCGGCTCGATTCTGACGCTCGGCGTGCTGGTGATCTTCGGGGTGTTTGAGTTCACGCCGCAGGCGATTATCCCGATCGGCGGGATGGTGATCGGCAACGCGATGACGGTCGCCTCGCAGGTGATGGACCGGATGGCGCTGGACCTGACCGAGCAGCGCGGGCTGATCGAGTCTCGGCTGGCGCTGGGCGCGACGAGCCGCGAGGCGTCGCACCAGCAGTTTCGCCGCGCGCTGCGCAGCGCGATGATCCCGCACATCGACACGACCAAGACGACCGGCCTGATCAAGCTGCCCGGCGCGATGACCGGCATGATCCTGGCCGGGGCGTCGCCGCTGGAAGCGGTCCAGCTTCAGATCATCGTGATGTACATGCTGGTCGGCGCGGTGGCGTTTACCGGGCTGATCGCGGCGTACCTGACGTACCGGGCGTTTTTCACGCGCGCGCACCAGCTCAAGGCGATCCGGCAACCCGGCGCGGCGGGATAACAGCGGAAGCTCCGCCCCGCGCTATGGCTCGACGACGTGGAAGACGCAGCTTCCCTCTTCTTCGGGGTTCTCGGTCGAGGGGCCGTAGAGCTGCGTCCCGTCGTAGACCGGCTCTGTCCACGAAACGCGGAAGCTGACGGTGTGCTCGCCCGTCTCAAGCTGCCCGACCGGGTAGCGCCATGTCACAATCCACAGCTCGCCGCTCCGCTCCGGCTCGCTCCGATAGTCGCGATAGTCACGCAGCGGGCGCCCGTCCAGCTCAACCTCGTAACGGGCGCGCTCGATGTGATCCTGGAGCAGCGCGCGGCGCGAGGCCGACCAGCTCCAAATAATGACGACCTGATCGGCGGTTGTGGGGGTCGGCGGCTCGATCCCGGCGGCGCGGCAGCCGGCGGGCACGGCGACTTCGGACGGCGTTGGGCCAGGAAGCGCGGCCCCGGCGGCGGCAGCCGCGCTCGTCGGCGCGGCGCGTAAAGCCAGCGGGGCCGGCGAGAGCACCGCGATCGGCGTGGATGACGGCCGCAGCGTCGGGGTCTCGCTCGGCACAGGGGTCTCCGTCGGCGCGCTGGTTGGCGTAATGGTCGGCGTGGCGGTGGGCATCGCGGTCGGCGTGTCCTCCGGCCCGTTCCCCGGCTCCAGCAGGCTGAGCGCGGTCGCGGTCAGCAGCAGGGCTTCGCCCTCGGTCTGGGGCGTTCCGGGTGCGGCGATCGCCGTTCCGGTCGCGCTGATCGCGGCCTGAGTCTGCTCGACCGCCAGAGTTTCGAGCGCGAGCTGGGTTTCGGCCAGGGCGACGGCGCTGAGCGCAACGCGCGTCTGCTCGCCCGCGATGTCGGTCGGGGCGGATGGATCGTCGTCCAGCAGCAGCGCCAGCGCCGCCGCGCCGATCAGCAGCGCCAGCGCGCCGAGCGCCGCGCCAAGCGCCCATCCCCGCTGGACGCGGCGAGCGGCGGTCGGGGTGCTTCTCCGCCCGCTGACCCCGCTCGGCGGCGTGAGCGGGCCAATCGGCGTGGGCTGGGGCGAGACCGGTACGGTGAAGAAGCCGGTTTGCTCGCCGGTCGAGCCTTCGATCGCGCCGCGAAACGCCTGGGCGAAATCGCTGACCGCCGGGTAACGGTCTTCGGGCGCTTTCGCCAGCGCGCGCTCCAGCACCAGCGTCGCGGTGGGCGGCAGATCGGTGCGCTGGTAATGCGGCGGGATCGGCTTCTCGTTGAGGTGCTTGTGCATCAGCGCGTAGGGCGTCGGCGCCTCAAAGGGCGGGTGCCCGGTGCATAGCGCGTAGGTCATCACGCCCAGCGCGTACTGGTCGGTCGCCGGCCCGACCGGCTCGCCCTTCCACTGCTCAGGCGCCATGTAGGCCGGGGTGCCCATCGAGACGCCGGTCCCGGTCAGCGACTCGGTCGTGTCGATCAGCTTGGCGATGCCAAAATCCACGATGTAGGCGTTGCCGTGCTCGTCGAACATGACATTGCTCGGCTTGATGTCGCGGTGGACAATACCCTGCGAATGCGCGTAGTCGAGCGCGCTGCCAAGCTGCTCTAGCAGCTCGGCGACTTCGCCCAGCGAGGGCATCGGCATCGCCTGATCTTTATGGCGGCGCATACGGTCGGCCAGCGTCCCGCCCGTGAGGTAGCGCATCACGACGTAGCTGGCGCCGTTTTCCGTGCCGTGATCGTAGATTGGGACGATATGGCTGTGCTCCAGCCCGGCGGCGGTCTCGGCCTCGCGGTTGAAGCGCTCCAGGTAGCCCGGCTGCTGCGCGAGCGCCGGGGTCAGAATCTTGATCGCCACCGATCGTTTGAGGCTCGGCTGGAAGGCGCGGTAGACGGCGCCCATGCCGCCTATGCCCAACAGCTCTTGCAGCTCGTACTGGCCGATCGACTGCCCGGCTAAGCTCTGGATGCCCATCGGCATCTCCTACAACAGTTGCAGTAATACGCGACAATACACTACACTGGCAGCCGGGTGGCAGATGGCCGCCCCTCACACAGCCGAGTATAGAGATTGTACACGCAAGTCTCGCGGATGCACGCACTCAAGCTGCCGGGCGCGCTACGCCGGTATCCCTGGCGCGCCGTCGCGCTGGCGATGGCCGGACTGGCGCTGGCGCTGGCGTTGGGCGGCGCGGCGATCAACGCCGCGTTCGCGTGGCGCGTGCGCCAGATCGACCCGGCCTATACCGCGCTGTCCGGCACGTGTTATTTCGCCGGAGACGCGCGCCACTACACGCGGATCGCGCTCAACGGCTACAGCGATTACGACCTCGCGCTGTTGCCGCCGCACTATGCGCAGGTCAACGACCGGGGCTGGTGGCCGCTCTTTCCGGCGCTGGCGTCGGGCGCGATCGCGCTCGGCGGCGGAGCGTGCGGCGGGCAGATCGTCAACGCGCTAGCGTTCGTGCTGCTGGCGCCGGTCTTTCAGGCGCTGACCCGCGAGCGGCGCGCGCTGCCGTTGCTGGCGCTCGCGCTGGCGCCGTTCGGCGCGTGGCTGTACGTCGGCGGCGCGGACTCGCTTCTGCTGCTGCTCGGCGGGCTGCTGGCGCTGGCGGCGCGCGCCGGGGCGACCCGCCCGCGTGCGGCGTCGCTGGCCGCGCTCGCGCTCGGCGCGCTGGCCGGGCTGGCCGAGCCGCACGGCCTCTTGCTGATCCCGGCCTTCGGCGCGTGGTGGCTCGGCCTGGCGGCCTCGCGGGTGTGGATGCGCCCCGCCGACGACCCGCGCTCGCTGCGGCGCGTGCTGTTTGAAGACGCCAGCCCGGCCTGGGCGCCGCTCTTCGCCGCGCTGGGGATCGCGCTCGGCGCGGGCGCGTGGCTGTACCAGGCCAGCGGGCACTATCCGCTCTGGCCGCTGATGATCGTCCGCACGCGCTGGCCGGGCGAGTTCGCCGCGTGGAGTCCCGGCGCGCTCGCGCGCACCTTTCAGGACGCCGTCGCGCTGGCCTGGCGCGATCAACTTTCCATGCAGTCTCTTCAGCGGGGCGTGGAGCTGGCCGCGCTGGTCTTCGGGCTGGCGCTGGCGTTCGGGCGGTTGCCGCCGCTCTGGGCGCAGGGAGAGCGTATCCGGCTCCCGCTGCACTGGCGGGTGGGCATTCTGACTCCGCTCGTGATAATGTTCGCTATAGGGCAATCGCACGCGCTGGAGCGCGCGATGGTATCCAACGTTTTCGTCGTGCTGGCGTGGCACCGGCTGGTGTTCGGCGAGCCGGGCCAAATCGTCCAGTGGAAGCTCGCATCGTTTCCGGGGCTGATCCGCTGGCTGTGGCTGCTGGCCGGGCCTGCGTTGTGGCTGCTGAGCTTTCTGCTGCTCGGCTGGGAGCCGCTCGTCTGACCAGGGAAGACGCTCGCCCTGGCCGCACGCTCTAAGGACAGACGACGATGCACCACCACCCTTTTCGCCGCGCGCGCGGGCTGCTGATTCTGCTGATGGCCGCGCTTGCGCCGGTGGCGGCGCTGCCCGGCGCCGCGCAAGAGCCGGTCCCCACGCCCTCCTTATCTCCGACCCCGGTCATCCCCATCCCGCCGCCTGTGGAGCCGCTCGAAGACGACGACACGATTCAAAACATTCTGCTGCTCGGCGCGGACACCTCGGCCAGCAAGCTGGCGCGCACCGACGTGCTAATCGTGGTCTCGATCAATCGCCGCGCCGGGAGCGTGGCGCTGTGGCACGTCCCGCGCGACCTGTTCGTGTACATCCCCGGCGCGACGATGGATCGCGTCAACGTGGTTTATCAGCTTGGCGCGGCGGATGGCGGCGGCGCGCCAGGGGCGTTCAAGCTGCTGCAAGAGACGTTCCTGTACAATTTCGGGCTGCCGATCGACCATTACGCGCTGGTCAATTTCACCGATTTTCAGACGATTATCAGCTGGCTGGGCGGGCTGGCCGTCAGCGTGGACTGCGCGATTGAAGACTGGCGCCTGATCGATCCCACGCTCGACCCATCGCTCGAAGAAAGCTGGGAGAAGTTCATCCTGCCCATCGGCAAGCGCACGCTCTCGCCGGAGATGGCGCTGTGGTACGTGCGCAGCCGCCAATCGACCAGCGATTTTGACCGGGGGCGGCGGCAGATGGACGTGCTGCGCGCGATCTGGCAGCAAGCGCGCGCGCAGGGCCTGTTCGAGCAGCTGACCACGCTGGGGCCGGAGTTACTGGAGATCGTCGAGACGGACATGAGCCTGGGCGATCTGGCCGGGTATGTTCCGCTGGCCCTGGCGCTGGAGCCGTCCCAGATCGTGCGCTATGGCGGCTCGCCGGGCGCCGAGTACCAGAGCTTCCTGACGCCGGACGATGGGCGCGCGGTTCAACTGCCGGTGCGCGCGGCGCTGATCCCGCTGCTGCGCGACTTCCTGACGCCGCCCACCGAAAACCGTCTGCGTCGCGCCGGGATCAGCGTCGAGATCGCGGATGCATCCTATCTGTACGCCGGATTCGCGGAGGTCGCCGCCGACCGGCTGGCGTGGGCGGGTTACGCGACGCGCGTGGTGGACGATGGCCCAACCGTTCGCCGCGAGGGTAGCGTGATTTTCGACTACACCGGCCTGAGTAAGGGCAGCCCGCTGCCGGAGCTATTGCACCTGCTGCGGATCGACGCCAGCCAGGTGATGCACCAGCCCGACCCCAACCGCGCGGTTGATTTCCGCGTCGAGATCGGCGAGCGGTACAACGCCTGCGTGCTGTCGGACACGGCTCAGGAGGCGGGGCTGCCCGGCCCGGAGCCGACCGCGACGCCCTCCGACTGCTGGCTGCGCTTCAGCGCCGAGGTCAACATGCGGCTTGGCCCCGGCACGGACTGGCCCGCCATCGACACGGCGGGGCCAGGGCTGAGCCTGTCGCCAACGGGCCGCACGGCGGATGGGCGGTGGTGGCAGGCGCGGCACAACGGCGCGCTCGGCTGGTTCTCCGGCGAGGTCACGACCGTCGAGGTCGCGGGCGCGTGCGAGCGCGTCCCGGTGGTCGAGCCATAGCCCACTGACCGAAACAAAAGACGCGCCCTGCGGGTAAGCAGCGCGCGTCAAGAGCGAGCAATTGGCGGCGGGGTCAGGACTGCGGCAGATCGTCCGGCAGCGCCACCGGCTCATTCACCGCGCTGAAGACCACGCTCTGATCGCTGCGGAACGCCAGCGACATCGAGGTGTACGGCGTCTGGAGCAAGCTCCCGCGAATTTCTGCTTCCAGGTCAAGCTGGATGAACTGCGCGATCAGGTCGCCGCTTGCCGGGTCCAGCGCCACGCCCCAGGTGACGGCGCCCGTTTGCTGAAGCTGGCGCAGCAGGTCGTCACGCGCGACCAGCGCGTTCTGCCCCTCGGTCAGCGCCAGGAAACGCCCCTCGAACAGGTCCGGCACCTGAGCAGGATCGACCGTGACGACGTAGAGATCGCCGGTGCGTGTCCGGTCCACGTCGAACGGGCGCGGCCCCTCGATGCTCTCGGCGGCGTCAAGCCAAACCTGAGCATCCACCAGGAACGGATCAACGCCGTTTTCGAGCAGGTAGCGGCTGAGCGTTAGGTCGGCCAGGGCAGGGACCTCGTCGGCGTCGGCGCTGGTGAACGGCTCCCAAGCTTCAGGCAGCGCGAAATCTTCGGCTGGCTCGGCTTGCAGGCTGCCCTGCCAGAACAGGCCATCGTTGGCTTGGGCAATGCGGAGATCAATGTCCCACGAGTTCGGCGTTTGCGTGCCGCCCTGCTCGACCGAGCCGGAGACGCGGCTGCTGAGGTCGAGGACGATCTGCGCGTTGTCGCGGTCAGTGACATCGTACCCGCCGCTCAGCGCCAGGTCGCGCTCGCGCCGCTGCCAGGTCGCGGCCTGCGCGCCCTGGGCGGTCATAGCGTAGTCGGACGTTTCATCGACCTGGACATGATACGACTGCCAGCCCTCGACGGCGCGATAGGCGGCGCTGATGCGCTCGCGGGCGTCGTCCTGCGCCTGGGACAGCCCCGCGCCGCCCAGCACGGCCAGCGCGAGGACGGCGAGCAGAGTGATACGGTACAGGTGGCGTTCCATGTGATATGATCCTGGTTATTCCTCAAGCTCTGGCGCGCTGATCGTGACCGGCTCGTTCTGATCGGTGAAACGAAGCTCGCTCACGCTCTGCTGCGCCAGGGACATTTCCGCGCCCGCCAGGGTTGGATCGGTCAGCAGCGAAGCGGGGATCGCGATATCCATGCTCAAGAATACATCGTAGCCATAGAGAACCGTGCCGTCAGCCCCCAAAAGCAGGGTGATTTCGTAGCGCGTGTCCTCGTCGGTGAAGATCAGGTCGAGCATCCCTTCCACGTCGAGCGGCAGCGCCCCCGCGTTGAACATCTCGGCCAGCGCGTCAGCGCTCGCGCCGGTGAAAGCCGCTGCCGGGTCCAGGGCCAGGCGCGTGCGTGTGACCGTCACGCCGCCCAGCGTTTCTGGCGCCAGCGTCTCGGCCTCGGTCACAGCGTCGAGCAGCACGGCGAACACGTCCGCCGAGAAGGTCGAGCTGCTGAACCTCAGAAGCTGGTCGAGATTGTACATCTCCAGGCCGGGGAACTCTTCCGCGCCGTCGGTGACGTCCCTCCAGCCATCGGGGAAGAAACCGGCCAGCGCCGGGTCGTCGCTCGTCACGCGCAGGTACGCTCGCTCGTCCAGCAGGATCATATCGATCCCCTGCGCCAGCGTGACCGACTGTTCTTGCCCGCCGCCCGCGATTGTCTGGGTGATGACCTGCTCCAGCGCGCTCGTCGCGTTGTCGAACCGGCTGCCCGGCTGGCGCTCGGTGACGGTCGTACCCCGCTGCTCGATGCGCTGATCGATCGTGACCGACTCCGCGCCGAGGCTGATCCCGATCTGCTGGTCCAGCGTCTGGCTGTGCTCGATCGCGAAGGTGTCGAGCGCGAAGAAGCCGTCGATCGCGCGCCGGGCAGTGTCTAGCGTGGCGCGCGCTTCGGCGTCGAGGCCATCCTGGGCCAGGAGCGTTGCGGCTGGCAGCGCGCCGAGCGCGAGCAGCAGCGAGAAGATAGCGGGCAGAGCGCGGCGCATGGCGTGTCCTTTCGCGCGTCCGGCGACGAGTCCCGGACCTCAAGCTGTCCTGATTATAGCGTATTTGCCGGGCCGGCCGCCGGGCGGCTGGCTGACGCTGACACGGCGTTAGTGGAGCAGGGCGGTTGGGTGCAGCGCCAGCGCGAGGACAATCGCGGCGGCGGCGGGATCATTGGGCAGGGTCGGAGAGAACGGCAGGCGAAAAACCTGGTTGCGCCGGATGGCGGGCACGTCGCTCAGCGCGGCGTTGGCGCGCAGCGCGACGGTTTGCTCGACGGTCCAGGCAGGCGAAAGCAGGATCACATCCGGGGCAAGCTGGCGGATCGCGTCGTCGTCTACCTGGCGGTAATCGGCGAACCCCGCGTCGGCGGCGACGTTGCGCGCGCCGATGGCGTTGAGCAGGTCGGTGATCAGCGTCCCCTGGCCGAAAGTGTAGCCTTCGGGCGACAGCACCAGCGCCCGCCGTCGAGGCTGGGCCGCGAGGCTCTCCGCCAGCCGCGTCAGCCGGGTTTCGAGGCGGCGCAGCGCGGCAGTGGTCTGTTCGTCGCGGCCGGTTGCGCGGCCCAGCCCGTCGACCGCCGCCCGCCAGTCGTCCAGGCTGCTGATCGCGCTGAGCAAAAACACAGGGACGCCGCGCTCGGCGGCGGCTTCGGTCCAGGCCGGGTTGATCGCCGCGTGCAGGTCCGACAGGACGAGCAGGCCGACGCCGGACCAGTCAAGCGCCGCCGGGTCGTCGAGCGGATCGGCCTGGCGCAGCGCGCGCGGCTCGACAATGGCGCGCAGTTCGGGGGCGTCGCCCACCAGCGCGATCGCGGCGGGCAGCGCGGGCACGATCACCCACCGCCCGGCGCCGTCAGTCACCGCGCGAGGGAACGAGCCGGGGCCTTGCGCCCACGCCCGACTCCGCCCGGCGTGCGTGGCCGCGAGCGCCAGCCCGATCAGAAAAAGCGAACCCACGTGAATCAGTCGCATAGCGTTTTAGCCAACACGCGCGGACTGCGATCAAACGTGCAGACCGGGCGCCGGTGAGCGAACGATACGGGCGGTGCGGGCGCTAGTTGGCCGCCGCTTCGCCTTCCGTCTCGATGATCGACAGCGCGTTCAGGTCCAAGCTGGAGCCATCTTCCGCCGTCCCGAACAGGAACGCGGCCATCCAGCCTTCGACGCCGCGATAGGGGAAGTCGATCTCGCTGAACGGCACGAGCACCTTCACCCAATCACGCGCCTCATTCGTGCCGAGCACGACGACTTCGGCCCCCGCTTCGAGCGAGGCGATCGCGTCATACCGATCCGCGTCGGGACCCTGGCGCACATTCGCGCCGGACACCTGCACGGTGGCGGTCGTGTGCACCGGGCCGAAGCTGCGCGCGATGCCATACGCCCGGCCTACCGCCGGAGAGTATACCTCGATCCAGAAGTCGTTCGGACGGCCCAGGTAGGTCAGCGCCGTGCCATCCGCAAGCGTCGCCAGCAGGTCCGCCGCGAAGGACGGCCCGGCGTAGAGCGACGGGCTGGCCTCGGCCCCGGCGACCGCATTGACGTAAGCGTTCGGCAGCGGGCGCAGGAGATTGCTCTCCACCCAGCCGCTCGCGCCCTCGGCGGTTATGACCTCGCCGAAGACGCCCTGAGTCCGGCCGGTGAGGTGGACAAGCTGGCCGTCTTCGAGCGCGCCCGCGACCTCGGCGGCGGCGTCCGGGGCGCTCAGCAGGCTCGGAGCGCCGTCCGCCCCCGGCTGGACCAGCGCCGCTTGCAGGCTCGCGGCTGGTTCCTGGGCTGTGGCCGTTACCCAGCCGGTGAGGCCGTCCGGGGCCGCGACGTAGGCCCAGTCCTCGCGCTGGCCGAGCACGCGCGCCGTGCCGCCCGGCGGAATTGCGCCGACTTGCTTGGACGACGTGCTCGGCGCGGCGTAGAGCGTCGCGCTGGCGGAACCCGGCGTCAGCGTGACGACCGGCGCGAGCAGGGCGGGTGTAAGGATCAAGACCTGGGCAGCCTCGACGTAGCCTTCCTCGCCCGCCGCTTCGATTCTGAGCCAGTTGCCGGATGGATCGGTGCTCAGGACGCGAACGAGCATGTTGTCGGTCAGTTCGACCACCAGCTCGCTGGACGCGCTGGGAGCGGTGTACACGGCGATATCGCTCAACGTAACTGCTCTCAGACCGTCGTCCTGAGCAGCGGCGCGCGGCATGCTTCCGAGCGCCAGCGTCGCAACGATGAGAAGCCAAACGAACACAGATCGTTTCATTACGGTCTCCCGGTTGCGTCTAGAGTGCGTGCGATTTCGGGCGTATGGAGCTGGCAGGTCGCGTTTGGGCACAATTGTATTATACGCCGTGCGGCTACATTTTGCAGCAGAACGCGTGAAGTTTGTTGGGACTAATCTATTTACCGCGAGGGAGGAATGTATGCCCGCCGCATCTTACGGCTGCAACGGGGCGTAATGGCGGGCGACGACGGCCTGGCCTTCGGCGCTCTGCATCCAGGCGAACCAGGCGTGAAAGGCGCTGGCCTGGTCGGGGGCGGACAACCCGGCGATCACGATCGGCGCGCGCAGCGGGTACGCGCCGCTGCTGACCGACGCGCTGCTGAGCGTGACCGGCGCGCCGCCCTCCACGCCGAGCGGCACCGCGCGGACCCCCTCGCCCAGCGCCGCCATGCTGACGTAGCCGACCGCGCCGGGGGTGCGCGCCACTAGCTCGACCATACTGGCGCTGCTGAGCGCCAGCCGCGCCGCCAGCGTGATCCGCTGGCCGTTCATGACCTGGGTCTGAAACGCCTGGCTGACGTCGCTGCCCGGCTCCTGCGCGATGACGGTGACGGGCAGCGCCGGGCCGCCAGCCTGATCCCAGGTCGCGATCCGGCCCAGGAACAGGCGGCGCACCTGCTCGACCGTCAGGCCGTCAATGAGGAGGTCCGCCGGCACGATCACGGCGATGCCGTCGTAGCCGATCGGCGCGGCCCACAGCCCCGCCGCCGCCCCGGCCGAGACCAGCGCGTAGGGGGCCTGGCCGCCCCGCAACTGCGGCGCGATCGCGTCCCCGCTCAGCGTGACCGTGCGCAGGCTGATCAGCGCGCCACGCGGCGCGTACTCGGCGGCCAGCTCCTGAAGCAGCGGGGCGGTCGCCGGGGTTGCCAGCATGTGCAAGCTGAAGACCTGCGGCGTGGCTGCCGGGGGCGTGATCGCGCCACGGCAACCCGCCAGCGCCAAGCTGAGGATGACAATGGTGCGTTTGGCGCGCTTCATGCCTCCCCTCTCACGACAAGAGGGCGACCAGCAAACTCAGCGTGCCGAAGACCGCGCAGTAGATCGCGAACCCGTACAACCGCCTGCGTTGCAACAGGCGCATCAAGAACCAGATGCAGGCGTAGCCGACGATGGCCGCCGAGGCGAACCCGGCGACCAACGCGAGCGCCATCCCGTCTCCGAGCGGCTCGACGCCGAGCAGCAGGTTAAGCATTTGCTTGCCTCCCGCGCCCAGGATGATCGGCGTGCCCAGCAGAAAGCTGTAGCGCGCCGCCGAAGCGCGTGGCAGCCCCCGCGCGATCCCGGCCGCGATCGTGCTGCCGGAGCGGGAGATACCGGGGAGAATCGCAAACGCCTGCGCCGCGCCGATCGTCAGCGCGTCGCGCAGAGTCAGGTCGCCCAGGGAGCGGTTGGCGGTGAGGCGGCGCTCGCTGAAGACGAGCAGCCCCGCCGTGACCAGCAGTAGCGCGGCCACCACCGGCGGCTCGCTTAACTGGTCGAACACGCTCTCTAACAACAGCCCGGCCAGCGCGGCGGGCAGCGTGCCCACCATCAGCAGCACGAGCAGACGTGCATCCAGGTCCTGATCAGGGTTACGGTGAAGCGAACGCGTCTTCAGCGCCGTCCAGCCAGCACGGATTAGAGTCAGCCAGTCGCGCCAGAAGTAAACCAGCACGGCCGTCAAGGTGCCGAGATGAACCACCACGTCGAAGGTGAGCGGCGGCTCGTCCCATCCCAGATACCAGGGAACTAACACCAGATGGCCGGAACTTGACACAGGCAGAAACTCCGTGGCACCTTGCAAGATGCCGAGCACAATGGCTTCGATGAGGTCCAACAGGAAAATCCTTTGCTGCGCGGCGCGGGCGGCTCAGCCGGCGCCGTTCGGGATCAGGGTCAGAACACGGGTCGCACGCCGCCGGATCAGCCGGGCGTCCGGCAAGCGATCACGGCTCCCGGCGCGGTGGCCGCGCGGTCTGATGCCGACCGTGGAAAGGTCGCGCGGGCGTTGGGACGTTCTCAGCCCAACGGCGGGGCGCTGACACCCTCCTGCGTCCCGGCGACAGGTTGATAGGTCGCCAGGAATTGCTTCGCATAGTCGGCGAAAGTGCCGTCCAGGATGGCGGCGCGCATCTCACGCATCAGCGTGAGCAGGAAATGCAGGTTGTGGAGGCTGAGCAGCTGGTGCGCCAGGATTTCGGACGCCTGGACCAGGTGGCGGATGTAGCCGCGCGTGAAGGTCTGGCAGGCGTAGCAGGTGCAGCCTGGCTCGATTGGATCGTGATCGGTCGCGTATTGCAGATTTCGCATATTCATCCGACCGGCGCGGGTCAGGGCCGCGCCGTTGCGGGCGATGCGGGTCGGCAGCACACAGTCGAAAATGTCGATGCCGCGCGCGACGCCATGCACCAGGTCTTCCGGGCTGCCGACGCCCATCAGATAACGGGGCCGGCCGGCTGGAAGCAGGGGCGCGGTGAATTCGAGGGTGTCGTACATTTCCGCCTTGGTCTCGCCGACGGCCAGCCCGCCCACCGCGTAGCCGGGCAGATCGTGCGCGGTGACAGCCTCGACCGAGCGCGCGCGCAGGTCGTGGAAGACCCCGCCCTGCACGATGCCGAACAGCGCCTGGCGCTGCGGGTCTCCGCTGCGCAGGTGCTCGTCGCGGCACAGCCCCAACCAGCGGTGCGTGCGCTCCAGCGCGGCTTCAACCGCGCCGCGCTCTTTCGGGTCGGTGCATTCGTCGAAGGCCATGATGATGTCCGCGCCCAGGTTGTGCTGGATGCGGATCGATTTTTCGGGAGTCAGGCGGTGCTTGGAGCCGTCGAGGTGGCTGCGGAAGGTCACGCCGCCGGCGTCGATCTCGCGGATCTCGCCCAGGCTGAAGACCTGAAACCCGCCGGAGTCGGTGAGCACCGGGCCATCCCAGGCCATGAAGCGATGCACGCCGCCGAAATCGGCCACCAGCTCGTCGCCGGGTCGCAGGTAAAGGTGATAGGTGTTGGCGAGAACCAGCGTCGCGCCCATTTCGCGCAGCTCGCGCGGCTGAACGGCCTTGACCGTCGCCTGCGTGCCAACCGGGGCGAATACCGGCGTGGAAAGGGGGCCATGCGGCGTCTGGAAGACACCGGCCCGCGCGGCGCCCTGCTGGGCTTCGAGTGCAAACTCAAACATCACGATGTCGTCTTGAGGAGGCCGTGTCCGCTCCGAGGCCCCGTGCGGTCGTCTGGGTCTGAATATAAGGCCACCATTATAGCAGGTGACGAAAATTTCGCGAATAGCCTATAGCCGGAAAAAATGTATCTGTAAGCTGCGCCTTCTGACAAGAACGAAGCTGGCTCGTTTCAGCCGTGTCCGCTACAATTCTCGCGGCTACCCACTACAACCATCACGCAAGTCACACAGGAGAGCATCGCTTGGCGTGGGGCATACTGATCGTCGCAGGGTTGTTGGAGATGGCGTGGGCGCTGTTGCTTAAGCAGTCGGAGGGATTTTCAAAGCCCGGCCCCACCGTCGGATTTCTGATCACGCTGTTTCTAAGTATGTTCCTGCTGGCGCAGGCGCTCAAGACGCTGCCCGTCGGCACGGCATACGCGGTCTGGACCGGGATCGGCGCGGCGGGAACGGCGATTGTGGGGATGCTCTGGCTCGGCGAATCGCGCGACGCCCTCAAGCTGGCGTCGCTCGTCCTGCTGCTGAGCGGCATCATCGGGCTGCGGATTTCCAGCCCGGAGTAAACGCGCGACCGATCGCGCCGGGCGCTGAAAACAAGGCGCGAATGGCGGCGGAGATCGGGCCACCTGTCATTTTTCGGCGGCGATCCAATAATGTTATAATGGCGCGTGCAGCCATCTGCCGGGCTGCCGCGTGATACGGCAGCCAACCCAGATCGCGCAGAGAGGGAACGATGCGCCATTTTCAGACCCTGGGCACAGTCAGCCACGACGCCGCCAACGACACGCTGTTGATCTCGGATGGCTCCGGGGATCCGTGCGCGCCGACGCTGTGGTTCGGCCGCGAAGGCATGTATCTGAGCGTTGCGGCGGGCTACGGGCCACTGGAGATCGCGCTGCGCCCGCGTTATCGTGACGTAGTGACCAGCCTGGCCCAGTTGCGCCCTACCTCCCGCCTGACCGTCATGCGCCGGGTGGGGACGGGGCAGGCGCACCTGGAGCTGGGGCTGTCTACCGACGGCGAGCTGTTGCTGCGGACCGCGATCATCGCCGACGCGACCGGGCACGTCGCCATCAACCTGGTGCTCACGCCGCAGGCCCGCGCGCAGTTGTTTGAGTGGCTGGAGGTCCCGCCCGCCGAGTGATCGGGCGATGATGGTCGAGTAGCCGGCTGCGGGGAGAGCGCCGCGCCCCGCGCGGCCACCGAAGGGGCAAGCGGGCGTCACGCGACTGGTGGCCCCCGCGAAACTCTCAGGTTCCCGCACTCGCAGCCCGTATGGTCCTCTGGAAAGCGCCCGGTGATCCGGCGCGCGCCGACGGGGCAAGCCCGCGCTGGCGGGTGAATCTCTCAGGCTAAGACGACAGGGGCAAACAGTCAAGCGGATCTGTTTGCCTTTGTGTTTGTACGGCGCCGCCGGGCCGAGGCGGTTTGCTGCTTCACCGGCCTGGCTGACCTGACCTTATATATATGGACAACGCATTCGAGAAAGGATTTCCCGACATGGCTGAGTGGAACACGCCCGAAGACCTGCGTTATACCGAAAACGACGAGTGGATTCGCGTTACCGGCGACACTGCGCGCATCGGCCTGACCGACTACGCCCAGGATCACCTGTCCGACCTGGTGTTCGTCGAGCTGCCGGACGTGGGCGACGCGCTGACCAAAGGCGAAGCCTTCGCCGCGGTCGAGAGCGTCAAGGCGGCGTCGGATGTTTACGCCCCGGCGAGCGGGCAGATCGTCGCGGTCAACACCAAGCTCGACGACGCCCCGGAGACGATCAACAGCGATCCCTTTGGCGAGGGCTGGATCGTCGAGATTAAGCTGAGCAACCCGTCCGAGGTCAATAGCCTGCTGGACGCCGCCGCCTACGCCAGGCACTGCGCCAGCCGCGAATAATCTCCCGGTCCGCGAGCAGCCGGGCAGGCCCAGCCTGCCCGCCCGCTGCTCCCGCTGCGCCCGGCGAGCCAACCTTGAGGAGCCACCTGTTCATGAGCTACATTCCACATACGGATGCCGACCGGGCCGCGATGCTTGAGACGATCGGCGCCGGCTCGCTGGACGAGCTGTTCGACCGCGTCCCCGAAGACCTGCGCTTCCCGGCCCTGAACCTGCCTGACGGCCAGAGCGAGCTTGAAGTCGCTACCGAGCTGCGCGGCCTGGCCGCCGCGAATGTCCACGCCGGGGACTACGCCGTGTTCCTGGGCGCGGGCGCGTATAACCACTTCGTGCCGAGCGTGGTCAACCACATGCTGCTGCGCGGCGAGTTCTACACCGCCTACACGCCCTACCAGCCGGAGCTGAGCCAGGGCACGCTGCAAGCGATCTTCGAATACCAGAGCATGATGTGCGCGCTGACCGGCATGGAAGTCGCCAACGCCAGCCACTATGACGGCGCGACTTCGCTGGCCGAGGCGGCCACGCTAGCCCGCGCAACCTATCGCGGCAAGCGCACCAAGATCATTCTCAGCCCCGGCGTCCACCCGCAGTATCGCGCGGTGGCCCGCACCTACCACCAGGGCAACGAGCTAAAATTCGTCGGCGACAAGGGCAACGCGACTATTCCCGACCTGATCGACATGCTCGACGACGACACGGCGATGCTGGTCGTGAGCTACCCGAACTTCTTCGGGCAGATCGACGAGCTGGCCGGGCTGGCGACGGCGGTGCACAACGCGGGCGCGCTGCTATGCATGGTGGTCGATCCGATCGCGCTGGGGCTGTTCAAGTCACCGGGCGAGCTTGGCGCGGATATTGTGGTTGGCGAGGGCCAGCCGCTTGGCATCCCGCTCAGCTTCGGCGGGCCGTACCTCGGCTTTTTCGCCACGCGCAAGAAGTACGTCCGGCAGATCGCCGGGCGCGTGGTCGGCGAGACGCTCGACAAGCACGGACGGCGCGCGTTCGTGATGACGCTCCGCCCGCGCGAGCAGGACATCCGCCGCGAGAAGGCGACCAGCAACATCTGCACCAACCAGGGCCTGATGGCGCTGGCGGCCTGCGTCTACATGAGCGCGATGGGCAAGCACGGCCTGCGCCGCGCGGCGGAGCTGTGCTATCACAAGGCGCACTACGCCGCCGCGCAGATCGACGCGCTGGACGGCTATAGCGTGGACCAGAGCAAGCCGTTCTTTAAGGAATTCGTAGTGACCTGCCCGCGCCCGGTCGCCGAACTCAACGACTATTTGCTGGAGCACTGGGGCATCATCGGCGGCTACGATCTCGGCCAGGACTATCCGGGCCGCGAGAACCAGATGCTGATCGCAGTTACCGAGATGAACACCAAAGACGAGATCGACACGCTGGTCGAGGCGCTCCGCGATCCCGACGCGCACGCCGGGCACACTCACACGCACTAGGGCGGACAGGAAAAACCATGATGGGAACCGCTGAAATGACCCAACCGACGACCACGCAGGCCGAATCGGCCCCCCCGCCGCTGGAGCCGCTGATCTACGACCTGGGCGCGCCCGGCCGGACCGGCGTGTCGCTGCCGAAAACGGACGTGCCGGAAGCGCCGCTGCCCGACGACTTGCTGCGCGCCGAGCTTGACCTGCCAGAAGTCAGCGAGCTGGATACCGTGCGCCATTTCGTGCGCCTCAGCCAGCTCAATCACTCGATCGACACCGGCTTCTACCCGCTGGGGTCGTGCACGATGAAGTACAACCCCAAGATCAATGAGGATATGGCGCGGCTGCCCGGCTTCGCGCTGGCGCACCCGTTGCAGGACCCGTCCGCCTCGCAGGGCGCGCTGGCGCTGATGTACACGCTCCAGCAGTGGCTGGCGGAGATCAGCGGGATGGCGGGCGCCAGCCTGCAACCCGCCGCCGGCGCGCAGGGCGAGTTCGCGGGTATCCTGATGATCCGCGCCTATCACCTGGCGAACGGCGAGCCGCAGCGCACCAAGATCATCGTGCCGGACAGCGCGCACGGCACCAACCCGGCGACGACCGCGATGGCCGGGCTGCAAGTGGTCGAGATCCCGTCGGATGCCAACGGCGATGTCGACCTCGACAGGCTGCACGAAGTCTGCGGCGACGACGTGGCGGGCATGATGATCACCGTGCCCAACACGCTCGGCGTGTACGAGACAAACATCAAACAGATCGTGGACGTGATTCACGGCTGCGGCGGCCTGATGTACATGGACGGCGCGAACATGAACGCCATGCTCGGCGTCGCCAAACCGGCGGACCTGGGCTTCGACGTGATGCACTACAACCTGCACAAGACCTTCAGCACGCCGCATGGCGGCGGCGGGCCGGGCAGCGGGCCGGTAGCGGCTACCGAGAAGCTACTGCCTTTCCTGCCGGGGCCGATCGCGGTCGTGCTGGAAGAAGGCGACGGCGACGTGCCGCCGCTGTACGGGCTGGCGATGCCGGAGCAAAGCATCGGGCGGCTGAAGGCGTTCTGGGGCAACTTCGGGATGCTGGTGCGCGCTTTCGCCTATATCTCGACCTATGGCGCGCAGGGCCTGCGGGATGTGACCAATCACGCCGTGCTGAACGCCAACTATATCCGCGCGCGGCTGAAGGGCGTCTACCCGATGCCGTTCGACCGCATCTGCGGGCACGAGTTCGTGTGTGAGGGGCACTGGAAAGAGGCCGAGGGCATCCACGCGCTGGACATCTCGAAGCGGCTGATGGACTATGGCATCCACCCCCCGACCAACTACTTCCCGCTGATCGTGCCGGAGGCGCTGCTGATCGAGCCGACCGAGACCGAATCGAAGGAAGCCTGCGATCAGTTCGTCGAGGCGATGATCAAGATCGCGGAGGAGGCCAAGACCTCGCCGGAGCTGCTCCACGACGCGCCGCACACGACCCCGGTGGGGCGGGTGGACGACGTGCTGGCGGCCAAGCAGCTGGTGCTGTGCTGCCGCGTCCTGCCGGACTACGAGACCTGACCGCCACGCTGTAACACTCTTTAACGCTCCATCGAACGGCGAGCCGCGCGCTCGCCGTTTTTT
>DAOKYY010000070.1:15620-20406 GCA_035325905.1 Aggregatilineaceae bacterium | reverse complement strand
AGCCTTGCGAAGCGCCGCATTCGCTAGATCATTTCGGAAGGTCACTAAAAAGGTCGGGCAGGGATCACCCAATCCCTGCCCTACAACCGTACCACCTATCCACCGGAGGGACTTGCAGGCTTGCGCCTGTGGCACGGGGTGCCACCAAATGGAGCTGGAAGACCGTGTTCTAGTTCTTCACGCTGCTGAGCAGCTTATCCATCTCCGAACGCAGCGCCTTGTACTGCTCTTCGAGGGTTTTCACCGCGTCCTTGACCACGTCGTCGGCCAGGTCGCGGCCCGACTCAAGGTTGCTGCCGAGTTCCTTGCCCAGTATCTTGCGTGTCTTCTTGCCCTCTTTGGGCGCGTACAGCAAAGCCACGACCGCTCCGACGCCCAGGCCGAAGAGCAGCACGATCGCGATCTGAATCGCCTGCTGCGTCTTCGCGGCGCGCTCGGCTTCTTCGCTGTAATAAGTTCGGCTGGACATCAAGCCTGCTCCTTCGTATGCGCGTGCTAGAGTGCTAAAGCTGCCTCCAGCATACGCCGCGCCAGGCCCGCGCAACAGCGCCAGATGGAGGATATTGTCATAGGTGAAGTGGTTGATATAGCGGATCGGCCACGGGGGTTGCGCGCCTCGTCACGAAGCTGGGAAGGGCAGATCGTGGGTGAACTCGCCGTCGATCAGGTAGATGATCTCGCGATCGGGCGCTTGCGAGCGCAGGAGGTCGGTATCGACCCGGTCCGCGTCGCGGGCGAGCACGATGTCGCTGTCGCGGAAGGGTCCCGTCACCGCCATCAGCGTCGCCACGTCGCGCCAGTGATGCTCGCCATGCGCGATCACCAGGACGGGGCGCTCAGGGGTCTGGCGCGCCGCGTCGAGCGCGGCGATCTGGCCCTGGCTGATGCGACCATAGCCGCGCAGGGGTTCCATGCGCGCGGGGCTGTAGATCGCCAGGGCGTAGAGCGCCGCCGCGCCAACGATCAGGTAGATCACGCCGCCGGGCCGCAGCCCCCCCTGCCGGACCGCCGGGGCGTCGATCCAGCGCACGATCGCGTCAATTCCCGCCGCCGTGAGCAGGGCGGCGGCGCCCAGCCCTTCGGCGTAATAGCGCGCGCTGTAGAGTTCGCCACCCACCCAATAGGCCAGGTAGACCGCGATGATGCTGACCGGCAGCGCGGCCAGCAGCCACGTCCAGCGCCGCCGGGCGGTCAGCAGCACGCCGAGCGGCAGCAAGACCCAACTGTACCCCCGGCTGGATACCAGACAGGCATCCTGCTCGACCGTCAGGCCATCCTCTGGCGGGAGCGCCCAGCCGAACAGGTCGCGCGCGGCGCATTCCAGGTCGGTTTTGGTGTGCCGCCAGCCGATGTCGAGGGTGTGGCCGGTGGTCGCCCGGCGACCGTGGCCGGGTCCGAAGCCGACGCGGTCATAGTCCCAGATGTAGCGGTAGAGGTTGGTGTCCTTATCGCCGCGCAGGAAGCGCCCCAGGTACGCTGGGAAGCTCTCGTCCGCGCGCGCGGTGACGGCGTAGTTGAACGCCGGCCAGGTCAGCGACAGCGCGAGGGTGACGGCGCTCAACGCGAGCAGCGGGCGCAGCACCGCGCCGACCGTCGGGCGGGCGCGCAGCGCGGCCCAGACAACGCGGCCCAGGCTGTAGACGACATACGGGGCCGCGATCCCGACGGCGGTCAGCGGGCGCGTGCTGACCAGCATCCCCAGCGCCAGCCCTCCGACCGCACCCCACAGCAGCGCGCGGCGCGGCGTGAGGCATCGCCGCTCCAGGTGCCAGAGCGCGTAGAGGAACAGCGTCGCGAAGAACAGCCCGGCGGTGTGGCTCATCAGCGACCCGGCCAGCAGCAGCGCCATCGGGCTGGTGGCGACCAGCAGCGCCGCGACCGCGCCGGTCGCTGGCGTGTAGATCGCGCGCCCCAGCCGGTAGATCAACGCCACGGTGAGCATCATCAGCCAGGCGTTGACTAGCCAGGGCTGATTCAGCCCGGTCCCGACCGCCAGCATCGCCGGCCAGCCCGGCGTGTACTTGCCGAACCGCTTGCCGTCGTGGTTGATCAGGAACGGCTGCCAGTACGCCCGGACGGGCTGCGGCGTCTCGATGTAGAGTTGGCCGCGCTCGAAGATGCGCGCCTGAAACAGGTAGGCGAACTCGTCTTCGAGATGGGGCAGGCGCTCGAAGACGACGCGGCTGACGACGCCACTCGCGGCGAACGCCAGATAGGCGCACAGCAGGGCAAAGACAGCGGAGCGTTTCATACGGCGGAGATTATACGCGCCCCGCCGAAGTTTGCGTAGGGCGCGGCCATTTGCTTCGAGGCGCAAAAGTGTTACCGGCCTGTCCGGCCGGGTCGTCGTCAGTCGCCAAAGCACAGCGCGCTCACCCGGCCAGGTCCCGATTCCACCCGTTGACAGCGCCGGGACGCTCTGTTACCATTGCAACAACATCACGCCATATGCCAAAGGCTATGACGGAGAGGAGTAGGCGCAATCGCCGCTGCCAGGGAGCCGGGGCCGCCGACTGAAAGCCCCGACGAGCGAGCCTGCGCCGAAGTTCGCTCCTGAGCTGACGGGTGAACGCCCGGTTGTCCGGGCCAGTAGTCCGCTCCGCCCGCCCCGCGTTAGCAGGGCAGCCCATCGACCCTTCCGGGCGCGGTGGGCCAGAGTGAGCCGCGCGCTCGATGGTGACATGGCGCGTGCGGCTAAACAGGGTGGTACCACGGGAACTCGCGTCTCGTCCCTGCTCCGAAAGGACAGGCGGCGAGATTTTTGTTTATCCGGCGGCGCGCTCGTGTTGCCGCTGGCAGAGACGGGAAAAGGGCAGCCCATGATCGAAGAACTTGAGGTGACGTACCGGCAGGCGCTCGACGAGCTGCGCGAGGTGCGCGGCAGCGCCGCCCTCGCGGACTGGGAGCGGCGCTATCTCGGCAAGAAGGGCGCCGTGACGCTGGCGCTGCGCTCGACCGGCCAGCTTCCGCCGGAGCAGCGCGCGGACTTCGGCAAGCGCGCCAACACGATCAAGAATGAGCTAAGCGGCGCGTTCTCCGAGCGCGAAGAACTGGTCCGCCAGCAGGAACTGGCCCGCACGCTCGAAGAAGGCGAGATCGACGTGACGCTGCCGGGGCGGCCGGTCGCGCTGGGCGGGCTGCATCCCAGCACGCAGACTCTACGCCAGATCGCCGCGATCTGGGGCGAGATGGGCTTCCAGGTCTATCGCAGCCCGGATGTCGAGACCGACGAATATAACTTCACCCAGCTCAACATCCCGCCGCACCACCCGGCGCGCGATATGTGGGACACGTTCCACACCACGACGCCGGGCCTGATCCTGCGCACGCACACCAGCCCCGGCCAGATCCGCGCCATGCACGCGCTGGGCGAAGGCGGCACGCGGCCCGTCCGCGTCATTCTGCCGGGGATGTGCTACCGTTACGAGCAGATTTCGGCGCGGAGCGAAATTCAGTTCAATCAGGTCGAGGGGCTGGCGGTCGGGCGCAACATCCGCCTGACCGACCTGAAGGGCACGATCGCGGAGTTCGCCCGGCGGCTGTTCGGGCCAGAGAAGCGCGTGCGCTTTCGCGGCTCGTACTTCCCCTTCACCGAGCCGAGCATGGAAGTCGATGTCGAGTGTATCCTGTGCGGCGGGCAGGGCTGCGCCGTGTGCAAATACACCGGCTGGCTGGAGATCGCGGGCTGCGGGATGGTGCACCCGGTCGTGCTGGAAAACGGCGGTTATGATCCGACCGAGTGGAGCGGCTTCGCTTTCGGGCTGGGGCCAGAGCGGATCACCATGCAGATGCACGGTATTCAGGACATCCGCTACTTCTGGGCCAACGATCTGCGCTTCCTGGAGCAGTTCTAGCGAACACGCGTGCGCCGTCCGCGCATAGGAGAAACCGCATGTTACTCAACTTGAAGACGATCTACGAGCCGCAGACCCTCGACGAGGCGCTGCGCTTGCTGGCCGAGCCGGGCGTCTACCCGCTGTATGGCGGCGTGGCGCTTCAGCGCGCGTCGAGCGCGGCGGTCGAAGCCGCGATCAAGCTCGACCGCCTGGGGCTGGACCGCATCGAGACGACGGAGGGCGCGCTGGCGTTTGGCAGCATGCTCTCGCTGGAGCAGGCGCGCCAGGCGTGCCTGGAACGGGCAGCGGGGTCGCCCGCGCTACGCGCGCTGGCCGAGACGCTGCGCGCCGACCATCCCGAAACGCTGCGCCACACCATGACGCTCGGCGATCTGCTGGTCGAGCGCGATCCGCAGTCGCTGACGCTGGCGCTGCTGCTGGCGCTCGGCGCGACGATCCGGCGGCTGGACCGGGCCATGCACCTGACGGCGTCGGCGTGGCTCTCGGCGGAGGAAGACCTCGCGCGCAGCCTGGTGGCCGATGTCAGCGTGCCGCTCGGCGCGGCGCAGGCAGGCGTTGGCATCGAGAAGGTCGCGCGCACGCCCGCCGACGCGCCGATTGTCGCGGCGGTGGCTTACGTCGAGCTGGGCGAAGACGACCGCCCGGCGTATTCGGCGCTGGCGCTGGTCGGCGTGGCCGGACACGCGGTCCGCCAGCCAGAGGTCGAGCGCGCGCTGGACGAGACCGGCGAGATCGAGCGGGCGCTCGACGCGCTGGCGGTCGATCCGGCAGGCGATCACTGGGGCAGCGCCGAGTACCGCGCCGAGATGGCGCGTGTCACTGCGCGCCGCGCCCTAACGGCGGCGATTGCGCAGGCGAGCGCGGCCTGAGAGTGACTGATTATCCTCGCGCCGCCCTACGGCGCGGCTGACTCAGGAGACACCCGAAGC
>DAOKYY010000070.1:0-15520 GCA_035325905.1 Aggregatilineaceae bacterium | reverse complement strand
GACATTACGCTCCCGGTCGAGGCGCTGGCCGAGCGGCTGACCGTCGCCGGGCTGGAAGTGACCGGTATCGAGTATATCGGCATTCCTCAGGGCGAGCCGCAGCCGGGGCTGGCGCTGCCGCCCTCGGATCACCTCGTCTGGGACCGCGAGAAGATCGTGCTCGGCGCGATCCGCGAGGTGAAGCCCCACCCGAACGCCGACCGGCTGGTGCTGGCGTTGGTCGATTACGGCGGCGACGCGCTGGAACAATGCGTTACCGGCGCGCCGAACCTGTTCCCGTATAAGGACCAGGGACCGCTCGACCCGCCGCTGCTGGCGCCTTTCGCGCACGAAGGCGCCGAGGTGATCGACGGGCACGGTGAAAACGGCGCGCGCATGATCCTCAAGGAGCGCGCCCTGCGCGGCATCCCGAACCGCAGCATGGTTATGTCGGAAAAAGAGCTTGGCCTCTCCGACGACCACGAAGGGATTTTGCTGCTCGAAGACGAGTCGTTCCGCCGGTTCGCGCCGGGCACGCCGCTGCAGGACGTGCTGGGCGACGCCGTGCTGGACATCGACATGCTGCCCAACATCGCCCGCGCCTACAACATCGCCGGCGTGGCGCGCGAGATCGCCGCGCTGACCGGCGCGCCGCTGCGCTATCCACCGCTCGATGGGGTCATGGATGGGCCGCCGATCGAGGGACAGGTGCGGATCGAGATCCGTGAGCCGGAGCTGAACCCGCGCTTCACGCTGGCGCTGATCCGCGACGTGGAGATCAAGCCCTCGCCGCAGTGGATGCAGCGCCGGCTCAAGCTGGCCGGGATGCGCCCGATCAACAACATCGTGGACGCGACAAATTACGTCATGCTGGAACTCGGCGAGCCGCTGCACGCCTTCGATTATGACGTGCTGGTCGAGCGCGCCGGGGGCCAGACCCCGACGATCATCACCCGCCTGCCGGAGCCGGGCGAGCGCCTGACCACGCTTGACGGCGAGGAGCACGCGCTCGACGAATACAATATCCTGGTCGCCGACACGAAGGGCGCGCTGAGCATCGGCGGCGTGATGGGCGGGCTGGAGAGCGAGGTCCGCGACGGGTATGAGGACATGCTCGACGCGATCGGCATCCCGGTCGCGAACGATGGCAGCGAAGGTGGGGAAGGCGCGCCGATTCCGCACGGCAAAGCCTCGGTGCGCGGCCCCGCGACCCGCAACGTGCTGCTCGAAGCGGCGGCGTGGAACTTCATCAACATCCGACGCACGATGCAGAGCCAGAAGATGAGTTCCGAGGCCGGGCTGCGCTTCAGCCGGGGCGTGCACCCGGCGATGGCCGAGCGCGGCCTGCGGCGCTGCATCGAGCTGATGCGCCAGATCAGCGGCGGCGTGGTGGCGCGGGGAATCGTCGACGCTTACCCGCTGCCCGCGCCGGTGATCGCGGTTGATCTGCCGCTGGGCGAGGTCACGCGCCTGCTGGGGTTCACCATCCCGGCGGACGAGATCGTGCGCATCCTGCGCGCGCTGGAATTCGCGGTCGAGCAGCGCGGTGACACGCTGATCGTCACCGTGCCCGATCACCGGCTGGACATCGGCGCCGGGCTGACCGGGCGCGCCGACCTGATCGAGGAGATCGCGCGCATCTACGGCTACGACCGCCTGCCGCTGACGATCGTGCAGGACGCGCTCCCGGCCCAGCGAGCGAACATCCCGCTGGAGCGCGAGGAACAGGCGCGCGATGTGCTGGCGAAGGCCGGCCTGCGCGAGATCGTGACCTACCGGCTGACCACGCCGCAGCAGGAGGCGCTGCTGGCTCCGCCCGGCCAGGCGTCAAGCTGGCCGCAGGCGCCGTATATCACCCTGGCGAACCCGATCGCCGCCGACAAAGCGGCCATGCGCCACACGCTGCTGGCGGGGATGCTGGCGGTTGCCGCTTCGAACGCGCGCCACACCGAGCGCCAGCGTCTGTTCGAGATCGGGCGCGTTTATCTCCCGGTCGAGGGGCAGACGCTGCCCGACGAGCCGACGCATATCGGCCTGTTGATGATGGGGCCGCGCGATCTGCCGGACTGGCAAGGCGACGCGCGGCGCGAGCCGGTTGATTTCTTCGACCTGAAGGGTATCGTCGAGGCGCTGGTCAGGGACCTGCGCATCAGCGGGCGCGTCAGCTATCGCCCGGTTGAGCACAGCACGTTCCACCCTGGCCGCGCCGCAGAGCTGGTGATTGACCGGCGCGCGGTCGGCGTGCTGGGCGAGGTGCATCCGCTGGTGCGCCAGGCATTCGGGCTGGGGCTGGACCTTGAGCAACCGGTGCTGGCGGCGGAGCTAGACCTCGACGCGCTGATCGCGGGCATCCCGATGCTGCGTAACGTCGCGCCGGTCCCGACGCAGCCCGCCGTGTACCAGGACATCGCGCTGGTCGTCAAGCGCGACGTGGCGGCGGCGGACCTCGAAGCCGTGATCCGCGAGGCGGGCGGCGACCTGCTCGAAGACGTGCGCCTGTTCGACGTGTACGAGGGCGATCCGATCCCGGCGGGCAAAAAGAGCCTCGCCTACAGCCTGACTTATCGCGCGCCGGACCGCACGCTAACCGATAAAGAAGTCGCCAAGGCGCACGAGCGCATCGCGCGGGCGGCGCAGAAGCGCCTGGGCGCGGAGCTGAGGGCCTGAGCAAAAGCTGCTAAAGACAGCACAGAGCAGCTAAAGGCAGCGAAGGGCAGCAGGAAATGTCTGCCGCTGCTTCTGGCTGCTTTGTGCTGTTCTTCGCTGCTTTTACGCTACATCTGCTGGCGGCGCAGCATCGCCATCAGCGCCATCCAGCCGAGCGCCGCCATCCCGGCCAGCACCAGAATCCCGCCGATCAGATACGGCTGCGTGTCCGTTCCGCCGCTGATGGACGCCGGGCGCGCGACGATCTGGGTCGGCAGGGGCGAGGGGGTCAGCGATGGCGGCAGCGGGGTGGGCGATACCGGCTGCGCGTCGAGCAGCGCGATCGGCGTGCCGCCCGGTGTGTTCGCCGGGGCTGCTGGCGTCTCGCTGCTCGCCTGCGTCGAGACGTCGGGCTGAGACGGCTCGGTCGCGTCCATAGGCGTCTCTGGCGTCTCCGCCGGGGGTTCGGTCGCTTCGGACATTGGGGGTTCGGGCGACGGGACGATAATCGGCCCGCCGGATGGCGCGGGTGGCGTTTCACCCTCAGCCACAGGCGCGGTCGCTTCCGGTGCGACGATCGGCTCCGGCGGGGCGGGCGTCTCCACCACGATTTCGAGCGGCGTCTCGGTCGGCGTCGCAGTTGGGTCGGGCGTGCGGATCAGTAGCTCGTCGCCCGGATACACGATCGCCGGGCGCACCAGCCCGTTCATCTCCAGCAGGTTGTCGAGCGTCAATCCGTAGAGTGCAGCCACGGTCCAGGCGGTTTCGCCCTCGCGCACGCGGTGCGTCAGCGGCGGCGTGGGCGTGGGCGGCGGAGCCATGCCGGGCGGCAGCCGGAGCAGCAATTCATCGCCGGGGTTGATCACCTGCCCGCGCTCGATGCCGTTGATCAGCATCAACTCGTCCAGGTTGAGGTTGTGGATCGCGGCGATGTCCCACAGCGTCTGCCCTTCCTGGACGAAGACGGACATCGGCGGGGTAGGCGTCGGCGGCGGGACCATCCCCGGCCCCAGCTGGATCAGGATCTCGTCGCCGGGATGCACAACCATGCTCGGCCCCAGGTTGTTCAGCGCGCGCAGCTCGCCCAGGTCCACGCCATACACCATCGCCAGGTCCCAGACCGTCTGGCCCTGCTGAACCTGGTGCACGGTCGAGCCATCGGGGCGCGGCTCGGCGCGCACGACCGGGACGGCCACGATCTCCGGCTCTTCCTCTTCTTCCGCTGCCGCGCCGCTGCCCGCACTGCCGGAGCCGCCCGGACTCGCCGCCGGACGCGCGGTCACGGGCCGCCCGACAAGCAGCACGTACAGATTCGACTTGCCGCCAGTCACCACGCCTATTCCGACGTGCTCGTGCGGCGTGGCGAGCATCCCGCGCAGGTGGATCGGGCTGTTGGTCCACCAATCGACGGCCCCCTGCGGCGACATGTTGCCACCGCCGACGTAGTTCTCAAGCACGAAGCCGGAATACCCGGCGGCGGTCGCGCGGTCCTGCGGGCTGGAGCCGCCTTCGCCGGTGTGGCCCCATTGGCCGGACGCGATCACCCAGTTCGCCTGAGTCTGCGCGGCGGCGTTGAGCGCGGGGTGAGGAGTCAGCGGGGGCAGGCCATATGAGGCGCGCAGCCCGTTGACCAGCGCGATCACCTGCGAGCCGGGATCGCCCTGGGCGCTGGCGGCGGGGACGCGAGCCGCCAGCCCGATCGACAGCAGGAGCAGTGTGAAGACTACCGGTAAACGTCGCATCATGAAGTGACTATAGCGCGGGGCGCAATCCCCATCAAGAAATCAACGGTTCGTTCAGGAACCGGCGGGCGCGGGCGTGATCGCCAGGGCCGGGGGCGGGACGCGCGCCGTCAGCCACGCGACGATCCGCGTGACCAGGCCCGGCTCGGCGGCGAAGAGCTGGGCGCCATGCGCGGCGGCAGGGACGATGACAAGCTGATGATCGCCACTGGCGGCCAGACCGTCCAGCATGACGCTGTCGGCGGGGTTGTTGGCGTCGGGCTGGCCGGTGATGATCAGCAGCGGGCGCCCGCCCAGGCGCGGGATCGCCGGAGCGGTGGCGATGCCATGATAGTCTAGCCCTGGGCTGAGCAGCACCGCCGCCCCGCACCCGACCAGGTCGGCGCAGGCGTTCAGCGCCAGGTTCGCGCCGACGCTCGCGCCGATCAGCACGATCCGCGAGGAATCCACGCCTGCCAGCGCGCTCAGCAGCCGGAGCGCGGCCTGCGTGTCGCCGGACATCTGCGCCCAGTCCGCGTCGCCGCCGGAGCCGCCGTGACCGCGCAGGTCGAAGGCCAGCACGGCGTAGCCCGCGCCGCGCAGCGGCTCGATCAGCGGCTCCCAGTCCTGCTGGCTGCCGCCGGCCTGGTGCACGAGCAGAACCGCCGGAGCGGGATGGGCGCGCGCGGCGTAGAACTGCGCCTGGAGCGTTGTGCCGTCCGGGGCGCTGATCGCCATCGGCAGCACTGGCTCGGTCGGCGCGAGGGTGGGCGTCGCTGGCTCCTGCGAGGGCTGGCCCTCGGCGGCGAGCGCGGCCTGCGTGGGGTTGCTGGCGCCGATCGATAGCCCGCCCTGGCCGTCTCCCTGCGGCATCACCGGCGCGACAGTCGGGCTGGGGGGAACGGTCGGCGGCTGCGTCGGCCAGGCGTAGGTCGCGGTTGGCTCCGGCGGCGGGTTGACGTCGCAGGCCGCCAGCAGCGCCGCGACCAGCAGCAGACCTGCCGCGCCGCGCCTGCCGCGCGCGCGCCGCGCGCTCACGCCCGCGCCTCCACGCTGCGCTCCGCCAGGACGATCATGCGCGGCGCGCCGCTCTCGAACGGCCCCTGGTCATAGTCGCCGTACAGCTCCAGCACGGTCAACCCGGCGGCCTCCAGCAGCAGATCGGCTTCGGCGGGGAAGACGTAGCGCAGTTCCAGCGGGGCCATCGTGCGGCGAATGATCCCCGTCTCGTCCAGCTCGTCGTAAATCCAGGTCACGTTGAGGCGCTGCGCGGCGCGATCAATCGCGCTGACCGACTGCTGCATCACCTGGTGGCCGCTTTCCGGCTCGAAGAAGGTGCGCTCCAGCACCAGCAGCCCGTCCTCGTCCTGCGCGCCGTAGGCGTCGGTCGCGTTGGGCAGATCGAGCACCAGCAGGCCGTCGTCGGCCAATAGGCGGCGGCAGGCGCGCAGCACGGCGAGCTGGTCGGCTTGCTCCAGAAAATGCATGAAGGTGTTGTATGGGACGGTGATCAGCTTGAAGCGCCCGCCAACCGGCATGGCGCGCGCGTCGCCATGAACCAGCGTCACGCGGTCGCGCAGGTCCGGCTGCTCGTCCAGATGGCGCTCGACGCGCGCCAGCATCGGCGCCGACAGGTCGATGCCGGTCACGCGGCAGCCGAGCCGCGCCAGGGCCAGCAGCACGCGCCCGGTCCCGCAGCCCACGACCAGCGCGTTCTCGCGCCCCAGGTCGTCGAGCAGCGCCTCGTACAGCGCCATATCGTCGTCATAGGTCGCGTTTTCGGCGTCGTAGAAGCGCGCGATGGTGTCGTAAAAACGATCATTCTGATGCATGGCTGCGGCCTTTCGCCCGTGCTGGCGAACCGTCACGCCAGGTAGCGAGTCCCGGCCCGGCGCTGGCGCGCAGTGTAGCCCAAGATCATACTATCCTCAAAAAAGCGGAGTGCCGCGCGCGCATCTGATGACGCGACAGATCGGTGAAACGTTGAGACTTGCGGAGGAGAGGCGCCCCTTTCCGACTGGACCGGAAAGGGGCGCGAGACAGCGTTTGATGGCGGTCAGCTCACGACGGTTGTGGGCAGCGGGCGTCCCTGCCACGTCGCATCGAAGTTCGGCCCGATGGTGCCGACCTTGACCCACAACGTCTGGCAGTTCCACATGAATTTGTAGTATTCGCCGCTGGCGTCCATCCCGAAGACCCACGCCGACTTGCCTGCGGGCAGCGTGATCAGCGGGCTGGTGAGCTTGCCCGGCGCATAATAGACTTCCGCTGGCGCTACGAAGGTCCCGACAACAGCCTGGGGCGGGATCGGCATCAGGACATCGCAGCCCGCCACGCCCGTCACATTCAGGACAGACGCGCTGGTGGCGTTGGCAGCCGCGCAGGGGTCCCCGACGGCGGCGGACACGGCGTAATTCCCGTCCGCGTCATACGTGGTTGTTGCCGCAATGCCAAGCCCATTTTCCACGTAAATGCCGATACCGGGGGCGCCTTCCAGGATCGGATCGCCGATCACATAGCGCACCGTCATCGTGCCGTTGGCAGGCACAGCGCCGCCCGCGCCAGCCCGAAAGTTCCCGTCATCCCAGAGGTTGACGTAGTAGCTGCCGGCGTCCTGAACCTGGAAGGTGACATCGATGAAGCAGCCGTTGAGGGTAATGCTTTGAATGGTCGCGCCGGGCGCGGCGGATGCGGGGGCAGGCAAACCGCCGAGAACAAGCGCCAGCACAAGCGCGACTGCCAGACCGAGCAATGGGGACCGCATGGCGTTTTCTCCTTATGTATAGCGAAGCGCGGGATGTAGAGCTTATGATTTAATATTATCAGACTGCTGTTAATAGTATACTGCGCTCCTGGTTTTTAGTTGTAAAGAAGTCGATAAAAATGCGCTGGTGCGGGTAGGAATTTCCCCTGGGATGCAAGCGGCCCTGGATTCAATGAATCTGCAGAAAAACGCGACAAACTGCTTGACTCGCACAAGTGTTTCATGCTATACTGATAGTTGGATTGCGCAATTACGCAATAACGCAAGCGGGTGCGCAACACTGTCAACTGCGAGCGAGGCTACGATGCATTCAGAAACGCGTTCGACCGCCCTGTTGACCCAGACGGATGCTTATTCCGTTCGCTGCTCGGCGCAGGTCCTGGTGATTGACCGCCCTGGCGGCCCCGCCAGCGTCTTGATGGATACCGCGAGCCGCCTGCTGGACGGCGACCTCTCGCTGACCGAAGTCGACCGCCGGTTTGACGTGCTGCGCGTCCTGGACTGCTTCTGTTTTGACCTGGTGGTGATCGGCGTCGACAACGATCGGATGGTGGCGCTGAGCTTGCTGCCCGAGATTCGCCACGTGCGGCCAGAGGTCCCGGTGCTGGTGGTCGGCAACCAGGTGCCGCGCTTCTTCCAGCAGTACGCGCGCCACTACGGCGCGTCCGAGGTGCTGAATATGCCCCGCCGCGCGGCGGAGCTGCACGAAGTGATGGAGCAGGTCATCGAGCGGTATGTTGACGCCAGCGCCGTGACCTGCCTGGAATGACCGGATCGTGATGAAGACGGCGTGCTCCTGGCCGGGGCACGCCATGTTGTACGGCGGGGGTGTGAAGCTTCGGCGCGGGCACGGCGCGCGGTTCGAGACGCTTCCGCCGGCGTACTCTCGTTGAGCAGCCTTGTTGCCTTCGCGGCGCGGGCTGCGTGATCCCGGTCTGTTCGGCCGGGGCGACCAAAGGTATTCCATGCCACTCCAAGTCATCGAAGCGATTGACCCACTGACCCATCTCGTCCGCCTGGAGACCTCTCCCATCTACGAGCTGGTGCTCAGCTTGCGAACGCTGCTGCTGCCCGCCCGGCGGTCCAGCGCGTGGGCCGCCCGCGCCCGCGAGGCGCTGGAGCCGGCGTTCTGGAACGAGCTGGCGGCGGTGTATGGGCGGTACGCGGACGGCGGGCTGTTCTTCGAACTCCCGATCGATTATCCCGATCATGAGGATGTCGAAGGCTTCTTTGACTACGTGCGCGACATGGACCCGGTGCGCTTCGTCTTCTACCTGACCGGGCGCGTGGTGCCGGTGGAGCGGCTGGTCGAGACCCGCCTGGAGCCGCGCGCGCTCGACGAGGCGTTGAACGAGGTGCGGAACCTGTGCCACTGGCTCTGCCAGGCAGGGCTGACCCTCGAGCCGATTCTGGCGGACGTCCCGGCCTTCCAGGAGCGGCTGGTGAACCTCTGGCGCTGGTATTGGGAGGGATTTTTTCGCGACGAGGTTGAGGCGCTGCGCCCGCACTGGCAGGCTAGCCTGCGCCACAAAGCGGCGATCCTCTCGCGCACCGGAGGGCAGGCCCTGCTCGAATACGTCACCGGCAAGACCGAGCTTCCGGCGCCGCTGCCGCCCGACTACCCCGTGACCGAGGTGCTGTTCGTCCCGATCGTCATGGCTCCATCGCCCGTTTACATGTTCTACGGGTATAGCAACGTGACCATCGTGTTCGACAGCCAGCGCACCGAGGCGCGCCGCGCCGAAATCGAGCGCGGCAAAGAACAGACGCTCGCCATCTGCAAGGCGCTCGCCGACAGCTCCCGGCTGGACGTGCTGCGCCTGATCACGCGTCATGAAGGAGAGCTGCACGGCAAGCAGATCGCCGCCAAGCTCGACCTCGCGGCGTCGTCGGTGTCGCGCCACCTCGCCCAGTTGCGCGACGCCGGGCTGATCGCGGAAGAAGTCCACGACGACCGCACCATCACCTACCGCCTGCAAGAAAACACGGTCGAGCGCCTGCCCGAAATGCTGCTCGATTACCTCTGGCACGGGTAAGCTACAAACAGCCAAGGACAGCGATAAAGCAGCAAACAGCAGCGAAAGCGGCAAGACAAAGGCCGGTTTTCCGCTGTTTTTCGCTGTTTTTCGCGGTCCCCTCGTTTTTTGGGCTGTACGCCCGCCTGCGCGTGTGGTTTACTGAGGCTAACGCACGCGCAGCCAGATGATGCAATTGACAGGGGAATTGCGATGACTCACCCGGCGCACACGCCCACCACCCCGCAGACGCAGCAGGCGGAACCCCGGCGCATCTATGGCCTCTACACGCTGCACGGCGACTCCCGGCTGGTGCTGGCGCGGATTGACGAGCCGGACCGCGTCGCCACGCGCGGCGTGCGCCTCTGGCGGGTATGGGCCGCCGCGCTGGTGGCGCTGCTGTGGGGCCTGGCTGCGCTGCTCTATCACCTGGCGATCTAGCGCGCCAGCCCTGGTCATTGAGATCGAGTGACGAGACGCCCGCCGGGCGTCTCGTTTGATTCGGCGGCGCTATTTGGGTGAGACGGTCGGCGTGCGCGTGACGCGCGGCGGCAGGAAGGGCGTCGGCGAGGAGGTCGCGGTCGCGGTCGGCGTCACAGTCGGGGTCGGCGTCCAGCTTGGGATCGGGGTAGGCGTGCGCGTCGCGCTGGCAGTTGGCGACAGGGTCAGCGATGGGGTGAGCGAGGCCGTCGCCGGGGACGTGGCCGAGGGCGCGCTCGTCGGTGCGATGGTAGGCGTGCTCGAAGGCGCGCGCGTGCGGGTCGCGGTTGGGCGCGGCGTGGCGCTCGCGGGGGCGCGAGTCGGCGGTTCGGGAGATGGCGCTTCCAGGGAGGGTGACGGTGTGGCGCTCGGCAGCGGCGCGATCAGCCCGTCCTCGACGCCGCTCGGCAGCGGCGCGTTCGGATCGAGCGTCGGACTCAAAACGAGCGTCGCCTGTTCGGGCGACGCGGTGGCGGTGAGGGGAGCGGGGTTGGAAGACAGCGTATCGGGCGCCGCGCCGGTGGCGGTTGGCTCTGGCGTCGGCGGACCGGCCAGGCCCTCGCGCGTGAAGGTCTGATCGAAAAGCTGGCCCCGGCTGCCCAGCGCGCCCTGGCGCTGGTTGTTGACCGACAGCACCAGCGCGGCGGCGTTGCTGGCCCGCAGCCCGACGCTTTCCTCGCCCTCGAACTGCCAGACCTCGCCGGGCCGCGCCAGCCCCTGGCGCGTCACTTCGCCATCGACCGTCACGCGCAGCCAGGTGCGCTGCGTGACGCTGACGCTGACCACGACATGGGTGCTGGTGTCGCCGGGCGGCGTATAGGCCAGCTCCGGGGTTATCGGCCCGGCGCTATCCTCAGCGGATGTCGCTTCCGCGTCATCGGCGGACAGCATTTCGCCCTCCGCTTCGCCGCTGGACTCCGATCCAGGCTCGGTATCGCCGTTAGGGCCGGGGGTCAGATCGACGGCGGTAGCGCCTTCTTCCCCGGCGGATTCCGAAAAGCTGTTGAGTAGCGCCGTCGCGCCCAGCACGACGATCACGACGATCGCCCCGGCGATCAGCACGATCGCGGTGCTGGTCAGCCAGCCCCTCCTCCTCCTCGGAGCATCTTCGGAGCGCGTTGCCGGGCGCGGCGTCATCGACAGGGGGGGCGCAGCAGGGGGTGGCGTTGGCTGCGGCTCGCGCCGGGTACGCCCCAGGACGCCCTTTGACTCGGCACCGGTCAATTCCGAGGCCAGCAGATCAAGATCGATGCCGAGGAAGCGCGCGTAGTTGCGCAGAAAGCCCTGGGCCTGGACCGGCGTCATGCCCGAATAATCGCCGCGCTCCATCTGCTCGATGAAGCGTGCACGGATACGGGTGGCGCGCTCGACATCGTCTGGCGACAACTCTTTCGCTTCGCGCGCGTCGCGCAGGCGCTGCCCCAGCGCCACGAAATTGGTCACGCTCGCTCGGTTCTCCGGTGCCGTTGCCCAATACCGCGCGGATCATAACCAAAAGCGGGTGATTTAGCCATGTCCGCTCAACGCGGCGGCTCGATCACCCGCCCGGCCAACGCGCTCTCCGCGCGCTAGTCGATGAGCGCCAGCAGAGTGGAGAGGTCGCCCTGAAACCGCTCCAGGAAATCCGCCCAGGTCCGCACATCATCCTCAGAGAGCGGGCGCAAGCGCACGGCGCCCATGTCCGGCAGATGCGTGTAGGGTGGATGGTCAAACGCGCTGAACGTGCTGTTATGATGGCACACCGGGCACGTCGCCGATAGAACCCAAGAGCCGGCGCTGTGACGCAGAACCGCCACATCGTCGGCTGAATACGCGTGTTGGCACACGCTGCACGGCATATACCGGGTCACAAAGGCGACAAGATCACCGGCGCCGGATTGTTCCACCAGCATGAAGCGTTGCAGGCGGCTGGATTACTCCGCGGCCTGTGCTTCCTCGTCTTCCAATTCGCTCGCGGCGGCGGTGTCGTCCGCTACATCGACCGGCTCGGCGCTGGCGGTGTCGTCCACGGCTTCTTCGGCGGCTTCAAAGCGCCCGCCCAGCCCGCGCAGGCTGGCGACCGGCCGCCCGGCCTCGTAGTCCGCAACTTCTTCTTCGCGGATCACCACCACGCGCAGCTCCGGCGAGATGCCCCCGCCGAGACGCACCGGCACCGTGTGCACGCCCAGCTCGCGCAGCGGGCGCTCGCTGATGCGGCGACGGTTGATATCGACGCCGGTTTTCTCTTCCAACGCCTGGGCGATGTCCATCGTGGTGATCGAGCCGTAGAGCTTGCCGTTCTTGCCCGCTTTGACGCCGAAGACCAGCTCGACGCCGTTGATGCGATTGGCGGCTTCCTGCTCGCGCTGGTGAAGCTCGTCGCGGCGGATGGCGGCGTTCTTCAGCAGGTGTTGATGCTCGCGCAGCGCGCCGGCCGTGGCCTTGACCGCCAGCCCGCGCGGAATCAGGTAATTGCGCGCGAAGCCATCGGCGACCTGCACCACGTCGCCCGCGACACCATGCTTGTAGACGTATTCTTTGAGAATGACCTTCATCGTCTGAGTCCTTGACGTTCCGTCTGGCAGGGCGCAATCATACCGCAAACCCCGGCCTGATGCCAGGGTCGTTTTCGGCGCCCGGACCGGATCGGCAAGCCCTACGGGAGGCGGAAAAACACGCGCAAATCTTCGCCGTACTGCGCGACGGCTTCGGTCACACTCAGCCCCTGGGGAACCTTGAACACCAGCCAGCCGGCTTTCTGCGCGCCGCCGAGGATCTCGCCTTCAAGCAGCGGGTCATCGATCTCAAGCGTGTAATCTGGCGGGAATAGCACGCCCGACCCGCCCACGACCTGCAAGCTATCGCGCAGCTCGGTCAGGTTGCAGATTTCCTCAGGGTCCTTTTTGCACAGAATCTCGAACTGGACCTTCATATATTCGCTTGAGATGTCCGTGTTCTCGCCGCTCTCGCCTTCAGACGACACATTGACGGGGCGGACCACGCTCAGGGCGCGCACTTCATATTGCGGCGTTTTGGCGAACTTACGCGCGGCCACCGGCTTGTCGCGCGTGCCCTGGCCCTCGTTCAGGCGGTCAGGGGCGTTGAAGGCGCAGGCAGCGCCCGCCATCAGCAGCATCACCAGCGCGAGCAGCACGGGGGCGGCGCCCCATCGACGGTTGATCGGCTGTTCTTCGGTCGCCATAGTCCTTGCCCTCTGCGGCCCGCAGCGGGGTGTATCATGCGCGGGTCTTAGCCTGATGGTAATGACCGCCGCATACCGTGTCAACGGGAAAGCGGTCACGCCGCGCAAAAATGAGCCAGCCAGCCTAAGCGCACGCCGCCAGTCGGTCCATTAGACGCCATCTTACGAGCGCGTCATATGCGCCGCCGCCTGTTCCACTAGCATCCCGCCGGGCCGCCGGTTCTTGACGGCGATGATCTCGGCCATGATGCTCAGCGCGACTTCCTCCGGCGACTTGCCGCCGATGTCCAGCCCGATCGGCGTGTGGATCGGCGGGAACTGATCGAGGTCCAGCCCGGCGGCAGCGGCGCGCTCGACGCGCTCGTGGTGGCGAGCGCGCTTGCCGATTGCGCCGATGTACGCGACGCGGCGCCCGGCCAGCGCGTGCAGCAGCGCATCCTCAAAGCGCGGCTCGTGGTTGAGCGAGACGATATACGTCCGGTCGTCTACGCCGGCGCGCCGGATGACCTCGTCCGGCCAGGCGGCCAGCACCAAGTCGGCGTCGGGATGCTTAGCGCGCGTCGCGAAGGCGGAGCGGCCATCGGTGACGACCGTCCGGAACCCCAGCAGGCGCGCGAAACGCACCAGCGGCACGGCGGCCTGGTCCGCGCCGAAGATCAGCAGGGTCGGCGGCGGCAGGACCGGCTCGAACAGCGCGACCTGACCGTCGGGATAGCTGGCCGTCACCGGACGGTCGTCGCGCAGGGCGGCCAGCGCGTCGCGCAGAAGCGGCTCCGGTAGGGGCGTGGACGCTTCACCATCCTCCCAGACCTGCGCGTGACGAGCATCCGGCGCGGCGGGAGTGCCCGGCGAGCACACCGTCACGTTGACGCGGCGGGACGGCTCCGGCGCGGTGTGGAGCAGCAGGATTTCCGGCGTCAGCGGCTCGACCAGTACGTCAATCTTGCCCTCGCAGTTCAGGCCGATTTCGACCAGCGGGTCCTCGACCTGCTGGTAATGGAGCATCAGCGCCGCGCCGCGCCGCAACACAACCTGCGAGGTCTCGTATACGTCCGTCTCGACGCAGCCGCCGCTGACTGCGCCGACAAAGCGGTTGCCGGTCGTCATCGCCATGCGCGCGCCGAGCGGCTGGCTCGACGAGCCGAAAATGCGCACGATCGTCGCCAGCGCCACCGGCTCGCCGGCGTCCAGCCATTCCGCCGCCTGCTGAAAGATCTCGTTTGACATCGCTGTATTCGCTCACCTGCTGGCCGTCGGTGCTCTCCATTATAACGTCATGGCGTGTCCAGTATAGCGCGTCCGGCGCGGCTTCTCGCGTGGCTCTACCGGCGGCGCTTGCCCTTTTTCCCCTTGCGCTTGCCGCCCCAGCGCGGACCGCTGCCCGCGCCGTCCATCTTGACCAGCCGGGGGTGAAACTCCGCCAGCGCAACCACCAGATCGGACTGGTCGGCCATCACCTGGCGGATGTCCTTGTAAGCGTCGGGCGCTTCGTCCAGCCCGCCGGAGATCAGCTCGATGCCGAGGTCATTCAGGCGCGCCTGTACGTCATCCCAATCGAACTGCGCGAACGCCTGCTTGCGGCTCATGCGCCGGCCCGCGCCGTGCGCCGCGCTGTTGAGCGACTCTGCGCTGCCCAGCCCGCGCACCACGTAGCCGGGCGCGCCCATGCTGCCGGGGATCACGCCGAGAACGCCCGCGCCTGCCGGGGTCGCGCCCTTGCGGTGGACAATCGTCTCGCGCCCGTCGACCTGCTCCTTCCACGCGAAGTTGTGATGGTTCTCGACGCCGCCGAGCACCGGCGTCCGCAGCGCGTCGATGATCTGGCGGTGGATCACGGCGTGGTTGGCGCTGGCGTAGCGGCCGGCCAGCTGCATCGCCGCCCAATATTCCGCGCCTGCTTCCTCGTCTAGCGACAGCCAGGCGAGATGCTGAAAGTCCTTCGGCAGCCCGGCGTGGCGGCGCATCGCAAGCTGCGTGTAATGGTTCGCCATCTCCAGCCCGAAGCGGCGGCTGCCGCTGTGACTCAGCAGCGCGAGATACGTGCCGGGCGGGATGGCGCCGAGCGGCGACTCAATCGTGGTATGGACGTTGAGCGCGCCGAACTCGACGAAATGGTTGCCGGAGCCGCTTGTTCCCAGCTGGCGCTGCGCGATGTCGCGGTACTGGCGCGCGGCAGGGTGATCGCGCCACAGCGGGTCGTCCATGACTTCGTGATCGCGCGGGGTGGGCCACTCGCCGCCCGCGCCGAAGCGCGTTTGCCGCTCCAGCACGTCGCGGAACAGGTCGCGATGCTGGTCAAGCACGCCCGGCGAGGCGTTGAAGACGGTCAGGCGCATCCGGCAGGCGATGTCCACGCCGACCGCGTAAGGAATCACGCTGTTGTCCGCCGCCAGCACGCCGCCGATCGGCAGCCCGTAGCCCTGGTGCGCGTCGGGCATCAGCGCCCCGCGCACGGCGACCGGCAAGCGCACGGCGCGCTTCATTTGATCCAGCGCCGACTGCTCGATTCCGTCCGCGCCCCAGACGCGATACGGCGCGGCGTTCGACAAATCGTAGATGCTGGAGGATGTAGGATCGTGGTAAGTGCTCACGAGGCGCTCCTCTCACAGGCGTGCCGATACAGCGGGCACGATCGCGGTCCCAAGTGAATCAAGGGGCTATCACAGATTGTCGTGAAACGGAGTCATTCCGTCCAGGCGACCGGCGCGGCGTGGACGGGCGCAAAACTCTAACG
>DAOKYY010000069.1:0-21025 GCA_035325905.1 Aggregatilineaceae bacterium | reverse complement strand
TGCATGAATATCACTTTCTGAATATGTATTCATAGAGCGTGTTTTGAAATGCTTTCCACCCGAAACGTCGAAGAACTCCGGCTGCTCGCCAAAGTCGCCCAGCTTTATCATTCCCACGGGCTGAACCAGCGCGAGATCGCCCAGCGGCTCGATCTCTCGCAGGCGACCGTCTCCCGCCTCCTCAAGCGCGCGGAGGTCGAGGGCGTCGTGCGGATCACCGTCAGCATGCCCGCCGGCGTCTATAGCGATCTCGAAGAAGGCGTGCGCCTCAGGTACGGGCTGCACGAGGCGATCGTGATCGACGCCGAGGCGCCGGATGACGAAGCGGGCATCCAGCGGGGCCTGGGCGCGGCGGCGGCCTTCTACCTCGAAAACACGCTCAAGCCGGACGAAGTGATCGGTATCTCGTCGTGGAGCGCGACGCTGCTGGCGATGGTGGACGCGATGCACCCGGTGTCGCGGCCCAGCGGCGCGGTCGTCGTCCAGATTCTCGGCGGGATTGGCCGCCCAGAAGCCGAGGTCCACGCCTCGCGTCTGACCGATCGCCTGGCGAAGCTGGTCAACGGGACCGGCAGATTCCTTACTGCGCCGGGCATCGTCGGCTCGCTGGAAGCGCGCGATATCCTGCTCGACGACCCCTACGTCGCCGCCTCGGTTGCCCTGTTCGATCATATCACGCTCGCGCTGGTCGGCATCGGCTCGGTGCAGCCCTCCGAGCTGCTGGCGAGCAGCGGCAATATCTACTCGGAAGACGAGCTAGAGTTGCTGCGGCGCGGCGGCGCGGTGGGCGATGTCTGCCTGCGCTTCTTCGACGCCGAAGGACACCCGGTGCTGACGCCGCTCGACGAGCGCGTGATCGGCATCCCGCTCGAAAAGCTCCAGCGCGTCGAGCGAACCGTCGGGATCGCGGGAGGCCAGCGCAAGCACGCCGCCATCCGCGGGGCGCTGATGGGCCGCTGGATCAATGTTTTGATTACCGATCGCTTCACGGCTGAATTCCTGTTGTAGGAGCATTGTTTATGCGGCCCAGAAACATCGTTTCGCTTACTGTACGGGCAACGCTGTTGGGGCTTCTGGCGGCGAGCCTGTCAGGCTGCGTGCTGGCGACGGTGCGCACACTCCATGAAGACGAAGAAGCCAAGCAGGGCTTCACCGGCGAGGCCTTTGTCGCCGAAATCTGGGAAAGCAAGGTGCTGCCAACCTACGACGAGCAGGCCCAGGACCTGCCCGTTTTGCTCGCGGCCATCGCGCAGGACGAAGCCGCTGCGATCGAGCAATATGGGCACCGCTCCGGCACCGGCCCGTACAGCTTCATGGTGCGCGGCGAGGCGCAAGTGGTCGCGCTGGACACCACCTCGCGGTCGGGCATCATCACGCTGGACCTCGCGCCGCCGGATGGCACCGTGGACGCCAGCATGGTGATCGGCCCGCTGATCAAGGTCTCGCAGCGCAGCGCGGTGCGTGACGCCGTCGGGTTTATCGAGTACGGCGCGTTCACCAACCAGCAAGAATTCGCCGATGTCGCGACCGCGATGGGCGACCGCATCACCGCCATGATCGCCGAGGCGCTGGGCCTGGACGATGTCGAAGCGATCCGCGAGATGGACCCCGCGCAGATCGAAGGGAAAACGGTCCAGTTCGTGGGCGCTTTCTCGCTCGACGGCGCGGGCGCGATCACGATCGTCCCGGTGCGGCTGACGGTGGTAGAAGCATGAGCGCGCCCGCAGCCGCCCCTGAGCAGGTCAGAACGTTCGACGACGTGATTCTGCGCGCCGAGCAGGTGACGAAGGTCTATCCAGGCACCGTCGCGCTGGACAAGGTTGACTTCAACGTCTACCGGGGCAAGGTCAACGTCCTGGTCGGCGAGAACGGCGCCGGCAAATCGACGTTGATGAAGATCCTGGCCGGCGTCCAGCAGCCGACCGAGGGCCATCTGACGCTTGAAGGCCAGCCGATCCACCCGAAATCCCCGCGCGAGGCCGAGGAGCTTGGGATCGGGATTATCTATCAGGAACTCAATCTGTTCCCGAACCTTAGCGTCGCCGAAAATATCTTCATGGCGCACGAGCTGACGGCGGGCGGCGCGGTTATCCAGCACCGCGAGCAGGAGGAGCGCACGCGCGCCCTACTGGCCCGGCTGGAGCAGCCGATCGACCCCAAGACGCTGGTGCAGTATTTGCGCATCGGCCAGCAGCAAATTGTGGAGATCGCTAAGGCGCTGGCGCTCGAAGTCAAGATTCTGATCATGGACGAGCCGACCTCGGCGCTCAGCACGGCGGAGGTCGAGGTCCTGTTCCGCGTCATCCACGAGCTAGCCGCGTCGGGTGTCTCGATTATTTACATCTCGCACAAGCTCGAAGAGCTGATGCAGATCGGGGACTATATCACCGTGCTGCGCGATGGGCGCAAGATCGCCGAGGCGCCGATGGCCGAGGTCGATCTGCCCTGGATCATCGAGCGGATGGTCGGGCGCGACACGGCGGCGTCCTACCGGCCGCCGCAGCACGCCGCCGAGCGCGAGCTGCTGCGCGTCGAAAATATGACCCTGCCCAAGCACGGCGGGGGCTTTCTGCTCGACCACGTCTCGTTTTCGCTGCGCGCCGGTGAGGTGCTCGGCATTTACGGGCTGATGGGCGCGGGCCGGACGGAGTTGTTCGAGTGCCTGATGGGTCTGCACCCGACGGCGCGCGGGGATATCTGGCTGGGGAACAAGAAGGTCGAAGGCTCAATCGACAAGCGCATCAAGCAGGGCATCATGCTGATTCCGGAGGATCGCCAGCGCGAGGGGTTAGTCCCGGAGCTGTCCGTTGCCGACAACATGCTACTGGCGAGCCTGCGCAATTATCTACGCGGGCTGTACCTTTCCCGCGTGAAAGAAGAGGCCGCGGTCAACCGCCTGGTGCGCGATCTGACGATCAAGGTCAGCAACGTTCAGAATCTGATCTCGTCGCTCAGCGGCGGCAACCAGCAGAAAGTCGTCGTCGCCAAGACGCTGCTGACCTCGCCGCAGGTCTTGCTGATGGACGAGCCAACGCGCGGCATCGACGTCGGCGCGAAGGAAGAGATTTTTGATATCATGCGCAAGCTGGCCGCGCAGGGGCTGGGCATCATCTTCGTTTCAACCGAGTTGAAAGAAATCATGGCGATGGCCGATCGCATCCTGGTGATGTCGAAGGGTGTGATCACGCGCGAGCTGAGCCGCGCCGAGGCGACGCAGCAGGCGCTGGTCGAGGCTTCGGCAATTGGGCACGAGCTGGTCAGAAAGGACGGGTCAGGAAATGGCGGAGGTTAACGTGCAATCAACCGTAGAGGGCAGCCCGCTCGGCCAGCTTGCCAAAGGACGCCTCACCATACGCGGCCTGCTGCTGCAACTTCGCGCCTTCATCGCGCTGATCCTGTTGTACGCGTTCTTTGCGCTGATCTCCGACGCATTCGTGACGCAAAACAACCAGGTCATCCTCGCCAAGCAGGTCGCCATCAACGCCGTGCTCGGCATCGGCATGACCTTCGTGATCCTGACCGGCGGGATCGACCTCTCGGTCGGCTCGATTGTTGGCCTGACCGGGATGGTAACGGGAATGCTGATCCACGAAGGGCTGATCCTGACCCCGTTGAACCGCGTGGTCTATTTCAACGTGTGGATCATCGCGCTGATCGCGATCGGCGTCGGGATGCTGGTCGGGCTGCTGAACGGCATCCTGGTGACGCGCTTCCGCGTCGCGCCGTTCATCGCCACGCTCGGCACGCTCTACATAGCGCGCGGGCTGGCGCTGCTGTCCAACAACGGCGCGACCTTCCCCAACCTGATCGGCAAGCCGGAGCTGGGCAACACCGGCTTCCCGGAGCTTGGGCGCGGGACGCTGCTTGGCCTGCCGTACTCGATCTGGATCATGATCGGCCTGGCGCTGCTCGCGATCTTCATCACGCGCAAGACGCCGTTCGGGCGTCAGGTGTACGCCATCGGCGGCAACGAGCGCGCCGCGCAGCTTTCCGGCGTGCGTGTGAAGACCGTGACGATGCTCACCTACGTCATCTCCGGTTTTTGCGCGGCGGTCGTCGGGCTGATCATCTCGTCCCAGTTAGTCGCCTCGCACCCGGCCACCGGCGACGGCTTCGAGCTGAACGCGATTGCGGCGGTCGTGCTCGGCGGCACCTCGCTGGCCGGCGGGCGCGGGACCATTCTGGGCACCATCGTCGGCGCGTTCGTCGTCGGCGTGCTGCGCAACGGGATGGTCATTGAAGGGGTCAGCTCCTTCTGGCAGATGATCATCACCGGCGGCGTGATCGTGCTGGCCGTGATCATCGACCAGGTCCAACAGCGTATTCAAGAGCGGAGCGCGGCGTGACGCCACTGCATATGAGAAGGAGGTGCTGAGTCTATCAGAGGTGCAGACAGAGGTATAGACAAAGGTGCAGATCGACGCAACGGATCACCGGTAACACGCTCTTTATCCGATTGAAAGTCTTGCTGGCAGTAGAGAGGGAGATTATGTTCCACAAAAATTGGTCCAAGCTCATTGTGACGCTGCTCGTCCTGGCGACGGCGCTCGCGGGCTTCAACGTCAGCGCGCCAACTCTGGCGCAGGACAGCCCAGGGCTGATCGTGATCATCACGCCGTCGCACGACAATCCGTTCTTCAAGGCGGAGGCGGACTCAGCGGACGCGGCGGCGAAGGCGCTCGGCTACGAGACGCTGGTGCTGGTCCACGACGACGACCCGAACCTGCAAGACCAGCATGTCGACCAGGCCATCGCGCTCGGCGCCAAGGCGATCATCCTCGACAACGCCGGGGCGGACGCCTCCATCGCGGCGGTGCGCAAGGCCAAAGACGCGGGCATCCCCACCTTCCTGATCGACCGTGAGATCAACGAGACCGGCCTGGCCGCCTCGCAGATCATCTCCAACAACTACCAGGGCGCCGTCCTCGGCGCGGAAGAGTTCGTCCGGCTGGTCGGCGAAGAGGGCCAGTACGTCGAGCTGCTCGGTCGCGAGTCCGACACCAACGCCCATGTCCGCTCGCAGGGCTACCACGACGTGCTCGACGAGTACCCCGACCTCGAACTGGTCGCCCAGCAGTCGGCCAACTGGTCCCAGACCGAAGCCTTCGACGTGATGGAGACCATCATCCAGGCCCATCCTGACATCAAGGGCGTCATCTCCGGCAACGACACCATGGCGATGGGCGCGATGGCAGCCCTTCAGGCTGCTGGCATGACTGAGGTCGTCGTCGTCGGCTTCGACGGCTCCCAGGACGTGATGGACGCCATCAAGGAAGGCACCATCGCCGCTACCGTCCTCCAACCCGTCGCCCAGTTCGGCCCCCTGGCCGTCGAGCAGGCTCACACCTACATCACCACCGGTGAACTGCCCGCCGAAGAAAAAGTCTCCATCGACTGCATCCTCATTACCCCCGAGAACGTCGAGGACTACTTTAACTTCGCCCCGGTTCCTGAAGAGGAACAGGTCGCGGGCGAGGGCCTGATCGTGATCATCACGCCGTCGCACGACAATCCGTTCTTCAAGGCGGAGGCGGACTCAGCGGACGCGGCGGCGAAGGCGCTCGGCTACGAGACGCTGGTGCTGGTCCACGACGACGACCCGAACCTGCAAGACCAGCATGTCGACCAGGCCATCGCGCTCGGCGCCAAGGCGATCATCCTCGACAACGCCGGGGCGGACGCCTCCATCGCGGCGGTGCGCAAGGCCAAAGACGCGGGCATCCCCACCTTCCTGATCGACCGTGAGATCAACGAGACCGGCCTGGCCGCCTCGCAGATCATCTCCAACAACTACCAGGGCGCCGTCCTCGGCGCGGAAGAGTTCGTCCGGCTGGTCGGCGAAGAGGGCCAGTACGTCGAGCTGCTCGGTCGCGAGTCCGACACCAACGCCCATGTCCGCTCGCAGGGCTACCACGACGTGCTCGACGAGTACCCCGACCTCGAACTGGTCGCCCAGCAGTCGGCCAACTGGTCCCAGACCGAAGCCTTCGACGTGATGGAGACCATCATCCAGGCCCATCCTGACATCAAGGGCGTCATCTCCGGCAACGACACCATGGCGATGGGCGCGATGGCAGCCCTTCAGGCTGCTGGCATGACTGAGGTCGTCGTCGTCGGCTTCGACGGCTCCCAGGACGTGATGGACGCCATCAAGGAAGGCACCATCGCCGCTACCGTCCTCCAACCCGTCGCCCAGTTCGGCCCCCTGGCCGTCGAGCAGGCTCACACCTACATCACCACCGGTGAACTGCCCGCCGAAGAAAAAGTCTCCATCGACTGCATCCTCATTACCCCCGAGAACGTCGAGGACTACTTTAACTTCGCCCCGGTCGAGGCTCAGTAAGCACGCTTGAACGCGGGGAAGGTGTGCACCGCAAAAGCACCTTCCCCGCCAGGGGCAGCCGGGCGCGGTTCGGCCCGGCTGCCCCACCTGAAACGGCATTCAATCAGCATCTGGCTGGCGCCGTGACCCGATGCAAGGCACGTAAGCGGGCGCCGCGAACGGCATGGCGGCAGCCGGATTGAGTGCGCGTCGCGGACGGTAGAGTGAACGGTATAGCGGGAGACTAGAGGGAGATCACGCCGCATGAATGAGCGCGACCTGAGACGGAAGTCCATCGAGTATCGCAAGACCATTCTGACGATCATTCACCAGGCCAACGCGGGGCATACCGGCGGCAGTCTCTCGTGCGTGGACATTCTCAACGTGTTGTACAACCACGTGATGAACGTCTCGCCGCAGAATTTCGACGACCCCGACCGCGATCGCTACGTGCAGAGCAAGGGCCATTCGGTCGAGGCGCTGTACACCGTTCTGGCGGATAAGGGCTTCTATCCGCGTGAAGAGCTAGCGACGCTGGGCCGCTACCGGTCGCACTTCATCGGCCACCCGACGCGCAAAGTGCCCGGCGTCGAGCAGAACACCGGCGCGCTGGGGCACGGGCTGTCGGTCGCGGTCGGCATGGCGCTCGGCGCGAAGCTCGACGGGCGCGGCTATCGCGTTTTCACCCTGCTCGGCGACGGCGAGCTGACCGAAGGCTCCAGCTGGGAGGCGGCGATGACCGCCGCGCATTACCGGCTCGACAACCTGATCGTCATCATCGACCGGAACGGGTTGCAGATCACCGGGCCGACGGAGCGCGTCGTCGCGCTGGAATCTCTCGAAGATAAGTTTCGGGCGTTCGGCTTCGCGGTGCGCGCCTGCGACGGCAACGATATCACGGACCTGGTGCGCACCTTCGAACAGGTTCCGTTCGAGCCGGGCAAGCCCAGCCTGGTCCTCGCGCACACCGTCAAGGGCAAAGGAGTCAGCTTTATCGAGAACCAGATTGGGTGGCACCACAAGGTGCCCAGCGCCGGGCAGCTCGCGCAAGGGCTGGCGGAGCTGGATCGCGCGCAGGCGGAGTTAGAGAAGGTGACGGCGTGATGGAACTCGGACGGCCGAATCTGGAAGAATTCGCGGCGACGCTGCTGGAGCTGGCGCGCCAGGACCGCGATGTGCTGGTGCTGACCAGCGATTCACGCGGCTCCGGCAAGCTGGCCGGGTTCGCCGAAGCCCTGCCCGATCAGATTGTCGAAGTCGGCATCGCCGAGCAGAACCTGGTCGGCATGGCAGCAGGGCTGACTGCTGCCGGAAAGAACGTCTTCGCCGTGTCTCCGGCGTGCTTCCTGACGGCGCGCGCCCTGGAGCAGATCAAGAACGATGTCGCCTATTCGGACCGCCCGGTGCGCCTGATCGGGATCAGCGCGGGGGTCAGCTACGGCGCGCTCGGCAGCACGCATCACTCGCTGCACGATTACGCCGCGTTGCGCGCCATCCATAACCTGGACATCGTCGCGCCCGCCGACAATTTCGAGACGCGCGAGGCGATCCGCGCCGCGCACCACCATCCGCGCCCGATCTACCTCCGCTTCGGCAAACAGCCCATGCCGCACCTGCACGCGCCGGAGACCCGCTTCGAGGTCGGGCGGGCGATCACGATCCGCAGCGGCGAGGACGTAACCTTCATCGCCACCGGCGAAGCGGTCGCTCCGGCGGCGCAGGCGTGCGATGTGCTGGCGCGGCAGGGCATCTCGGCGGGCCTGATCAGCATGCACACCCTCAAGCCGCTGGACGAAGACGCCTTGCTCGCGGCGGCGCGCAGCAGCCGCGCGCTGGTCACGGTCGAGGAGCACAGCGTGTACGGCGGGCTGGGCGAAGCCTGCGCTGCTATCCTGATGCAGCGCGGAGTCACTAAGCCCTTGAAGATCGCCGGCATCCCGGACGAGTACACCGTCACCGGCAGCCAATCAGAAATATTCGCGCATTACGGCATCACAGGCGAAGGGCTGGCGGCTACCGCGCGCCGCCTGCTCGCGCTGGAGACCGCGCCGTGACGGCCATTCTGGCGCTTGATCAGAGCACCTCCGCTACGAAGGCGCTGCTGTTCGACGCGGCGGGCGCCGTGCTCGATCGCGAATCGCTGCCGCACCGCCAGCACTACCCGCGCCCTGGCTGGGTCGAGCACGACGCCGAGGAGATCTACGCCAACACGCTGCGCGCGATCGACGCGCTGCTGGCGCGCAACCTGGCCCGGCGTGACGGCTTGCTGTGCCTGAGCATCGCCAACCAGCGCGAAACAATTGTTGTCTTCGAGCGCGGGACAGGCAAGCCCTTGTTCCCCGCCATCGTCTGGCAGGACCGGCGCGGCGCTGCGCTGTGCGCCGCGCTGACCGCGCAGGGGCACGGTGACTTCGTGCAGCAGCGCACCGGCCTGAAGATCGACACCTATTTCCCGGCGTCCAAGCTCGCCTGGCTGTTCGAGCAAGAGCCGGGTATCCGCCGCTGTGTGGACTCCGGCGAGGCGCTAATCGGCACCATCGATGCCTATCTGATCTACCGCCTGACCGAGGGCGCGGTCTTCGCCACCGACCACACCAATGCCAGCCGCACGCTGTTGTTCAATATCCAAACTTTGCGCTGGGACGCCGACCTGTGCGCGCTGTTCGGCGTGCCGGTCGCGGCGCTGCCCGAAGTGCGCGAGAGCCGCGCTCCCTTTGGCGAGACGACCTGCGGCGGCGCGCTTAAGCGCCCGCTACCAATCGCCGGGGTGATGGGCGATTCGCAGGCGGCGCTGTTCGCCGAGCGCTGCTATCGTCCCGGCATGGCGAAAGTCACGTTCGGGACCGGCTCGTCGGTGCTGCTCAACATTGGCGCAGCGCCCACGCTGTCCGCCAGCGGGATCGTCACGACCATCGGCTGGGTGCTCAACGGGGAGCCGACCTACGCCTTCGAGGGTATTATCAACTTCACCGGCGCGACCGTCCAGTGGCTGCGCGACCAGTTGAAGCTGATCGCCTCGGCGGCTGAAACTGAGGCGCTGGCGACTTCCGTCAGCGATAACGGCGGCGTCTACCTTGTCCCCGCGTTCGTTGGCTTGAGCGCGCCGTACTGGCGAGCAGACGCCAAAGGCGCGATCGTTGGCCTGACGCCAGGCGCAACCCGCAGCCACGTCGTGCGCGCCGCGCTAGAGGCGATCGCCTACCAGGTGCGCGACGTGCTCGGCCTGATGGCGACCGAGGCGGGCGTAGCGCTCTCGACCGTGCACGCCGACGGCGGCGCGGTCAGCAACCGGTTCCTGATGCAATTCACCGCCGACCTGACGCAGTACACGCTGCGCGCGTCAACCCTGCCGGAGCTGTCTGCCCTCGGCGCGGTGCTGTCCGGCGGCCTGGGTATGGGGCTGTACCGCGACCTGGACGCCATCGAGCGCCTGCCGCTTGGCTTCGTGGACTACACGCCGCAGATGAGCGCGCACCAGGCCGAGACGCTTTACGCCGGGTGGCAGGCCGCAGTACGGCAGGTGCTGGTCGATTAATAGCAGCGCGCAGGAGATTTGCCCTCTCTGAATGGCGACAAGTCCGTTCACAAATGCAGCTTGTGAGCCGCGTATCTCATGAGGTGAAAGAAGCGATATGGTCAACCAAAACATCACATTAGGCGTGATCATCGGCAACCGCGATTTCTTCCCGGACGCGCTGATCACCGAGGGCCGGGCGGCGCTGTTCCGCGTGCTGGACGAGCTGGGCATCGGCTATGTCGCGCTCGACCCGCAGACAACGCCGCTTGGCGCGGTCGAGACGTGGGAGCACGCCAAGGCGTGCGCGGCGCTGTTCCGCCAGCACGCGGGCGAGATCGCGGGTATCCTGGTCAGCCTGCCCAACTTCGGCGACGAGAAGGGCGTCGCGGAAGCGATCAAGCTCTCCGGGCTGCGCGTGCCGATCCTGGTCCAGGCGTTCCCCGACGACCTGGACAAGTTCAACCTGGAGCGCCGCCGGGACGCGTTCTGCGGCAAGATTTCCGTCTGCAACAACCTCTACCAGTACGGCTACCCGTTCAGCGTCACCGATCGGCACACCATCTACCCCGACACCGGGTCGTTCAAGGCGGACCTGCGCAAGTTCGTCGCGGTGTGTCGCGTGGTGAGGGGCCTGCCCAACGCGCGGCTCGGCGCGATCGGCGCGCGGCCCAACGCCTTTAACACGACCCGCTACAGCGAGAAGCTGCTGCAAGCCTTCGGCATCAGCGTCCAGACCATTGACCTGTCGGTCGTGCTGGGGCGCGCCGCCCGGCTGGACGACCACGCGCCCGCCGTGCAGGAGAAACTCGAATCGATCCGCGCCTACGTGCCGACGACCGGCGTCCCGGCTCCGGCGGTGGTCAAGCAAGCCAAGCTCGGCGTGGTGATCGACGACTGGATGGCGGAGCTGGACATCGACGCGACTGCGATCCAGTGCTGGGACTCGCTCCAGCACAACTACGGCGTCAACGTCTGCACGCTGATGAGCATGATGAGCCAGAAGCTGATGCCGAGCGCCTGCGAGGTAGACATCACCGGCACCGCGTCGATGTATGCGCTGTCGCTGGCGAGCGGCAAGCCGAGCGCGCTGGTGGACTGGAACAACAATTATGGAGATGACCCGGACCAGTGCGTGTTGTTCCACTGCGGCAACTGGGCGACCGAGTTCTTCGCCGACGTGAAGATGGCGAACGCCGAAATCCTGGCGACGACGCTCGGCACGGAGAACACCTACGGCACGGTGGCAGGGCGCACGCCCGCCGGTCCGTTTGGGTACGCGCGGATCACGACCGACGACCGGCATGGGCGCATCAAGGCGTATGTCGGGGATGGCGCGTTCGTGGACGACCCGCTCGACACCTTCGGCAGCCGCGCGGTCGTGCGCGTGCCGAACTTGCAGGCGCTGATGCGCTACGTCTGCAAGAACGGCTACGAGCACCACGCCGCGATGACCACTGCCCATGTCGCGGACGCGCTGGCCGAGGCGTTTGAGACGTACTTCGGCTGGGAGACGTATCACCACGAAAGCTAAAGGCAGCGAAGAACGGCTATAAAGCAGCGGAAGGCAGCGGAAAGCGCGTGCAGCGACCGCTGCTTTTTCGCTTTCCGCTGCTGGTCTTGGCTGCTTTTCGCTGTCTTTTGCTAATCCTCAGACGAGTTCAGCGGAAGGTAAACCAAAAAGCGCGTGTCGCCCGGCTTCGAGATGACCTGGAGATCGCCCCGGTGGTCCTCAACCACGATGCGGTGCGCGGTTTCCAGGCCCATACCGGTTCCATCGCCGACCCCTTTGGTCGTGAAGAACGGCTCGAAGATGCGCGATTGAACTTCGAGCGGGATGCCGGGGCCGTCGTCTGCGATTTCGACCACGATGTGATCGCGCTCCCGCATGGTGCGGATCCAGATGTGCCCCTGCCCGCCGAGCGCGTCGATCGCGTTGTCGATCAGGTTGGTCCAGACCTGGTTCAGCTGGCTGCCGTGCGCGGTGATGCGCGGCAGCGCCGGGTCATACTCGCGGATCACCTCGATCGCGCGCAGCTTGTGCGCCAGCATGGTCAGCGTATTGTCCAGCCCCTGGTGAATGTCCACCTCTTGCACGGGCGAACGATCCATGTAGGTATACGCCTTGATCGCGGTCACAAGGCCGTGAATGCGCTCGGTGCTCTCCGCGACGGCGTTGAGCACGTCACCGACCGAGATCATGCCTTCGAGCCACGCCAGCGCATGGCCGAGCGCGGGGCCTTCGAACATGCTCTTGAGCGGCTCAAGCTCGCTCACCGTGAACTGCGCGCGCACCAGCATCGGCGCGAGCTGCCAGGCGTCGGGCACCCCCTGGGCCTCGATCCAGCTCGCGACGGCCTCCTCACGGTCGGCCCGCTCCAGCGGATCGAGCCGGTCGGGGCGGGTGGCGCGCTGGATCAGCTCGCCCTGCCGCTCGTTGAGAAAGGCGAGCTGCTCCGCCGACAAGCCCAGCTCATTCAATCCGAAGACGAGCGATTGGAGCCGGAGCAAAACGTCCGGGAGCTGGCGCGCAGCGCGCATCGCCGCCGCCGCCGGGTTGTTCAATTCGTGCGCCAGCCCGGCGGACAGGCGCCCGAGCGCGGCCAGCTTTTCCTCCTGCCGGACGACGCCTTCCATCCCGCGCAAGCGGGCCGCCATGGTCGAGAGCAGGATGCTGATCAGCGGCGAGTTGGTCAGAATCTCGCGGAACAGGCCAATGTCAAAGAACAGCAGGCGGGTATCCGTCAGCGTGCGGACCGTCGCCATCGGACGCAGCCCGGTCATGACCGAGATTTCCCCGGCGAACGTCACCGGCTCTAGACGGTTGAGCGTCACAGACCGCCCCCGGATCCGCTTGGTGACGGTCATTTCGCCTTCGACCAGCACGTACAACCCTGGCGCGTCGGCGCCTTCTTCGATCACGACGGTATCTTTCGGAACCGTCATCTCGCGGCCCAGGCGCATCAACTGCGCGAACTGATCGTCGGGCAGCGCGGCGAATGCCGGCGCGCGTCGCAGCACTTCTTCGACAGTCACAGGTTGCCCAGGTACTGGTGAATAAACTGGATGACCATCGCGCCCTCGCCGACCGCGGTCGCGATGCGCTTGACCGAGCCGTGACGCACGTCGCCGGTGACGAAGATGCCGGGGACGCTGGTCTCGAACATGTACGGCTCGCGTTCCAGCGGCCACTTCGTGGCGCGGCTCTTGGAGGCTGGCAGGTAGGCCCCACACAGGATGTAGCCCTGCGGATCGCACTCGACCAGGTCGCACAGCCACCCGGTCGGGGGGTTCGCCCCGATGAAGACGAACAGCGCGCTCGCGGCGCATGTCTCGCGCTGGCCGTGGTGCTCCAGCGTCAACGCTTCGAGGTGGTCCGTGCCGTGCGCCTCGACCACCAGCGTCTCAGTCAGCACGATGACGTTGTCAATCGCGCTGAGCTGGTCGATCAGATATTGGGACATGCTGGTCGCCAGAGTCGCGCCGCGCACTACCAGCGTGACCTGAGCAGCGTATTTCGAGAAGTACGCCGCCGCCTGCCCCGCCGAGTTCCCGGCGCCGACGATAAACAGGTTCTGCCCCTCATAGGCGGCGGCTTCGCTCATCGTCGCCCCGTAATACACGCCCGCCCCGGTCAGCTCGCTGACGCCCGGCACGTCGAGCATCCGGTAGGAGACGCCAGTTGTGATGAGCAACGCGTGACAGCTAATCTCGCGCCCGTCCGACAGAGTAACAATCCGGTACGGCCCTTCGACGCGGACGCCGACCGCCTCGACCGGCGACAGGATTTCGGCCCCGAAGCGCCGGGCCTGAGCCGCCGCCCGTCGCGCCAGGTCCGCCCCGCTCAGCCCGACGGGGAAGCCGAGATAATTCTCGATCCGGGCGCTGGTTCCGGCCTGGCCCCCCGGCGCCTGCTTCTCGATCAGCACGGTCCGCAGCCCTTCCGAGGCAGCGTAGACGCCCGCCGCCAGCCCGGACGGCCCCGCCCCGATGATCGCCAGGTCATAGAACGGGCGCTGCGGGCGGGTCGTCAGGCCGATCCGCTCGGCGATGGCGCCGGTCGGGGGCTTTTCGAGGAACGATCCGTCGGGAAACAGCACGACGGGAAGCTGCGGATGCTGAAGGCCCATGTGTTCCAGCAGTCTCTGCGCCTCGTCCGACTGCCCCACGTCCAGCCACTGGTAGGGCACCTGGTTCAGCGCCAGGAACTGCTTGACTTCGTGCGAGGCCGGTGCCCAGCGGTAGCCGATCAGGCGCACCCCCTCGAACGGCGCGCGGTAGGCGGACAGCCAGTCATCGAGCAGGTCGTCGACAATCGGGTAAAGACGTTCCTCCGGCGGGTGCCAGGGCTTCAAGAGGTAATGGTGGATGCCAACCTCGTTGATAGCGCGGATCGCGGCCTCGATGTCGGTGTACGCGGTGAGCAGGATACGCTTGGCATCGGGGAAAATCTTGAGCGCCTCGGCCAGGAACTCAACGCCGGTCATCTCCGGCATACGCTGGTCCACAATGAACAGCGCGATTGGCTCGCCGCGCAACTTGAACTGCCGCACCGCTTCGAGCGCGGAAGGTCCCGAATCGGCGTTCAGCAAGCGAAACCGGTCGCCATACTGGCGGCGCAGATCGCGCCCGATGCTTTGCAGCACGTTCGGATCGTCGTCAATGTAGAAGATGACGGGTTTTGCCACGCTGCCCGCGCTTTCTCCGGTGAAGTTGGCTATCGTGACGCCGGGCCATGCCTACCAGAATTATACAAGACATGCGCGCCCGATAAAGCCCCGACGCAAAAACCCGCGAGGGTCACTCGCGGGGAAAAGCGGGCAGAGCAGCGGAACGGGAGCGCGCTTCGCGGCAGGCTACGCCTCGCGGCGCTTCGGCTGCTGGGAGCGGTAGGGGCCGCCGCGCGAGGTACGACGCCGCGAGGGGCCAGACGAGCCACCGGCAGGGCGAGCCGGCTGCGCGGCGCGGTTCCCACCGGTCTTGAATGCCTCGGCGCGCGGTTTGGGTCGCAGCGCAGATTTGGCGCGCGGTTGCAAGTCCGTCGGCGGCGGCAGCGGCACCTCCGACGCGAACGGGTGATGCGCGGCGCGCGGGATATGCAGGCGGATCAGGCGCTCGATGTCAACCAGATACGCGCGCTCGTCGGCGGTGCAGAACGAGTACGCGATCCCTGACGCCCCGGCCCGCGCCGTGCGGCCAATCCGGTGCACGTAACTCTCAGGCTCGTTGGGTAGATCGTAGTTGATCACGTGCGAGATATCGTCCACGTCGATCCCGCGCGCAGCGATGTCGGTCGCGACCAACACACGTGTCGCGCCATCCTTGAAGTTAGCCAGCGCGCGCTCGCGCGCCGACTGCGATTTGTTGCCGTGAATCGCCTCTGCCGAAACCCGCGCGCGCTCCAACTGGCGAACCACCTTGTTCGCGCCGTGTTTGGTGCGGGTGAAGACCAGCACGCGATCCAGCGTCGCATCACGCAGCAGATGCTCAAGCAGGGCAGGCTTATCGCCCTTCTCGACAAAATAGACCGATTGATCGATCGTGTCGACCGTGGTGGCAGCCGGTGTCACGGCGACAAAGACCGGCTTCGTGAGAATCGAATCCGCCAGAGAGCGGATCTCGTCCGGCATAGTAGCCGAGAACAGCAGCGTTTGGCGGCGCGCTGGGAGCTTGGCGATAATGCGGCGCACATCGTGGATGAAGCCCATGTCGAGCATCCGATCGGCCTCGTCGAGCACCAGCACTTCGAGGGTGTCGAGATGCACATGGCGCTGGTTGAGGAGATCGATCAGGCGGCCCGGCGTGGCGACCAGAATGTCCGCGCCACGCTGCAGACGCTCGACCTGCGGGTTCTGATTCACGCCGCCATAGATCGTGATCTGGCGCAGCCCCGTAAAGCGGCCATACGTTTCGAAGCTGGCGCCGATCTGCGAGGCCAGCTCGCGCGTGGGAGACAGCACGAGCGCGCGCAGCCGCCGCGCGCCCTGCGATCTGGATTCCGCCAGACGCTGTAAGATAGGCAGGGCGAACGCCGCCGTTTTGCCGGTGCCGGTCTGGGCGCAGCCCAGCAGGTCCTGCCCGGCGAGAACGTGCGGAATCGCCTGAGCCTGAATCGGGCTGGGTTCGGCGTAGCCTTCGGCGCGCACAGCGCGCAGCAAAGGATCGATTAACTGAAGGTCAGCAAATGACATGTGTGATCGCTTTGTCGTTTCAACTGAGAGGAATAACCAGCACGCGCGCGGTTATCTCTGAATGGGACTGGTGACGGAAGGCGCAGGATGCGCAGTGCGCGGTGAATGTTCCGGCTTACCAGGGTGCAGTATAGCAGGGTTCGGCGGCTTTGCCCATCCCAAGCCCTTGCGGCGCGCTGGCTCAAGGTTCGTCATCTCGCCGGAACCCGGTCTATAATCGGGCGCGGGGCAGCCGTGGCGAAGCGATCCGCCAGACGCCTGATCACATGCGCCCCGAATGGATTCGTGTCAGACAGTGGCGAAATTCAGTCTCGCGATCTTCCTGGTCTTTACGCTGGCGCTGGGAGTCCTGGTCGTGGCGAACGGCTCCCAGTCCATCGACCGTATCTATAGCACCGCGCAGTACACCTTCACCGCCGAGCGACAGTCGTTCTTGCCGCAAACCTGCGTCCGCTTCCGCTGGACCGCGACGCACTATACTGCGATCATCTTTGATGGCGAGCCGGTCGAAAGCCCCGGCGAGAAAACCGTCTGCGAATACGGCGACGTGAAGCGCGTCCTGACGGTCGTCTACGCGGACGGCAACCCGCTCACGTATGGGCTGCGCGTGCCGGGCGGGCTGGGCCTGAGCGGGCTGGCGCTCGCCGTGATGGGCGGGCTGGCGTTCGTCTCCGCATTGGGCGCACGCCTGCCATACCCGCGCGTGCGGCCCCACCTGCCGCAACGCTGGCGGCTGCCGCGCCTGGAGCATACTCAGGGCGCACCGCGCGCCGCCGCGATCGCGACCTGCTACGCCCTGACATTCCTGGCGCCGCTCGCCGCCATCCAGGCGTTTTACCCCGCCATCCTGCGCGATTCATGGCGCGACTGGGCGCTCTACTGGCTGTACCTGGCGGGCGGCGTGATCGCGCCGGGGACACTGCTGCTGCTGGCGTCCATGCGCTGGCGGGCGGACTGGCTCACCTGGCTGGGGCTGGGCTGGGCAGTCGGGCACGGCGTGGAGCTGGTCACGCTGCTGGTCGCGAAGCAGCTCGGCAGTCCGAGCCTGTTTGCGCTGTGGATTCCGCTGGCGTACCTGTTCGCGCTCGCGAGTTGGCGGCGCGGGCACGGGGGTCGAAGGTGGCGTCGGAAGGTCGCGCCGCTCCAGCGACGGGGGCCAGCCGGGATCGCGCTCGCCATCTTGGTGCTGATCGGCACGGCGTGTTTCGTCAGCCTGAACCTGGCCGAGCTTAGCCCGCGCCCGCCGTATGTCTCGGACGTGTGGTTCCACATCAACAACGCGCACGAGTTCCGCGATCACAGCCCCGTTCAGGACCCGCGCCTGGCTGGAGAGCCGTTCAACTACCACCTGTTCAGCTACGCGCCCAGCGCCGCCGCCAGCCTGATGACCGGCGCGCCGGTCGCCAATCTGGTGGCGAGATACGCCGGGCTGAGCAGCGTCTGGCTGCTGACACTACTGCTGTTTAACGCGGGGCGCGCGCTGGCGCGCGGCAGCGCGCTGAGCGGATTTTTCGCCGCGCTGCTGATCATCCTGCCGCTGGACATTTTCGCGCTGCTGTCGTCGGGCTTCGCGGTCGGCACCTTCCTGATGTTCTACGGGGTCTACCTCAGCACGACGACGCTCGGCGGCTATATCTATCTCGCGGCGCTGCTCCTGCCGGTCTGGTTCCAGCTCCGGCGGCCTGAGCCGCGCACGCTAGGCGTGATCGCGCTGCTGAGCTTCGCGGGGGCGGGCGCGAAGAGCATGTTCGGACCGCTGGTCGTCTCCGCCGCGCTCGGCACGCTCGGCTGGCAGATCGTCGTGCGCCGCCGGCGCGACTGGCGCCTGATCGGGCTGCTGGCGGCGGCGGCGCTCCCGGTCGCCGCCGTGACGCTGCGGCTTGTTTTCGGCGCAGACAGCTACGCTGAGAGCATCCAGTGGAGCTACGCGCATTTCAGCCGTTTCATGCCGTACTACCTTGTTCTGACGGAGCGTGGCTGGCCGTCTTTTCTGGCCTCGACGCTGTGGGTCATCGCGTTCGCGGCGCTGTTTCTGGCGGGGAGCGTGACCGCGACCTGGATCGCGCGCCGCGACCGGGCGCGAGAGCTGCGGCTCGTCTTCGGCTGGATGCTGTTCGCCGCCTCGCTCGTCCCGGCGCTGGCGATCAGCCTGCAAGGCGCCTCGCAGTTGTTCTTCCTCTATTATGGGCTGGCGGCCCTGGCGCCGATCGCCGGGTGGGGGCTGGCGCTGGCGGTGCAGGCGCTGCGCCACGGCCCCCGGCGGCTGCTCGCGAGCGCGGCGCTTCTACTGCTGGTGATCAACGCAGGCTATTTCGCATCTGTCAGTCCCGACCGCTCGTTTGCGGAATGGACCGCGTACAACCAGGCGGGGTTCGCGTGGCGCGCATTCAACTGGGCGTCCGATGCGTTTAAGACCGATGCCGATCTTGCGCGCGATCCGGCACCGGACGAGAGCGCGGGCGCGCTCGGCCCCTACGCGAAGAAGCTCGTGCTGACCGATGACCTGCGTAACGGGCTACGCTGGGCGCGCGAGCATCTGCCGAAAAACGCCGTCTTCGCAGCCAACGTCTACGACGCGGCGCCCTACGGCGGGTACAGCGAGCGACGCGCGTTTCTGGAAACGGTGATCTTTACCTCAACACAGCACCAGGCCGGTCCGCTGGGCGAGCCGAGCGCGCGCTACGCCTCACGCTTTCACCTGCTGGATGAGTGGCGCGCCGGACAGGCGGACGCGGTCGAGCGGCTGCGTCTGGCGGGCGTGACGCACCTGTTCATCGACCGGGTGAACGGCGATCCGGTCGTCGAGCCGCCCGCCAGCCAGCGCGTCTTCGCCAACGCGGATTTCGCGATCTATCGCGCTGGGCCATAATCCAGCGAGACGAGCGTTGCGCTCGTCTAACCAGGTTCCTGTCGTTCACATGTCGAGGGTACGTATGAACACCAGCTTGAACGATTCGCTTCAGCGCATCGCTGATGCTGCCATCCGCCTGCTGCGCGACGAGTACGAGCACCAGCCGCCCGATCTGCACCCCGCCGACTGGCAGCCAGGCGTCGGGCTGTACGGCTTGGTCCGGGCGCACGAAGTCACCGGCGAGCCGCGCTTTCTGGACTATCCGCGCGCGTATGTCAACCGGCTGCTCGACGAAGACCGGGTCAGCTACTCGATCAACGGCTCGATTTTGTTCGAGACGGTGCTCAAGCTCTATGAGCATACCGGCGACGAGCGTTATCGCACGGAGATGCGCTACTTCCTGCGCTGGCTGCTGCGCAGCGCGCCGCGCTGCCAGAACAACGCGTTCGAGCATTCGTGGACCTTCACCAACGTGCACCTGACCGAGCAGGTGTGGGTCGATACGCTCTTTATGGCTGGAGTTGTGCTGGCCGGCGCGTACCGGGTGCTGGGGCGGGAGGACGCGAAGGCGGAGGCTCTCGCCCAGTTTGCCGCGCATCAAGCCGCCTTGCAGGACGCCGAAACGGGTCTCTACCGGCACCTGTATGATGGTCAGTCGAACAGCCACCTGGCTGGCGCTTTCTGGGGGCGCGGCAACGGCTGGATGGCAGCCAGCACGGTTGACGTCTTGGACGCGCTCGGCCCGGACGATCCGGCCTGCGCCTTTATGGCCGAGTCGTTCCGGCGGCAGATGCGCGCCGTCCAGCCGCTCCAACAGCCGGATGGCACGTTCCACACCGTGCTGACCGACCCGGCCACGTACAGCGAGCTTTCGGCAACCGCCGGTCTCGGCTACGGGGCGCTGAAAGGCATCCGTCTAGGGCTGCTGGGCGAGGAGTTCCGGCCGGTGGGCGAGCGGGCAGCGCAAGCCGTGCTCGATCACCTCACCGATGACGGGATCGTTGGTGGCGTGTCCAGCGCCACGTCGGGCTTCATCCCCTATGAAGAATACAATGCGATCCCGGTCGCGCCGCGCCTGTACGGTCAGGCGCTGGCGATTCTGCTACTGGCCGAGAGGCTACGAGCGTAACCGCGAACCCTACGGGGGTTGCTTCTCGCGACCCCCTAAAAAGCGCAATTAATCGGACCATTATCTTCATTATAAAAATCGTAAACAATCTAATATTATTTTTTATAAATTTTTGATCGAATCTTAGTTCCAGGTCCCCGCTAAATGATTTATACTGCTATATAAAACCGCGCCGTCGCCACAACTTCATCATACATAGCATTCTCTCATTGCCCTTTATTAATGCCAGATCGTCGTGAGGAGGGTTTCATGACGCGCACGTTTTTCACAAGAGCCTGTCTCATTATCCTTTTGAGCTTGTCGCTTTTGCCTCTCTCGGCCGGAACCGCCTTTGCTCAACAGACTACGGTGGGCATCACGACTGGCTCGATTGAGGAAGGGAACAACGGAACGAGTTATCTGGCGTTTACCATCCGCCGAACCTCAAACGACGGCAATCTGAGAGTCTACTATGAGGTTGTTGCCAGCGAGAGCACGGCCACGCCAGGGGTTGATTTCCAGGATGTGTTCAGCTACGTCAATCTTCCAAACGGGAGTTCTTCTAGGACTCTTTTGGTTCCCGTTCAAGGAGACCTCACACCAGAACCGGACGAGACCATCACAATTCGCATCTGGGTGACTGGCGGCAACGTCACAGTGCAGCCTGACCGCGCCACCGGCACGATTATCAACGACGACGGCCCGGTCGACACGGACGCGGACGGCGTGCCTGATGCGACGGACAACTGCCCCTCAGTCGCGAATCCGGCGCAGACCAACACCGATGGCGATGCGTTTGGCGACGCCTGCGACCCTGACGACGACAACGATAACGTGCCCGATACATCCGACAACTGCCCGCTCGTCGCCAATACCGGCCAGACGGATACGGATGGGGATGCGCTTGGCGACGCTTGCGACCCTGACGACGACAACGACAGCGTGCTAGATGCCTCTGACAACTGCCCGCTCGTCGCCAACACTGCGCAAACCGATACGGACGGCGACGGACTGGGCGACGCCTGCGACAGCTTCGATA
>DAOKYY010000068.1:12670-21179 GCA_035325905.1 Aggregatilineaceae bacterium | reverse complement strand
AGGGTCAGGGGGATGCTGTTTGCCGGAAGCCCTCTCTCCGGTATAATCCCGCCGACTCCGGCTTTCAAAAGGTGAGGGGAATAGTCGTCATGAAGAAACTGACCCGGTACGGCCTTCTGACGGTCCTGACGCTGGCGCTCGCGCTGGGAGTGCTGCCGATGCAGACTGCCCAGCTCCCCGTGGCCGAGGCGAACCCCGGCACGCAGTGGAATGCCTCGTACTTCAATAACCGTAACCTGAGCGGCTCGCCAGTCGTGACCCGTATCGACGATGCGATCAATTTCAACTGGGCGGGCGGCTCGCCTGACGCGGCGGTGCCCGCCGACAACTTCAGCGCGCGCTGGACCAAAACGGTCAATTTCCCGGTTGGCGGCACCTGGAACTTCCGCGTCGGCGCGGATGACGGCGTGCGGATGTGGGTGGACTCAACGCTGATTGTCGACCAGTGGCACGGCACACCCGCCGGTTACACAACCTACACCGCCACGCTCGGCGCGCTGACGGCCGGTCCGCATGACCTCAAGGTCGAGTATTACGAGGACACCGGTTTCGCGGGGGTCCAGGTAACATGGGAAGGCCCCGGCGGGACCACGCCCGCGCAACCGGTCCAGGCGACGCCCACCAGCACCTGGAACGGGCAGTATTGGAACAACGCGACCCTGTCCGGCAGCCCGGTCGTTACCCGCGTCGACAATGCGCTCAACTTCCAGTGGGGCAACGGCTCGCCGGACGCGGCGGTGCCGGCCGACAACTTCAGCGCACGCTGGACAACCGTCGGCGGCTTCGCCATCCCCGGCTGGTGGCGCTTCACCGTCACGGTCGATGGCGGCGTGCGCGTCTGGGTGGACTCGACGCTGATTATCGACAAGTGGACGCCCCAGCCTGGTGTTCAGACCTACTTCGCGGACCTCTACGAGCTGACTGCCGGGTCGCACGAGGTGCGCGTCGAATACTGGGACGACAGCGGCAACGCCCAGGTTCGGATTCACTGGGAAGCCTATAACCCCGACGGCACGCCGCGCGGCGATGGGAGCGGCGGCGGGACCGGCCAGGCGGCCGGCGACCCGGCGGTGAAGGTCTGGGCTTCCGTGACCGCGACGACGCTTAACGTGCGCAGCGGCCCCGGCACCGGCCACCCGGTCATCGCGCAGGTTCAGTACCCGAAGAACTACATTGTGCGCGGCGCGGTGCCCGATATGTCGTGGGTGCTGATCGATCTCAAGGATGGCCGCGAGGGTTGGGTCAGCAACGAATGGGTGTACCTGTGGGCCGCCGATTCGACGCTCAACGAGGATGCCGACGGCGACACCTATCAGGACTTTGTGTTCAAGATTCCGCGCATCAACGTCGAGGTGCTGCCGGGCAAGTTCACGCCGGTCGATAAGCCACTGGTCCCGGTCAAGGGCCGCGTCAACGACAACCTGAACCTGCGCGACGGCCCGACCTCGTTCGCCTCGCAGGTGATCGGCACCGTGCCGGTCGGCTCGATCGTGGACATCGAGGCGCGCAACCGCAACGGCGCGTGGTACCTGGTCGATTACCAGGGCATCCGTGGCTGGCTGTCGGCGGCGTTCGTCAGCCTGACCGAGGGGCGCGTCAGCGATCTGCTGGTCAGCACCGAGGTCGTGCCGGTGCCGCCGGCCGGCCAGGTCTTCTTCCCGGCGGACGAGCAGGGCAACCCGGCCGTAACAGTGCGCGGTCGGGCGCTGAGCAACCTCGTCTTCCGCAACAACGCCACGCTGACCGCCGACGAGATCGGCCGCATCCCGCAGGATGCCGAGTTCGTGATCGAGGCGCGCAACCGCAACGGCGCGTGGTACCTGATCACCTATGAAGGCCAGCCGGGGTGGGTTAACGCCGCGTTTGTGCGCCTGATCGAGGGCCGCGTGGCGGACCTGCGGATTCAGTAGGGCAGGGGTAAAAGTACGAGCGATAAACCGCCCCGCGTCGGCGTGATGCGGGGCGGTTGTTTTTCAGGATAATGCGACGATGGGGATCGACTACCTGGTTCACTACGAGTGCGAGCCAAAGCGCGCGCTGACGGTCGAGGGGCTGATGGCGCGGCTCAAGGGGCGCGAGCGCGCCGGCGCGATCATCCGGCTTTACCGCGACAAGGGCGATATGCGCCCGCCGCGCCAGATGGGCTTCGAGATGGTCCGTCGCACGGCGGATGGCGGCGAGGACCAGGAAGTGATCGTCGTGCAAGACCTGCTCGACGCCGCCGCCGAGCTGGAGCCGTGGGCGCCGTACTGCGCCGGGTGCCCCGCCAACGCCGCCGGGCGCGCGTTCGGCTGCGTGGGCACGATCAACTACCCGCTGTCGCTGGCGGGCGAGCGCTGGCTGCTCGACCAGCTCCCCGGCAACGATTATCCGCTGGTCTTCCTGCTGCTCCAGAAAGCGATTTATGACCAGGGCTATCGCGGCGAGGCGGCGGCCCGGCTGCGCGCGCAGGATGGGGTCTTCCTCGAAAGCGCCGAAGCCCCGCAGCGATCGGTCGACGGCTTCGCCGTCACCGGCGATCAGGTCTTCGAGATGCTGTTCCTGTCCGGCCACATCCGCCCGGCGCACGGCGCGCTGCTGCTCCAGTTTTTCGACGCGATCTACTCCGACCTGGAAGCGGATGTCATGATGCAGCTGGCCGATCCGCCGTCCGTAGAGTGGCTCGACCAGACCGTGCCGTTTCTGCACCGCGCGGAGCCGCGCGACGACGACACGATCGCGGAGCTTAAGGCATTTTTCTACGCGCTGTACACCGCGTACCGGCTCGGCGTGCCGCTGTTGCTGGACGTGTGAGTCGGGGCGGCAGCGCGCCGTAAAGTGGGGCGGAGCAGCGAGTCGAGGTATACTTGCGGGGTATCCACAGCGCCTGAGATCGCCGCATTTTCATGTATATCGAACACCTCTCGCTGCAAAACTTCCGCAACTATGCGCGGCTGGAAGTCTCCTTGCCGGCTGGCCCAATCCTGCTGCATGGCTCCAACGCGCAGGGCAAAACCAGCCTGCTTGAGGCGATCTATTACCTGGCGACCTCGCGCTCGCCCTATACCACCACCGACCGCCAGCTCATCAACTGGAACGCGGACCGCGACCTGCTGTCATTCGCCAAAATCGGCGCCGAAGTCATCAGCGCGGGCCGCACGCTGAGCCGCGTCGAGGTCACGCTGGTCCAGGAGCCGGGCGCGCTGAACGGCAGCCGCCTGCAAAAGGACATCCGCATCAACGGCGTGCCCCGGCGCGTGATGGACCTGATCGGCAAGATCAACGTCGTGATGTTTCTGCCGCAGGACCTGGTGCTGGTCGAAGGCTCGCCCGCCGAGCGCCGCCGCTACATGAACGTCACGCTCTGCCAGACCGACCCGGCGTACTGCGAGGCGCTGGCGACCTTCGAGAAGGCGCTGACGCAGCGCAACGCCCTGCTCAAGCGCATTGGCGACGGCGAGGCGCGCCCGGAGGAGCTGGCCTATTGGAACGAGCAGCTGGCGCAGGCGGGGGGGGTGCTGGTCGCTGGGCGCCAGCGCCTGTTGCGCGACCTCGAAGTGCGGGCGCGCCGCGTGCACCGCGACCTGTCCGGAGGCGAGGAAGACCTTGAACTGAGCTACCAGCCGAGCTTCCTGCCGACCGCCAACAACACCGGCCAGCTGTCCTTTGAGGTGCTGGGGCTGGACCTCAACCGCCAGTTGAAAGCTGCCGACATCGCCGCGCAGTACGCCCGCACGCTCGACGAGCGGCGCGGCGAGGACATCGCGCGCGGCATGACCCTGATCGGCCCGCAGCGCGACGAGCTACGCTTACTGGTCAACACGCGCGACCTGGGGCTGTATGGCTCGCGCGGGCAGGCGCGCACGGCGGTGATGAGCCTGAAGCTGGCCGAGCTAGAGTGGATGCGCGACATGGTCGGCGAGTGGCCGATTCTGCTGCTCGACGAAGTGATCGCGGAATTGGACGCCGCGCGCCGCGCCTACCTGCTGGAGCGCATCAGCGGCGCGGAGCAGGTGCTGCTGACCACGACCGAGCCGGACATCTTCACGCCGGAGTTTCTGAGCAAGGCGACCCGCTGGCGCATCCGCCAGGGGCAGATTGTGGACGCCAGCTAGAGCTTGTACAGCTTCTAGAAGCAGCAAAGAGCAGCAAAAGACAGCAGAAAACAGCTAAAGACAGGTAAAGACAGCGAGCACGGCGTATCCTGCTGCTTCTGGCTGTACTTAGCTGTTCTTCGCTGCTCTTCGCTTCAATGCAATGGCCGCTTGGCTGGCATCCCGGCGCGGCGCGGATAGGCAGGCGGGGTCGCCGCGCTTTTGTGGACGACGACCAGGTAGTGCGTCTCCGCGACCTGGGGCAGCTCAACCGGAATCACTTTTTCGACGCGCCCGCCGAGCAGGTGTAGCGCGGTTTCGGCCTGGCGCGCCTCGTGGACCGCGCTCTCGCCCTTGAGCGCGACGCATTTGCCGCCCACCCGGCACAGTGGCAGCATATACTCGGCCAGCGCGGGCATCTGCGCCACGGCGCGCGCCAGCACAACATCGTATTTCTCGCGGTAGCGCGGGTCCTGCCCGGCGTCTTCGGCGCGGGCGTTGAGCACCTGCACGTTCGCCAATTTCAGGCGCTGGACCAGATGCTCAAGAAAGGTGGTTTTCTTCGTGGTGGCTTCGAGCAGCGTCAGCTCGATACCGGGAAAGACCAGCCGCAACGGCAGGCCGGGGAAGCCCGCGCCGGTGCCCACGTCGATCACGCGCAGGCCGGGCTTGAAGGGAATGGCGCGCAGCACCGAGAGCGAGTCGAGAAAATGGCGCATCTCGATCTCTTCCGGCGCCGTGATCGCGGTCAGGTTGAACTTCTCGTTCCAGGCCAGTAGCTCGTCGGCGTAGATGCTCAGGGCGCGTTGCGCGTCGGCGGGCAGGTCGAGGCCCAGCAGCTCGCGGCTGCACCGCACGAGAAGGTCCAGATTCATCGTCATCCACTGTGGCGCAACAAAAAATACAGGCAACAATTCGAGCCGCGTCGAGCGTGCGGCGCTGCCCGCCATTATAGCAGGTCGCCGCGTGCCGCCGAAATCGGCGCTGGCAGCCCGTGCCCCTCGGCGTTACGATCGCATTGAGCCGAAAGGAGCCGTGCGATGAAATATAGCGGGACCATCCGGCGGGTGGTCACGACGAAAAGCCTCACGACGCTGATCCTCGACACCGAGATCGGGCCGCGCGGCATCGAGCTAGAGCGCGCCGAGTGGGTGCATCTGCTGCGACGCGCGGGCGAGTCCGATTCTCAGGCGCTGGTCGGCTGGGAAGTCGAGTACGACCCGGAGTACGACCTCCTGAACTTGATCGATCCCGGCGAAGCTGCCGACGAGAACGGCGACGATGCTGACGGCGCTGAGGACACAGATGACGGCGGCGCTGGCTAAGCCGCAGGCGAAGCGGTGAGCGAGCGTCGGGTGGGTGTGTTCCACGCGGTGGAAATCTTCCGTACAATGAAGGCTAGAAACCGGCGGTTTGAGCGACACTGGTTGAGCGATTGATGCACCGTGTCCCGCGATACTGGCGTGCGCGCTCGCGCGGGCAGCGGATCGGGCTGCTGCTGGGCGTTTTGCTGGCGCTCGGCGGCGGGCTGATCTACGCCTGGCTGCTGCGCGATTTGCCCTCGATCAGCGATCTTGAGGCGGGGATGGCGCTGCCCAGCACGCGCATCACCGACCGCCACGGGCGGCTGCTGTATCAGATCGCGGACCCGCGGACCGGCATCAACCAGGTCATCACGCTCGACGAACTGCCGGAACACCTGGCCCAGGCGACGGTTGCGACTGAAGATGCTAACTTCTACCGGCATCCGGGCGTGGACCTCGAAGGCGTGGCGCGCGCGCTGTGGATCAACGTGCGCGGCGGCGAGGTCGTCGCGGGGGGCAGCACGATCACGCAGCAGGTGGCGCGCAATCTGCTGCTCGACCCCGACCAGCGCGCCGAGCGGACTCTGCGCCGCAAGCTGCGCGAAGGCATCCTGGCGCTCGAATTGACGGCGCGCACCTCGCGCGACGACATCCTGGCGCTGTACCTCAACCAGACGTACTACGGCAATATGGCCTACGGCGTGCAAGCGGCGGCGCGCGCGTATTTTGGAAAGGACGCCGCCGACCTGTCCCTGGCTGAGAGCGCGATGCTGGCCGGGCTGCCGCAGGCCCCGGCGCGTTACGACCCGCTGAGTAGCCCCGACGCCGCGAAGGCGCGCCAGCGCGTCGTGCTGGACCTGATGGCGCGGCATGGCTATATCACCCAGGCCGAGGCCGACCGCGCCTTCGAGGAAGAACTGCAATACGCCGCCGTGCCGTACCCGATCGAGGCGCCGCATTTTGTGGCGGCGGTCTGGACACAGCTGGAGCGCCAGTTCCCGGAGGCGCTCTACTCCGGCGGGCTGGAAGTCGTCACCACGCTCGATCTGGACTGGCAGCGCGCCGCCGAGAGCGCCGTCCGCCGCCATCTCGACTGGCTGAACAACCCGCCGGCGGGTATCCCCTCGCATGAGGCGCACAACGCCGCCGTCGTCGCGCTCGACCCGCACACCGGGCAGCTGCTGGCGATGGTTGGCAGCCCGGACTACGCCGACGAGCAGATCGACGGCGCGGTGAACGCCGCGCTGGCTCCGCGCCAGCCCGGCTCGGCGCTCAAGCCGTTCACTTACGCCGTGGCGTTCGACCCGCAGAACGCGCGCCCCTGGACCCCCGCGACGATGATCCTCGACGTGAAAACGCCGTTCGTCACGCGCCGCCTGGAAAGCTACACGCCTGCCAATTTCGGGCTGGTGGAGCACGGCCCGGTGCTGGTCCGCGAGGCGCTGGCCTCGTCGTACAACATCCCGGCGGTCGTCGCGCTCGATCATATCGGCGTGGACGGCCTGATTCGCCTGCTGACGCGCCTGGGGATCGCCACGCTGGACGACCCGGCGCGCTTCGACCTGTCGCTGACGCTTGGTGGGGGCGAGGTGCGCCTGCTCGATCTGACGGCGGCCTATGGCGCGCTGGCGAACGGGGGCCGCCGCGTCGATCCAGCCTACATCCTGTCCGTGCGCGACCGCGACGGCAACCTGCTCTATGAGTGGAGGCCGCCTGCCCCCGCTGACCCGGTGATCGACCCGCGCGTCGCCTACCTGATCACCGACATTCTGAGCGACAACGAAGCGCGCATCCCCTCGTTTGGACCGGCCAGCGCGCTCAATATTGGTCGCCCTGCCGCCGCCAAGACCGGCACGACGACCGACTTCCGCGACAACTGGACGCTCGGCTACACGCCGAACCTCGCGGTTGGCGTGTGGGTCGGCAACGCGGATAACACCCCGATGGTCGAGGTCACTGGAGTCAGCGGCGCGGGGCCGATCTGGCATGAGGTCATGCGGCGCGTGCTGCTCGGCCAGCCGGAGCTGCATTTCGCCGTGCCGGACGGTCTGGTGCGGGCCGAAGTCTGCGCGACGAGCGGCCTGCTGCCGACCGAATACTGCCCGAAGACGCGCTGGGAGTGGTTCATCGAGGGGACGGTTCCGACCGAGACGGATACCTTCCACCGGCCGTTCGTGATCGACCGGCGCAGCGGTCTGCTGGCGGACGACGACACCCCGTTGGCTGAGCGCGACGAGCGTGTGTACTTAGTGCTGCCGCCCGAAGCGCAGGACTGGGCGCGGCGCCGGGGGGTGCCACAGCCGCCGGTCGATGTGCACGTGCTGGCCGGGCAGGACGCGCCAGTCCGTTTGCTCTCGCCCGACCCTTACACCGTTTTCCGCCTGACGCCGCTCGTTCCGCCGGAGTCGCAGCGTATCCGGCTGCGGATCGTGGTGCCCGCCGAAGCGGAGCAGGTCGTCTACCGCATCAACGGCGAGCCGGTCGCCACCGCGCACGCCGCGCCGTTTGACGCCTGGTGGGCGCTGGAGCCGGGCGAGCACGCGCTTGGCGCGGATGTGACGCTGGCGGATGGCGCTGTGCTCAGCGCGGAAGAAGTGCCGTTCCGGGTCAGCGCGTGGGTCCCGCCGGACGAGCGGCCCGCGTCCGGCCCGGCAGGCTGATTCACGCTGCGACAATTCCCCCGTTGCATTCCAGCAGGCTGGTGTATGATCAAAGGTATCTGCACCCCTGAGAGCTTGCGAGGACGGCCATGACCTCACTCTGGAAGGCACTAACGGCGATCGCGGCGCTGGTATTCGTGGCGTCGGCGGTCTGGCTGGTGGTCACACTGCTCAATGGAGACGGCGCGCCTCTGCTGGCGGTCGCCGGGCTGATCGTGGCGGCGGTTGTTCTGCTGCTGGCGCGTGTCCGCTGGCTGAGCGCGCGCGGCGTCTTCTACGAGGAGATTGAGGACGACGAAGATACGGGAAGTGGCCCGGCGCAGTCCGCGCCCGTCACGCGTGGGTGGGGCGGCTCATTCACCGGCCCGAACGCCGCGAGCGGCGGACCGCTATTCCGACCTGCCGAGGACGAGGCGTCCGAGCCTGAGGAAGCGCCCAAACCGGCGGCGCGCCCTGCCGCGCCCAGCGCCCG
>DAOKYY010000068.1:0-12570 GCA_035325905.1 Aggregatilineaceae bacterium | reverse complement strand
CTGCCGCGCCGGAGCCGCCTCAGACGCCGGAGCCAGCCCGGTTTGCCGCCTACTATCCGCGCGACGTAAAGCCCCACCACTGGCAGCCGCTGCGGGCCTATATGCTCAGAGCATCCGCGAGCCAGGCGGTGCAGGCTGATGCCCTGGCGCAGTTCGGGCCACGCACGGACATCCGCGCGACCACCCGCGAGGCCCTGCGCCCCGTCGCGGAGGACGCGCTGGTGACGGCTATCCCGTCGCTCCCCGGCTTCGAGTTCGACCCGCCGCAGGTGTCGCTCCGCTTCCGTGGCGGCTGGCGGCGCTTCGATTTCGAGTTCCAGGCCGCGTCGGCGCCGCTGGACGCGAGCACCGATGGGCACATCACCTTCCTGGTCGAAGGCGTGATCGTGGCCGACGTGCCGATCTCAGTCTACGTCACTCTGACCGCAGGCGAGTCCGAACTGCGCCCGCAGATGGCGCTTTCCGAGCCGTACCAGGCGATCTTTTGCAGCTACAGCCACAAGGACAGCGCAATCGTGGAGCGGGTGGAGCGCGCCAGCCGCTACTTCAACTTCCGCTATCTGCGGGACGTGACGGCGCTGCGCAGCGGCGAGGTGTGGAACGCGCGCCTGCTGGAGTTGATCGACAGCGCGGACATTTTCCAGTTGTTCTGGTCAAGGCACGCCGCTGAATCGGAGTATGTGCGGCAGGAAGTCCAGTACGCGGTCGCGCTGCGGCGCAAGGGCGCGAAAAGCCCGGTGTTCATCCGTCCTATTCGCTGGGAAGAGCCGATGCCCGCCCCTCCGCCGCCTGAGCTATCCGATCTGCACTTCGACCTGATCCCGGAGCTGGCGCAGGAGGAGCCGCGCGACGAAATGGATTTGTTCTAGCGGGCGACCGTTCGCTTTTCCAGCCGGTCACGGATGGCGCGCACCGCGTCGCGGGTGCGGACCGTCTCCTGGCTGATGTTGACGCGCTGCATGTTGTGCCAGCCGAAGGTCGTCATGTACTCAATCGCCAGCGCGCCCCGGTAGCCCGTGGCATGCAAGTCTTCAAGCAGGTCGTTGAGGTTGAGGGTGCCGCGATCGTGCGCGGTCTGAAGCTGGCCGCGCGCCGCTTGCCGGATGTGCACATGCGCGACATGCTCCAGCAGTGGCGCAACCTCGCGCCGCACGATTCCCTGACACGTGAAATGCGCCGGGTCGAGCGTCAGGCTGAGGCCGGGCGCGGCGTCAAGCAACAGCAGCGCGTCCTGAGGGCGCTGCGCGACCGAGTCCATATGTGGCTCGAACGAGATGCGCAGATCGGTGTCCTCCACCGCGTCGAGCATCCGCAGCAGCGCCGGGACCGAGCGGGCGAGGCTGTGGTCGTGCCCGTCCTTGTGCACGATCCCCGGCGAGATGGTGATGCCCGGCGTGCCGAGCGCCAGCGCGAAGGGCACCAGCCGCTCGAACAGATCGAGCGCGGCCTCGCGCTGGGCGGGGTCGGGCGCGTTGACGTGCGGCAGCATGACGTATAGATCGGTCAGGGCCAGGTTGAAGCGCGTCAGCAGGCCGCGCAGCACGGTCGCCTCGGCTTCGGGCGTGTTGGCCGCGCGCGCCGCGTCGATATGCGCCCCGGTGCCCAGATCGATCGCGCGGAAGCCGAGCCGGGCGATCGTCCCGACGGCTTGTTCCACCGGCAGATTGTTGAACCCCCAGGCGTGGCAGGCGATCAGCATCATCCCCTCTTTTCGAGGCGGCGTGGCGCGGCGAACGCAACTTCTCCGGCTGATTATATGACGGGGCGGCGGCGGGGGCTACCGGCCAGCTTCGGCGGGGAACGCGCTCAGGGGCCGCGCACCTCGACGCGCAGCGTGACGCCGTCCAGCGGGCGCGGCACGGCGACCAGCAGCGGCTCGGCCAGCTCGTAGGCGCAGCCCGGCTCGACGCGCAGCTCGACGACGAGCGTCTGCGCGCGCGCGGCGTCGTCGTGCGCCAGCGCGATCACATGGAATGCGGCGTCGCAGCCCGTCGCGGCGGCGATCGCGCCTGCCAGGACGCGCTCAGCGAAATCGAATGTTCCGCGCGCGACCGGCGCGCCGCACGCTTCGGACTCGTCCACCCGGTCGTAAAAGGCGGCGAGCGCCTCTGGCCTGTCCCACACCAACGTCTCGCCTGCCGCGCCGAGCAGAAACTCGGTGCAGACGCCGTCCAGCAGCGCGAGCTGGCTCTCGAACGCGCCCGTATCCGAGGTGAGGGCAGGCGCGGGCGCCTGGGCTTCCGCGCGCTGGACGGCGTTCGGCGTGGCGGTGATGACGACTTCCTCGCGTCCGCCGAGCGCGCCGCAGCCGCTAATCACGACGCTCAGACAGGCGGCCAGCAAGAGCTTGGGCAGGGTGCTCGGCAATCGCATAGAACGGGGTCCTTTTCGGGCGGCCGGCGCGCCTAGATTGTAGCGCAAAGGGAGCGGCGCGGCCTCTGCCCAGGTGGACATTCATCCGCGCCGGGCGTATACTCACCCCTGATCCGGACGCCCGGCGCGCGGAGGGCGCGCTCAGGGCACGCACTGACGGGCCGAGGCTCATGGAACCTACTGAGGCGTACATCGCAATTGAAGGCGTGATCGGCGTGGGCAAGACCTCGCTGGCGCGCCTCTTTCAGCAGGCGATTGGCGCGCGGCTGGTGCTGGAGGTCTTTGAAGAGAACCCCTTTCTCAGCGATTTCTACACCGACCGCTCGCGCTACGCGTTTCAGACGCAGATCTTCTTCCTGCTCAGCCGCTATCACCAGCAGCGCCAGCTCCGCCTGATCCCGCGCCCGTTGATCAGCGATTACATGTTTGAGAAAGACCGCCTCTTCGCGCAGGTGAACCTGCGCGGCGACGAATTGCAGACCTACTACAGCGTGCAGGAGGCGCTGGCCGAGAACATCAGCCGGCCGGACCTGGTCGTCTATCTCAAGGCCAGCACCGAGACGCTGATGGATCGCATCATCGCGCGCGACCGCACCTACGAGCGCAACATGGACCCGGCCTATCTCGACAGCCTGCGCTCGACCTATGACGCGTTCTTCGGCGCGTATGACGCCGCGCCGGTGCTGACGATCGACACCAACGATCTCGATTTCGTCAAGAGCGACGACGACCGCGAAGCCGTCTTCGCGCGTATTCGCGGGGCGCTGGGCGAGGGGCCGAGCCAGCCCGCGCTGCCGGGGTTGGAGCGGGGCGTAGCGCCCGCCCCGGCGCCTGCCGCGCCGATCGCCGCGCCGCCTGCGCCCGCGCCAGCTCCGTCCTCCGACGCCGCGCGGAGCGCGTTGCAGGCCGGTCTGACCGAGGTGCTGGGCGCGCTGATCCGGCTGGCGGACACGGCGGGTGTGGACCTCGACGCGGCGGCGCTGGAGAAGCTGCGCCTCACCCCCGCGCGGACCGGGCAGTATCCGGCGGACCCCGAAGGAAAGCGGCCATGATCCCGCCCGCGAACTCGACCAAGCAGTTCGTCGCCATCGCGGGCAACATCGGGATCGGCAAATCCACGCTGACCAGCATTCTGGCCGAGGCGTTCGGCTGGAAGCCGTTTTACGAGGCGGTGGACGAAAACCCCTATCTGGCCGATTTCTACGAGGACATGACGCGCTGGAGTTTTCACTCGCAGGTTTTCTTCCTCTCGCGGCGCTTGCAGCATCACCGCCAGCTGGTCGATCATCCTGGCTCGGTCGTGCAGGATCGCAGCGTGTACGAGGACGCCGAGATTTTCGCCTGCAACCTGTATCAGCAGGGGTTGATGACCGAGCGCGATTACCAGGCGTATCATGACCTTTACGAAGGTGTGCGCGCTTTTCTGCCGGCGCCGGACCTGCTGATCTACCTCAAGGGCAGCGTCGAGACGCTGCTGGCGCGCATCCGCCTGCGCGGGCGTGACTTCGAGCGCGACATCTCGCCGGACTATCTCGGCCAGCTGAACGCGCTGTACGATGACTGGATCGCGCGCTGGGAAAGCTGCCCGGTGCTGGTCGTCCCGGCGGACGAGATCGATTTTCAGCACGACGACGCGGCGCGCGCGCTGGTTATTGACGGCGTGCGCGAGGCGCTGCGCCCGGCGACGATTCGCTATTTGCAGCGCCCAGGTGAGGCGCCGTGACATCCCGGCAGCGCGGGGCGTGTGTTAGAATCGGCGGGTGGCGCACAGGAGACACCGGCCTATGAGCGCGGCGCATGGCATCCAGGCGCGTCTCAGCGAAACGCTGCGGCTGACGCTGATCTACCGTCTGGCGCGCGAGCTGAACGCCGAGCTGCGCTCCGCCGACGTGGCGCGGCGCGTGCTGCACGCCGCCGCCGAGGCGCTCGGCACGCCCTACGCCAGCATCGTTGGCCTGTGGCGGGGCGAGATGCACGACGCCTACGCGCTGGGTGGCGCGCCGGGCGTCGATCCGCGCCCGGTGCTGGCGCTCGTCCTGCGCGACGGCCTGGCGGGGTTCGCGCTGCACAACGCGCGCACGGTGGTGGTGAACGACATCGCGACTAACCCGTTGTGGCTGCCGCTGCCGGATGAGTCGTTTTCGCCTCAGATCGGCTCGGCGCTATGTGTGCCACTGATCCACGCGAGGGAAGTCGTCGGCGTCCTGACGCTGGCGCACCCCGCGCGCGGCTATTTTACGGTGGACGCGGTCAACCTGACGGCGACGATCAGCGAGATGGGCGCGGCGGCGCTGACCAACACCCTGCTCCTCGAAGCGGCGCGCGAGGCCGAGCAACGCTACGCCGCCCTGTTTGACGACGCGATCGTGCCGATCATCATCACCGACGCGCAGGGCGCGATCCAGGTCGCCAACCGGCGCGCGTGCGAGTTTCTCGGCTACAGCCGCGAGGAACTGGAACGCCGCACGATCGCCGCGATCCACCGCGAGAGCGCCAGCGCCCTGATCGGGGCGCATTTCGACCCGCTGCAACGCGGGCAGGAAGTGCGCTTTCGCTCGACGGCCTGGCGCAAAGACGGGACTTTGTGCGCGGTGGAAGTGTACGCCAAGCGGCTGGATCACGGCCCGGCGGCGGACCGGATTCAGTGGATCGAGCACGATCTCAGCTCGCAGTTGATGGTCGAGGAGCTGCGGCGCGACATGACCGCGATGGTCTACCATGACTTGCGCGGCCCGCTGGGCAACGTCTATTCGAGCCTGGAAGCGCTGGACCGGCTGCTGGCCGACGAGCCGAACCCGGCGGTGCGCAGCCTGCTGGACGTGGCGTGCCGCGCCAGCCAGCAATCGCGCCGGATGGTCGATTCGCTGCTCGACATCCAGCGGCTAGAGGAGGGGATGCGCCTGCGCGACCGTCACAATAGCGCGCTGAACACCCTGGTCGAAGGGGCGGTCGAGCAGATGCGCCCGCTGGCCGAGGAGAAGAACATCCGTATGCGCCTGGCGCTGGCCGCCGATCTGCCGCTGATCTACGTCGAGCCGGACATGATCGAGCGCGTGGTGGGCAACCTGATCGACAACGCGATCAAGTACACGCCCGACGGCGGCGTGATCGTGATCAGCACGGCGAGCAGCGGCGGCGAGGTGTTCATTCGCGTCAAAGACACCGGCCCCGGCATCCCGCTGGACGCGCAGCGCTCGATCTTCGATAAGTTCGCGCGCGTGCGCTACCGGGACGCGCCGCGCGGCGTCGGGCTGGGGCTGGCGTTCTGCAAGCTGGCGATCGAGGCGCACGGCGGGCGGATCTGGGTGCATAGCGCCGCCGACACGGGATCGATCTTCACCTGCGCGCTGCCGGTCGAGGCGCCCGCGACTAGCGAGCTTCCATACCTGGGGACGAACGCGACGTGACCGACCTGAGAGGCAAGCGGACTACCGTTCACAGCGCGGGCGCGCTTCGCCGGGCGCGCTGGCTCTGCTTCCGGCTGGCGCTGATCGCGGCGGGCCTGCTGCTGGCGGCGTGCGGCGTCGACGCGCAGCCCGTGATCGTGACCCAGCCGCCCAGCGCGACCTGGACGCCATCCGCAACGGCCACCGAAACGCTCGCCGTGGCGGCGCCGCCGGCCGAGACGCCGCCGCCGGCCCGTCCGGCCAGCACGCGCACGCCCGGCCCGCCGGCGGCCTTTCCGCTGGTGCCGACCGTTCCGCCCGCGCCCGAAACGCTCACCGCGACCGCCGCGCCGACGCGCCTCGCCGCCGCGATCCGGTATTTCACGACCGACAGCGAGTTCGTCACGCCGGGTGAAAACGTGACCCTGTTCTGGAGCGTTGACGGGGCGGACCGCGCGCGCATTTATCGCGTGGACGAGGAAGGCGAGCGGCTGTTCCGCTGGGATGTGATGGGCGAGGGCCAGATCACGGTTGCCACACGCGCCACCGATCGCGAGGCGGCGCGCTTCCTGCTGACGGCGCAGATCGGCCAGGTGGAGATTGAGCAGCTTTTGCTGATCCCGCTGCGCTGCGTGGACATCTGGTTCTTCGATCCGCCGCCTGACGCCTGCGCCGCCGCGCCCGCCGAGCTGACGACCGAGGCCGAGCAGACCTTCGAGCGCGGGCGGATGGTATGGGTCGCCGCGCTGGACCGCATCTACGTTGTGTTCGAGGACGGCGCGCGGCCAGGGTGGGCGATGTATCCCGACGAGTTCAACGAGGGCGACCCGGAGCGCGATGAGTCGCTCGCGCCGCCGCCCGGCCTGGAGCAGCCGATTCGCGGGTTCGGGCTGGTGTGGCGCAACAACCCGCGCGTGCGCGAGCGGCTGGGCTGGGGCGTCTCGCCGGAAGTCTCCTTCGAAGGGATGATGCAGGCTGACTCCGCCGAACCGAGCCTGGCGACGTTGTATTTGCGGTTGCGCGACGGCGGTATTCTGGCGCTCGACGCGCAGACGAACGAGTGGGATGTATTGGTTGCAGCCGGGAGTCCTGAGTCGTGAAGAGTCGGGTGAGGATGGGATAGGAAGTCGAATGTTAAACGAGCCATCGGTCCTTTCGAGCAGTCGCGAGGCCGGCGAAGCGCCGCCCGCCCCCGCGATCACGGTCCAGCCGCCGCGCGCGTCCTTCCCTGAGCTGGAGAGCGCGGTGCAAGAGGTCATGGATGTCTACAAGGTCAGCTATGACCCGCCGGCCCCGGCGCATGTGGCGTTTACCGGGCGCCTGCGCGTCGACAGCGAGACCGCCTACGCGCGCCTGGATGACGCGTTCGCCGCGCAAGACTATCACACGCTGCTGACGACCGACGAGCAGAACCAGCATGTCGTGCTGGCGATCAAAGGCCGCATCCGCCCGCGCCCGCGCCCCTGGTGGCCGAACGCGCTGCTGCTGGTGCTGACGTTTTTCAGCCTGCTCTATATCGGGGCGCTGCAACAGGCCAGCATCGACGGGCAGACTGAGGTCACGCTGTGGGAGGGCCTGCCCTACGCCCTGAGCCTGCTGCTGATCCTGGGCACGCACGAGCTGGGCCACTTCTTCGCCGCGCGCCATCACAAGGTCAACGTCACGCTGCCCTATTTCATCCCCATGCCGCTGTTTTTCTTTGGGACGCTGGGCGCGTTCATCCAGCTGCGCGAGCCGATGCGTAACCGCAAGATGCTGTTTGACATCGGCGCGGCAGGTCCGCTGGCCGGGCTGGTGATCGCGATCCCGGTGCTGCTGATCGGCCTGGCGACCTCGCCGGTCGAGCCGTTCCCGAACGAGGCGTACATCATCGAGGGTGACTCGCTGCTCTACGCGGGAGCCAAGACGCTGGTTTACGGGCGCTACCTGCCGAGCGGCGGCGAAGACGTGTTTATCAACCAGCTTGCCAAAGCCGGGTGGACGGGGCTGTTCATCACCGGTCTGAACCTGATCCCGCTGGGGCAGCTTGACGGGGGGCACGTCATCTTCACGCTGCTGGGGCGCCGGGCGCAGCGCCTGTATCTGCCGCTGATCGCGCTGTTCCTGATGCTCTCGGTCTTCAACTCGTCGTGGCTGTTGTGGACAATGCTTCTCTTTTTCCTGGGGCGGGTCTACGCGACCCCGATGGATACGGTCACGCCGCTCGATCTGCGGCGGCGCGCGCTGGGCTGGGCGACGCTGGCGATCTTTGTGCTGGTGTTTGTGCCCAACCCGCTGAATATCGTCCAGCCGTAGGCGCCGCCGATGGCCCGTAAAGCCGATCGCACATCGTCTCCGTCGCGCGCGTCCACCCGCGAGCAAGCGCGCCCGGCCAGCGGCAAGCGCGCCCGGCGCAACGCGCCTCCGCCGCCACCCCCGCCGCCGTCAGTGCGCGAGAAGATTGCGCGGCGGCTGCGGCGCGCGCGATGGTTCGGGCTGGCGATCGTCGCAATCGTCGCGCTGCTCGATGCGCTGTTCATTCTCGGCGTGATCGACCGCGAGCGGCTCGAAGACCTCTGGCCGTTCCACTGGCGGCGCTCCGGCCCGCAGTTCATCACCGACTCCAGCGCGGCGCTGGCGCCCTTTTACGCGCCCGCGGTGCTGCACTGGCAGGACTCAATCGAGCGCTGGGCGCGCGAGTACGAAGTTAACCCGAACGTGATCGCGATCGTGATGCAGATTGAGTCCTGCGGCGACCCCGAAGCGGTGTCGAGCGCGGGCGCGCTGGGGCTGATGCAGGTCATGCCGTTTCACTTCTCCTATGGCGAAAACATGATCAACCCGGAAACCAACGTCCGGCGCGGCATGAGCGTGTTCCACGAGTGCCTGAGCGTGTTCGCCGGGTGGGACCTGGGGATGGCGCTGGCGTGCTATAACGGCGGGCCGAGCGTGACGCAGCGGGATTACAGCACCTGGGCGCGCGAGACGCAGTCGTACTATCGCTGGGCGACGGGTATGTGGAACGAGGTGGTCGGCAACAGCAGCTCAAGCGCCACGCTTGACGACTGGCTGGCGGCGGGCGGCGCGCGCCTGTGCCAGCAGGCGGTCAGCCGCCTGGCGAGCGCCGGTCCGACGGCCTACGATCCCTCGCTGAATGGACCGGGCGAGGGGGAATCCGGCTCCGCTGCGGCGACCGTTCCGGTATCGTACTCTCGATAAACCACCAGCGGCAGGTCGATCAGCGGCGCCCACTGGCGCGCCAGGGCCTCGAACGCGGGCCATTCCAGCGCGTCCGTGCCCGGCAGCAGCGCCAGGCTGCGCAGCCCTGCGCGCCGTCCCTGCTGATAGAGCGCCATCAGCGCCGCTTCGACGAAACGCGGGCGGGCCGATCCCTGCGGCGTTTCGCGCAGTATCAGCGCGGCGAGCCACGGCGTCCCGTCGCGCCAAACCCAGAGCGCGCCCGGTGGAAGCTGCCCGGCGCGCGCCAGGCGGCGATATTCGCTGACAAAGACCGGGTAGCGGTCGTGTAGATGAGTGTAGACCGGCGCGACCGGCAGCCGCCCGGCGGCGTTCAGCCCAAACGCGATCGTCTGGGCGCGGGTCTCGAAGATATTTCCCCGCACGACCTCGATGCTCATCTCAGGCGCTTTCGCTGCTCCGGCAAGGCCCCATCGGGACGAAAAAACCGGAAGGGAATTGCGCCCCTTCCGGTCGGGTGGTGCCAGTTCAAACGGCCAAGAAAGTCTTACGCCGTGGCTGTGGTCAGGTTCAGCGCCAGCATGGGCTGGAGCTTGATGCCCGGCCCCATCGTCGAGGTGAGCACCGCGCGGCGGAGGAACGTGCCCTTCGCCGAGCTGGGGCGCGCGCGGCGCACGGCGTCCATCACGGCGGCCATATTGCCGATTAACTGCTCCTCGGAGAAGCTGGTCTTGCCAATCGGCACATGGATGTTGGCGGTCTTGTCGTTGCGGAACTCAATACGGCCCGCGCGCGCCTCTTCAATCGCACGCGGAATGTCTTCCGCCGGGATCAGGGTGCCCGCTTTCGGGTTGGGCATCAGGCCCTTGCGGCCCAGCACCTTACCCAGGCGCCCGATCTTGCGCATCATGTCCGGCACGGCCAGCGCCACGTCGAACTCGGTCCAGCCTTCGTCGTTGATCCGGGCGATCACTTCGTCGTCGGCGACGATGTCCGCGCCCGCTTCCTGCGCGATACGGGCGGCTTCGCCTTCCGCGAAGACCAGGACGCGGACGGTTTTGCCCAGGCCGTGCGGCAGCAGCACCGTCGTGCGGATCTGCTGGTCGCTGTGGCGCGGGTCGATGCCCAGACGCAGGTGCAGCTCCACCGTTTCGTCAAACTTGGCGTAGGCCGTTTCCTTGACGAGACGGATCGCGTCTTCGGGGGTGTACAGCTCGTCGCGGTCAATCTTCTGAGCTGCTTCCAGGTACTTCTTTCCGTGTGCCATGTGCGTTGTGTCTCCTTGTGGTGTCAGCGGGCGACGCGCGCCCTCCCACAGTATCCAATGAGCAATGCGAGCTGTTGCTTAGCCTTCGACGACGACGCCCATGCTGCGGGCAGTGCCTTCAATCTGCTGCATGGCGCCTTCGATGTCGATCGCGTTGAGGTCCTTCATCTTGATCTCGGCGATCTCGCGGACCTGCTGGCGCGTCAGCTTGCCGACCTTGTCCTTGTTCGGCGCGGCGGAACCACGCTCCAACCCGGCGGCGCGGCGGATCAGGAAGGCAGTCGGCGGGCTTTTCAGGATGAACCGGAACGAGCCGTCGGTAAAGATCGTGATCTCGGCCGGCACAACCTCGCCGATCCGGTTGCTCGTGCGGGCGTTGTATTCCTTGCAGAAGCCCATCAGGTTAATACCGTGCTGCGCCAGGGCCGGACCGATCGGCGGCGCAGGGTTGGCCTTGCCTGCGTTGATTTGCAGGGTGACGACAGCTTTGACTTTCTTAGCCATGTTCTCGTTCCTTACTCTTTCGGGTGGTGGACAGAGGCGGCCCGCGCATGGACCGCCAGCGGTCAAAGGATCACGCAGCGCCGCGCGCTAGGCTTTTTCGACCTGCAAGAAGTCGAGTTCGACCGGCGTCTCGCGGCCAAAGAACGATACCAGCACGCGCACTTTCGCTTTTTCCATATCAATATCGCCGACCGTTCCGATAAAGTCGTTGAACGGGCCGTCGATAATGCGGACTTTCTGGCCGGGGCGGAAGGTGACTTTGATCTTCGGCGCTTCGGCTTCCATCCGCCGCATAATCTGGGCGACTTCTTCCGGGCGGAGCGGCGTCGGCTCGTTGCCCATGCCGACAAACCCCGTCACGCCGGGCGTGTTGCGCACCACGTACCACGAGTCCTCGTCCATCAGCATCTGGACCAGGATATAGCCGGGAAAGACGCGGCGTTCGATGGTGCGGCGCTTGCCCTCGCGGACCTCGATCTCTTCTTCGGTCGGCACGACCACGTCGAAGATCTTGTCCTGCATCCCCATCGTCTCGATCCGCTGCTCGATGGCGTGGCGGACCTTGTTCTCTTGCCCGGAGTAGCAGTGCACGACGTACCAGTGACGCTCGTCGTCGTGTTCCTCGACATCCAGGCCATCCAGCCGGGTGCTCACGCCAGGGGTTTCGGCGTCCGAGGAATCGTCGCGCTCGCTGGGCAGCGTCTCGCCGTCGTCTTCGTCCAGGTAGAGCGGCTCCGGGTCGAAGTCCACGTCGTCGTCTTGATAATCGTCAACAAACATCGCTACAGCCTTTACACTCAGCGCCAGCGGGCGTCGTCACTTAGCTTACGGCCACGATCCTCCACACATCTGGCGGGCCGCCGTTTAGCGGACCGCCAGCGGTCATATCCGGTTGCGGAGCACCGTCCATGTGCCGCCAACGAGCGCAGCAACCACCAGGGCAATGATGAGGAAGGTCGTCTCTGAGTCAGGATGGAATGCTTGCTGGAACCACCACGTCAGGAAGGTATCGAGCAGGCCCAGCGCGATCGAGAACGCGATGGTGACGCCCAGGACCACGCCGGTCAGGCGCATTGTTTCCTCGCGGGTCGGCCATGTAACCTTCCCCAGCTCGGTGCGGACGCCATGCAGATAGCTGGCGATGCTGCGCACGACCGGGATGCGCTCGACCAGGCTCTGCGACTGGGCGCGCGGCTTGGCGGGCTGGCGAGCAGCTGTGACGCTGCGATCGCGCCGCGCGGCGTCAGTCACGGCGTCGCCGGTATTGCGGCGGCGGGTGGACGGCGCAGGCGTATCCCCGTTTTCAGCCGGCTCGTTGATGCTGCGGGTGCGTGTACGTGCCACAATAAGCTCCTCGGCAATAATCTCAATCGCCCATATCTAAGACACCGTCGCGAGGACGGTGTCTAATCGTAGCGAGTGGTTTGGTTAGGCAGGGGAGGCAGGACTCGAACCCGCAGCCTACGGTTTTGGAGACCGTTGCTCTGCCAAATTGAGCTACTCCCCTGGATCATGGGGCGAGCTTCCACCCCGACACAACTCACTAAGCGCTTAGCGCACCCGATCTCACTTGGTCTCGCGGTGGAGCGTATGCTTCCGGCAGCGCAAGCAGTATTTCTGTAGCTCAAGGCGCTGCGGGTCGTTCCGCCGGTTCTTCATGGAGGTGTAGTTCCGCTCCTTGCACTCCGTGCAAGCGAGGTGGATCACCATCCGGATGTCTTTCTTCTTGGCCATAACTCACTCACACCTGCTCGACGATTGGTCGAGAACAGGGGCCGGCGAGCCGCGCTGCCGGCCCCTGAACGGATTTATTCCAGGATTTCGGTAATGACGCCGGCGCCGACGGTGAGGCCGCCTTCGCGG
>DAOKYY010000067.1:5388-21198 GCA_035325905.1 Aggregatilineaceae bacterium | reverse complement strand
GAAAAACAGACCGGATGCCCGGTTGACCCCGGGTAAAGTGCATCACAAGCTCTAGCCCCTGCGCCGATGTTGATGGCAGGTCCGTGCTCTTCTCGTTGATGCGGAAGGTCAGATGTGTCCGCCGGTCCCCCCTGGGGCAATCAATCAACCGTCCGAGGCTGGAAATCGTGTCGAGCAGACACGGGGCGGTCTCCGGCGTTCTGCTGTCCGGCGCCCCGCCCCGCGTGGTAGAGGACTCAACCGTCGGGCGCGAGCGCGTAGCGCAGAAACATCACGCCGGAGCTAAACCGGTGCGTGTCCACCAGCCGCAGGTTGCTTACGCGATCGACTTCGGCGAACATCCGCTTACCACGCCCCAGAATCACGGGGTGAATGAACAACTGATACTCGTCAATCAGGCCAAGCTGCGCGAAGCTCGCCGCCAGCCCCGCGCCGCCGACAACCAGATCGCCGCCCGGCTGCGCTTTGAGCTTCATGACTTCCCCCGCGACGTCGTCGCGGACCAGCCGCGCGTTTCCCTCGACTTTGTCCAGCGTCCGCGAGAAGACGACCTTCGGTATCGCGCGCCAGATCTGCGCGTACTCGCGGATGTAGTCCGGCGCCGATGGGCTGTCCGGCGCGGGAGTGGACCAGAAGGTCATCACTTCGTACATGCGCCGGCCGTACAGATGGCCGCCCATCTGCCGTTCCTGGTCGTTGGCGAAGCGGTGCAGCTCCTCGTCGACGTTTCCCCATTCCAGCCCCTCGTTCGGCGCCGCGATGTAGCCGTCGAGCGTCACCATCATCGAGTAGATCACCTGGCGCATGGCTCACTCCTTTTCACCGGCACTTTTTGGCATCGGCTAACCTCCCAGGCGCGGCTCCTGCGCCCTAACGTACCGTTGAGCGGCGCGCGCCCGCGCCCGCGCGGCCTCGACCTCGCGATTGCGCGGCGGCGCGCTCGTCTCCAGCGCGTCGAACAGCGCGCGCGAGGCGGCGCAGATGGCGTCAACGGCGGCGTAGAAGGCCGCTTCGTTGGCCCGCGAGGGCTTATGAAAGCCGCTCACCTTGCGGACGTATTGTAACGCCGCGGAGCGGATCTCGACCTCGGTCACTGGCGGATCGAAATTGAAGAGCGGCTTGATGTTGCGGCACATAGACGGTTCCTCGTTCTCTCGCGCCTGATCGTGACATATGGGTTATATCAGTGATTCTTATCATAAGAATAGCACATTTGTTCGATTGCTGTCAATCGATCCAGCGTGCCTGCTGCGCCGCTGCGGTACCGTTTTGCCGGAGCCGGTGCTAGAATAGCCGCCCAAGAATCTTTGCCGTCAAGTGTTAGGAGACGATTATGACCCGCGAAATTCGCGCCCCGCGTGGCACGGCGCTGTCGTGCAAGGGGTGGCAGCAGGAAGCCGCGCTCCGCATGCTGATGAACAATCTCGATCCCGATGTCGCCAAAGACCCCGCCAACCTGATTGTCTACGGCGGGCGCGGGAGGGCGGCGCGCAGCTGGGAGGCGTTCGACGCCATCGTGCGCTGCCTGCGCGCGCTCGAAGATGACGAGACGCTGCTCGTCCAGTCCGGCAAACCGGTCGGCGTCTTCAAAACGCACCCCGACGCCCCGCGCGTGCTGATCGCCAACTCCAACCTCGTCCCGCACTGGGCGACGCAGGAGCACTTCGACGCGCTGGAGCGCCAGGGGCTGATCATGTACGGCCAGATGACCGCCGGCTCGTGGATCTACATCGGCACGCAGGGCATCCTGCAAGGCACTTACGAAACGCTCGGCTCGCTGGCGCGCCAGGAGGGCTGGGGCAGCCTGAAGGGCAAGTTCGTGCTGACCGCCGGTCTGGGCGAGATGGGCGGCGCGCAACCGCTGGCCGTCACCATGAACGAGGGCGCCGCGCTGATCGTCGAGATCGATCCGCGCATGGCCGAGCGCCGCCTGCGGATGCGCTACGTGGACGAGGTCGTGACCGATCTGGAAGTCGCGCTGGAGCGCGTGCTAGACGCCAGGGACCGCCAGCAGCCCCGCTCGGTCGGTCTGATCGGCAACGCGGCGGACATCTTCCCGCGCCTGGTCAAGATGGGGATCACGCCGGACGTGGTCACGGACCAGACCTCGGCGCACGACCCGCTCTCTTATCTGCCGCACGGCCTGGCCTTCGACGAGGCGCTGGCCCTGCGCGAGCAAGACCCGGCGCTCTACGCCGAGCGCGCCTGCCGCTCGATGGCCGTCCACTGCCAGGCGATGCTCGACTTTCAGGCGCGCGGCGCGGTCGTCTTCGACTATGGCAACAACCTGCGCCAGCGCGCTTACGACGCCGGGGTGAGCAACGCCTTCGACTATCCCGGCTTCGTCCCGGCCTACATCCGCCCGCTGTTCTGCGAGGGCAAGGGGCCGTTCCGCTGGGTGGCGCTCTCCGGCGACCCGGCGGACATCTACCGCACCGACGAGGCGATCCTGGCGCTGTTTCCCGAAGACGAGCACCTGGCGCGCTGGATTCGCATGGCGCAGCGCGACGTAGAATTTCAGGGGCTGCCGGCGCGCATCTGCTGGCTGGGCTACGGCGAGCGGGCGCGGGCCGGGCTGGCGTTTAACGCGCTGGTCGCGTCCGGCGAGGTTAAAGCGCCGATCGTGATCGGGCGCGACCACCTCGACGCCGGGTCGGTCGCCTCGCCCAACCGCGAGACGGAAGGGATGCGCGACGGGACCGACGCCGTCTCCGACTGGGCGATTCTCAACGCGCTGATCAACGCGGTCGGCGGCGCGACGTGGGTCAGCTTCCATCACGGCGGCGGCGTGGGGATCGGCTACAGCCAGCACGCCGGGCAGGTGATCGTGGCCGACGGCACACCGGAAGCAGCGCGTCGCCTGGAGCGCGTGCTGACGACCGATCCGGGCATGGGCATTCTGCGCCATGCGGACGCGGGCTATCCTGAGGCGCTCGACGCGGCGCGGCGGCACGGTATTCGCATCCCGATGCAAGAGGAATAGGCTGTTGCCGGGCGGTCGCACCCGGCGCCCCCCCTCAAAAGAGAGTGGCAGGCTCCGGTCAGCCGCTTTTTTCGTCGCCGGGTTTGGGCGGCTCGACTGGCGGCTGAGGCGGCTCGGCCGGGAGCGATGGCTCGGCTGGCGCGGGCGCTTCGGGCGTCGTCGCGACCGGCGGCTCGGTGAGTGGCGAGTCCGGCGGCGCGGGCACGGCGGCAGGCTCGCTTTCAGCGGGCGCTTCCGGCGCGGGAGCCGCCTGTTTCTCCGGCCTGGCGGACGCGGCAGGCGGCGTGGTTGCGGGCGCGGGCTGTTCCGCCAGGGCCACAGCCTCGGCGGGCGGCTGCTCCGGCGCGGCAGCGATCTCAGCCGGTTTCTCGGCGGACGGCGCGGCGGGTTCCGCTGCCGGTTGTTCGGCGGGTGAAGCGGCTGGCGCCCCGGCGAGAGCGGGTTCCGGCGGGACCGGCTTGGTCGGGCGCTCAACCCCCGGCACGGGAGCGGGCGGTGTCTCTGGCTGGGCCAGGGCCGGCGCGGGAACCGGCGTGCGCGACGACTCGCGCTCGAAATGGAGCCGGATCACCATCTGCCCCAGGCGGATTTCGTCGCCGTCGCGCAGGCGGTACGGCCGGTGCGCGCTGAGGCGCTGCCCGTTCAGAAACGTGCCGTTGCTGCTGCCGAGGTCCCACAGGTCCAGGCCGCTCTCGTCGCCGGGGCGGATCGCGGCGTGGCGGCGGCTGACGCCCATCCGGTACCCGGCGTATGGCGTCAGGTCAATGTCCGGTTTGTCGCCCGTCGCCGGGTCACGGCGTCCGAAGATCGTCTCCGGCTTGGGGGTGAAGTGAATTGGGTCCGGGCTGCCCTCGACCTCCAGCCGCAAGCCCATCCCCTGTTCGAACGTCGCCGATCCCTGGATCGTGACATCTGTCAGGATGCTGGCGTCGATGCCCAGCTCGGCCTGCTCGCTGTCAGTCGAATCAAGCGCCTTCGTGCTCAGCGGCAGCTTGCCGATCAGGCTGGCGCCGCAATTCTCGCAGAAGATGACGCCCGGCCGGTTCTGCTGTCCGCAGTTTGAACACTTTTGCATTCAACACCCCCTCGTGCTGCGGGTGGCGCGTTGTCGGCTCCGAAATCCATCTGTGCCGCCGGATACCCGAATCCCGGTTGGTCTCGTCGCGCGTGTGCGCATACCGGCTATCTTAGTGTACATCGCACCGTCGCGCCAACCTGCCGGGCGCGGGCAGCCTGGTTCCATTATATCTGGAACCTCTGCCGCGCGGAAACGGGGCGCGCCTGCCGCGCCGGGGACAGAATGCTATAATCACACCCGTAACTCGCACCTGTCCCCGCGCGTGAGCCACGATCGCGGCGCGCAGGGCCGCCCAAGACGGTTCACCCAATGAGACTTGTCTCTCGTATAAGGATCATATGACGCTCGATTTTGGCTCTATCCGTGCCGTCGTGCTGGACATGGACGGCGTCCTGTGGCGCGGCGGCCTGCCGCTGCCGGGGGTCGAGGCGTTCTTCGCCTTCTTGCAGGCGCGTGCGATTCCCTACGCGCTGGCGACCAATAACAGCACCGCGACGGTCGAGGCGTACATGTCCCGGCTGGCGCAGGCCGGAGTACCCGCTGGTCCGGCGCAGATCATCACCTCGGCGGTCGCGACGGCGGAATATCTCAGCCGCCGCTATCCCGCTGAGACGCCGCTTTACGTGGTGGGCGAGACTGGTTTGCACCAGGCGCTGGCCGAAAAGGGATTTCCCTTCGACCCGCACACGGCGCGCGTCGTCGTCGCCGGGCTGGACCGGCAACTGACCTACGACAAGATCCGGATTGCGGCGGAGCGCATCCGCGCGGGGGCGGATTTTGTCGGCACCAACCCGGACCGCACCTTCCCGATGCCCGAAGGTCTGGTGCCCGGCGCGGGCACCGTTCTGGCCGCGATCACGGCGGCGACGGATGTCCCGCCGGTCGTCATCGGCAAGCCGGAGCCGGGGATGTTCGAGGTGGCGGTCGAGCGCCTCGGCACGACGCCGGAGACGACCCTGATGATCGGCGACCGGCTTGACACGGACATTCTGGGCGCGCAGCGCGCCGGGCTGCGCGCCGCGCTGGTCCTGACCGGGATCACGACCGCCGAAGAAGCGCAGGCGGAAAGCATCCGCGCCGACGCGGTGTTCGACGACCTGCGCGCGCTGCGCGCGGCGTGGGAACGGAACGGCCTCTAGCAGCGCCCGGCGGCCAGCGAGATGTTGCCGCCAAGTACAGACTGCTTCTGCTTTTGGAGCGAATACGCTGAACATGATTGCCTGAGGATTGGAGCAGCCATGATGCGAAAGACCCGTTTATCTGCCCGTGTTGCGCTGATCCTGCTGGCTGGCGCGCTCGTCGCGGCGCTGTTGGGCAGCGCGGCGTTCCAGGCGCTCGCCCAGGCTCCAGCGCCCACGCAGACCCCCTACCCGACCCAGACGCCGTATCCGACCGGCACGCCCTATCCGACGCCCGCGAATGAGACCGAGGGAACCGGAGAGACCGGCGCGCAATGGACGTTTGCGAGCGACGAATTTACCAGCCTCTACCCGGCTGGCTTCCGCTTCAGCGCGCAGATCGCCAGCAGCGCGGGCGAGGTGGCGCGCGCCCGCGTCGTGTGGTCGCACGCGCCGGGCACGCAGCGCAGCCGCCCGGCCCGCTACGACGCCGCCGCCGGCCGCTGGGTTGCGACCTGGGAAGCCAGCGGCGGGGACGCGGTGCCGCCCTGGCTGGGCGTAACGTACACCTGGCAGGCGACCGACACCGCGGGCAACAGCTTTCAGTCCGAGCCGGTGAGCGTGGAGTACGCCGATAACACCCGCGAGTGGACCCGCACCGAGGGCGACGACATCATCGTCTTCACCGAGAGCCTGCCCGAAGAGGTCGGCGCGATGGTAGTCGATGCGATGGCCCAGCAACGCGAGCTGTTCCGCACGGCGTGGGGCGATCTGCTCTCCTACAAGCCGCGCGCCATCCTCTTTGGCGACAACGACGCCTGGGTCGAGTGGCAGATCGGCGAGGTCAACCCGCGCGTGCTCGGCACGACCGTCTCCGACTGGGGCGCGACCGTCCAGCGCGTCAGCGGCAACGACTACCGCGACCTGGCATACGGCACCGTCCCGCATGAGATCGCGCACATCTACCAGGACGAATTCGTCGGCTTCCTGCCGGTGAGCTGGTTCAACGAGGGCAACGCGACCTTTTTCGAAGCCAACCAGCAATACGACTATCTGGCCCATGTGCGCGCTATCGCGGCCAGCGGACGCCTGCCCGCCTTGCTCGACGGCTCCGGCCCCTCGATCCGGGGCGTTAACGCCCGCGACGGCTACGACATCGGCTATAGCTTCTGGCTGTGGCTGACGGACACCTACGGCATCGAGGCGCACCGCGAGGTCATGCGGCTGATACGCGGGGGAGTGGCGCGCAACGTCGCGCTGGAACAAGTCACCGGCCTCAGCGCGAGCGACATCGAGGCGCGCTGGCGCGTCTGGCTCGGCGCATCGGAAGCCGCGCCGACGCTCTTCCCGACGCCGACGATGTTCACCTTCCCAACCGTCACGCCGTTCGGACGCTAGCCTGCCCGCGGTCTGCGGCGCTGTTCCCCGCGCCCCGGCGCAGCGTCACCGGGGCGCGCGCTTCTCTGCGGGTGACAGCGCGCCGAGATGGTGCTAGGATTCAGGGCGCGAACGCACGAAAAGGAACAGGCTGATGCGGAAGATCAAACGCGCGGCGGGCTGGTGTGCTCCGATGGCGTTGATCGCGAGCGCGCTGCTGCTCGCGTCGCCGCTACGCGCTGGAGCGCAGGACGGCGCGCCGGGCGAGGCCGCGCGCGGCAGCATCGCCGCTACGCGCGCGGTGGTGGTCTTTCCGGCCGCGATCCAGTTCGTGGCAGGCGTCGAGATCGCGCCGGAGACGATCAACCGCGCCGCGCTGATTGTCTCGCAGGCGGGCGAGACGCTGCGCGCCTTCGAGATCGAGGGCGCGCGCGCCGCCGTGCTGCGCGGCGAAGACGCCTTCGCCGAGCTGATCATCACCTGGACGCTGGATCATCCGCCCTACCCGCGCCCGTTCACGCCCATTGACTATGTTTGGGCGGTCGAGACGGACGGCGGCGCGCTCTCGTCCGCCAGCGGCACAATTGATTATGTCGATCCGCGCTTCACCTGGCAGGCCACGGGCGAGCCGCCGCTGACGCTGCACTGGCACAACGATCGCCTGAACGGCGCGGGCATTCGCGCCGAATTGGAGCCGGTCCTGGATGCGCTGCGCGCGCGCACCGGGCGAGAGCTAGCGTTCGAGTTCGCGATCTACGACCCCGCCGCGCCGCTTTGCCCGCCGCTGGACGATCCGCAGACCGGCGCGCGCGCGCCGGGCGTCCGCTCGCCGGAAAACGCGCAGGTCTTCGGCTGCGGGCCGGACCAGTACCGGCGGGTCTACGACGCGGCGGGGATAACGTTCGTGCAGCGTCCCTCGCTCGGCTTCAGCGAGCTGCGCGATCAACTCGCGGCGCGCATGGCGCAGGAGACCTACGCCGCGTGGTGGGACGAGGCGGACGCGGCGGCCCCGGCGTGGTTCGCGGCGGGGCTGGCGGCGCTCTATCGCCCGCGCGGCGACCTGGCGGCGCTGGAACAGGTGCGCGCCGCCCTGCGCGATGAGGTGCTGCTGCCCGACGAAGCCCTGGCGCGCGAGCTTCCGCCGGACGCCCCCCCCGCCGAGCGCGCTCTGTGGCAGGCGCAGAGCGCCGTGCTGGTACGCTACCTGGCCGACCGTTACGGGGGCGGCACACCGTTTGAGATCGCCCGCGCGCTGGCCGGTGGCGCGACGTTCGACGAGGCGCTGGCCGCGCTGGACGAGACGCTCCCGGCGGGGCTATGGGACACATGGACGCAGTGGGCTGTGTCCGGCGACGCCGGGCGCGCCGTGGCGCGAACACTTTACCAGCCAGTGGCGCTGGCGCCGATCGCAGTTGCGACGACAGCGCCTCGCGCGACGCCAGGCGCGACGCGCACGCCGGGTATTACGCCAGGCCGCACGCCATCCCCCGCGCCCTCACCCACGCCGACGCTGCTCGGCAACGTCGCGCCGCAGGTGATCGTGATGCAAGCGCCGCCAACGCAGCGTCTCGCGCCAACGAACACGCCGCTGCCGCCGGGCAGCCTGCCGAGCGCCACGCCGCGTGTGGCCGCCGCTGCGCCGGTTCCCTCCAGCGCCGAGGCGCCGCTGGATCGCACCGCGACGCTGGGAGCCGTCCTGTTGGTTTCGGGCGGGGCGCTGCTGCTGATCGCGCTCGGCCTGTTGCTGCGCCGGTGAGGATAAGAATGTCAGCCGATGACTGAGGACCTCGCGTGAAGAAACCGATCTACGATTTTTCGCTGGACGAGCTGAGCGCGCTGCTCGGCGTGTGGGGGCTGCCGGGCTATCGCGTGCGGCAGCTCTGGGAATGGCTCTACGTCCGCAAGGCGACCGGCTTCGCGGCGATGACCAGCCTGCCTACCGACCTGCGCGCCCGTCTGGACGAGGAGTTCGCTCTCCAGCGGTTGGAGCCAGTCACAGAAATGCGGTCAAGCGACGGGCAGACCGTCAAGCGCCTGCTGCGCCTGCCGGACGGCCAGGTGATCGAGAGCGTCCTGATGGAGTACGACGACCAGCGCCGCACCGCCTGCATCAGCACGCAGGCCGGCTGCGCGATGGGCTGCGTCTTCTGCGCGACCGGCCAGATGGGCTTCGCCCGGCACCTGACCGCCGGGGAGATCGTTGAGCAGGCGCTGATCTTCGCGCGCCAGCTGGAAGCCGAGGGCGAGCGCCTGAGCAACGTCGTGCTGATGGGCATGGGCGAGCCGTTCCACAACTATGACGCCACGCTCGAAGCGATCGCGCGCCTCAACGACCCGCACGGGCTGAACATCGGCCAGCGGCATATCACGGTCAGCACCGTCGGCCTGGTCCCGGCGATCCGCCAGTTCGCCGAAGAAGGCTTGCAGGTCAAGCTGGCGATCAGCCTGCACGCCGCGACCGATGAGGAGCGCGGCAAGCTGCTGCCGGTCAACCGGCGCTGGCCGCTGGCCGAGCTGATGGACGCCGTGCGCGACTACATCGCGCGGACCGGGCGGCGCGTCACGTTCGAGTGGGCGCTGATCGCGGGCGAAAACGACACGCCGGAGCAGGCCGAGCGGCTGGGCAAGCTGCTCGAAGGGGTAAAGGCGCACGTGAACCTGATCCCGCTCAACCCGACCCAACAGTACGCGGGCCGCCCCTCTGACCCGGCGCGCGTCGCCGCCTTCCAGCAGATTCTGACCCGCCACCGCGTGCCGAGCACGGTCCGCGTGCGGCGCGGGATCGACATCCAGGCGGGTTGCGGGCAGCTTAAGGCCGAGGTGCAGCGCCGCGAGCGGCAGCGCGGGGCCGCGCTGACAGAAGACATTGACGACGGCGAGGGCGAGGTATGAGGATCGAGGTCCGCCTGCTGGCGAGCCTGCGGGCGGCGGCCGGGCGCGACGTGGTCACGCTCGATCTACCGCCCGGCGCGACGCTCGGCGCGGCGGTCGATGGCCTGCTGGCCGAGCTTCCGGCGCTGCGCGAGCATACCCCGATGTGGCACCTGGCGGTCAACGGCGCGCACGCCGAAGCCGAGGCCGTGCTCCAGCCCGGCGACCGGATTTCGATTTTTCCATATATCGCGGGGGGTTAAACCGGGATGCGGAAGCCGAACAGGCTGCCCTGGCCCGGCTCGCTGTCCACATACACGCTGCCATTGTGGTAGGCCACCGCCGCTTTGACGACTGACAGCCCCAGGCCCAACCCTGGAATGTCGGCATCGGCCTCGACGCGGAAAAACGGCTCGAAGAGACGGTCCTGCTGGTCGAGCGGAATTCCTATCCCGGTGTCCTCGACCTCAACCGCCACGCACGGTTGATCCCCATAGTCCTTGTAGACTCCGCGCACGACAATCTGCCCGCCCGCAGGGGTGTATTTAATGGCGTTCGAAAGCAGATTGGCGAGCGCGCGCTCCAGCCGGATCGGGTCGCCGCGCCCGTTCGGAAGCGGCTGGGAGCAGTCAACCTCCAGCGTGCAGCGGCTCTCGGCCAGGTCCGCCCGCACTAAATCGACCGCGCGCGTGATCACGTCCGCCCAGACGACCGGTTGCGCCAGGCGGTGCTGTTCTTCGATTCGCTCCAGCGAGAGCAGGTTGGTCACGATCTGTTGCATCTCGGCGACGGTTTCGCCGCCCTGGCGCAAGTAATTCAATCGGGCCTCGGGTGAGAGCGTCTCGTACTGCGAAGTCAGGAGCTGGTGGTAGGCTTGTAGCCGCGTCAGCGGGCCGCGCAGGTCGTGCGAGGCGAGGCGGATCATTTCGGATTTGATCCGCTCCAGCTCGCGAATGTCGCTGAACAATAGGGCCTGCTCGAAGGCGATTGCCGCCTGGCTCGCCAGCACGCGGCAGGTTTGCAGGTCGTCCGAGGTGAAGGTGTGCGCCGGATCGTCGCGCAGCACGGCCACGCCGAGCGGGCGCGCCTGGCTGAAGACCGGCACGACGACCAGCTCGTGTTTTACGCTGAGAGGCAGCCGGTCGGGAAACGCGCGACGCGCTTGCGCGGCGGAAAGGCGTATCACCTTATGCCGGTCGATGGCGGCTTCGAGCATCGGCGATCCGAAGTCGACGCGGTCGCCGGGCCGGCAAGATACCGTCGCGTCGCCCGCAGATGGCTCCGGCCAGATGGCCTGCACCACGCCCGACCGGGTATGGGGGTCGAAGCTGCAAATGGACGTGCTGGTCGAGCGCGTCAGGCGGTTCATCTGCTCGGCGCAGCGTTGCAGGATCACGTCCAGGTCCAGCGACGAGAGGATCGACTGGCTGGCCGCGTAGAGCGCGTCGAGCTGCTCCAGGCGCGCGGCCAGCTCGACCGCCTGCGCGCGCTGCTGCTCGTACAGCCGGACGTTCTCATAGGCGATCCCGGCCTGCTGGGCGAACGGCATTAACATGCGAATATGCTCGTCGGTGTAAAAGTTCGGCGTGGTCGAGTCCAGCGCGAACAGGCCGACCACCTCGCCCCGCACGAGGAACGGCATCCCCAGCCAGCAGCGGATGTGCGCTGTGCCCGGCGTGTTCCGCCAGCGCGAGCATTCCCGCACATCCGGCAGGATCAGCGGCGCGCCCTGCGCCACGATAGGCCCAATATAGGCCGAATCGTCCAGCGGAAATGAGACCTTGCGCACCTCGTCCAGCGCGACGCCAAACGTGTCGTGCCCGGTGCAGTGCACGATCCGCGCCACGCCATCGCGGACCAGCATCACGTTGGCCGAGTCAAACGGCACGATGCGCCGCGCCTGGTCCAGCAGCCGCGCCAGCATCTCGTCCAGCTCCAGCGTCGAGGTGAGCACCGCGCCCACTTCGCGCAGCGTATCGGCCACCTCGCGCTCGTGGCGTAGCTTTAGCTCGATCTGCTCGCGCTGTTTGGCCGCGCCGATGCTCGCCGCCAGCGTTTGCAGCGCGCTGGCTTCCTCAGGCAGCCACGCGCGCGCGGCGCGCACGTCGTCCAGCCCGATGAAGCCCCACAGGCTGACGTCGATGAAGATCGGCGCGATCATCAGCGAGCGCGCCGCAACCCGGCGGAACAGGCTGGCGCGCAGGCTGGGCAGCGTCTCCGCCGTGCCGTAGATCACTTCGTAGCGGGCCAGGCGCGCGTACAGCTCGTCCAGCCCATCCCGACGCACCGCCAGGTCTTCCGGGAAAACCTCCGGGTGAGGCGCGTTGGCGGGGGCGCGCGCCCAGCGCTGCTGTCGGACGAACACAATCTCCGGCTCGCGTTCGCTCAAATCTTGCGCTTCGGAGGCAGTGATCGCCTGGTAAACCGCGATCGAGCCAGTCCCGGACGCCTCGCCGACTATCGCGAGCGCCTCGCGCACCACCCGGTCATAGCTTCCCGGCTGCATCAGGCGGTTGGTCGCATTCGCCACGCCCTGTAACAGCGCCTCATGACGCGTGGCCGCTGGCTGGATCAGGTTCTTGGCCTCGCGCTCGATTTCCAGCGAGCGCAGGTCCACCAGGAAGCTCGGCTCATCTTCCAGCAGCGTCACGTGAACGATGATCTCGGCTTCCACCTCGCGGTCGCCGCTAACTCGAAGCGTCTCCCGCAGCCGCAGGGACTGGCCGGTGCGTAGATCGCGCAGCGCCTGCTCCACCCGCTTCTGCTCGGATGGCAGGCAAAAATCGACCAGCGCGCGCCCGGCCAGCGCCTCACCCGATGAACCAATGAGCCGCTCGGCGGCAGGGTTTGCGTAGCAGACGCGCAGCGTCGCCCCGTCCAGCACCATCAGCGCGTTCGGAAGCGCGCGCAAGATGTCGTCACGATAGCGCCATGCGCTCATTACGCTCCCTGCCTGTCCCGCGCCCAGCCCCGGCGCTGTCGCTGCGACGCGGCCAGCGCCCGCGCCACCCAGGCCACAAACGCCAGCCCTAATAGGCTCGCCAAGCCCGTCTCCGGGAACCACACCGGACGGCCCGCCAGCGCCTCAGGGCCGGTCAGGCTCAGCCGGAAACCATCTTCGAGCGTGTACGCGGCCAGGTTCCAGCCCAGGTGCAGCGCGAACGGCAGCGCGAGCCGCCGCCCGCCGCGCTCGAACACCGCCCCGAAGACGATTCCCATCACCGTCAGATTCAACAGCGCGACCGGGATCAGCCTGGCGGGAACCTCCTGGTAAATCAGGTTGGGCAGATGGAACAGCCCGAACAGGGCCGCCGCCATCGCCACGCCGCGCGCCACACCCAGCCGGTCGACGAGCAGCGCCTGGATCACCCCGCGAAACGCCAGCTCCTCGAACCCTGCGACCAGCGCCTGCTGCGCCGCCAGCACGGCCAGAAACCGCGCCACCCCCGCGCGCGGGTCGCCCGGCGAGGCCCATCCCGCCGCCGCGAGCAGCGCCGCCACCAGCCCCACCGCCGCCGCCGCGCCAGTAATGCCCAGCGCTAAATCGCGCGCCACGCCGGGATAGGCCGACCAGCCAAGCGCCGTCAGCCGCCGCCGGTTCAGCCCCCAAACGGCCAGCGCGCCAAGCGGCATCCCGGCGTAATACGCGAGGAACGCGGCCCGGCCCAACCCATCCACCAGCATTGTCGCTAGGCCGCCGAGCAGCAGCCCATAATAGGCGCACAGCCACAGCATGGCACCGGCTTTCGTCGCACTCGAACGAGAAAAAAAGTTGAGGAGTCCCGCTCCCTACCCCTTAAGTATACACCCCGCGCCAAGCCTTACCACTTGGCGTGCCTGACGCCGCTGGAAAAACGTATCAAATGCATCCCACCGCTTTACCTCGTCCCTGGCCTCGCGGCGCTTGGCCTTTCCCCTTCTCCAACTTAGAAACGGAACCGTGAGGCGCGTTCGTGCCGGGCAAGGGAGAGGGGAACCGGCTGCAACACGGTCGATTCTTGACTCAATCGCCCCGAATCGTCCCGCATCGACCACCTCGCCCGCGTTGGAATCCGCGCGCAAAGCCGGTATATTCGTACAAGGTGGCCGCTTTGCCCCCGCATTCAGCCCGCTGTCACCGCCTGTTTGCACCCGATTGGACGAGCGTATGCAGATTCAATTTCTCTTTTGGGAAGACTGCCCCTCGCATCCTGACGCCTGGCGGCGCCTGCACGAAGTGTTGGACGAGCTAGGCATCGTGGCAGAGGTAGAGCGCATCGAGATCACAACTGAGACCGAGGCGCAGCGCTGGGGCTTCGCCGGATCGCCAACAATCCTGATCGACGGGCAGGACATCGATCCGCAGCCCGAACTGCCCTCTCGCCTGACGTGCCGGCTGTACTTCCACGAAGACGGGCGCCCGTCGCCGCTGCCCTCGCACGCGATGATCGCCCGCGCCATTCTCGCGGCGCAACCGGGGCCTCAGACCGGAACCGCCGCGCCCAACACCGCGAAAGGAACAGAAGATGCTTGAGATTGGACAGATCGCGCCGGATTTCGTTTTGCCCGGCGTGGACGGCGAGACGCACCGCCTGAGCGACCTGCTGCGCGATCACCGCGCCGTCGCCGTGATCTTTAGCTGCAACCACTGCCCCTACGTCCGCGCCTGGGAAGGACGTATGATCGCGCTTCAGCGTGAGTACGGGCCACGCGGCGTGGCGCTGGTCGCGATCAACCCCAACGACGCGACGCGCTACCCGGACGACAGCTTCGACGCCATGCGACAGCGCGCCCAGGATGAGGGCTTCAACTTCCGCTATCTGCACGACGAAAGCCAGGAAGTCGCGCGCGCGTATGGCGCGGAGCGCACGCCGCACGTCTACCTGCTCGACGGCGATGGCGTGCTGCGCTTTCGCGGCGCAATCGACGACAACTACGAGCAGCCGGATGCGGTGCAGCGCGCCTACCTGCGCGACGCGCTCGACGCCGTGCTGGCCGGCGTGACGCCCCCGGTCGAGACAACGCCGGCGGTCGGCTGTACAATCAAGTGGCGGAACTGATACGCGGATCGGCCCGGCGTGCGGCCCGCGCCGGGGCCGTCATGAAATGGAATTTGAGCAGCCTGTCACACCCACAAGGAGCATGCCGAGCATGAGCTACCAGCATATCGTCGTCCCGACCGACGGCCAGAAAATCACCTGCCTGGGGGACGCGCAGTGCGTGCCCGACAACCCGATCATCGCCTTCATCGAGGGTGACGGCATCGGGCGCGACATCATGACCGCCTCCAAGCGCATCTGGGACGCTGCCGTCGAGAAAGCCTACGGCGGCGCGCGCCGGATCGCCTGGATGGAAATTTACGCCGGCGAAAAGGCCGCCGAGGTTTACGGGGGCGACTATATGCCCGCCGAGACGTTCGAGGCGCTGCGCGAGTTCGTGGTCGGAATCAAAGGCCCGCTGACGACCCCGATCGGCGGCGGCTTCCGCAGCCTGAACGTCACGCTGCGCCAGGAGCTTGACCTGTACGCCTGTATCCGTCCGGTGAAGTGGTACCGGGGCGTGCCCAGCCCGCTGCGCCACCCCGAAGAAGTCGATGTCGTGATCTTCCGCGAGAACACCGAGGACGTGTACGCCGGGATCGAGTACGCCGCCGGAACGCCGGAGAATGAGAAGCTGGCGCGTTTTTTGCGCGAGGAGCTGGGCGCGGAGTTCTTCGAAGGCAGCGGGCTGGGCATCAAGCCGATCAGCGCCTTTGGGACCAAGCGCCTGATGCGCTTCGCGCTGCGCTACGCCCTGGAGCGCGGGCGGCGCAGCGTCACGATCGTGCACAAGGGCAACATCCAGAAGTTCACCGAGGGCGCCTTCCGCAACTGGTGCTACGAGGTCGCGCGCGAGGAATTCGCGGAGCAGACGATCACCGAGGACGAGCTGTGGGAGAAATACGACGGCCAGGCGCCGGACGGCAAGATCGTGATCAAGGACCGCATCGCGGATATCATGTTCCAGCACATGCTGCTGCGCCCCAAAGAGTTCGACATTGTCGTCGCGCCCAACCTGAACGGCGACTATCTCAGCGACGCGATCGCGGCGGAAGTCGGCGGGGTGGGCATCGCACCCGGCGCCAACATCGGCGACAAAGTGGCGCTGTTCGAGGCGACGCACGGCACCGCGCCGAAGTACACCGACCAGGACAAGGTCAACCCTGGCTCGCTGATGTTCAGCGGCGTGAATATGCTGGAGTGGCTCGGCTGGTGGGAAGCGGCGGAGCTGATCAACAGCGCCTACGAGAAGACGCTGGACCAGAAGATCGTCACCTACGATTTCGCGCGGCAGATGGCGAACGCCAACGAGGTCGGCACCAGCGCCTTCGCCACGGCGCTGATCCGCAATATGAGCGCGTGACC